>NZ_JBALCE010000001.1:0-26799 GCF_036919815.1 Nostoc sp.
CCATACTAATCTTTGTATAAAAAATATTCTAATTAAATTAATTAATGTTAATATTTATAACAGTAGTATGTTAATAAGGATATATTAAGTATGGGTATTGTAAAAGAGTTTCCCCTAAATCATTTAAAATCAATTTCTAGTCAAGGAAATAACATGGCCGTTGAATCTTTAGCACAACAATGGGCTAAAAAATATATAGGTAATCTCAAGGTTGATGTTGATACTGATAAGGCAGAAAAAATAGAACTACCTAATTTATCAGAGATAGTATCACCAGAGGGACGAAAGAAAACTGCTCAAAAAGTATTGGATTCTTTGCGAAGTGTTAGTGCAAGAGCCTGGAATAAAACTGAGGAATTATTATCAAGAGAAATTAAACAACATGGCATAGACTTAAACCTAATTAATCCGTGGGAAATCGCAGGGGATTCTTTTAAGATTTACCAAAAATCTTTGGATGTATATACTCAACAAACAACATCACAACCTCTTTCTTTGGTAAGGAATTTGGTTGACTCAGAGGATCCACTTTATCAACAGGCATTAGATGTTTATACAGAACAAGTGGCTCCTAGCAAGCTGGCTACAGTAATTGGTGCAGATATAGGAAAGCTCAGAAAGAAATACACAAGTCATGATCCTAGAGTTATTGGCTTTGTAAGTATGCAGTTTCATTACACAAGTCAAATGCTCATACAATCACTTGAGCCAATAGAACAATCACTTATTAGTACATACTTTAAAGTTATTGATGACCATTTGTATATGCCACTGCAACGTGCTTATGAAGCAGCAGCTAACCATGATTCTGATTCTGTAGCATTATCCGCAGTGCAAAAGTTACTACCAATTAGTACACAAATTGCTAAGAGGATTTGCCAAAAAATAATTAAAATTTATCCAAATTACAACTCAATGTCTGGTGGATTAAGTAATCCAATAGTTAAGACTTCTAGTATTCGTGATGTAGAAATGTTTCAAATATACCTGTGGGTATGTGCTTTAGAAACAAGCTGTGGAGCTATCCAAGAAGAGTTATTTCCATTATGTGTAATGCTGTATCCCAGATTAAAAGTCCACTGGGAAATAGTCCGTCAAATGCTAAATTTGCTGAGGCAAGAAATAGACATTAGCTTAACTCCTCAACAAGCTGAAACTTTGATGCCATATTTCCAGGTATTGTGGGATATGTTCTCTCCAGAGGTGTTTGCTGAACTTGGATTGTAATCGCGGACTTACAAGGAATAAATTAAATTACTCAACAAAGAATTATTCTCTGCCAGACGTTACGCCTACTCCTGCAAAGAAGCCTTAATAGTCATTCTCTTGAGAGAAGAGTTCTAACAACCCAATTGTGCCTACAAAAAAAGTATAAATAGCATATTTTATTGGCATCTTTTTTCTTGAGGTTGCATAAAAAGTTGCTATAATACTTTCGATAAAATGGCTCGTCATGGCAAAACGCTCAATCCAAAAAATTGGATTAAGGCTGCTTGGTAGATGACTATTATTTATTACTGCATAAATATTCCACGATTCTAATCCAATTGCGCTTGTTATAAGCATTGTAGATAGAACTTTTACAAATGTAAAAATGTTTCTTGAATTAAACTTTAAGTTCATAAATGTTCACAAAAAAACGTTTAACATATCCACAAGACTTGGTGAAATAACAAACAATTTAATGTGTGTTATCTAAAAATTAACACTGAGTCAACCAATCTTATAGCAGTTATCGGCCTTTGTGAGGTACAAAAACCCCACCCCAACCCCCTAAGAGCAAGCGGGGAGGGGCTATGATGTACCTCATGTGATTAGGAAACGCTATATATATACGTAGACACAACGAGTAATCAAGATTAAATCACCAGATATTTAAAAAATCATAAAACTGTGGAATAATACATAGATGGTAAATTTAATTGCACTCTAGAGATTGATAAAAAATGTAAAGCTATGATTGCTCAACATTACAATTCAATTCATGTTGAAAAGAACTTGCTTAAACAAATCAAAATTAAAGAAAATCAGCTAAAAATTGCCCAAGAATCTAATATGCTCTATGTAGCAGAAGGATTACAGAATGAACTATTAAAGTTACAGGATGAATTATCAGAGGTGCAAGACGTTGAAATTCAGGCGTTGATGAATTTGCTAGACGATTAAAATTGTAAATTTGTGTTGCAAAGTTTATTGAAAACACAAAAACCCTGCTATCAGGAAACTAGTAGCGATCGCTCAATTATAAACAGGACTTACGCAAAAAATCGCCAAAACCTTGAATTTACGTAGGGGCAATTCATGTAGCTTTAGCTTTCCTACGGAACGCTACGCGAACCCGCAGGGTATTGCCCCTACAATTCGTTAGTTTTGCGTAAGTCCTAATAAGGTGTCATAGAAGGATAATGATTATTACTTAGATAATAAGATGTTAAAGTTTTTGCTGAGTATATGGTCTTTTGATCTGCGGTACTGAATCAATCTTAAGAACAGGTTTAATTGACCGCAGTTGCCTTTGCCTAAGAATTTGAATTTCTCTCTCAATCGAATCTTTTCCTTGCCTAAAAAAGTCTTGAGAATTATATGGAACCAAGTCACGGGATAAATGTTGAGCTTGTGCTGGAGTCAAACTAGAGAAGGCTTGTTGAGCATTAGCACAAGTTTGTAAAGCCAGGAAAAAAGCTGTTGAAACCACCAAGGGTTTTATTTTTATATATCCGGTGAATATCAGGTTTAGCATGATTGATACATTTATTGCGTGAATGCCGCTTAAAACCATTTTGTGTTGGTCGGATTATAACCAAAGTACACTTATTTCCTTGTTAATTACCTCCCACAAATGGGTGAATTAATCAGCTAAACTACTACACCACGACGTAAATCCAGCTACCATCTCAATTAACTAGACATAAAGATAGGCAAACTTCCGCGTCTCCTACATGAACGAATAAAACTTGAGACAAGCGGTATAAATTAGTATGATAGAACATTGGCGGAACTCGTTGCGATCGCTAAGACAATAAAAGATATTGGCACAACTAAGGTCTAATACTAATCTGATAGACTATCTTAAATTTAAAATTATAAAAGCTGGTAGCTCAGGCTGATAACTAACTATGAGTGAAGCCTTATTCTGTATCGAAAATCTACGAGTTGCCTATCCTGGGCGGAGTGGAGAAGAAGCAAGCTGGGCGGTTGATGATGTATCTTTCACCTTGCAACCAGGTGAAAGAATGGGATTGGTGGGAGAATCGGGTTGTGGTAAGTCAACTATCGGACGCGCAGTAATGCGTTTACTACCAGCGTCTAGTCATGTTGAGGGACGGGTGATATTTCAAGGACAGTCGGTGTTTGACTTGATGCCTAACCAGTTGCGGAAGTTTCGCGGAGAAGCGATCGCATTAGTTTTTCAAGATCCGATGACACGGCTTGATCCACTGATGACGATTGGTAAGCATTGTATCGAAACCCTTCAGGCGCACTCACCAGAATTATCAACGCGTCAAGCCAAAGAAAAAGCACTTGCTACTTTGGCAAAGGTGAATATTCCAGCTAGTCGTTGGAATCAGTATCCTCATGAGTTTAGCGGTGGAATGCGCCAACGGGTAGCGATCGCCTTAGCTTTACTCCTCAACCCGAAGTTGATTGTTGCCGATGAACCCACCACCAGTTTAGATGTGACAGTTTCCGCGCAGATATTAAAAGAATTAACTCGCCTGTGCGGTGAAGAAAACATGGGATTGCTGCTGATTTCTCACGATTTAGCAATGGTGGCTGAGTATTGCGATCGCATTGGCGTTATGTACAACGGTAAGATAGTCGAAATGGGTTCTACAGAAACCGTATTTAGACACCCTCAACATGAATACACGCGATCGCTCTTAAAAGCAGCTTTACACATTCAAGCAGTAAAAGATAATGGAGAATTGATAATTGTCAATGACGCAGAAAAGCAATTACCGATTATTAATCAGCAATCCCCAATTTTGAGTGTTACTGAACTGAAGCAATACTACACTATAGAACCTAACTTTATCGAACGACTGTTTAACACACAAGCACAGACAATTAAAGCAGTGGATGGTATTAACCTGGATCTTTATCCAGGAGAAATTCTCGGTTTAGTTGGGGAATCAGGTTGTGGTAAAAGTACGCTATCACGAACAATTTTGCAACTAATTCGCCCCACTAGTGGCAAAGTTGAGTTTTTAGGGCAGGATTTAACTAAACTCTCGCGTCAAGAAATTCGCTGCTCACGGCGACAAATACAAATGGTTTTTCAAGACCCTCATGCTTGTCTTAATCCAGCAATGACAGTGGGAGAAAGTATCGCTGACCCTTTATTTATCCACAATCTGGCCAATCCTACTAAGGCAAAAGAAGAGGTTTTATGGATGCTAGAAAAAGTTGGGTTAACACCGCCAGAAGTGTATTATGAGCGTTATCCATCAGATTTGTCTGGGGGACAACAGCAACGAGTTGCGATCGCTCGTGCTTTGATTACTCACCCTAAACTTCTTATTTGCGATGAACCGGTGAGTATGTTAGATGCTAGCGTGCAGTCACAAGTGCTGGATTTGATGTTGCAATTAAAGGAAGAGTTTGAGTTAACTTATCTGTTCATCACTCATGATCTTTGGTTAGCGAGATTTTTGTGCGATCGTATTGCCGTGATGAATGGCGGTAAAATTGTCGAACTCGGCGTGACAAAAACTATTTTTGCTAATCCTCAGCACCCATATACCAAAACCTTACTAGCTGCTGCTCCCTTACTATCACGCGCTTAACAAAATCAGAAGATTATGAGTTTTAAATTCCCAACTCCTGTACGCGATTAATCGCGTCTCTCTTCCCTTGCTGCAAGTAATTTAGTTGTTTCTCCACTCGAACCATATAGCTCAACGAATCTTTTAAACAGCAACGCAGTCTCGTGATTTGAAGTCCTATTTAAGTTGAATAAACGCTCTATATTTTTCTCAGCCAAAGCACTTAGATAGGGCAAATCTTCAAAGAGTGTCAAACAAGAAGCAAAATGCAATATTATTTGTAATAATGGCTTTGGCCACTCTAGGTCACTATAAATATCTATAAATAGGTGATGCTCTGAGTCATTTAAGGGGAAAGCATAAAATATAACAAATATTCTTTTCTGATTGTAGACTGGAATACTCAGTTCAATAGTGTAGGGAGTATGTAAGATTAAATCCACTTCCACAGTCGGCTGTCGCCAAATTCTCAGAGGATTAGCTGGCGAATCTAATATTGTTTGAAATTTGATTATCCCACCGTTGTTTGTGGTCTGAAAGTGGCTAATATTAAGAACTTTAAGATTAGTAAGGCTAAACCGATGAACTGTTTCCAAATGTTTTAAGTTCAATAGATGATAGATTTGGCAAATATAAGGAAACGGTAAAATATACTCCTGACTAATCATGTGGAGCTTTTTTAATTGAATTTTGTTAGCTTGAGTACGATCAAGATATTCTTGATATTGGCTAGGGACTAAATCATTGCTATTGAAGCTTTCCTCCGGCTTGAGATATAGCCAACTCACAAAAAGGAAAGAGGCTGTAAATAACTGAGATATTTCTATAGCAGATAGATAACCATCAGCAAATGCAGCTATGCTTCTATCGGTTATTCCAAAAAGCCAAAATAGAATACCAAATTGCCAGATATTACTTTTTATTTTATCTATAAAGAGTGCTATCTCAACATTTGAGACATGGCTACCCTTATTTATACTTAATTTATCATTCTTTTTCAAACAATTAATCAACATAAGACTTTGATATTACTTAAATAGTAGTAATCCATAGAGTTTAGATTTATGTTAAGTTTAATTACAAATATTTAGTTATAACCTCTATCTTTAGATGTATATACAAGTTGTACTAATTCATATCCATTTAGAAAAAGTTCTCATGAGCCAGACTAAATAATACAAGTCATTCCGAAATTACATATAACCCTATATCTACCAAGTATCTGAAAAATAAAATAAATTATCTTGTCTGATGCCAAGCTATCTGAGGAGAATATGTCGAAACTCCAGTGAGGTTAAGCAATGGTTAATCAGACATACACAGCTGATATCTTAGTTGTCGGTGGGGGAACCGGAGGCACTGCGGCTGCTATTCAAGCCGCGCGACGAGGAGCCAAAACGATTCTGGTAAGTGAATTTGCTTGGTTGGGGGGGATGCTGACTTCGGCAGGAGTATCTGTACCCGATGGCAACGAATTAGAAGCCTTTCAAACGGGGTTATGGGGGGCGTTTTTGCAGGAATTGCGACAACGACAACCGGGAGGATTAGATAACAGCTGGGTAAGCTTTTTTAGCTACGATCCTCGGATTGGGGCAGAGATTTTTGCAGATTGGGTGCAGGAATTGCCAAATCTGCACTGGATTTCTGGACAAGTGCCAATAGAGGTATTCCGACAGAGTGATTCTATTACTGGTGTCCGCTTTGCTGATTTTGCTGTCACAGCCAAAATTATTCTCGATGGCACAGAATTAGGAGATTTATTGGCTTTAGCTGAGATACCTTACCGATGGGGCTGGGAATTGCAATCTGAGTGGGGAGAACCCAGCGCCCCAGTGACTTTTAACTCTTTAACCCAAAGATATCCTGTGCAAGCGCCCACTTCGGTAGTGATTATGCAAGACTTTGGTGAAGCGATCGCTCCAGAAATTCCGCCCGCCCCTAATTATAATCCATCTCAGTTTACAGGTGCTTGGGATGGCTATGGAGCAGAGACAGTCTTGCAAACTCTCACGCCGGGAGACCCGGACGCGCGAGGTTTGCGCTTTTTGAATTACGGACGCTTGCCTGGTGGTCTGTTTATGATTAATTGGCCAATCTGTGGCAATGACTACGGCCAAGGAGTAGACCGACTGATAGAGTCAGAGCTATCCAGAGGTGAATTCATCCAAGAATCTCGCTGGCACAGCCAAAATTTTGCCCATTTTATCCAAAATCAGCTTGGTCGTCGCTATGGTTTAGCAAAAAAACTATTTCCTCACACTCCTACAGCTTTTGCACTGCATCCCTACTACCGCGAAAGCCGCCGCTTGGTGGGGCTAACTACTGTCCGAGAACAGGATATTTTGCCCGTTGCTGGAGGTAGAGTTGCATCTATATTTAATGATCCGTTCGCCCTTGGCGTTTGCGAAGCAATCGCAGTTGGTAACTATGCCAATGATCATCATTATCCTGGTGTTCAATTCCCACTGCAACCTAAATCTATCCGTTGGGGAGGACGTTGGACTGGGACTCCTTTTACAATTCCCTACAGTTGTTTAATTCCAGCCACAACAGATGGTTTCTTAGTCTGTGAAAAGAATATTTCTGTCTCTCACATTGCCAATGGCGCCACCAGATTACAACCTGTGGTTATGGGCATTGGTCAAGCAGCAGGGATGGCAGCAGCGATGTGTGTTGAGTTAAACTGCCAGCCGAGGGATTTACCTGTTAAGACGCTGCAAACAGCTTTATTGTCAGATAATCGCTCAAAAACAGCAATTATTCCTTTATTTAATCTTCCACCCAATCGTTCGGATTGGCGGCACTGGCAACTGTATTACTTAGATAACCCACAAGCCTATCCAGTTAGTGGCGATTGCCCTTGCCCATCGGGGAATGAGTACCCACACTCCCAGGCAATAATTCGGGAAAGTAACTGTTTCAAAGGCATTTTCTACCGCTTGTCACAGCAAGAATACAGATTCACTGTCACAGCACCAGCCGCATATCAAGGTCAAAATTGGCAGCTTGTGACTTTGCGATCGCATATCGACGAGCAATTACGCACTTATCCCCACGAACAATTAGTTACATTGTGGGGTCATCAGAATCACTTTGCTAATTGGTTATTAGTCGAACATTTAAACCAAGGGTAAGAAGAGTTTATTTTCAGTAAAACAGAATACTTTTTGATGATTTGTCCGGATATTAATCAAAAAGCTAAGTATCAGTGAAGTGGAGAGTTCCAAAATAGACATCTTCTATGCGTGCTGCCATTTCACTTTTAGTATCGAGTCTGGTGTTCGGCCCCTTAGCTTATAACTGCCAAACAATGGTCAATCACTTATCCTATGGGCTGCCTTCCACGCCTGCTTCGGAACAGTGGCTCTCGGCAGCATCTGAACAAAATGCAGATGATGTGCCACGTCATCGCGGTAGTGGGCGTAGAGAAGTAACGCAAAAATTCGGAAATATGTATGCTGTGGTTTAATTACCTTCGGGTAATGCCTCTTTTCCCAAAAGAACCAAAGTATCAGAAAATCGGCTGTTGTGCTAACATCTTTTACACAGCTTTTCTGGTAAAGATATATACAGTTGACATCCGAAAATCTTCAGCGATCGCTTGGTATTTCAACTGCAAGCTTTGTATATATAGTTGGCGTCAATCCTGGCGATCAAAACGCAAATCAAATTAAGTGCCTTGATCAACAGCATCACCAACTCCTCAAAAGCTACACAACTGTTGCTTATATTGCTGGGAAGCTCTGCGTCTCAATCCTCAACGGCTCTAGAAATAGATGTAAATTAGGCTATCAGTTAATCTAAAGCACATCTAATTTAGACATTTTGCTTGTTGAGGAAACAGTCTTCAGGCAACTTCACTTTATTGCCCAATAGGTTTTGTTCTCATAGATTGAGTAGCTAGTTATCTACATCAGCAACTAATTGATCTTCACTCCGACACCTGTTTAGCGTCCTTTGCCGAAGCATAAAATCCCTTTCCTTTCATCTGAGCTAATCTAGGGCATGGATTCGCACAAGTAGTATAGGTTTATTCCACTTGGTAATAAATCTTACTATTCCTGACTTACTCTTGCACCCTGGTTCCTTCTCCTCGCAGATGGCTCCCGACGAAATAAATATTAAGAAGAATCTGCTAGATCACCTTAGTCATTTTAATTATTTTACACCCAAGGCCAAATGCAAAATTTTGCATCTGGCTTTTTTAGATGAATTTTACGTGAAGAATAAGGGAATGGTGCATCTCAACATGGCTTATGAGCAATGAAATACTTGCTCATAAAATGGACTTGCATCTCAATATTCTCAAAGCCTGCTCTCTGCAAGCGTTCTACCAAGTTATCAGTGGTGTAATCCCTGTAATAGGGTTCATGGTAAGCTTCGGGGAAAGAATCCATCATATGTTCAAACTCAGGTGAATCACTCAATTGAATTGAGTCACAAATAATAAAGACTCCTCCTGGTTTTGTCACCCGGAAGCATTGCTCAATGATACTTTGACGTGCGATCGCTGGTAACTCATGGAAGAGAAAAACAGAAGTTACTGCATGAAAATAGTTATCTATATAGGGTAACTCTTCGGCATTCGCTTGTAAGAGTTGCGGCAATTCTCCCGGAATTTGGGATAATAGTTTGTTTGCTTTCCGCAAATAAGCTGGTGACAAATCCGTGCCAAACAGTGATGCTTGAGGCAATGCAGCCCGAATCAACTTCAGAGTTCGCCCAGTTCCACAAGCTACATCCAAAATCCGAGCCTGCCGTGGTGAAACGGACTCAAAAACTTTCAGCCCTTGCTTGAGAGGAGCGAGAATTCGCCGCCGCATTGTATCAGCTGCCCCTCCAAAAACAATTTCCACCTGTAAGTCGTATAAATTGGCTGACAGATCACTCAAATAGCCATTGCTTTGGTCATGGAAATTCTGCACGTAGTAGCTGGGATAACCATCTGTGTCTATCTCCGGCGAAAAATCTTGATAATTCCCTCGTTCAGTCCGCTCCCAACTTTGAGGTAAATCTAGCCATACTAGCGGATAGTAGCGGAAAAAGTCTTTCCAAGGGTTGTCAAACAGCAAACTTTGGGGATATAGACCTTTTTGGGCATCTTGCCAGTCTGTTTCCAGCAGCTGATTCAATCTCTCTTGAAGTTTGAGTAGAACCTCCTTTGGGATTGGTTTGGTCTTTTGTTTAAGCGTCGGATACACCAGGTTACTCAACCGTGAGGTTAATATTCTGTGTGCCAGACCAAAGTAATTTTTGCTTTGTTGAAAGGTCTGATAAGTCAGCTTCGTTAAATTGTCAGTCATAAAAATAGCTTCAGGTTTGACTACTTATAGTTATTTTATGTAAATAATTGTAACGAATCAATTATCTATTGTTGGCAAAGCTAGAGGCTGCGAGGTCACACAATTTTGGATTTTGGATTTTGGATTTTGCGAACGCGAAGAGCGTGTCAAAGACAAAAGTTGCATGCGGGGGTGGAGGAGTTTGAGCAAACTTTTCAAGACAGATTAAAGAATTGAAAAGAGCAATCAAGTCAGGGGCTTCTGTCAAAAATATTTGGACTCTTGCTCAAATATAAATTTTTGTAAAAAGTAGCTATTGTTACAGAATTTTTGCTATATTTGTTTGTAAGAAAACCAAAAATTATATATTCACAAAATAGAGAGGACTATGGTTATGTCTATTGCAGATAAATCTCGTGCGTTAATGGTGCGTGAACATCAGCAAGTCAAGAATCGCCAACAATCAATGCTGATGCGGGCTGCACAAGAACTTGGTCTTCCTGAAGAAGCATCTCACTACTGGAACCCGATTCAAGGGAAGGTAGATGCTAGCGCTCGGATGATTTATGGGCCTAGTCATGCTTCCATGAGCTAAGTTTCAATACTTTTAAGGTTGGTTTTTGAGTGAATGTCTCAACTGACAACTCTGGAAAAAAGCCACCCTATACTCTAGGGTGGCAAAACTTATTACTTTTACACGACTTACGCAAACAATAGCCGAAAATAAAGATTTTCTTCTTAGGGGCAATACCCTGCGGTCAGCTAAAGCTACATGAATTGCCCCTACTACAATGTGTAGTTTTGCGTAAGTCCGATTTTAGTTAGATACGATTCTTAATTAAGCATCGTAGTACAGGTAAAACTCATAGGGATGAGGACGTAGCTGCAACTGCTTAACTTCGTTACTTAGCTTGTAATCAATCCAATTTCCGATAAAGTCTTCCGTGAAGACACCTGATTCTGTCAAGAAGGCGTGATCTTTTTCCAGTGCTTGCAACGCCAATTCTAAAGAACCTGGAGTTGAAGGAACCTTCGCCAGTTCTTCTGGAGAGAGTTCATAGATATTCTTATCTAAGGGTTCACCAGGATGGATTTTGTTCTTGATGCCATCGATACCAGCACAAAGCATTGCAGCAAATGCCAAGTAAGGGTTAGAAGTAGCATCTGGACAACGGAATTCTAAACGCTTGGCTTTGGGGTTAGTGCCAGATAGAGGAATACGGATAGAAGCAGAACGGTTCCCTTGGGAGTAAGCCAAGTTCACTGGCGCTTCATAACCAGGGACTAGGCGCTTGTATGAGTTAGTACTGGGGTTGGTAATTGCCAATAGCGCTGGTGCGTGTTTGAGAAGACCACCAATGTAGTACAACGCCATTTCACTCAAACCAGCATACTTATCACCTGCAAACAAAGGTTGACCACCTTTCCAGATGGATTGGTGACAGTGCATTCCCGAACCGTTGTCGCCAAAAATCGGTTTTGGCATGAAGGTAACGGTTTTGCCGTGTTTCTTGGCAACGTTCTTGATGACATATTTGTAAATCATTAGCCAGTCAGCCGCTTCGATCAACTTCCCAAACTGGAAACCCAGTTCGCACTGACCACCAGTAGCAACTTCGTGGTGATGCTTTTCAATGGGCACACCTAATTGTGCCATTACCAACAGCATCTCTGTACGGATATCTTGGAAAGAATCCGTCGGTGAAACTGGGAAGTAACCTTCTTTGAAGCGTGGTTTGTAACCCAAGTTGGGTTTTTCATCTGTACCGGCTTTACCGGAATTCCAAGCACCTTCCTCGGAGTCTAAGAAGTAGTAGCCTTCGTTAGCAGTTTGGGCAAACCTAGCACTGTCAAAGATAAAAAACTCAGCTTCCGGGCCAAAGAAGGCTGTGTCACCAAGACCAGTGGAAACTAAGTAGTCTACTGCTTTTTGGGCAATAACGCGTGGGCAACGGTTGTACCATTCGCCTGTGCGGGGTTCTTTGATGCTACAAATTATACTTAGCGTTGGAACTTCCATGAATGGGTCGATCCAAGCAGTGTTGGGGTCGAGTACCATCGTCATGTCCGATTCGTTGATCGCTTTCCAACCCCGGATGCTGGAACCGTCAAAAGGTACGCCATCAGTGAATGCAGTCTCATCAATTTGGTTTTGGTACAGTGTGAGGTGCTGCCAAGTACCTACTGTATCGATGAATTTGAGATCAATCAGTTGAATTTTTTCATCTTGAATTCTCTTCAAGACTTCTTGTGGTGTTGTCATTGTTACTCCTTCTCTACCAATTTCCTAAAGTAAAACTAGAATCTTACATTGCATCCTAACCCTGCTGATCTCAATCAAACCGTGACACACCTGAAATATCTTAAATACTAGACATTGGTAGATTTTGTAGTCTACGTTACAGATATCTGGATTATCAAATTATATTAACCTTTCGGCGATCATCTGTACAAAACTGGAAAGTTCATGACATCAGGGGTCAACTTTGGCATAAAATCCTTAAATAGTGGATAAATTGTTTTTGTGCCAAATCTATTTTAAATAGCACAAAAATTTACTGCTGCATTAGTGCAGCCAAATAAATATCAAACCATAAATAGCAAGGATTGGGAGAAAAAGGAATGCGCGATGCAGTAACAAGTTTAATTAAGAATTATGACCTAGCTGGTCAGTATTTTGACCGGAATGCGATCGATAGCCTAAAGTCCTACTTTGACAGTGGTACAGCAAGAGTACAAGCGGCGGCGGCGATAAATTCTAATGCGGCTGCACTTGTCAAGCAAGCTGGTTTAAAGTTATTTGAAGAACTGCCAGAATTGATTCGTCCCGGTGGAAATTCCTATACAACTCGTCGTTATGCGGCTTGTCTGCGGGATATGGACTACTACCTGCGCTACGCCACCTATGCGCTAGTTGCTGGGAACACAAATGTATTAGATGAGCGTGTGCTGCAAGGGCTGCGGGAAACTTACAATTCTCTAGGAGTGCCAATTGGACCTACGGTTCGCGGTATCCAGATTCTCAAGGATCTGATTAAGGAACAAGTGGCAGCCGCAGGTGTGGTTAATACTGCTTTTGTGGATGAACCGTTTGATCACATCACACGCGAGTTGAGCGAACAGGATATTTAGCATCTAGCCCTGGCGATTATAAATCGCGGAACTATACAAACAAAGTTCGCGTAAGTGGACTTAAAAAACATCGCACTTTGCCTTAATTGGCAAGGTGCGTTTACTTTTCTTAATGCAAAAAAATATTTGTTGTCTAGAAAGTAATAAATGGGATGGTCATCCTATATATCTACCTATGTTAGTTTTACCTAAACAAAAATTTGTTTTAATGTTTAATTATGATGAGGATGAATAGGCGATATTTTGAATTAGCGATCGCGCCTCTGTAAAATAGTTTTATTAGATTAAAGCTGTGTTTTAGGAGCTATTTTCGACTAATGCCTGCCAGAGATATCTACCACGGCGCAGTCATTAAAGCACTGACAGCAGATGGTTGGACAATAACCAACGATCCCTTATACCTCGGCCTTACTTTTCATGTCATGTGGAAAAGTCTACGAAAGGCTGTGACACCTTCCGTCGTGAAGGGAGCCAAAGCAGACGATCCCCTCTAATTGGATGTCTTAACCGTGACACCTCTGTTGCCAATACCAAAGGCAAGAAAAGCGTAGCTGTAACCGCGTCCGTCAAGTACCTGCGAGAAACAAGCTTTCCCTAGCCCTGGAGTAACAACAGATGCGATCTCTCTTTTTGTGTGGCAATTTGCTGCCGAATATCTGTTATGGCTGTGCTTTCTTAAGCCTTATATTAGGGAGATTATATAAAAAAACTCTGTATATTTCAAAAGGATAATGGTATGTAGTTGCGATCGCTCTGAATTGCTTAAGGAAAAACTCCTTTAGCGTTTATTGTAAGCTGGACAGTTGAATTAGACTGGCTAAAGTATGCGATCGCTCATAGATGAAACGCATTAGTTTATCTTATAGAGCCACAATGGAAGTTGCCAATGTTTGAGGCGCTGATGATGGAAGAATTATTAAGTTTGAAAGACTTGCTTGTTAAAGGCGATGTTGAAGGAGCATTGATTATAGTTGAAGAATTAACAGAAATGAGCCGAAATGACATAATCAAGACGATTCGTAGCTATGCAGTGATTTTGCTGTTGCATCTAATTAAACAACAAGCTGAAAATCGCACGACTCGCTGTTGGGAAGTCTCAATTCGGAATTCGGTTCGGGAAATTCAACGCGAAAATAAGCGGCGTAAAGCGGGGGGCTATTATCTCACGCCAGAAGAATTGTTAGAAATCTTAGCAGAAGCCTATTTTAATGCCATTGATGAAGCAACGCTTGAAGTAGAAGAAGGTCGTTATGAGTTAGAAGAATTAGAAAAGCTGGTTAACCGAGAAGAAATTATCAATCGTGCTTTGACTTTAATCTTACCAGGAGAGTCTAGTTAATTGGCTAAACAGCGACTCGATACATTATTAGTAGAGTTAAATTTATGTTCTTCTCGCGCCTTAGCACAACGGCTAATTCAGGCGGGGGAAGTCACTGTTAATCAGCAGTTAGTTGATAAAGCTGGTACAGAAGTTGATATTTCGGCTCAAATAAATATTAAAGTGCGATCGCCTTTTGTTTCTAGAGGCGGTGAAAAACTCTCCAAAGCTTTGTCAGTATTTGCCATTCCCGTAGCAGAACGCATTTGTTTAGATGGGGGGATTTCTACTGGTGGTTTTACTGATTGTCTCTTGCAAGCTGGAGCAAAACAAGTTTACGGAATTGATGTCGGTTACGGACAAGTTGACTGGCGGTTGCGAAATGATTCGCGGGTGATTTTGCGGGAACGCACCAATTTACGACAACTACGACCAGATGAGTTATATGGCGAGGATGACCCGATTCCTGATTTGGCGGTGGTCGATGTATCGTTTATTTCTTTAACCAAGATTCTGCCTGCTTTGTGGCAACTAACTCAAGCTAATCGGGAAGCTGTGTTGTTAGTCAAGCCACAGTTTGAAGTCGGTAGATCGCGTGTGGGTAAAAAAGGGGTTGTGCGCGATCCAAATGACCAAGCTGATGCTATTTTCCAGGTGTTGCAAGTAGCCCAAGAATTAGGATGGAAATACAAAGGCTTAACTTGGTCGCCAATTACTGGCCCTGCTGGGAATATTGAATATCTTTTGTGGTTGGGAATGGAAAGTGAAACACCACCACTTGATTTAGAGGCGATTAAGCAAATAACCCAATCAGCAATAACTGATTTACGGAAGAGTTAAACGTTGCTCAAGGATATTTTACGCTTTTGTTTAACTGCTTCGGCGTCTAGGTGGTTGTGGTGGAGGTGGTTCTTGGGATTTTAGCTTGTCATCATCAGTCAGAAACTCTACATGAAAACCCTTTTGGTGATAGTGCCTACCCAAGATTACAATACTGGCATCACCCATAGAAGTCTTTTCTACAACTTGATTAGTGAATTTAGCCGCTAAATCTTTCAATCCTTCCTCCTCCCAAAGAACAATTTGCTCACGGAACTTAGCCCAAGGTGTTGTTTCATCAGCTGCACAAGTTATGATTTCGGCAAATTTTTGAGCGGTTCTACGTTTGCTTTCTGAATCTGTTGTTTTAGCTTGTGCAATGTGATTACCTGTTTCTATAACACTAGTTAAAGGCAGTACCAGCGTTGTTGATTTGTCGATTTATGCTTGAATTTTTTGATTTACACGTTCAAAATTCCATTCATTATTACCAGCAGTTTCTCTACCTGGAACTTGTAACCAAACGCATAAAAGCGATGTATCGATCAGTAGCACCTTTCTCATATTAGTAACTATTCATTATGAGAAAGGCTTCTTTCAATTGCACCCTTAGCTGTCATATCACCCAAAGAATATGATGCAAACAACTTAGAAAAATTATCAATATTTTCTAAAAGTGTAAGCTTACTTTCTCCAGTTTCAGAATCGCGGTGTGCAACAACCACAAAAGGAACTATCTCTGGGCCTAAAGCATCAAGCAAAGCCGGGTTATGGGTAGTAAGTAAAATATCAATTTTTCTTTTGCTGCCAATCTCTCGTAGTATTCTTACCAGCAATTGTGCACGCGATGGATGAAGACCATTATCTATTTCTTCAATTACTATTTGACTACGTTCTGGTCGAGTAAGCAGCGCTGTAATAATTGCTATAAATCGTAAAGTTCCATCGGACATAGTTCTAGCATCAATCTCTGTGATGTGTCCAGGCTTCCATTGTTCTTGGCAGTAAAGCATGGCATCAGTACCAAACCTACCTACTTTTTCCGTCCATACTTTTTGAATATCGCCTTCTGGGAAATCTTTGATGTATCTAGATAAAGTTGTTTCTACTTCACTTTTTTCTTTATCATTCAATGCTGCTAGTACACCTGCAATATTAGAGGCATCACTTTCAAGATTATCAGATAATGGTGAGTAATCCCGCATTTTAGAAGGAATAGGATTGAAAGTGAAAATGTTTGATAATGTAGAAATAATATTATCAATCTGTACTATTTGATTTCTTAAAGAGTTACTTTCTAATTTTATCTTATCCAAGGAATTCTTACGACTTGTAAAACTGTTATTTATCAATTCATTCACTTTTTCTAAGGTTTTAACTTGTTCATGTGATTGTGCCTTTAAATCCTCAATATTATTGATATTATCTATTAATATTTCTATACTTGTCTGCAAATATTTTATTTTTTTCTGAGAATCTTTCCAATCTTCTATTCCTTCATCAATATCATTATCAATCTTATTAAGTTTAATCATAGGCTCTGACAGGTAAGATTGCTTGGCATCTTTTTCATATAAAAGTATGACATCTTTCTCAGACGAATCGTTATAATCTATTAATTCCACAGATTCTTGTAAAATCTTAATATCAGGTTTTGTTTGTACTTTAATTTCATATAATAAATCAATATTAGTGTCTGTTGTTGGGACAAGAGCTTTTAATGCAAATTGTGTTTCAGGTTTAAAAGCAACCCAATCTACACCACCACGAATATTAGAAAGTTTTGTATCTCCTCCTATAGCAACTTTGATAGTTTCACCCCTCACAATTCTGTGTAGAAATTCCAAAGCTTCAACTACATTAGATTTTCCACTTGCATTTGTCCCAATTAGAACAGTCAACGGGTCAAGTGGAAGCTCTGCGTAACGGAAACTTTTCCAATTTTCAAGGATGAGTTGCTTAAGCATCATCAACTCCAAAAATACTAGGATTTTACTTCTACTATAAGGTTTTTGGCATTGCTTAACTGCAAGCTTCTCTCTATGCCTCTGCGTGATTCAATCATACCGTCATCCAGGAACGCCAAGTTTTTCATCCCTCAATATCTCAGCAAAAAACAACAAAGCCAGTAGATAGAGTAAAAAATAGCGTAATTACTCTATCTAACTGGCTAAATTTCGCTGCGCTTTTAGAGATTTATGCTTCTGGCGGCAAATCTACACTGTAAAGAGTTTTCCCTACCAAGTTACGTAGTGTTACCGTCATCACCTTTGTATTAGCATCAATCTTGATTCCTCCAAAGAATTGCAAACCTTCACTTGGGGGTCGATTTGCTTTTGTACCTGGAGGAAGGCTTTGAAATATTAATTGTGGGCCAAAGGTATTTTCCAATTCGTTTGGCCCAAATGTGCCAGAGTTAAGAGGCCCAGCGACGAACTCCCAAAAAGGCTTGAAGTCGGTAAACTGCGCTTTTGCGGGGTCGTAATAATGGGCTGCTGCGTAATGTACATCAGCAGTTAACCAAACAACATTCTGGATATTCTTGTTTTTGATAAATCGTAGTAAATCGGCAAGTTCTAGTTCTCTTCCTAAAGCTGGGCCATTTCCGTTAGCCCAAGCTTCAAAGTCCGTGGTACCGTCTTTAACTATCAGCCCCAAAGGCATATCACTAGCAATCACTTTCCATGTTGCTTTTGATGATAACAATTGCCTTTTGAGCCATTGTATTTGTGTTTCGTCCAGAAAATCTGTTTTTTTACTTGGTACTGGCTGATTATTGGGGCTATTTGGCCCCCGATAGGTGCGTTCATCCAGCATGAAAATGTCTAGTAATGGCCCATGCTTAAAGGAGCGATAAATTCTCGTTTTGTCTGGATTATCGGTTGTATATCCAATAGGCAGATATTCTAAAAACGCTTGTCTTGACCTTTCAGCTAGCAAGTTAACATCCTTAACTGTATAACGGTCATCGTTGAGGATAATTTGCCCAGGATACCAATTGTTCCTTGTTTCGTGGTCGTCCCACTGTGCCAATATGGGAACTTCAGCGTTGAAACGCTTGATGTTTTCATCCAGCAAATTGTAAATATAGTTGCCACGAAATTCTGTGAGAGTCTCTGCTACTTTGGATTTTTCGGGTGTAGTGATGTTTTTCCAAATAGTGCCGTCGTCTAAAGTTACTGCTGATTGAATTGGCCCATCAGCATAAATATTATCTCCAGAATGGATGAAAAAGTCGGGATTAAGTTGACGCATACTTTCGTAAATTTTCATCCCACCGAACTCAGGATTAATCCCCCATCCCTGGCCAGCAGTGTCTCCACCCCAAACAAAGAATACATCTCGCCCAGATTTGGAGGGAGTTCGGAAAGTGCCTTTAACAGGAACGCTGTAGGTGCCTTGATAATCTAAATCTTGGAAGATTACCCGATAAAATAATTTTTGGTCTGGTGGTAAATTCCTCAGATAAAGTCGGGCTGTAAAGTCGCTATTTTTTAAAGCATTCGGCCCCACAACTCGCTGCACATTTTTAAAAGATTCGCTAGTAGAATATTCTACGATCATTTTGGCGGGGCGATCGCTCCGACTCCAAATGACAATGCTATCGTTGCAGATATCTCCGCTAGCTACACCATAAGGTATGGCAGGACGCATTTTATCAGAGGTGATAATTGCAGGTGCTTGAGCAAAAACTTGTGATTTTGCTCCAAGATTTGTGGCAATAATCCCACCTGCTGTGATAGTTGAACGCAGCAAAAACTGGCGGCGGTTTAGCTTCAATGAGTGATTAGATTCCATACTAAATAATGACAAGCTAAAGAAGTGTTACAGGATAAGTGTTTAGCACATTCTGTTAGAAAAATAAGTAAAGAGTAAGTTATCTAACGGTTAATAAAATATTAAAATATTAGATTCGCTGAATTACTCTATATTCCCACATCTACACTGTGAATTTTGGCTAGCAATCTGGGAAAGATAAGTTTGTAACAATTGATAAACTTTGAAATTATAGGCACGGATATCCAAGATGTTACCAGAAATATTATCTCAGCACCCAAGGCTTGAGAGTATGCTGATTATGGATGGCATGACAAATGCTAATGAATCCAACTTGCGATTAAAGTCAACTTTGCAAGAATTACCCTTTTGGCAGGTTCAGATTGAAATAGATCGCCCAGGCAATGATTTAGCTATGCTTTTTAACCAAGAGCCTTTATTGCCGGGAATTATACTGAATAATAATCAACACTATGCGGGGATGGTTTCGCGGCGGAAATTCTTTGAGTATATGAGCCACCCTTATAGTCTGGCACTATTTTCTATAAGACCGATTAGAATTCTCTACAAATTTTTCCATCTAGAGATGTTACCACTTTCTGAGGATACGCTGATTGTCAATGCGACTCAGGCAAGTTTGCAACGAGCACCTGAAATTGCTTATGAGCCGATTTTAGTTAAAACTACCTCTGGAAAATATAAGCTCGTCGATTTTCATGAATTACTCTTAGCCCACTCTCAAATTCATGTTTTAACGCTTGTTGAACTACAGCAGGTAGAAGAACAATCTAGAGTCGCTAAAGCAGGTTTTAATGATCTTCAACATAACTATACGCGATTAATCCAGAGTGAAAAAATGGCTGCTTTAGGACAACTCGTTGCTGGTATTGCTCACGAAATCAATGATCCCGTCAACTTTATTGCTGGCAATATTGTCCACGCCATCCAATACAGTCAAAATTTACTCGATCTGATTAGATTGTACCAACAATATTATCCTGAACCATCAGCGGAAATTGAAACTGCGATCGCAGAAATTGAACTAGATTTTTTAACTACTGATCTCCCCCGTCTTCTCACCTCTATGCAGGTTGGCACTGAGCGAATCGAGCAAATCATTCTTTCCTTACGAAATTTTTCTCGTCTCGATGAATCTGAGAGAAAATTAGTTGATATCCATGAAGGTATTGATAGTACTTTAGTAATTTTACAAAGTCGTCTTCAAAATCACCAAATCGGTGAAAGCATAAACATAATTAAGGAATATGGTGAACTTCCTCAAGTTGAGTGCTACGCTGGGTTACTCAATCAGGTATTTATGAATATTTTGGCGAATGCTATTGATGCCATACAAGAGTCATTAGTCATTAGTCATCCGTCATGGCTAAGGGATAAAGCAAAAATTTGCATTCATACTGAACTCACTGATGACAAGCAAGTAATTATTCGCATTTGCGATAATGGCCTAGGAATTCCAGAGAGTATCCAAAAGCAGTTGTTTGATCCATTTTTCACCACTAAACCCGTTGGTAAAGGAACTGGATTAGGTCTATCTATTAGCTATCAAATTGTTGTAGAAAAACACGGTGGTCAACTACAATGCATATCCACTGTTGGCAAAGGGACTGAGTTTATTATTAAAATTCCACTTCAACTTAATTCTTAACAAGTTCCGAAAAACCAGCAATAAGCGTTTTCCTTCACTTACATATTGAACTTTAACTATAAGTTCCTGCTGTCTGACTAATGACCGTAACAGGTTCTGACTCGATATCATCTAGCTTCTTAAACTCTCCAGCCCGCCAGCTATCTGTTATATCCTTGATAAAACTGGCAATAGGGATCGCAATTAATAAACCCAGCACTCCTCCCAACTTTGCTCCCAACAGCAAAGAAATCACTACCCACACGGGATTTAATCCAGTCAAATTACCAAGAATTCGAGGTGCAACAAAATTAGAATTAACTTGGTCGATTGCAACAGCTACACCTAAGACTTCAACTCCTAACCAAAAGTTTTGCAATGCTACCAACAAACTTACTATAGCTATACCTACCCCCGTACCAAAGGGGAAGAGAGAAAACAAACCAATACCGATGCCAAAAAGTAGAGCCAAGGGAACTTGCAGCGCCAAAAATGCCAGTGTAATTGTCACCCCTAACACAGCTCCCAATGTTGCTTGACCGATAAAGTAATTGTGGAAATCCTCTCGCAGTAATTCCCGCACTTTTGACCCAATGTTAAGGGGAAACCACTTAAAAATTCCGTCCCAAAGACGTTCGCCGTTCAATATTAAATAGATAGTTAGCACTACCGCCAGCAGCACGTTGAGGACAATACCAATGGTATCGACGGCAAAACCAAGAATTCTACCAGTAAAGGACTGAAGTTGGTTAGATAATCGTTCCAGAACTTGGGTAAATAAACCACTTAAATTAATCGGAAGCTGTTGTTGACTTAATGCCCAATCCTGGAAAGCTTGCAGCTGCTCAGTACCAGAATCAATCCAACTGGGCAAAATATTAGCTAGCTCTACGAGCTGTTGGATAATTAGGGGAACCAAGGTGATGCCTAGAGCTCCTAAAACCACCACAGTCAAAAGCAACACTCCTCCGATCGCTAGGTTGTGTTTTACTCCTTGTTCCTGGAGAAACTGGATTGGATAGTTCAAGACAAAAGCCAGTAAGATGGCGGCGGCAATAATACTCACCAAGGGTTGAAAATACTGTACAACTTGAAGCAACAGCCAGCCATTGAGAATGGCAATGGGAAACGCCAATCCTATAGTTAACCATCGCGGCAGTTTGTTTACTGATTGCATTAGTGGTGACTCCACAAGAGTTATAAAGTTTTGTAGTCAGGGCTTCAGCCCGGAAAATAGGGATAGAACCGCTTACTACGAGCCAATTGAATTAATTTTACATTGCGTAACATAGTTTGATTTATTCTTGGCCAATTACTTACTTCAAACTGGGCAACTAATAGCCGTTTAGCAAACAGTGATTCTTTTTGATTAGGCTTGTTGAGTTGTCTCGATAAAATCCAACATAATTTGCTGATGCACACTTCCCAAAGGTCGCACTTCGCCAGCCTTTTGCGAATAACAGTTACCTTGGCGAATATCTTCTGGCGTCAATAACCCCATATCCCAGCCTTCATTCAAAACCAGTTGATTTAATTCCATCAAGAGTGGTGCATGAAAGACATGACGGATAACTCTTTCGCCGGGATAATAGCCAAATTCAACAAAAGGTGGTAGGGTATAGCCGATTTCTTCTAAAATTTCTCGTTTCACTGCTACCTCTGGCGTTTCACCAGGTTCGATATGACCGCCAAATAGCGCCCAGTAACCAGGGTAGAGAATAGCGGGGATGTTGTCGCGTAGTTGCATGAGAAACTTGTTTTTTTGGTAAAGAATTGCGATCGCTACATGCACCGGTTGATTGTTCATTTTTAATTGTTGATTACTCTTCTTCTAGATAAACTTCCCCCAATTCTTTACCAGCTAAGGGGATACTGCGGTAGCGAACTTTACCCTTAATCACCACTTGCGCTCCCTCGACCAGATTCTTTTGATTCGTGACAACCCAAATTTTGCCAGTCGAGTCATTAATTTGATAAGCCCACTGCTTCATCAGAGGAGCTTGCTTTTCTACCTGACCTTGGATGTAAACTATAGCCTGATTGTCTAGTTTTGGTTTAATTTCTCGAATTGGGGTGACATTGGTGCCAATTTTTAAGTTAACCCCATTCAAGCCAGAGGAAGACAAACTACCACAACTACAAAGTCCCACTAACAATAAAAAAATTAACCCCAGGCGGTAGGGAACAATTTTGTGTCCGTAGAAGAAGGAAAGGAACAAATTTCTCCCTTGTTCCACAAACTGACTTTTCACCGGATCTGGAAAACCTCTCTTCTTGCAGGAGAGAAGCTTTGAATTCTCCCCATTCCCTACAAGGGTTGGGAACTCTTGGGTTAGATTTCGCCTCTTCTTTTCCCCATGACCTGAAAAGTCAGGTTTGATGAAAGCCACCGATTGAGCCAATTTTTGTGTGATTGTTTGCTTTGTCGCCAGTTTCATTAGGCTCAGTTCCCATTTATAATGTTTTCTTTGGTTATAGAAACACGCTCTCAACTGAGCAAAAAATGTTCCGATTTCATCGTTTATCTTTATATTCTTCAGATAACGTCGTTGATCTGAGAAAATAAACATTATGGATTTACCGTGAGAAAAACGCTACAACCTCAAACAGATACACAATAATAGTTAAAAGTCAAGATTCAAGAATCAATATTTTCACTCTAGATTTTGGACTGTTGACTCCGCCTAGACCAGAAGCGACAGAGTTTTGATAAAAGGCGAATATAGCTGGGAATTCTCATGGAAAGAAAAACTGCCAAACTCATTGATGGTAAAGCAATAGCTGCAAAAATTCAGCAAGAACTTTCTGTTGCCATTACACAATTACAACCAAAAATTGGACGACCACCTGGTTTAGCAGTGCTAATGGTTGGGGATAATCCAGCATCAGCGGCTTATGTACGTAATAAAGAAAAAGCCTGCGCTAAAGTTGGTATTGCCTCTTTTGGGAAGCATTTTCCCACCCAAACTACCCTTGGGGAGTTAGAAGAGGCGATCGCAGCACTAAACCACGATGAACGCGTGGATGGCATTCTTGTGCAGCTGCCCTTACCTAACCACTTGGATGCTGTGACTCTGCTAAATCAAATTGATCCCGATAAAGATGCTGATGGATTGCACCTAGTTAACTTGGGGCGACTAGTCCGGGGAGAAATCGGTTTACGCAGCTGCACCCCGGCTGGCGTGATGCGACTCTTACAAGAATATGAGATTACCTTGCAGGGAAAACAGGCAGTAGTGGTGGGACGCAGTATTTTGGTGGGTAAACCGATGGCGCTGATGCTACTAGAAGCTGATGCCACAGTTACGATCGCTCACTCGCGATCGCATGACCTCAAAACCATCACCCAAAATGCTGATATTCTAATTGCAGCAGTAGGTCGTCCTGGACTGATCACTGCTGACATGGTGAAACCGGGCGCTGTTGTGGTAGATGTAGGGATGAATCGCGTCACCGATGCTAGTGGCAAGAGTCGCTTAATTGGCGATGTCAACTTTGAATCAACCGCCGATGTAGCAGGATTTATTACCCCCGTTCCTGGTGGTGTTGGCCCGATGACTGTCGCCATATTGTTGCAAAATACATTTGCCAGCTATTCCAGGGCGGCGAGAGAATAAAGAGAGTGATGAGTTAAAAATTAAGAGTTATTAACTCCTAACTCCTAACTCCTAATTCCTAACTATTCATTTTTTCAGCCCCACAGCACCTTAAAATTGTCACGTATAAGACAAAAATCCCAAAATGTCAGGAATTTAAGAATGGTAGCAACTGATAACGTTCAAAAGACACCACCACAGGAAGCCACGCTTAACTTAGCAGTCTATCTGAAAGAGCGACAAAAGCTTTGTGATACTGCTTTGGATCAGGCTATCCCGATCATTTATCCAGAAAAGATTTATGAGGCGATGCGCTACTCGTTATTAGCTGGAGGCAAGCGTGTACGTCCGATTCTTTGCCTTGCTACCTGTGAAATGATGGGTGGAACCATCGAAATGGCCATGCCAACGGCTTGTGCTGTGGAGATGATCCACACAATGTCGTTGATTCATGACGACCTCCCAGCGATGGATAATGACGATTACCGCCGTGGAAAGCTGACGAATCATAAAGTCTATGGGGAAGATGTGGCGATTTTGGCTGGGGATGGCTTGTTGGCTCTGGCTTTTGAGTTTGTTGCCATTCAAACTCCCCAAAGCGTCAACAGAGAGCTAGTGTTGCAGGTAATTGCCCGTCTTGGTCGGGCGCTGGGGGCAGCTGGTTTGGTCGGTGGTCAAGTTGTCGATTTAGAGTCGGAAGGGAAATCAGATATTTCCCTAGAAACACTAAATTTCATTCATAAACACAAAACAGCCGCTCTTTTGGAAGCTTGCGTAGTTTGTGGCGGGATCATAACTGGGGCATCACCTGAAGATGTGCAGCGACTGACTCGTTATGCTCAAAATATTGGGCTAGCATTCCAAATCATCGATGATATTCTGGATATCACTGCTACTCAAGAGCAATTAGGCAAAACAGCTGGTAAAGACCAAAAAGCCAAGAAAGTGACTTATCCCAGCCTTTGGGGGCTTGAGGAATCGCGATCAAAAGCCCAAGAGCTAGTTAAAGCAGCTTGTGTGGAATTAGAACCATTTGGAGAGAGAAGCAAACCACTCCAAGCGATCGCTCATTTTATTACCAGCCGCAATAACTAGTACCGCTTTGCGGAATTCGGAATTATTATACCGCAAGGGTTTGATTGATTTTGAATGGGTGGTTTATTTACACTATAATGTAGTACTACCGCCCAACGGAATTCAAAATTTAAAATTCAAAAAGCTTATTTAATAAGCTTTTCGGCTATTTTGAATATTGGTCTGTTTCCACCGAGATGTACTAGGTTAATTTGGGATTTTGGGTTGAATCTAAATGTTTCCTCAACCAACAACTGCTGCTAATATTTACAGGCTAGCCGATAAGCTTAGAGCTTCAGTGACCAAGCGTGCCTCAAATTAAGCGACTCGTGCAGTTCGACAACCTTACTGACCACGGTTTTAACCGCATTGAGAATTGATTTTTGGTACGAACATTCGAGGTTATAATAGGATAATGCCACAGGTAGAATAACCGCTAGCACACATCGGTAAGGACTCCCAAACGATCGGCTAGGAAACAATAATGGATAGTGGGTGGCGAACACCACGAATAAACATAGCCTTAGTAGCCAACGCGCACCCATACCAGAAAACAACACTATTTATTCATTGTACAAAGTACCGTAGGGCATACGGGAACTAGAGAAACGATTCTCTAACGCTTAGGGAGATAAGCCCACTGGGGTTGTTTAAATTAGACTCGGCACTTTGTTCTATTGAACGGGTATCAGGTTTAAATATTGCCGCAAGGATGGACAATTTTAAGGTATGTCGTTGAACTAAGAATCTCAGCTTCTTTAGACCTGAGAGTGTCAATAACTTAACCAAAATATCATGCAGGACATAGGCAACATTTTAGACAACCGGGTGCTGTTGGTTGCTCTAGTAGCTTGTTTAATTGCTCAAGCACTAAAGCTCGTAATCGAGATCATCAAAAATCGTAAACTGAATGTGCGTGTTTTGGTGACAACAGGAGGTATGCCCAGTGCCCATTCGGCTCTGGTTACGGCTCTAGCGGCTGGTGTCGGGCAAAAACTGGGTTGGGCATCTCCTGATTTTGCCGTTGCGATGATTTTTGCGATCATCGTCATGTATGATGCAGCCGGAGTTCGCCAAGCAGCCGGTAAGCAAGCTCGTATCCTCAATCAAATGATTGATGAATTATTTGATGAAAAACCAGACTTTAGCCAAGACCGTCTGAAGGAATTACTCGGACATACACCAGTTCAGGTAATCGCCGGGTCAGCTCTGGGTATAACTATCTATTGGTTAGCTAGGTCTGCTTATTAAGCTAGGGCAATGAATCTTTGTTTTAGTGGCTATTGATAATTAGTAATATCAAGTTCAGGTGATTACTTATAATAAAATTTATCAATGTAGGTTGGGTTAAACGGCAGTGAAACCCAACATGAACAAGGATCAAATGTTG
>NZ_JBALCE010000002.1:0-7157 GCF_036919815.1 Nostoc sp.
GTCTGGGGGTTCGTCGATGTCCCAAAAAATTGTTATCTGATCACCGTCAGTCTGAAATGGTACTTCTCCGAAGTGTGCAGGATTCCAGCGATCGCAATCGCCATTGGTTATTTCATCCCAGTAAGAATCAGAGGCGAGGGGGTAAGCCGCAGCTTCGAGCGACTCCACCGCGCGCGAACAATGTCAGCTGCCTGGGTGCCGCTCCGTTGTCAGATTCTGTCATGATTAGTTTAGAGATTTGGTTACGCCACAGTGCTTCCTACAGCACTGTGGCGAATTTTTAGTATCAGTCAGCTAACTCACAGTCATCAGGTATGCCTGAGATATCAATACCTAACGATTTGAACATAGTCTTCAAGGAGACTTTGTATAAACGGCATAATGCCACCACGTTTTCAGCACTTGGCATGGCTTTTCCAGACTCCCAGTCAGCCTGCCGTCGCTCTGAAACACCTATTTTCTGCTTAACTTGAGGACGTGTTAGTCCAGATTCTTCTCTTAGTAGCCTCAAGGGAGACTTTTCCTGTTGTTGTTGGTTATCTTCTATCATAGACGCTTAGTTCATGAATGAAACGTCTTGAGAGAAGACATGACAGGACGTATCATTCATGTTGAACGACAAAAAAAGACCAGCCGATATAACTGACTCGGCAGAGAGATGGTTTATTTGGCTGGTTGAACTTAAAGTGTCTCATCTTGATAGCGATCGCCAAATCCGGGAAAGTAGCACCTTACGTGCAATAGCCGTTGAAAGCCGATGAAGGGTGTTTCAGGCTACCAGTGTCCGGCAATAGGTTAAGTGAGCGAGTAGAGATATTAAGTGTTTGTCTATACAAGTCGCGGCTTGAATAAAAGCTGGTGACGTGCATTTGTATGCGGCCGCAATCTGTAACCGACCTTAGTAGGGCATTCCACATTTACCAAGGGCAATATGCCGAGGTGGTGACACGGTGGGCTGTGGAAATTAAGACCTGGGTGAAAATCCCCTAGAGGCTGGCGTGTAGGTAATGGCTCACGCACAGATGCACGATCATGAAGTGCAAAATCACCGTGTGGTTTTGCAACTCCTCACAGTTTCTTGAAAAACGCGCAAAAGAGCGGCCGGTCGCACCTTTTTTATATGACTGAGATTAAAGGAAAGTATGTAACACGAAAAAAACGGATTCGCCAACTAGAAAAAGAAATTGAGCAGTTGAGGGACCAGATTAAAACCCTAACCGAACTGCTTGACGATGCCCACGGGATGATTTATCGTTCCCGTCCCAATCTGGCGCGTGCCGTCGAGCGAGATTTTCATGAGGAGTTATTGCCATCAGAATTACCAGCGTCGGCTAAAAAGCCACCTCGGATAAAAACTCGAAATTTACCACTTGCACCCCGTGCCGACTTGGTGACGGAGCGTGATCACAATGGCCGCCTAATTATTAAGGGCAAGGCTACCTCAGTTATATTGTCAAATTTAGATTATGCAGATTAAAGAACCCAAAGCTGATGTATTACTTTCCCACGACTTCCTGTCATATCTGGTTGTCGCCTATGCCCTAATCACAGAGGATTTAGCAAAACATACAGGTGCAACTGCAATCGAACACCGCGTCAAATATCTGGATATTGGTAAGCAAAAGTTTCATCAATTTTCTGATGAGGAATTGCACACCTTTTTGAAAGAAAACTACCCAACCTAGTTTCAAAGAGCATTTACCTATGACTTATCAACAACAGCTTTTTGATTGGATCGTTCTCAGAGAAGTTTCCCCATGCAAGTGGATTATCTTGTCTGAGTTCCGCCGCCGCAACGATGCGGACAATTACTACCAAATTGTGACAAAACTTTTCAGTGGCCGAATTGAAGTGGTTTTCCGTAACCGCCTCGCAGAGTTTGAAGTGCAGAGTTAATTGGAAGCGATCGCGGTCTTTGAGTGCGATGCCTGCGGCGGGCGAAGCCATCGCTTTATCGGTTCTAACAGTTCAAACTTGTACAAGTCAAAAATAACATATTTGGAGCAAATGAAAGTAACAACCATCACTTACCAAAGAGTTTTAAATTTGGGTGACTATAATTCGGCACGGCTAGAGAAAACCGCACAAGCCGATGAACACGAGGATCAAGAAGTTGCTACACAGAATCTGATAGAAAGTGTTGAGCGCCAAATCCATGAGAAAGCGATACACAACAAAATTGATCAGGAGATTAGAAACAGGAAGAAAGAATTAGCCTCTCTCATAACAGAGTACGCGGTTCTGAAAGACAATTATGAGTCGCTCAATAACCAGTATAAATTGCTTGAAGCTGCTCAAGAAATCAATAATCGGGAGGGTGAAGATTCCGATATCCCTTTTAAATCCGAACCGCCTGAGTTTGACGAGGCTGTTGAGGATATGAATAAGTATTTTTGATCGCAATTTTTACGGCGATGCTTCCGGCCAGCTACGCGCTTTCGCCCTTGACAGGTGTGCGTAAGCAAAGCCGGCCCTAAACATCGCCACAGACAGATACCAAAGTTAGTTTACCAAAATGTACACCATAGTCAATACACCATCCGTGTTTAGTTGCTTTCTTACCAGCAGCTGGTTGGATTAACCTAGCCCAATTGCGTCAAATTCAATTTGAAGAATTGCCAAGCCGTGTAGTAGTGGTCACTTGGCAGAATGGCGATAAACAAATATTCTTCGGTGAAGATGCTGTAGCACTGATTAAAGCGATTGAAAATACTACCACTTCAATTAACAAGCAATGTAGTTGCCAGCAGAGGAAATTATGAATGAAGATGAAGTAATAGAAGAATTAACAGCCAAATACGCCAATGATTTTCGGCAGCTATCAAATGAACCAGAAATTGGGCTAAATATTTCTCCATTGATGGCTTGGCAAATTATTTCTCAGCTGCAACTAGCACTGAGACATCCCCAAAATACAGGAATTATCAGCGAACAAACTAGACATTTTGTCAAGTCTCTTGCTGATGAAATTCCCATGAACGACTCACTCAGAGAGTTATTTGAAATGGGATGGAATCCTGAGCATGACCATGTAATTGAACCTAGTCAGCAAAATCCTAAACTAGAAATTCGTGAAACTCACAATGCTGTAGCTATTTACGGCGTGGATGAATACAAAAGCGAAGTAGAAAGACCATTTGCAGAATTTTCTCGCCCTCAAACTTGGGGAGATAAAGAACAATGGCATTATGAATTCTTTCGTTTGGAATGGGTGAGAGATGGCTATAAATACATTAACAATTGCCATTGCTACACCGATATAAAAAATCCTGAATGTGATTATGCCATTTTATTTGCTCAGTGTGTAGCTACCATTCTCTATCCTGGTAGACCACCTCAATTATGTGGGCGTGAATACCTAGATGAAGATGATTTTTGGCTAAATGAATGGGGAGAAATGCCACCTTACTACTATCCAGATCAAGAGGAGGACTGGTTCAAATGAGTAATAACCAAGTAAAAATCAAGTGCGAATTCTTCAGACGCATTAGTGAATTTAACAAGGATGAAACGTTTGACTTGAAACTAGAACTGACCAATTTTACCCGCGATGACTTGCTTTCTTTCTTACTAAAAACTTACGATTCCTGTAGCACTTTCATCAACACCCCGCCCGGCGAAGCTAATAATAAGTAGAGAATCCTATGAATAATAACCAAATACCAGATCCTGCATGGGACTATTACATAATTTGGCATTCGTGCCAACACATCAAAGCCAAAATTGACGAGGCTTTAAAAATCATGAATGACAGCGAATATGCAAACAAGGAAATAGATAAAGAACTCTATGATTTGCTCGATCCAGTTTCTGACAATCTAATAGAAGTTATTCAAAAGTTAAAGCATGATGACCATTAACCGCCTGATGAATCGTAATTTAAATTGCGATCGCGCTTCTTCAGCGTGGGCTACCTGACACAGTAGCCGAAACGACGGGCTATATACCCCGTCGTCGCGGATTGTGTCCAAAGCAATCAGCAAGTTAATCGCAGAAAGTGCGGTGTTGATATAGAAATGCGCCTCGCATAGGGGCGTTTAGGCTTTCATGCGCTGCCTTTCTGTGATTAATTTCCCCGAATGCCTTTACTCCTGAATCGCGCCCCTCAAGCGTGGGGCATTAGGGTGATTCGTGCGCTATTAAGTTCGGGTAAATCAAAGGATGCCAGTCCTTGAAAACCACCATTAGTTACGCAGAACCATGACAATAGAATCAACTATTTTGGGGATTGATGTTAGTAAATCGAGTATAACCACTCATATTTTAACACAATATCCAATCGGCGGATTACAAGGATATTGGAATAAAACTAGGAATAAAGCATCAAGTTTATATCCGGCTTTTTACTCCAATCCTGATGCTAAGAAAAAGCAAAAATCTGCTTTTGACTTTGCTGATTATCTAGCAGAAATCAAGCCAGGTTACGCAATTCTGGAACCAACCGGAAACCACTATTCAAGACTGTGGGCATCCATCCTCAATAAGCTAGAAATCAAAATCTTGTGGGTTGGTCATGTGGAATTGCGGCGTTACCGAGGTGGTAAAAACCTCCCAAATAAAAGTGACCCTGCCGACGCTTTAGCAATGGCCGCTTACGGTCACGATCCAGATCATCACTTGGAAACCGGGGAGTTAAACATGAGATATTTCCTCATGCACCGCCCAGAACCGATCGACGAACTCCGCGACCTCTGCCAGCAACTCGAACACCTTAACCGGGTGCAGTCGCCAATCATAAATTATGCTAGACAGCTTCTGGCTTGGCAATTCCCAGAAGTGGCGCACACCAAGAGCGCATCTAGCAAAGCTGGGTTTTTACCACCGCTTTGGCCATGGTTAGCTAAAAGGCTGGAAATTTCGCCCGCCGGGAAAACCAGAATCGAAAATCGCTATAAACATATCCATCGCCAAAGACTACGGGATTGAAATCGATCCAATCTTGGAACTACACGCCGAATGGATGTGTGATATCTCGCTCTATGAGCAGCGCTTAGAAGCAAGAATCAATGAGATGCTTTCTGTGAGTGAGTTTAAGCCTTACATGACCGTGTTTAACAAGTTCGGCTTTGGGTTAAGAGTGCGATCGCGGTTGCTCACTAGAATTTACCCTTTTGAGTCATTCCTGGGTGTCAACGGTAAACCCGTAATTGAGTACGAAGTGCGGGAGGTAAAGAAAACTGAGCGCGATCGTAAAGACGGACAAACCACAGTCCGGCGTTTAGCTGGCGATACCAAACGAATCAAACGCAACCGCAGCCGCGACACTTTCAAAATGAGGCTAGGTATGGGCACCACCTTGGAACAGTCCGGCGATGGTTTAGTTGAGAAACCAAGCGGTTCATCTTTGTGTAGGATCAGTCTGTGGCAATACGTGCTAACTGGGGTGGAAACTGGCAGGCTACCAAAAAATGAACTTACCAGCGAATTGATTAACTACCGTGACTCACTCAAAGCTAACGTTAGTGAACAAGGTGAAAAATTACTAGGTGGTAAGCACATCCAGGGAAAGCTAATGAGCAAAGTAGTAAATCTGCTGTTTGCTGAATTGTGTAAAATAATTCAGTTACCCTGAAAGCCTGTTTGTGATCATTACTCGCAAACAGACTTGACTTTTCTAGACTTCTAATTAAGGCTGCTCCCAAAGCTCACGGATACGATCAGGCAGGCAGCCTGCAATTTCCTGAATCCGCTCTTGAGAAAGTTCGTCTTTGGTGGCAGAAAACACCGCTTTAATTGCCTGCTCTACCTCGACTGTTCCTGGAAGTCCTCCTTCATTAGCAACCCGCCTGAGAAATAGATTGGAATCAATTCCAAGGGGAGCCGGGCCTGTTAAAGGTTGACGAATTCGACTTAAAAATCTCACAAGGGGATTGGTGTCTTTCCAGAGTTCTGCCACTTCTAACTGGAGTGCTTTTTCATCCGTAAGCACAGCCTCTGTATGCAGTTCTCCCTCAACGCGATCAATTGTGTCCGTGGTCATTAAGTCGCGCATAACGCGAAACACAACTTCGGTAAAGTCTCTTGCATCATAGGGATCTGCAAATCCGGCTTTGACCATCACCTTTTCCAGAAACGAGCCATGTTCGTCAGCGATCACAGCTCGAGTATCTTCAATCTCCGTTGGGTCAATTTCTGGAATGTTATTCCTAAATGATTGATCGGGCATTGTTTTTTCTTGTGCTTTTTAATTTTGAGTCTTTATGCTTACTTTATGTAAGGTCGCACAAATCAAAAACCTTTAGCATCATCCAGAAGTTTGAAATGCCATCTATTCAAAAGTTAGAAATTTATTTGATCTGCTCACAGCAGCAAAGCCGGAAGGTCATGCTTGAGGGTAAGGAATTTTCCTTCATTGAGCAGAGCAATACTCCTGGTATTTCCCCCCGTTGTAGACATCGCCCATTGGTGTCAAAAAACAGTCAGAATAGATGAATTGGTCTAAAATCAGCCGAAACAAAGATGGTAGAAACAACAAACATCGAAATTAACACTTGCGATGTCAAAGTACCTAACAATGATTTAGAAATCGATGCTTACTTAGCTCAACCAGCACATAAGGCAACCTTCGGCGCGGTTATAGTTTTTCCAGAAATTTTTGGCGTCAATAGCAACATTAACGATATCACCGAATTAATCGCTAAACAAGGTTATGTGGCAATAGCACCCACGCTTTATCAACGTATTGCTCCTGGTTTTAAAGTTGAGTATAGCCAAGAAGATGCTGGGTATAGCCCAGAAGGCTATCGGCTTGGCTTGCAATACTATCAACAAGTAAAGTATCAAGAAATTTTAAGCGATATTCAAGCTGCCATCGCTTACCTAAAAACTTTACCCAATGTCAAAGATAATGCAATCGGCGCCTGCTAAAACTGTGTGACCGCCGTTGATAATTCCATCACTTCCACCCTCACTAGCTTCTAAGACTTCTAGTTCTAGTTCGGTTTTGTTTTTGTTGGGTTTAACTTTGTTTGCACAAAGGGTTATTCCACTGTGACGGGAGAAGAATTTCTCCGGTTGAGTCGTCACCGAGTCGAAGATTTGCCTGTATGTCGCGCTTTTGCGGTTTGGTTCCCTGATGTTCGGTTCTAGGGGTAGGTCTGTAGGGAACGTGTCTATATGGGCGGTGGCGATGATGCAATTGGGATTCGCTTGAAAAT
>NZ_JBALCE010000003.1:0-68352 GCF_036919815.1 Nostoc sp.
ATGGATGTTTGAGTGGTTTCTCCGACACACTAACTTTGATTTTGCGACTCTTCAAATGTACGGAGCTTTTTCAGAAATCAAATACTAGTCCTATAAAAGCAGTAAAATGACTTAAAACTGAAGATGCACTTAATAAAGCAGAGGTATGTAATCCCATCCACAAATCGATGCGTAGTTTACCGCCGTAGGCATCGCTTCGGCAGAGATAGAATCAAGAACCTGTTTGAGATTGCGTCTTAATTAATCTAAATTGGTGTAATATTCCCAGTTCAAAAAGGCGACTTCCTCTCAAAAGTATTTTGCTCACGAACCATGTCACTATAGAAAATAGAGCTGCAAATTGAGGAATAGGAAAACTAAAGAACGCTGTGCAGATAACATTCTTAGGGACGAGTTCAGGTGTACCCACACGATCGCGCAATGTTTCCAGTGTAGCCCTGAGATTACCCCAAAGGGCAGAACTGTGGTTATTCGACTGTGGCGAAGGTACTCAGCACCAAATTATGCGGAGTGAACTGAAAATCAGTCAGCTCTCCCGAATTTTTATCACTCATATGCACGGCGACCACATCTTTGGCTTGATGGGACTTCTTGCTACTTGTGGCTTGGCTGGCAATGTGGAACGAATTGATATATATGGGCCACCCGGATTAAATGATTACATTCAATCCGCCTCACGTTACTCCTACACACACTTTTCTTACCCCATTAAAGTCCATGCTATCCGCCCAGGGGTAATTTATGAAGACGATGACTTCACCGTTAGCTGCGGTGATTTGCATCACCGCATTACAGCTTTCGGCTACCGCGTAGCCGAAAAAGACCGATCAGGACGCTTTGATGTGGAAAAAGCCAAGGCGTTACAAATTCCTCCAGGCCGCATTTACGGTCAACTCAAGCGCGGTGAAACAGTTACACTTGCCGACGGACGGGTGATTGATGGCAGCCAATTATGCGGACCTACAGAAATTGGTCGAAAGATTGCCTATTGTACAGACACAATTTATTGTGATGGTGCAGTGCAATTAGCTCATGATGCAGATGTATTAATTCACGAAGCAACCTTTGCCCATCAAGATGCAGATATGGCTTTTCAACGGTTGCATTCCACAACCACAATGGCAGCGCAAACAGCTTTAGCGGCTGGAGCACATCGGCTGATTATGAGTCATTTTAGTCCCCGCTATGCTCCTGGAAATACCTTGGAATTGAAGGATCTCCTCAAGGAAGCCCGTGCAATTTTTCCCCGTACTGATATGGCTTATGATTTTATGATTCATGAAGTACCCAGGCGACGGGAAGTAGAGTTAACCAAGGTAGGCATTTAAATTTTGGACTTTCCTGCGGAACGCTACGCGTAGCTTGCTTCCCCCGAGGGGTACCGCTACGGTTCCATCGAGCGAAGTCGAGATGCTCAGTCGAACGATTTTGGATTTTAGATTTCCTATTCAACCCTTCTAATCTAAAATCTAAAATTAACCAGGCTCTATGCTGGAGTTTAGTGATCCACTTCATAACGTCCAGCAAATAGACAGTAGTTTAATTTTATGAGGAAGTCAACTAGTTAACTAAGAATTTACGGTTAACTAAGTGTATCAAAAAACTACAAACACTATGGCTTATGTATTTTTCTCAATATGTTTTTTAGATTAAAAGTTATGAAAAGGACTTTAATATCATAGTAATGTTGTGAATCAGAGAATTTTTTACTTAAATACTTAGGAAAATAATTAATTTTTCGTCAAGATTTTTCTTTCTGAAATAAAATATTTATTGAAAATTTATTCTTTCAACACTGATTAAGAATTTATATGCATGAATTGATGAACATGAAAGCGCCACTTGGCATAATATTATGCCAAGTGAGCTTGTCATGGTTGGAAGAATAATTAAGTATATTGTTGCGGCTATTAGGTGTAAAAAAACCATTTCACATTTGTCATAAATCTTCCAAATAAATATAGTGTTTCGATATTAGAGGAGTTTGATAGTGGCTAAGACTAGTCTGAATCAAGAGCAACAGGTTACTACTTCAGCACAAGGCGCAGTTGACATCAGACAACTATCTAGTATTTTGCTTCGCCGACGCTTTCTAATCTTGGGAGTTTCCTGTGTAGTTATGTCAGCTGCTAGCCTGTTGGCTGTCATCGCCAAACCTACGTACCACAGCAATATGCAGATATTGGTGAGTTCCAATTTATCTGAAGGGGCACAGTCAAATAATATCCCAGTCGGGGCAGATACTCAGGTTACTGATTCCAATTCTCAAGTTATTGATTCCACGACTCAGATGAAACTTATGCTGAGTTATAAGCTCCTCCAGAAAGCCGTAGATTTACTTCATTCTGATTATCCTGATATTACTTTAGAAGATATCAATGGGCAAACAGGACAGAACAAAAAAGTATCTCTAGAAGTGACTCCACAAGAGGGAGGCATAGGAACTAATAAAATTTTTAATCAAGTATTTGAAGTTTCTTTTAATGATGATAATCCAGTCAAAGCACAAAGAGTACTTCAAACTCTACAGAAAGTCTATCAAAACTATAACAAAGACCAACAAAAAGAACGTCTGAATCAGGGACTAGCTTTTGTAAACACTCGCCTACCTGAAATAAAAAAAGAGGCGAGTAAAGCTGAGAAAAATTTAGAACAGTTTCGCAAGAAACATAAATTACTCGATCCTGAAGTCCAAAGTAAAATCCTGCTAGAATCTCTAGCCGATATTCAACAACAGCTACAAAGCACTCGTGCCAACCTTCAAGATGTAAACGCTCGCTACAATAACCTAGAGCAACAAATAGCATCTTCATCCCAGCAAAATGAACTAATTTCTTCTCGTTTAAATCAGTCAAGCCGCTACCAAGCACTATTGAGTGAAATTCAAAAGACTGAACTAGCGTTGGCTAAGGAGCGGCTGCGTTATACAGACGATTACCCATCGGTACAAAAGCTCAAGCAGCAACGCCAAAGTCAATTGTCGCTATTACGAGAAGAGGTGAAAGCTATTACTAGTAGCAATAAGGGAGAACCTCTCTTCAAAGGGCAAATGGTAGGGGTTGAGCCAACGTTATTAGACGAGTTTATTCTGGTGCAGACAACAGTCTTAGGACTAACTGCCAATGAAAAGAATCTAGCCGAGTCAGAACAGCGACTACGCTCTGAGGTAAACAAATACCCAAGTTTAATAGCAGAGTATAACCGTCTGCTGCCAAAGGTACAAAGTAGTCGCAAAACCCTTGAACAACTACTTCAGGCGCAACAGTCATTGGGACTGAAAATTGCTCAGGAAGGATATAACTGGCAAGTTTTGACAGAACCTGCTCTGGGTACTTATATGGGGAGCAAGAGATTATTACTTTTGCTTGGAGGAGCGGTAATTGGGCCGATTTTAGGTATCTTAGCAGCCTTGATTTTGGAAAAGTTTAATGACGCTATTTATTGTGCAGGAGATTTAAAGAAACTGACGAACCTACGTATACTGGGGTCAGTACCAAAACTACCGTCGCATGATGTGAAAAAGCGGCGGCTGGGTCTGCCTTGGAATCGGCGGCGAAGTTCAGATGACTCTGTAATAGAAGCCATTACTAGATTGCCTGTCCATGAAAACCTGGACATGATTTACCAAAATATTCAAATATTAAAATATCCTTTACCTTTGAAGTCGCTGATGTTTACTTCAGCACTACCAGGAGAAGGGAAGACAACCTTAGTATTAGGGCTTGTGGCTAGTGCTACCCGGATGCATCGACGGGTATTAGTTATTGATGCTAATTTGCAGAATCCTAGCTTGCACAAAATCCTGGAACTATCCAATAACTGGGGACTATCTCTGTTATTAGTTGATGAGACAACTACTGATTTTCAAGATTACATCCAGCCCATCCACCCCTCCATTGATATTTTGACTGCTGGGCCGGAACCAGAAGACACGGTGAAGTTGCTCAGTTCTCAACGGATGAAAGAACTAATAGAGTTGTTTGAGCAAAGTTATGACCTAGTACTGATAGATGCTCCACCTATTTTAGGCACGGTTGATGCCAGGATTGTGGCATCTTTTTGCAATGCTATTGTGATGGTAGAGCGTATGGGGAAAGTGACGCGAACTGAACTGACTCAAGCTACAGAAATTTTGAGTAAGTTGAATTTAATTGGAATTATTGCTAATGAAGTGAGCAATTCTCAAAAGGTATTGGCATCATAAAGCGAAGAAGACGCGAAGAGAAGTCTGATCGCCGGCTTGCGTCGCTTAGAATTTTCGGGGACGCAAAGAGTAATTTACTCGTGTCCCCGCGTCCTCTTTTAGACGGTTTTCAAATCCAACCGCGCTGATATTTATAGGATGAAGCACGGGTGAGAATTTCTGGTAAGCGCGATCGCACATACTATAAGTAGACACTTTTGCCAAGAGGGAGGGTCAAGATTAACTGATTTCTACCTTATAGCTAAAGCAAAATGCATAATTAGTAGGAGGTGGCAACCTCCTGTGTTGGAGAAGTGTCTCATCTTAAAGCAGTAGACGCCATAGTTGAGAGCGTCAATTAGATACTAGTATGATTAGATGATCAGCATGAAATTCCAACTTTACTTAGGCTGTTTATTTTCCCAGATTAAAGTACGTTATTGGTGGGTAAGTATCCTTTTGTGGATAGCTTTGGTTGCCCCAGCTCAAGCGTCTGTAATCCTGCGCGTGGCAATTCAAAGAGGGGTTAATCAGGTAAAAGTAGGCAGCTCCACCACTGGAATTGTCAAGGATAGTACCGGCCGGACTCTCGGACAGTTACCAGCGATGAGTGCATTTTATGCCCAAGCTGTTCCTGGGGGAGTGGCTTTAGATAAGTGGCAGTCTGGTTTATTTTGGATTGAGCCAACTGGTAAAGGATTCGTTTATATTGGCGATCGCTGGTATCGGGGCAGAACTCTGGTTGTTCCCACAGACAAAGGCTTAACTGCTGTTAACTGGGTTGATGACCAAGAGTATCTCTACAGCGTTCTTGGTGGTGAAATGGATGCTAGTTGGCCTCAAGAAGCTTTAAAAGCCCAAGCGATCGCAGCCCGTACTTATGCCCTCTACGAACGTGAAAAACAACGGAATAATCCTGTTTACGATTTAGGCAATACCCCTGATCGTTGGCAAATTTACAAAGGTGTAATCAGTGAAGCTCCTTCTACTTATACCGCAGTCGATTCCACACTAGGGCAGGTACTAACTTACAAAAACCAGATTATTCTCTCAGTTTTCCACGCTTGTTCTGGGGGACACACTGAAAACGTGGAAGATGTTTGGGGAAGCAACGAGCCTTACCTACGTGCTGTTCAAGACTACGATCAAAATATCCGCGAGTGTACTTGGGTGAAAACCTTTTCACCTACTGAAATTAGCGCTAAATTTCCTCAGGTGGGGAGTGTGACAGCGATGATTCCAGAGACATACTCACCTTTCCGCAGTGTTAAAATCTTGAAAATTGTCGGCAACAAGGGCACAAAGGTGCTACAGGGCGAGGAAGTGCGAACAGCCCTGAAGTTAAAAAGTACCCGCTTTACCGTCACCAAGGGAGCCGATGGTAGTTTTGTACTGCAAGGGCTTGGCTACGGTCATGGTTTAGGCATGAGTCAGTGGGGGGCGTACAATCTGGCTCGGCAAGGAGTAAACCACCTGCAAATTTTGGGACATTATTATCAAGGTGTAGCCCTAACACCAATTCAGCCGAAGTAGTCCACTCCTATTGCTTAATTTTGGATTTTAGATGTCTCTAAAATCCAAAATCTCTACTTTTAGAGTTGTCGCACTAATGGCTGACCATCTTTGACTTCACCAATCAAAACTAAATCGACACAGTTAACGAAGATGCCATTTTCCAGAACGCCAGGAATGTTATTCAATGTCTTTTCTAGGCTGGCTGGATCTTCAATAGAGTCAAATCTGACATCTAACACAAAATTTCCTTGATCAGTGATTACTGGGCCAGCTTTTTTTACACCCATGCGGAGTTCTGGTTTGCCACCGAGTTTTTTGATGGCATTGGTAACAGGAGTAATTGCCATTGGAATCACTTCCACGGGTACAGGGAAACTAGAACCTAAGCGGTCTACTAACTTGCCACTGTCTATCACAACGATAAACTGTTCTGCCAGATAATCTACAACTTTTTCGCGGGTATGTGCTGCACCACCGCCTTTAATCAAATTCTTCTGCGGATCAACTTCATCAGCCCCATCAATGGCAATATCAATGTGGTCGATAGCGTCCAAGGTGGCGAGAGGGATACCGTACTGCTTCGCCAGCACTTCTGATTGAAACGAGGTGGGTATGCCAATGATATCTTTGAGTTCACCGGACTTGAGGCGATCGCCTAAATACTGAATCGTATATGCTGTAGTTGACCCCGTACCCAACCCCACAATGGAACCCGACTTGACTAGGGCTGCGGCGGCTTTGCCAACTTCTTGCTTCATCAACTTTACGGGATCTGCTGCTGCTGTCATTCCCAAAACTCCTGAAAAACTGACTATAGTCCATAGTAGTAGGGAGATAACGCTAAAAGATGAAAGGTAAAAAACAAGTTTTTGCTGATTTCTACTCCCTTGATTATGAGAACAAGTTAACAGCCTATGTAGCGGGAGCAACATTGCCCAGCCAAAGTTCGTCACTAAGTGAATAATCGGTTATTAGCAACACCAAACTTCGCCTTAACCTCAATAACGTAATTTTTTAAATTCATTTACCAGCTAAAAGTGGTTATTATGATGCGTCACCTTTCAATTACTCTATCTTTAGTAGCACTACTACAAAACTTGCCAGCAATTGCTCAAGTGCCAGAAACTACTTCTGCAATCCCATCTGATTCCATTCAACAGGTAACTGCTGTCAAATGGATGACCAACTTTTCCGATGGTAAGTTTTATCCAGAAAGATTACTGAGTCGGGCTGAATTAGCATCGATTATGGTAAAAGCATTTCGGCTAGATAAAAGACAAGCTGTTAACAAAGAAAATTTAACTATTCCAGATGTTCCTCGTTCTTATTGGGCATTTAATGATATACAGACAGTCTTAAAAACTGACATCATGAAAGGCTATCGAGGCAATGAATTTTTCCCTAACCAAAAGGTGACTAAGGCAGAAGCTCTGGCTATTTTCGCCCAGGCTTATGGTGTATTTCAGTTTTCGGATGACGCTGTTAATGAGATTCTGGCTTCACATCCAGATCAAAAGTCTATCCCAGCTTGGGCTAGAAAAGCGATCGCTACAGTAGCTACTGAGGGATTTCTCAATACAGATGCTCAAGGCAATATCTTCCCATTAAAACCCATTACCCGTGGGGATATGGCTTATGTATTGAGTAAATATTTGCAACGACAACAGCAACAACCCGAAACACCAGAAGTTCCGATTATTCCAAATAGCCCACAATCACCTTAGCTCAATATAAAGTGTTTATGCACCGCCATCGGCTGGATCAACACCAGAAAAAAGGGGCAGGTGCATCGCAGTTGTGGAGGCAATTACGCGCCAATCAAAAACGATATTAGATACTTAGCATCTCAATACAAAAAAAGATTTAGCTCTTTTTGCCATTGGAGTAAGGGCTTTTCCCAAGCTGACTCCCATTTTTGTGCAAAGAGAGATTTGGCATTTTTGCCCATTTCCCATCCGGTTTGAATAGCATTAAGCAAAGTGGGTAATTCTTCAGGATTGAATAGAAGGCTAGACATCATGCTACTAGAAAGCAAAGATACTGCTAGAGGATAGGGAAACTGTGGCAAGTGAAATGCCTGTAATCCGATCTCCTCAGCCGGTGATACACCAAAACCGGTCACAATATGCCAGATATCGTGGGTTTGGCCCAGTCTCGCCTCCACATAACTGGCATCGGAATAAATGGGTATCTCTTCGTATAAGTCTTCTGCTCGAAATCCCTTTGCCTTCATTGCCATGCCGTATAGGTATCCTAAGGAATCCGGTGGATATTGCAACAGAGTGTCCAGATCATGAGGCAAAGCCATGTATCGCTCTTCAATTAATGCTGCCGAACCAGGATCACCCTTTAGGTGCTCTACTGCAATGTCAAAGGAAGGTGTTTCCAACAAAGCAACAACCATTTCTCCCACTATATCCAGACTTGAATCTCCGGCAAGCATTGCCAGAAAAGGCTGTAATGCGCTAATTGCTTGCATCTGATGGGTTAAATCGTTTCTAACTTTGGAACTGGGTAATATAAATAAATCTTTGTCCATGACAATTTCCTCCTGTGGTCAGAAGAGAATATGAATATTGCTCATGTTTGTGATAATACGAGTATTGCTCATGTTTTGTCAAACAAATTTTTCACAGATTTTTTTAAGTTCATGACTACCGATTCATTAAAGCCTAGAGGAATGCGCCGCCAGCCCCGCCAAGCCCGTAGCCAAGAGCGGGTAAATCAAATTTTGGATGTTGCTGAACAACTGTTTATTACGGAGGGCTATAACGCTACCAGTACGAATGCGATCGCGGCTAATGCCAAAGTACCTATCGGATCGCTGTACCAATTCTTTCCTGATAAGGCAGCAATTCTCTACAAACTGGCAGATCGCTACAACCAGCAACTCCATCATTTATTAGTAGAATTGAATACACCTGAAAGCAAGAGTTTACCTCTCTCTAGCTATATGGAGCAGGTAATTGATACCGTTAATCAATTCTTTACCGATTATCCAGGTTATCATGCCATCTTTATGCCCTTGCAAGGTTCAATGCCTGAACTTGAAGCGATCGATGCGGCGGCTGATGCCCAACTGATTCAAGATTTGGCAATGTTTATATCCGAGCATTATCCAGATTTAGAACCATTGATCTATGAAGCGATCGCTTTTGTATTGGTGAAAATGATCGGCACCCTCTTGTGGACATCTCTTAGCCAAGAGAAAACATTCCGTCAACAACTGGTGAGAGAAACAAAAAGATTGACTCTGAGTTACTTGCAAAGTTATTTATCGAAAAGTTAGGTTTAAAACCCTGTGCTTCTAGCACGGCTTTATATTTACCAGCATTGGATTTGCCACGAATATGTTAAGATACTAATTAGTACCGATGGACAGTCGGGAATCCAAAACGCCTATGCAGACGGTTTGCCAGGGACTAAGATATCTCAGTCTAGGTCAAAGTCGAAAACCCGTAAGGGAGCAACTAGGAAATCTTTGAAGTGATTCTAGAAGCTCCGCACCTTCTCCCAAGGGGAGACGCAAGCGCGAACAGGTCGGGGTCATGTCACCTGCAACTATATATCCGGCTTCAGCTAGGATTAACTGCAACTGAACCAGCATTAAATGTCTGCTGGTTAGATGATTCTATATTCAATCAAATGAGATTATTTATTAGACATCTCCAGAAATTAAATATGCGTTACCCAGAACCCTTGTAGAGACGTAGCACTGCTATGTCTCTACATTCTTTTTCACTCGTATGTCTATTTTATACCGTAATTGATACCAATTATCAAAGATTTATTGCAGATATTTTTGGCAATAATCGTCAAATGACTAGCTAGTAATCTTTTTGAAATATCTCATCAACATGAATTCTCCTAGTGAATCAGTATATTAACTGCAAATAAAATTACCTTTGCCCACTACCTGTATACTTCTGTCGAAGCTGGCGAAGATATAGGGAATTAGACTGTGGTATTTGCGCCGGCTGCTGCAAGCCATAATTACCATAGGACTGTGGTAGTTGAGCCGGCTGCTGCAAGCCATAATTACCATAGGACTGTGGTAGTTGAGCCGGCTGCTGCAAGCCATAATTACCATAGGACTGTGGTAGTTGCGTCGGCTGCTGCAAGCCATAATTACCATATCCTACAGGGTTTGTGGGGGTGACAACGCCTTGACTTTGACTCTGGCTAGAGTAAGGTGCAATATTAGTTGGAGCCAGAGAGCTGACTGGGGGTGTCAATGGTGATACATTAGGCAATACTTGACCGTTATTTAAATTATTGTAGGGATTTTGTGGGAAGTTTGTACCCGTTGAAGTAGAACCTGTACCAGTAGTTAACCCATTGTTAGGTAACACCTGACCGTTATTTAAATTATTGTAGGAATTTTGTGGGAAGTTCGTACCCGTTGACGTGTAGCCTGTCCCAGGAGTTAACCCAGTACTTGGTAGAGAATTCTGACTGGGTAAGCTGTTAATGGGTGGCATTAGCGTTGTTCCTGGGTCAGAGACTCGTGCCGATGCATTTGTCTGAGTTGCAGTACCATTGAAGCTAGACAATTTCTGGTTTGTCGATTGGTCGAGCGCCGCTTGCAGAGGGCTGATGGACACAGAATTTTGATTCTTGTTGGTTGGATTAGTGAATCCAATACCCACGCTAGAGGATGTTTGTTGCCCCCCTGTTGGTTCAGACGCAGCATTTAAGGTCTTAAGACCTAGAAGTTGATTATTATTATCAAGCGTCCCAGTACGCAATAAATTTTCTGTTTGTACAACAAAGGGATTTTCTACACTTGGGGAGGTGTCGCCATTAACGCTTAAACCAGGATTTAATTTGGTATCACTAGCAGACTTTTGTTTGTTAATTGCATCCTCTAATAAGTCTTTGCTCTTTTCTCCCTTAGTGTTTTCCTTCGGGGTATTTACTGTGCCTGAGAGAGTTGCTTGCTGAAAGTCATTAAATAAAACTGGCAAGTTATCAATATCCGCTGCAATAGCTCTGTTTTCTGCTGACAGGGAGGAATCGCCAGGCTCTTGTGAAGTGACTTGTTTTTTTTGCTTATAAACGAAAATATCTGGGTTTGACCAGTATTCCCAGGTTACTAGCCCTACTACAGATAAAAAAATTGCAGTTCCCCAAAAACCAGGTCGCCCTAGATTCCATAACCTGGCTTTGAGATAGCGTAAGTAAGCGGGAGGATAATGACGATTTGGCATGGGATAGATAATTGAAATTTACTAGAAATCGGGAAAACTTGACGGAAGCTGAAGACGTTGCTGTTTAATGCTTTTGCTTTCCTCAACAGGAAATATCTCAACTTAAGTTTGAATGGTGATTTGATCCTAACTTCTCCATCAGTTATTAGTCATTACCAATAGACATATAGTAGTCAAAAATTTACTTAGAAATAAGAATTAAATAACATACAATTTATGTCCCTGCCTTAGCTCACCCTCAATCCCTCTCCGATATAAAGGAGAGGGAAGCTAGATACAGGATGAAGTTTTGCATTTTATTTAATCCACGTTCCTTATTAGCGGCTGGAGTTCTTTGGCAAGATTTTGTAGAAAGTTATGGCAATTTATGGTTAGTTTTTGGGTATCGGTAACACTGGATAACATCAGGAGTTGACAACTGGTCTAATTTATTGTTGTAGCCGGACAAAAGTTCAACTTTTTTACTTTCTAGTTAGCAAACCGTGCGCTCTGAGGGCGCACTGCTGCACCCTACTATTAACCAGGAGACTACAGCAATGATGAAAGCTGAAGATATCATGACCAAAGACGTAGTTACCATTCGCGGTTCGGCGACTGTTGCTGAAGCAGTGGGGATAATGAAGGAAAAAGGATTGCGATCGCTGGTTGTGGATCGTCGCTATGATAATGATGCTTATGGCATTGTCACAGAAACGGATATTGTCTATAAGGTAACAGCCTACGGTAAAGATCCAAAGCAAGTGCGGGTTTATGAAATTATGAGCAAGCCCTGCATTGTAGTAAATCCTGATTTGGGTGTGGAATATGTAGCGCGGTTATTTGCTAACACTGGTATCCACAGGGCACCTGTGATTCAAGGCAAGCTGTTGGGCATCATCTCGATTACCGACATTTTGACCAAAAGCGACTTTGTGGAAGCACCACAAGCGCTACTGCTGGAGGAGAGAATTCAAAAAGCAATTGAGCAGGCTCGTGCTATTTGTACTGAACAAGGTGCTTATTCTAAACCCTGTGCAGCCGCTTGGGATGAGGTAGAAGAACTCCAAGCAGAAGCAGCTCATCAGAAAGCTGAGGGTATGGTATCAGCCAAAGTTTCTTTTCAAGAATACTGTAAGGAAAATCCAGATGCACCGCAATGTCGAAATTATCATCCGTAATTGAATGTGAGTTCGATGGCTGGAGTTTGACCTCTCTGGTAGAACATCGATTCAGTAATCCTGGAAGAACCTCTCCGAAACAAAGAGGGGAGTTTGACTCCCACTTCCCTTGTAGGGAAGTGGGCTGGGGGGTTAGATTTTTGATTACTGAATCGATGCTCTAGAAGGCTACGGTGTACACACAAGTCTCTCTGGACGCAATTTACGGTTTATCGAATAGCTTAAGAAAACCTCACCCTGCTTCTGCTACGCTTTCACCTGTCCCTCTCCTTGGTAAGGAGAGGGATTAAGGACAGGGTGAGGTTTTTGTGTTGGGTAATTGGATGATTTGTGTGTACACGGTAGCACCTTCTCAATTTACCGTTTGGCAACTCGGATTAATAAGAATAGACCTATTCCCAAAAAAAGAAAGTTGGGCAACCAAGCCCCCATAAAGGGAGAGAGGACACCGGCTTGCCCGATCGCACCACTAATAAAGAAAATTAAGTAGTATGAAAAAATAACTATGACACTAATCCCAAAGCTGGTGCCTTTTCCAGTTCGCTGGGGTATGCTTCCCATCACTGCGCCTACTAAGCCAAAAACTACACATACAAAAGGTAAGGAGATTTTTTGTTGAATTCGCACTTCGAGTTTACGAATTTTTTGGCGATCGCCACCGAGATTTTCTACTTCTAGTTGCTGTAGTGCTTCAGAAATATTCATCTCACCATAGTCTCGGCTTTTTTCTGCCAGACTTAATGGCGTGCGCGGTAGTTGCAGTTGTTGGTGTTCAAATCTGACAATGTTGCGATAAGAGCGATCGGCAGCGACAAAATAGATCGTGCCGTTGTAAAAATCCCAGACATTTTGAGAAGGATTCCACTGGGCAGATTCTGATACCACAATTTGATTCAGACCTTTTGTTGAGCCGTCTATAATCGTCAAACCTTTCATTCGCTTACCATCAAACTGGTCGGCGTAAAACAAGCGTGTCAATCTTCTATTCTTAGAGCCATCCGGCTGAACAACATCCTGGTATTCAGGATAGAAAATATTTTGCTGTTTAAAAGTTGGCTTGTCTGATTTGAGGGCTTTATCTAGAGTCATCGCCGCTTGATAATTTGCTGCTGGTGCAATTTGTTCGTTAAATACAAATGTCATTCCTGTTACCACAAGACTTAACATCACAGCAGTTAGCACCATGCGATAGACACTAACCCCACAACCACGCAGGGCAATTAGTTCGCTGTCGCTAGAAAGACGACTGTAGGTCATCAAAGTAGCCAGTAGCGTAGACATGGGGAAGGCTAAAACGATAAAGTTGGGAAATTTTAACAAAAAAACTTGAATAGCAATGTCTATAGGTAGCCCAGATTCTACAATTTTTCTGACGAGATCAAATACAGCATCAATGGTGACGCCAAGTGATGAAAAAGCTCCGACACCAAAGAAAAAGGGCGCTAACAATTCGCTGGCAAGATAGCGATCCATGATCGTAAAAGGCAGCAGCGAATGAAGGCTGTAAAAAGACGTGAGCTTCTTTGAGATCATAAGCAAGTTGAAAAGTTAAATATTAATAACCTTAGTAAAGCAAAGTATACAGCAGGAGTTAGGAGTTAAGAAAGACGCGATTAATCGCGTCTGTACGTTAGGAGTTTGGAGTTTGGGCTTTGAGTCTAGGCTCTGTAACTCACTTAATTGCAAACTGCTGTATCTACTGTATTTAGTATCAAAGTTCTGCTTTCTCAGCTATTGAGAAAGCAGAATCAAATTAATTAAAAAATTTATGCTTAAGAACAAACAATAAAAATATCCTTTGGAAATATTAACTGAATAATTGTTAATTTAGACTTGAAAATTATCCCCTAAATAATATTGCCGCACGAGAGGGTTGCTGTAGAGTTCGTCAGCAGCACCAAAAGCGAGTATTTGTCCCTCGCGCATGATGTAGGCGCGATCGGTGATTGCCAGGGTTTCGCGGACATTATGATCTGTAATTAAGATTCCCATGCCGCGATCGCGCAGTTGTGCTACGATTTGCTGAATTTCTGAGACTGCGATCGGATCAACTCCCGCAAAAGGTTCATCCAAAAGTAAAAATTTTGGCCCTTCTTTTCCAGCAGCTAAAGACCTTGCTAATTCCGTCCGCCGTCGCTCACCACCAGAAAGTTGAATTCCTTTGCTATTGGCTAATTTTTCCAACCGAAACTCCCGCAGTAAAGTTTTGAGTCGTCTTGACCACTCCCATCGTGGCACATTAGTTTGCTCTAGCACCAACAGAATATTATCCTCTACCGAGAGTTGGCGAAAAACACTTGGTTCTTGTGCTAGGTAGCCAATACCCAATCGCGCCCTTTTGTGCATTGGCATTCCTGTAACGTCCAGATTACCTAGCCAGACTTTTCCTTGATTGGGTTTTTCTAAACCTGTGGCAATATAAAAGGTCGTTGTTTTACCAGCCCCATTGGGGCCTAGTAAACCAACGACTTCGCCTTGAGCAACAGAAATATTGACACGATTGACAATTACTCGCTTGCCGTAAGATTTGTGAATATTCTCTAAAACAATTTTCACGCTGGAGGCACTCTTTCTTGATGGTAGATGCTAATTAGAAGGTTTGAATGCTGGTGTCTGTGGGGCAGGCTTCGCAGTTTGGCCATCATTATTTGATTCCTGGATCATGTAGATGGACTCTACCTGACGGTTGGATTGGGGTAAGGCAACAAATCGCCCTTCGTCAATTAAATAAGTTACCTTCTCTGCTCGGATACTGTTACCGCCCTGTTGCAAAATATAGACATTGCCACTGAAATCAATTCGGCGTTCTTTACTAAAGTACTGTGCTTGGACAGACGTTGCCTGAATCTGGCGAGCCGGATATGACATTTGCACATTACCGCGAGCGGTGATTACTTGATTTTTAGCGTCATATTCTTGCACATCAGCGCGGATAGTGAGGGGACGATTTGCCCCAGATGTTTGTGCAGTAGCGGTTTGTAGTTGGGTAGGGAAGACGAAAGCGCCCAAGAGTGCAACTGGCAGAATTAAAGCTAATCCAAAGCGGCGCATTTGTGATATGGGCAATTGATAGCAGGGCATCATAGCAATTTGGGATTTAGGATTTGGGCTTATATTCTAATTATCTCAAGTACTTTATCCAGACTATGAAATATCCAATCTGGAGTGATTTCCGATAACTACTGGTTGAAATAGTGACGCTACCCCCAACCTCAAGGTTTCAGGTAATTGGCATAGAAGTGAAAATGACGTAGGCACAATTCATGTAGCTTTAGCTTCCCGCAGGGTATTGTGCCTACCAGGGATTTGCGGCAACGCATAATTAATTTCACCAGATGTCTAATCAGTAGTCAGCACAATTCTAGGCAAAGATAAGACTTGATTTTCACCCAAATCACCAGATGTAATCTTATCTGGCCCTATTTGTTGTAATGTCGTCAACAACAGTGCGTTCTGACTCAATAACTCATCTACATCAACGCCGCCGTAACTAGATGGGTAACGCCGCAGGCGATTGCCGCCTTCTCCAAGTAGAATTACTGCACCTCGCCAGTTACGATTCTCCAAATGATACAGTGCCACAGCAATCTGGAGAATGCCTTGATAAAAGGTTTTTTCTGGTTCGCCAGCTTCAATCCACAAAGCCTCTAAGGTGTCATGACAGGCATAGAACTGACCAGAATTGAACTGTTCTACGCCTTGCCAAAACTCTTGGGGCAGGATTTCGCTCATCCCATGCTCTCTCGTACTTCTTTGATTGTTTCGAGAGATATGTCTTGTTTTTCTCCAGCAAACTCGTTGTCAGGGGTGAGGAACAACATGCAATGGCACTCTTTGCGTTCTCTCATGGGTACACAAGGACAGTTCCAATATGTGGCGTGAACCTCAGCTTCTTTATCTTCGTAGTGGCGACAAGGACATAAGGGCGCACCTAGATCGTCTTTATGTTTGGCTAGTCCTTCAATCACAACTGCGGTGACTGAAGGTTCAGAACAGAAATATGTTCCAGTACGCTTGGCGTATTGTTCGGAAAAATGCCGCATTGCCTCTAGGCTTTTATCGCTGGATTTTGTGTTATGTTCTGATGTGATCATGTCGCTCATAATTTAAATATTTCTTTGCATTGTACCTCAGCCTCACTAAGGGATTACTGGGTGTATTTCCCCAACTTTACCTGCTCAAATTGTTTTACTTTGCTCAAAGGCTGATATGTCCGGTGTGCTGGGATCAGACAAAATCTCAGAAATCTCACAAGCTTAAGTTCGTATCACCAAGGATGGCACTGCTGAGATTAGTCTTGCTTAAATTAGAATGGCTAAGGTTGGCTTTGCTGATAAAGCGAGGCTTTAAAAAAGATTCAGGGTCAGCATCTTAATTTTTCTCTCCTCAGAGACATAAAAGAGCGCTAAGGACTCCATCTGCTACTAAGAATTTAATGTTTTTTGCAGTTGGGGTTGCAGAGCGCTTAGGCGTAGCCCGTCGGAAACATCGTTTTGCAAAACTATACCAGGGTGTTCCCAATTGATTACCTCTGGTTCTGCTGGTGAGGAAATATTTGGCCACAAAACCCAGCGACTGCCCTGAGGAAGAGTAGCAAGGCTCTGGGGGTTTTGAGTCAGCCAAATCAAAGGGTAGTTTTTAGGAACTACTGAACTAGCATCTTCTAGGGCTGTGGTTGCTGCTAAGGTTTCTAAAACAAAGCGATCGCCTTTGATTAAATCTGTTGATGCTGTCCAGAGTTGCACCTCTAATTGCTGTTGCTGTGCGTAAAAATACAGCGAGGCGGCGGCAATTACTGCTTGTTCAAAGTTTTCATCTTCCCAATTGCTAGCACTGTCAAGGGCAATAACTATTTCTTGTCCACCTGTCACCATTTCTAACTCTCGCACCCTTAATTCGCCATAACGGGCGCTAGTCCGCCAGTGAATCAGACGAGTCGGATCTCCGATGCGGTAGGGACGGAGCGATCGCACCAGCCCCGTTGTCGCTGTCTGCAATGGTCTACCACGGGCATCGCCCCTTTTGCTCTCTTCTTGCCCCATTTCATCGACTAAGGGGCAGATAACCAAGGGTAACACTGTCGGATAGACGATCGCCATTGCAGCACAATCACGCTGACGGCGACACCAGAACAATCCTAAAGGCGCACCAGAACCTAGTTCGACTGTGTGCCAGCGATAAACGCCCCGGCGCTGGGTAGGATGGTAATATACCCAACGGTAACTACCTTGGCTAGGAATTGTTTCGATTGCCTTTTGTACTGGTTTGCCTAAGACGAAGGGTAGTATATCCTCAACTTGCAACAAGCTGACAGGCTGCTGTGTCTGATTGCAGATTTCTAATTCCACCGTCAGATCATCGCCGGCTGATACAGGTTGGATGGGACGGCGGGTAATTGATAGACCTGTGAGCGATCGCGGTGGTAAGATAGCTGCTACACCCAAAAGGGCAAAACTGATGCCACTAATGGCGTACAGCCAACCAGCCATCGTATTGATACCTGCTCCAAAAAAACAAATCGCGGTTGCTGCTAGTACCCAACCGCCATAAGAAGGGGCACAAGCGCGGGTTTCTAACCAATTGGTGATGGGTTTGAGGATTTTCATGTTTCTTTTTTAACCCAATACCACCCGAAATTCACAGTGTCTCAGAGGTTCGCCAAAAAACCTTTAGTTAAAAAACTCAGCGCAATATCAACAGCGAGGAGCGATGTCTACGATGGTCACTGAGCTTTGTCGTACCACTGTGCGGGCTACGCCGGAGCAATATGTATGATTAAAATATGGAATGAAGGTGGAAGATTCATCAATGCAATTAGTTAGTCGGGAGCATATTGCGATCGCTTCTGATCTGCGGAGTCGTTGTATATGATTAAATTATGGAATGTAGGTATAAGGTAAAAATATGACAATTATTACCAACTTAAAACAACTCTATGAAACCGATGAAAATTTATGGTTAGAAGAAACTATTGAATTATTAAAACAAAAACAGTTTAACAAACTTGATTTAGAAAACTTAATTGAGGAATTAATCAGTTTGGGTAAAAGAGATTTAGCTAAAGCCAAAAGTCTTTTAAGGCAAATTATTATTCATATATTATTACTCCAATATTGGCAGATAGAATATGAAAGAAACTATCGTCATTGGATTGGAGAAATTAAAACCTTTAGATATGACTTAAATAATCATTTAACGGCTAATTTAACAAAAAAGTTACAGGATGATTTAGAGAATATTTATCAAAGTGCGGTTAATTTTGTGAAAATTAAAACCGATTTAACTATTTTTCTAGAAAAGTGTCCTTACACTCTTGTAGAATTATTAGATGAAAATTATTTACCTTAAATATATCAGTTGATCAGCTAATCTCAAATTAACTTGGCACAATGCGATAGCGAAGCGCTGCTACGTTCGCGTAGCGTCTCGCAGAGAAGCGCAGATCGTAGATCAATTACGTCGCCGTGATCCACTACATTTGCGGCAAAAATAGAATGCGTTAGCCTAACTTACCGTAGGTATCGCTTTTTGTCAGAATATCTGAGTATTTTAGCTGATTGACAAAAGGCGCTTTATCTTAACCTCTCACGGATGGGTAGGGATAGGTTGAGGTTTTGATGGTTTGACTGACGGGAGAATTGACCCATTCCAAATTTGATTGAATTGATCTGCTGACAACGATTGTAAAAGACTGAGATTAAGCGGCTCTTTACTGATGAATTGAGCGTAGGAAGGCTGCAAATAGGAGCGGTATTCAGGGCGGTTCAGGAGATGGGTTTCCAAAAAAGCGACGCTGAGGGCGTTGAGATAGGAATAAACAGGAGCACGATTGGGGCCTAGCAAGGCAGGTGGCACAGGTAACACATCATTTTGAGAAGTAGATTCTCCGATCGCCGAAAAGTGGGTGGCGTTTTCGATCAAAGCTAGGTATTTATTGGGATCAGAAAGCCAGGTGAAGGGGCGAATTTGCTCAGATACGGGTGGGGCGAAAATATCTTGACTACCTGCTACCAGCATTACCGGAATTTTAATTTGACTTATTCCGCCCTCACCCAAAATTGAACTGTCAATGGGATTAATCGCAATAATGGCCTTGATGCGATCGTCTTTGAGTTCGTAATTTTTTGGGGGTAACTCAATTGCTTGACACTGCAAAGCCAGCGACAAGTTAAAGGATAAATTATCAGGATTACAGTCTTGCCTGAGTTGGTTAAAGTTAATCTTTGCTCCTGCTAGAGTCAAAACAGTATAACCGCCCAAGGACTGACCAATCGCCCCAACTTGCTCAAAATTGAGTTTTCCTTGGAGGGTAGGATCAGATTTTTCCAGTCGTTCAAGTTCATCGAGTAGATACTTAATATCCAAAGGTCGGTTGATAAATTCTGCTGCGTCTGGCGGCCCTGCCAAACCCGCAAAGTATTGCTGAAAGCGTTGGGCATTACTACCAGGGTGTTCCAGTACAGCAACGGCGAAACCATAGGATGCTAGATGTTGAGCCAGGTAGACAAAGGTAGAGCGGTCTGAGGCAACGCCATGAGAAATTACAATTAGGGGAAAGGGAGGCGACAGAGAGTTGTGAGTTGTGAGTTGTGAGTTTTGAGTTGCAGGCACATAAATATCCACGGGTAAACGGCGTGAGCGAGAAACGTCATTTAACTCGAAGCTTTTTTTATCCCAGCGGAATTTTCCTGGCGATCGCAAATCTGGCAGTTGGAAGAAGTCAGTAGTTGAATTGGCTGCTTGAGCGATCGCTTCTTTTTCAATAGAGGCAACAACTTCATCCTTCTTTTTGAGCAATTGTGACAAGTCATCGACTATCTTTAGCCCTTGTGTGAAATTCACCCGTATAGTATTGCTAGGAAATTTCCGCAGCAAATTCACAACTGTTAAACCCTTTTGATCAGCAGCAGACAAAATCAAAGAGGCACGTATGGCATAGAAGCCGTTCTTTCCAGACTGAGTGAGGAGTAATTTTCCCAGCTGTTGCATCAGCTGCTCGCCTATAGGTGAGTAAGTAACTTGAGATACTAGTGTAGGAGTGATATTGAAGCGTTGCTGGAGTAGATCCCGCAGTTGAGCGAGTTGTTGAGGAGTAGCACGACTAGCATAAAATGAAAAGTCCTGATCGATTTTGCCTTCTTTAGCAAAAGTTTCTAGCGAGTCCACGGATAAGTAGAATTCGCCGAAGGGAGGGTAATAAAAACTAATGCGTTCAGCTCCCAATCCGGGAGTAGCAGTCAAAAACGTAGATAGCAAACCTAAACCCAGGTATCTCAAAAATTTTTTCATTAGAAAAACCCACTGTTTAAGTCTGTCAAACAATATTTGGGCAGAGAGTCAAGCGGGGCGGGATCTATCACCGCTTTCCTGTTTACACACGTTAGAAGCACAAGAAAGCAAGTACTTACAGCCATAGTTTCGCACATATGCAATAACCGACAGTGAATTAAATTTCGGGATGGTAAGTTAGCACACCTAGCTATGCACCCCTACTTATAAGAATACTCGCTGAAAAAGAAAGTGCGTTCACCCCATCGATGAAAACGGTTAGAAACTAGTTAGCGTTACGCTAACAATCGCTTATGTATGCTTACATATACATATGGCATACATACCACTCAGAAAAGCGGTCGAATTTCTGGGATTGCACCCTAACACTTTGAGGAAATATGCAGACGAGGGGAAAATCAAAAGCATCAAAAACGCGGCAGGGCAAAGGCTCTATGATGTCGAATCCTACGTGCAGAGCGAGACAGATGGAGTTAGCTTTATTTGCTACTGCCGAGTTAGTTTCTCAAAGCAACGAGACGACCTTGGACGCCAAGTCGCCTATATGCAATCCTTGTACCCCGCAGCAACTATCATCAAAGACGTTGGTTCAGGCATCAACTTCAAGCGCAAAGGATTGCAATCCTTATTGGAACGCCTTATGCGAGGCGACAAGTTTACGCTTGTTGTTGCCTGTAAAGACCGACTCGCAAGATTTGGATTTGAACTTTTTCAATTCATGGTTGAGCAAAACGGTGGACAAATCGTGGTTCTCGACCAGACTATATACTCTCCCGAATCAGAACTTACCCAAGATTTACTTTCAATCTTGCACGTCTTTTCCTGTAGAATACACGGACTCAGGAAGTATTCTAAGAAAATCAAAGAAGATTTATCTCAGGTTGAGACCACAACAGAAAGCGACGATTAAGCAGTGGTTTGGAGTGTCTCGTTTTGTCTATAATACAACCATCAAATTGTTGCAAGATGGTGCAATAAAAGCAAATTGGAAAGCATAGATGTCAACGAAGCGTACACATCTAAGACCTGTAGCTGGACTGGAGAAATCATCAAAAATCTAGGCGGGTCTAAAACTATCAAATCTCCATCCACTGGTCAAAAAATGGACAGAGACTTGAATGGTGCCAGAGAGATTTTCCTTCGGGCATTGGTTGATACTCTTTGGTTGCAAGAAAGCTTGATAAATCAATTTTCTGGCTAACTTATGTATTTGTTTACAAACATTAGCAAAAAAGTATCGGAGCCTACAAATCTGTTAGCAGCCTTGCTTTTCTGAGAATAAATGTAAGTAGAGTTTCTTTTTTGGAAATGATATCAGCTGTAACTTCCATCCCTGGTTGAAGGGGATAGGATTTACCACCCTTTTTTAAATAAAGTCTCTCTGCCTCAATTGTCACCTCATAGTAAGGCGCAATTGCAACGTTGCTGTTACCTTGAGATGTAATCGCATCGGCACTAATACCTCTGACAGCACCTTTGAGGGTGCCATAATCTGGGTATGGATAGGAAGAAAACCGCATTTGTACTTCTCCCTCTGGACATTTTGTGACTTGTACGACTTTACATACCTTGACTCTACTAATATCAGAAGCGGCAACACGGCCTTTGATTACTAAAGGGGCATTGTTGGGGGCAATTTGAGCGATCGCATCCCCAGCACGGACAACTTGCCCAGCATTTCTTAATTCTAGTTTGAGGATAGTACCTGCCTCTGAGGTACGAATTACAGTTTTTTGCAGTTCGGTAAAGACTTGTCTAAGTTCTTGTTGAGCGCTGCTAATTTGGTTTTGGATTTCAACTTCACGCCTGATGATTTCCTCTTTGTCTTTGTTCAATTGAGCGAGGGTAGACTCACCCTTTGTGAATTCTTGGGCAATGCGTTCTTGGGCGATCGCCACATTAGCATCACTGGGATTCTGTCCAGCTTTAGCGTGTTCAAGTCTCGCAGTTGCAGCTTTAAAAGCTTGTTCTTTTTCTTTAATTTGGAGAACGGCGATCGCCCCTGTATTTCCCAACTGCTGATATCGCTTCAGTTCCTCTCTAGCTAATTCAACAGCCGCTTCTATTTCTTGTACGTCTGCCTCAGTAGTGATTTGCTTCTCTTGATAGTCTCTTTTGTTGCGAGTGAAGTCTGCTTTGGCGGATGAAATCGCCTGTCCTGTTGCATTGGATTCAGCAGTCATTTGGGCTTTTAGCGCTTTAAGTTGTGCATCAATTTGCGCTCGTTGTAACTGATTCTGCTGGATATTGCCGAGTATTTGGCTTTTTTTACTTTGCAATTGGGAGTTGTCAATCAGTGCGATCGTATCTCCCTTTTTTACAACCTGATTTTCTTTCACCTTGATGCTGATGATTGTTCCCTCGGCTGCTGCTTGCACTAACCGTATTTCTCCGGTTGGGCGGACGGTAGCATCAGCCTTCACGATTATATTGTATTGAATGATACTAGTAATTCCGAAGGTAGCGCCAACACTTCCAATTAAAAATATCCCTCCCAACCTTGTCCAGATGCTGATTGGCGGAAGATATTCGTCGTTTTGGACTAGGCGGAGAAAGTCTGGTTGGGGGTCAATGAGCATGAAGGCTAAAAAACATTTTGGTTGTGTAAATAATCTAGCAAAAAAATCTACCTAGCGTTAGGGTGACGACCAAGATTTAGGGACATCCAAAAAATGAAAGCTCTCTTCAATTTCAATGATATTTTTGCCAAAAATCCCATAATTATGGCGTTTTTGCTTTCCAGGGCGAAAGCGGCGGCTTTTTTTTTATTACTGATAAATACCTTGCCTGGATCTAGTTAGTATGTAAATATAAGGTTTGTATACAGCTAAGTTTAAATAACAATTAGCGCATTTTACTGCGCTCATCAAATCTTTATAATTTTCCTCTAAAATTTTATCCTTTCTTTATTTATTTACAAATATTTTGTATAACAAATCAAGCTTTTTTGTCATCAATCAATAATTAAGCAACTTTAAGCGTTTTTATATTAAAAGAAATTATACTAGTCAAATTTTACCTTGTATAAAATAGTGCAAAAATAATATTTTTATGTAGAAATACTTATTCGGCAATGCAGAATCCCAGTCTTGAGTTTTATAAAATTATTTAAGTATACTTTCTGGAAATATGTTGTATATTTACTTTATTATATCTTTAAATTCTGGGGATTTCCGGTGTTTTCTCAGTATTAATACGTAACAGAGTTAACTTATACATTTCTGGGAAAAATTCAGTTTTTAGATCGCCATAATTATATTAATACTTGATAAATCACAACTTATTTTTTAATTAAATTTGTATAAATACTAACTATGTAGTATATTTTCTGAAGAGGTGTAATACATATTTCTTAAAAAATTAGTTGCTTGACCTTTTGAGTAAGAGCCGTATAATACATTTAACGACACGAAAAAGTTACTAAATATACTCTTTACGTGTATATCTATTAACTTTGAGGTGACGTGACTTTAATCCCAATAATCAAGCGAGACTAAGACTATGCAAAGCACATTGTTCACCACATTGACCGCCAACGAAGAAGCTAGTTTGTCTGGTGGTAATTATAAGAAACCAGTAAAACCAGTAAAGAAGCCTGTTAAAACCACCAATACTACTACTAAGACTACTACCATTACACTTACTGGTGGTAATGGCGGCACTGGTGGAGTTGGTGGAGTTGGCGGACCTGGCATCTCAAATACCAGCACTGGCACTGTTAGTGTTAGTGGTGGCACAGTTACTGGTGGAGTTGGTGGAGCTGGTGGAGCTGGTGGAGATGGTGCCCCAGCCGTTTCATTAGGTTAATCTCAACAATCAAGCAAGCGAGAACTAAGACTATGGAAAGCACATTGTTCACGACATTAACCGCCAACGAAGAAGCCAATTTATCTGGTGGAAATAAGTATTATTGGAAGAAACCAGTAAAGACTACCACTACTACTACTACCACTACCATTAAACTTACTGGTGGTAATGGCGGCGCTGGTGGACCTGGTGGAGCTGGCGGTCCTGGCATCCTAAATAGCGGCAGTGGCAAAGTTAGTGTCACTGGAGGCAAAGTTACTGGTGGAGCTGGTGGAGCTGGCGGAGCTGGTGGAGATGGTGCCCCAGCCGTTGCATTAGGTTATTAAGTTAATCCCAACAATCACAGCGAGAACGCCGAACTGGTGCAGATAGTGCGCCAGCAATTGCATATTAGTTTAATCCCAACAATCAAGCAAGCGAGAACTAAGATTATGGAAAGCACATTGTTCACCACATTGACCGCTAACGAAGAAGCCAATTTGTCTGGTGGTAATTGGTATAAAAAGCCAGTAAAGCCAGTAAAGAAGCCTGCACCTGTTAAAACCAGCAGCAGCACCACTACAACTACCATTACACTTACTGGTGGTAATGGCGGCGCTGGTGGAGCTGGTGGAGCTGGCGGCCCTGGCATCCTAAATAGCGGCACTGGCAATGTTAGTGTTAGTGGAGGCACTGTTACTGGCGGAGCTGGCGGAGCTGGCGGAAAAGGTGGAGATGGTGCGCCAGCCGTTGCATATGGCTGGTAGACAAACTTATGAGGTTGAGTAGAAGGGAAAGACTAAACGTAAAGACACTATTAACCGCGTCTTTAGTCGGATAAAGTGTCCTAAATAAACTACCCTGTTGAAGCAGGTGAAGTTACTTTTTGGCAACAGATTAGCTGTGTTGGTTATCGCAGTTATTCTAGCATACGTTTCTGACTACCCAAATACTTTTCTTCAACAAAGTTAATAAAGTCTATCAACGGTTGCTAGTATGCAACTGTTGATAAACTTAATTGTTTATTTTCCCTAGTTGACTACTCAAGGTGAGCAGTCAACTAGGGAAGTAAGCGCCACTATTTGATTAAGTCAACCAGATTCATCACAATCTAGTAATTTTTGAAAGATAACGAAGCTGTTTTTACTTCACTTACTCTAAACGAATAAGCAAGTATGTCTAATTGCTTGGAGTAAGTGAGGTAAACATACCAAAATTGCCGATATTTTCTCTGTTGATATTATACAAAATATAGCGATTTTGGTACGTAGTACATCTCGTTATCTTAACTGAAAGCAACTTTCTAAAAACTTCAAAACTGATAATTAGCAACTTAGGTTAAGTATGAAAAGCGCTCAAACATCTTCAATGTTTACCTCACTAACTGAAACCGAAGAAGCAAGCCTCTGTGGTGGTACGGCTATCGTTAGTATTACTAAAGGTACTGTAAAAAAGGGAACAACTGGGAAAAATGCCTCATCTGGTAAAAAGGCATCATCTGTGGTAGTAGTAAAAAAAGTAACGGTCAAATCAACTACAACTAAAGCTACAACTACAATTGCAAGTACACCAAGTGTGGATTTAGACTTTCTTCTAAGTAGTTTATTCTAGTATGAAGATAGATGAGAATGAGCAGCTAGTCGGCATTGATGTTTTCAGAGTGATTCACTTTTAGTAAAGACTTGAGACCTGGTTTTATGCAATTTAAATGCTGATTAGCTTAGTACAACTAAACTCTTGGTCAAATCTTTAACCACGCAGGGACAGAACCCTGCTATTTTTTTATTTATAGGTTTTGTCACAATGTTATTGGGTATTAGAGTCTGAAATGAAATACCAAGTTGTTACACAACATAGTGAAGAAGATTGTGGAGCTGCTTGTCTTGCTTCCGTTGCCAAACATTATCGGCGTAACTTTACACTAAATCGCATCCGGGAAGCAGTAGGCACCGGGCAATTAGGAACAACATTGTTGGGATTGAGGCGGGGAGCCGAGGCGCTTGGTTTCAATGCGCGTTCGGTTAGGGCATCAAAAGAAATATTAGACAAAATAGACCAAGCACCACTACCAGCAATCATTCACTGGAAAGGCTACCACTGGGTTGTTTTGTATGGTCAGAAAGGCAAGAAATATATAGTTGCCGACCCAGCAGCTAACATCCGTTATCTCTCTAAAAAAGAATTAATAGATGGTTGGCCGGATATGGTGATGCTTTTGCTAGAGCCAGATTCGGTTCGCTTTTATGCTCAACCGGATGATAAAATAGGCGGTTTTGGGCGCTTTATGCGGCGTGTATTGCCTTATCGAGGCATACTATTGGAGGCTTTTCTGTGCGCCATCATTATCGGTCTGCTTTCTTTAACTTCTCCAATCCTGCTGCAAATTCTGACAGATGATGTACTGGTTCGGGGTGATACCAAGCTGCTTGGTGCTTTGATTATTGCCGTTGTGGCAATGAATCTGGTGTCAAGTAGTCTGCAACTATTTCAATCTAATCTCATTGCTCATTTTGCCCAACGGCTTGAGTTAGGGCTAGTTCTGGAATTTGCCAGAACAATCCTGCGGTTGCCTCTGACTTACTATGAATCACGTCGCAGTGGCGAGATTGTGAGCAGATTGCAAGATATTGAACAAATTAATCAGTTAGTCACCCAAATAGTTGTCAGTCTGCCTAGCCAATTTTTTATTGCGGTGGTTTCTTTAAGTTTCATGCTGTTCTATAGCTGGAAACTATCCTTGGTAGCCTTCGTGATTGCTATTGTCATGAGTTCATCTACGGTTGTTTTCCTGCCTACACTTCAACAGAAAGTCAGAGGTATATTAGTTTTAGACGCAGAAAACCAAGGTGTTCTGGTTGAAAGCTTTAAAGGCGCGCTGACACTGAAAACTACTACCGCAGGTCCGCAATTTTGGGAAGAATTCCAGAATCGATTTGGTCGGTTAGCAAATCAAACATTCCGCACAATTCAGATTGGAATTATTAACAATATCTTTTCTGGGTTAGTTTATGCTATTGGCAGTGTTTGTTTGATTGGTTTCGGCAGCACTTTAGTTATTAGTAAGGAACTCAGCATCGGTCAACTGCTCGCATTTAACGCGATGAATGGTAATTTTTTGGCATTCATCGGTACTGTGATCGGATTTATAGATGAATTAACGCGTGCTAAAACTGCCACCGAACGCTTAACAGAAGTTATCGATGCGACACAGGAAACTCAAGGCGATACTAACAAACCCTTTGCTCAAATTCCTAGCAATGCTAATATTATTTGCACAAATCTAAACTTTCACTACCCCGGAAGGTTAGAGTTATTGCAAGATTTCTCCCTAACTATTCCTGGGGGTAAAGTTATTGCCATAATTGGTACATCTGGCTGTGGTAAGAGTTCTTTTGCTAAACTGCTCGCCGGATTATATACACCTATTTCTGGCAACATTCGCGTTGGTATTTATAATCTGCAAGACCTAGCGCTTGATTGTTTGCGGCAACAAGTTGCTCTCGTTCCTCAAGATGCTCATTTTTGGAGTCGCTCAATTGTTGAAAACTTCCGGTTAGGTTCTCCTCACGTCACTTTTGAGCAAATTGTCACCGCTTGCCAAATTGCTGAGGCAGACGATTTTATTAGTAAACTACCTGAAAAATATCAAACTGTATTAGGTGAATTTGGATCAAATATTTCTGGTGGACAACGCCAAAGACTGGCTATAGCAAGAGCGATCGTTAACGATCCACCTGTGCTGATTTTAGATGAATCAACTGCTGGACTCGATCCAGTTAGTGAAGCTCAAGTTTTAGATCAACTGTTGTTCCACCGCAAAGATAAAACTACGATTCTGATTAGCCACCGTCCTAGAGTAATTAGCCGTGCTGATTGGATTGTGTTGCTTAATCAAGGCAAGTTGCAAATTCAGGGGACTGTGGAAGATTTGCGTGCCCAACCAGGAAACCATTTAGACTTTTTAACCCCTTAATTAAGTAAGTAGGCGTGAAAAATTAAGGGTTTGTAGTAAGCTGTTCCACATTTAACTTGCTCCCATTAGGGCGGGCAAGATGCCCACCCCACAAGAGTTCTGTTTAATTCGGTTATGCAAATTAGATATTTTTCAGCTTAGTTAGTGCGCTGATGGAGGAAACCCCATCAGCGCACTAACGTTAGGGAGTCTTGTCTACACCACGCTATTCGCTAAGGATCGTGAAGTTCTTCCAACTCCTTTTATATTTCAGTCTTCTATGATTAGCTGGTATGATTTGAGCCGACATCTTAAAGTACCAACAGCATTAATCACAATTTCACTGATAGCTGATAGCTAATTATGGTAGTTGTAGCAATTCTAGCGGCGGGACGCGGCACACGGATGAAATCACGCTTACCCAAGATTTTACATTCTTTGGGTGGGCGATCGCTAGTAGAGAGAGTTCTCGAAAGTGTAGAACCACTTTTGCCCTCACGGCGAATCGTGATTGTGGGCTATGAGTCCGAGGAAGTTAAAGCCGCGATGCATTCAATTCCCAGTTTGGAGTTTGTCGAACAAACTGTGCAATTGGGAACAGGTCATGCCATCCAGCAATTACTTCCTCACTTGGAAGATTACACTGGGGATTTACTGGTACTTAACGGCGATTTGCCGTTGATACGCACCCAAACCCTCCAGCAGATGTTACAAACTCACGCCCAAAATCAAAACGCCGCCACTATTCTCACCTCGCACCTATCCGACCCCACAGGCTACGGGCGAGTTTTTTGTAACGATGAAAATATTGTGCAGCAAATGGTCGAACATAAGGATTGTACTGCTGCCCAAAGACAAAATCACCGGATTAACGCTGGAGTTTACTGCTTTCGCTGGCCAGATTTGGCAAAGGTGCTACCCCATCTACAGGCAAATAATGCCCAAAAAGAATACTATCTCACCGATGCCGTGACTCAGGTGGGACAAGTGATGGCAGTGGATGTGGAAGATTACCAAGAAATTCTCGGCATCAACGATCGCCTGCAACTGGCAACAGCCTACGAGATTTTGCAAAAACGAGTCAAGGAAAAATGGATGCTGGCGGGTGTCACTCTCATCGATCCTACAAGCATCACCATTGATGAAACCGTGGAATTACAGCCGGATGTAATTATTGAACCCCAAACTCACCTGCGAGGAAATACGGTGATTCAAACCGGAAGTCACATTGGGCCGGGGAGTTTAATTGAAAATAGCCAGTTGAGTGAAAATGTCACTGTACAGTATTCAGTAGTAATAAATAGTACTGTGCAAGCCGGAAGCAGAATTGGCCCCTATACCCATTTGCGCGGTCAGGTACAGGTGGGTGCTGGTTGCCGTGTGGGGAATTTTGTGGAATTAAAAAATACGCAATTAGGCGATCGCACGAATGCAGCACATTTGTCGTATATAGGTGATAGCGTTGTTGGCAATCAGGTGAATATTGGTGCCGGTACAATTACTGCCAATTATGACGGCGAGAACAAACATCGTACCAAAATAGGCGATCGGACAAAAACGGGTTCCAATAGCGTTTTAGTGGCTCCAATTACCTTGGGTGATGATGTCTACATCGCAGCTGGTTCGACGATCACAGAAGATGTTCCTAATGATTCTCTAGCGATCGCGCGTAGTCGTCAGGTAGTGAAATTAGGTTGGCGGAGGAAGAGTCAATAAAGCGATAATTAAATCATCAGATTAGCTGATTTAACTAGAGGTAAAACATGAGGAAAACAAAACAACTTACCGCGATTATTGAGCGTGAGGAAAAGGGCTATATGTCGCTTTGTCCAGAATTAGATATTGCTAGCCAAGTTATAAGACAGGAACTTCAGTTGCGGGCGGTTTATGTCTAGAACGAAATAGCCTTGACATCAGAGCAAGACAAACAAAATTCATTATGGAAGAACTGCTAGAAATTAGGCAACTTCTAGAACAAGGCAAAATCCATGAGGCGCTGCTGTTGGTGGATGAGTTAGAAGAAATGAGCCTCAGTGACAAAATCAATAAAATTGATAGTTATGGTGTGATTCTTCTCATCCATTTAATTAAACAAAAGGCTGAAAAACGTTCTACTCGCTCTTGGGATGTTTCGATAGAAAATGTGGTGCGTGAAATCAACAAAATAAACAAGCGCCGCAAATCCGGTGGTTTTTACTTGAATCAATCAGAATTAATGGATATTCTGGAACAAGGATATCAAGTAGCATTGAAAAGAGCGGCACTAGAAGCTTTTGAAGGGCGTTATGAAACCCAAGAATTAGCTGCAATGGTTGAGGAGCAACAAATCTTAACTCAAGGGCTTGAATTGATTCAAAAATAACCCTGAGCTTTATGTGGAAAAGCCTACGAAAGACCTAACCCCCTAGCCCCCTTCCCGTGTCGGGAAGGGGGAAAATTCAAAGTCTCTCTCCTTGTAGGAGAGAGATTTAGAGAGAGGTTTTCCAGATCCCGTGAAAAGTCAGTTTAAGAAGTCGGGGATCTGCGAGTTGCAATTCTCAGAAATCAAAAAGGATACTGTTATCTCAATTCTTTATTCAATCTCATTAATCCAGCTTTGAATAGCATTGAGTAAATTTGGCTGGTTAGGTGGAAAACCTCTTAATGGTGCGTCTAATGGCTGGTCAGTGATAAAGGCGATATGTAATACATCTATTAATTTACCGCAGAAGGAAATAATTATTTTATTTGGTTTGCGGCTAATTTGAATAACCTCTCACCCATTTCTTCAACTGCTAAACTTCGCTTTAATCTAAATTTCAAATCGCTCTTAATTCCCGCTAAAGCTAATTTACCTAAAGCTTGGTGTAATTCCTTCTTTAATTGATATGAATTGATTACATCAGGAACTAATTCGGGTTTCCATTCATAAAAATAACGAGTGAATATTTCATAAAATTCAGCTTTAGTTTCTGGTAATTCTCCTTGCTCATCTTGATAAAAAATTTGACACAATAAAGATAATCTCAAAGGATTGGTAACTAATTCACTAATCCGCTCTTTTCCAGGTTCTGTTAATTTCCCTTTTAGTTCTTCACCTCGCTGTATATTCCCAGCACAGGTAAACCATTTATCAATAAATTTATTAACTTGTTCTGGTTTAAATTCCTGGGTTTTATAGGTATCAAAACTAGGCAATATATTATTATTTAGACTTGCATCCCAAACATTTAACCGACAAGTCAAAACTACCCGTGCTTGTCCTAACCAGTTTGTCAATTCTCTAGAAATTTTATTTAATGCTTCTACAGGTGAAGATTCCCCCATTTCGTCTACACCATCTAACAATAACCAAACACCACTTTGATAGAAGCGTGTGATTAACTGATTTTCTATTTCTGAACTAGGAATAAATTGAGGATTAACCAATCTCATTGCATCTGGAAGCCATTTTTTGAGTAAATAATCCTCTAAGGTTATCCCTTGCAAACTACCGAGAGATATAAAGATGGGTAGGTGTTGGGTATTTTCTTTGATGTGTGAAGCGATCGCACTTAGTAAAGTAGTCTTCCCTGCTCCCGGTTCCCCAACTATAGCAACGTGCTTGTTTTCCCCACAGGACTTTGACTTATTAGCTCTTCCAGAAAATCATTATGTTCGTAGGTTTTGGTAATGACTTCCTTTTCTAGCTGATAAACCTGTCCTCTATCAACATTCTCATCCCGTCGTTGTTGCTGTTTGCGTTCCACTAAACCCAGTAGTACATGAACATTTACTTCAAATCCCATTTCTGAGGCTTTGCGTCTGATGCGTTGCTGTTCTTGCTGGTTGTCTAGCATCGTGTGGCAAAGTTCCCACCAGTCAATTCCTAAATTGCCACTATCCTGATTCCATTCTTTCGGTGAAATAACTTCTAATGGGTCTAAATTCAAAGCACCAGTAATCCAAATTACATGAGGTTTACTAATTGATTCTCCTTTCAGGAACCGTTTGACTGTACTGAGACTTGAGCCAGACTTCTTTACTAGGTCTTCTTGTGTCCAACCTTTTGTGTATGGATCTCTGTCCTTTTCTAGTTCAGCCATTCTGTTGATGACTTTCTGTAATCCTTCAGGCGTGACTCGAATACTACCCGATGTATATGCTGTAGTCATGGGTAACAGGTGATATTTAGGACAACTAACAGCATCATAGTCAATTAAAAATAAAATGAACAGTTCAGAATAGTTCACTTCAATCTGAACTGTTCTGCTCTGGATTATTAGTTGCAATCTAGATATTCTCGAATCATCAACTTAAAGACAAAGCATTATGAATACTCACAAAAAACTAAATCAGATATTCCAGAGTGATGAAAATAAAAATAAACTTGGCACACTCAAAGTCAAAATCAATCCTAAAGACCATAACCATACAGAAAGACGTCAACAACAACGAGCAATTAATGAAACGATGATGAACATCGCTCTCTTATATGGTGAAAAAGACTTTCATTGTCGAGATATTAGGTTTACCCTACTCGATAAAAATTTGCGTAATACTGTTTATGCCCCATTTATAGATGAACTTCGGGGCTTACGAGTTATATGTAAAATAGGACTTCCTACCCCAGAAATTATTACTGTTTACTGGCACAACAAAACAAAACGAAAAGTTCGCAGATCAGCACATCAATTTTTGAATATTTAGGATAATGAATCAGCGTCAGGACTTACGCAAAAAGCCAGTGAAAGCCTTGATTTACTGTAGGGGCAATACCCTGCGGGTTCGCGTAGCGTTCCGTAGGAAAGCTAAAGCTACATGAATTGCCCCTACATTTCGTACTTGATGCGTAAGTCCTATCAACAATAACCAATCAATTCACTATCATTCCATTCCAAAGTGTCGCCAATTTTTTCGCCGTCGTGATAGGCTGCGAGTAAGATTTCGCTGGTTTTCCCCCAAGCGATCGCTCCACTCACATCTAAGGCGATCGCTCCCAAATCCCGTTTGTTCTGGTGCGCTTCCCCAAACGATCGCTGCATGGCATCCTTGAGCGACATCCCATCAGTAACACGCACTACAATCCGTGGGGCTAAACACTCATCAATGATATCTTCCCCAATCCCAGTACAGCTAACACCAGCATTACTAGTAGCATAATTACCTGCTGGCATCGCCGAATCACTTACCCTTCCAATCCGCTCAAATCCCTTCCCACCAGTAGAAGTGCCAGCAGCTAGGCTACCATAGGAATCTAAAGCTACTACACCAATGGTGCCGCGTCCAGCATTGCTGGTTTGTACCAGTTCAGGTTCTGCTACCACGCCAGCCATTGTGCTTTTAAAATTATCCTGACGCTCTTGTATCCACTCTTGTAACCGCAAGTCAGTTAAAGCGTTATAACTGGGAATTTGCATTTCCCGCGCCAACTCAGCCGATCCTAAATCTGATAGCACTCGGTCTGGTGAGTTTTGTAAAAATTGCGCTAACTCAATGGGATTTTTCACGCGCGAGATATTAATCACACCACTAAATCGCCCTGATGCGCCATCCATCAGGGAAGCACTCATACGGATTTGCCCATCAGATTGCAATACTGAACCAGTACCAGCATTAAAGCGGGGGTCATCTTCGAGCATTTGGCAACCCTGCACCACCGCCTCAGAAGCAGTTGCTCCTGACAATAGCAGAGAATAGACGAATTCTACTACTATATAGAGCGATCGGCGTACTGATTCCAATCCTCCCTTACCGTGGAGAGAACTACCAGCTCCCCCATGAATAATTAATTTAGGTTGCACCTGTGACTCCATTAATCCCTTGCCCTATTTGCTGTCTGTGTTGCGGTTAGTTTCATTTTGAGCTTCAGAACGGCGACGACGACAACGTTCTGAGCAGTATTTCACATCCTCCCAGCAATCTTGCCACTTTTTACGCCATGTGAAAGGACGTTGACATACCGGACAGATTTTTGTCGGTAGGTCAGATTTAGAACGAATACGTCCCATATAAATACTCTATAGATGAGAATTGATTTCTCAGAGAGATGGAAGATAATTATAACCAGTTTGCTGCGATCGCAGGATATCTTCAACGAACAAATGTAATGTCAATCTATCTTGAGAATTATTTTTTAGCTACTTGTCTGGGAATCCAAAACTATGGGCAGATGGCTCAATCAAGTAAGTCTGTAAATTTTTCCAGAGAGGTTTCTGTCAATGGCTCCTGCTTCCTTCAATAGATATAAGAAAACATTAGAAGTGAGATTGTAAGTAGGTAGGCACGAATAAACCGAACTATGCAACGAAATGTAAACTCACTGAAATCATTGCGATCGCAACTCTACCAGATGCTACCCCTAGCTTACTTCGCTCTCGGAGTATGTTTCACTTGCAACGACATACTTGTAAGTAATAGAAAAGTACTATGCAGACTACTAAATAGCGATTGGTGGAGCAACATGGCTGAAATACCCAAATTCTATGTAGTATTTATGTATTATATAAGTTTTAAAACCTTAAACTAGAAAAGTGAGCAAGTTTTGGTCTGGTAAGTGATTGTAGGAGCCAATAAACTGTGAGGCAGTTCAGTAATAACCGCAGTTTTTTTTGAAATCTAAATAAACTTGCTATTTCCACCTACGCACATACAATAGTAGAGATAAAACACCTCAAGAAGGGCAACTATGAGAATAAATGCTCGGAGTTTCACCTCTTTTATACCAACTAGAGGTTGGGTACTTATAAATAAACTAATGCAAAATATGGCGGCATTTTTTCCGCTCAAGCGATCGCTAGATTGGACTAGACCTACTCGTTTTTTTCGTACCCTAGTGGCATCTGTCGCTATTTTGCTCGTAGTCCTAATTTATGCAACCCCTAAAGCTTTGGCTTCAGATCACCAGGACACAACTTTTCTTGCCACTAAGCTGACTGCTGCGGATCTCACAGATTTGTTTGTGTTTGAAAGTCCCACAGACCCGAACAATGCTGTCCTTGTAATGGATTTCGACCCTCTGATCGTTTCTGGGGAAATAAGACCATTCGATCCAAATGTTCTTTATCAGTTCAAGATTGATAACACTGGCGACAATATTGAAGATGTCGTACTCCAATTCAATGTTAATAGCACAGGTTCAGCGCAAACTGTCACAGTCCGCGGGCCAAGTAGTCCAATTAAAGTAGGAACAGAGTCAGCTTTGGTTCCACAAAGTTCGGTAGTGCCACTCAACCAAACATTCCTCGCATCTAACGGCATGAAGTTCTTTATTGGCACACGTAAAGACCCGTTCTTTTTCGATTTGGAACAGTTCTTCAAAATCATCCCGGATCGGAACTATAGCCTTCAGCCTAATCCTAGTCCTCCCTTGCAAGTTGTTTCCTTTAGACCAGCTGGACAAGCACAAGACACCCTAGCCACATTCAATGTCCACTCAATTATTGTCGAGCTACCCAGGAAAATGCTTGGTAGTGGCAAGATTGGTATTTGGATGACAACTAGTGTTAAAACTCCTAGACTCAGAAATGGGAATTTTGCTCAGATTGAGCGGTTAGCAGTTCCAGCCCTGAATGAACTTTTTATGGACTTTAAAGCTCATAATAATAGTAATCTTCAGACACCAACGGAAGACGCGAGCAATCAATCCCAATTCATTCAAGCCTTTGTGAAAGCGATTGGTAGACCTCAAGGCATAGCTGATGCAGTGATCTCAGTGGCGATTCCTGATGTTATCCAAGCTGACGTTTCCAAACCTACTGGTAGTTATTTTGGTACTCAGTTAAACAAGGATTTTGGTGGTAGAAGACCAAAAGATGACGTAATTGATGTGACTGCATCTGTTGTCTTTGGTAGTGCAGTTACAGGGATTACTACAGGCCAAATTCCGGCGCTGACTAGCGATAATGTTGGGCCTAATGATGCAAACTTTCTTACTGTCTTCCCTTATTTAGGTAATCCTTTGTAAGGTTTATGCATCTACGAATACTATGGGTGTTAGCGCTAACTAGCCTACTGGTTTTACTAAGACCCTCTAATACAGAAGCGCTAAGTTTAGGCTACACCAATGGTAAGTTCGGTATATATTCCTCTGCTGTGCAACTGCTAACTGTTAATTCTAGGCAGATATTACCAGGAAAGCAGTCAGATTTAGTCTTCCCCGATTATTTAGAGCGATCGCATATTATCAGCGTCTATGAGGAGAAAGTTGCCCAATCTCCCAATTCCTCAATATTTTTACGTCTGTTGGCCGATCAATATTTGAGGCGCTTTCGAGAAATCGCAGATGTGGAAGATGTGTTACGAGCAGAACAAGCCGCACGTAGATCCCTGGCACTACAGCCGCGCCATAATCAGGTTTCTTCCATGCTCCTAGCATCAGCTTTACTATCTCAACATCAGTTTCGATCAGCTTTAGATGTGTTAAATAATCCATCTGTTGATAATCCCAATATTGTCTCACTGAGGGCATCGATTCAGATGGAGTTGGGTAACTATGAAGCAACTCATCAACTCTTGCAGAACCTTGCTGAGGAAGAATCGAACTCTGGTCATAAGGCAGTTGTCGCCCGTTACTTAGAGTTAACTGGCAATCTCGCCTCAGCGCGACAACTGTTAGATGAGGCTATGCAGGAGATGGACTCTTTCTACACGACAAGCGCCGAAACTCGTGCTTGGTTTCATGTGCGGACTGGGGATCTGGCTTTTACAGCCGGGGATTTTGCCCTGTCTGAGCAGCGATATCGGGAGAGCTTTGACCTTTTCCCCCGGCATATAGCTGCGTTTACAGGACTAGCCCGCCTCTATGCCACACAGCATCGCTGGCAAGATGTTCTGAATATCGCAAACCAGGGTATAGAACTGATGCCACAGGTAGAAACGCTCTCGTATAAGGCTGATGCTCAACTAGCTTTGGGAGACCAAAAAGGCGCAACTGAAACTGAAGATTTGATCGGAGTAGTAGCTTACCTGAGCAAGGTTAAAGGAATCTACGATCGCGCTTTAGCAGTCTACTACACCGAACATGGAATTCATTTAACAGAGGCGCTAGAGATTGCCCGTAGTGAAGTAGCAGTGCGAGACGATGTATATGCAGAAGATACGTTAGCTTGGGCAGCTGCGGCTAATGGGCAATGGCAAGAAGCGCAAAGGGCAGCACAACGGGCAACTCGCTTTGGAACAGAGGATGCCTTGCTGCAATTCCATGCTGGCATGATTGCACTTCACTTAGGTAATCGTGAGGAAGCAATAAAGCGACTAACTGAAGCTGTTAGCCTCAATTCTCAATTTCATCACAAGTATGCTGATGAAGCTCGTCAAGCAATTTTGGATTTTAGATTTTAGATTGAAGAAAAGCCGATAGCGCAGCGTTAGCGAGTCATCGAGCGTCTTTTAGGTTCATGCCAGACTAACGTCCCGCTACACTAACACCCCTTCTAGGTAATACAAATTCAAAATAGGACTTACGTAAAATATCTACTCTGATTTCTCCGTGTCACGCCAGTTGCTACAAACTCCTCTACCCCCGCAATGCACTGGCTTCTCTGCGCCTCTGCGGTAGCCTGCGGCAAGCCGAACACGCTATTCCGTAACTCGTGCATAAGTCGTACAAAATTTAAAATCTTCAAACCCCATCCGTTTATCAGTGGAGTTAATCCAAAATCCAAAATTTAAAATAACCCCGTAAGGAGTTCTTTATGAAAAAGCTGCTACATTACTTGGCTTGGAGTACTGCAATCATCGCAATATGTTTATTTTGGATGCCGAGGGCGGATGCCCATCCTTTAGGTAATTTCACCATCAATCACTACGCAGGAGTGCAGGTAGCACCGGATGGTGTGGGGATTGATTATGTTCTAGACATGGCAGAGATTCCGGCTTTTCAGGAAATTAATCACTTAGATACTAATCGCGATCGCAAAGCTGAACCTATAGAGACGGTTCAATACCCTAACCAAAAATGCCAGGAAGTCAACTCACATCTGGAACTGTTGATCAATAAACAGCCTTTAGCACTGTCTTTGATCAAATCAACAGTCGAATTTCCTCCAGGTGTTGGAGGATTATCTACACTGCGACTGAGTTGTAACTTTCAAGCACCAATGGAGTTAGTAGGCGCGAATCAGTTAATATTTGAAGATCAGTTTTATCCCCAGCGCTTAGGCTGGCGTGAAATTACTGTAGCTGCAAATGGCGTTCCCATTCAAGGTGATTTTACCTCTTTGAGTATTAGCAACCGTTTGAGAGATTACCCTACTGAGTTACTCAGCAGTCCTCTCGATCAGCGTCGGATTGACTTTAAACTCAATCCTTCTTTGACATCGAGTGAACAAGCGCCTCTACCGTCTGTTAAATCATCCAGTCGCTTAGATAATGCTTTGACAGGAAGAAGCAACGATGTCTTTACTAACCTAATTACCCAGGAAAATCATAATTTCTGGACTATCCTAATAGCTCTAGCGATCGCCTTTTTCTGGGGTGGTTTACACGCTTTGTCTCCTGGTCATGGGAAAACGCTAGTCGGTGCTTATTTGGTGGGTTCCCGTAGTACTCCCCAACAAGCCCTATTCCTGGGGCTGATTATAACGATTACCCATACTGCTGGCATATTTGCTCTAGGGCTGGTTACTCTTGGCACATCCCAATTTATTTTGACAGAGCAATTGTACCCTTGGTTAAGCGTACTCTCTGGGGTACTGGTAACTGTAATTGGTCTGAATTTGTTTATCAGTAGATTGCAAGGGACTCAGGTTTCTCATTCACATGACCATGTACATAGTCATCAACACAGCCATGACTCGCATCATCACCACAACCATGTACACCATGAGCATTCACATCTACCGCCTGACGGTGATCTAAGTTCCATGAACTGGTCTAGCCTACTAGCGCTGGGAATATCGGGCGGCTTGTTACCTTGTCCTTCAGCCTTAGTAGTGTTGCTGAGTGCGATCGCGCTGGGACGAATTGGCTTTGGATTAGCGTTGGTATCTGCCTTTAGCTTAGGTCTAGCAGCAGTACTAACTGGAATCGGGTTAATGCTAGTCTATGCCAAGGATCGGTTTGAGCATTTACCATTCCAGATACCCAGGATAAAAATGTTACCAGTGGCAAGCGCCTTATGTATTACCCTAATTGGCTTAGGTATTACTTCCCAGGCTTTACTCGCTCATCCCTGGAACTAGATGAAAGTGTAAAAGATAAAAGCACTCAGTTTTGTCAAATAACCCTGAACAACTAGATGTCAGAAAATCTTATTTCGAGGAAAATATGAAACGATTTATCTTCATCTCTTTAATAACTGCTTTGTGCATAATCGGCTACTTTGAAATTAGTTTATCACAGGCTGAAAAACTTTTTTGGCTGAATTTGAGTCTTTGATATCCTGCTCACAAAATCATTTTGCACTCCGCACTCGGAATTTTTGCTGATTATAGCGGTTCCCATTCAGATGAAACCTGCCTATAACTCAATACAGTTCAGTTAAGCATTTCTTGCTTCTCTTCCTTCTCTTCCTTTGCGTCCTTCTCTTCGAGACGCTGCGCGAATGCGTCCTTCTCTACGAGACGCTGCGCGAATGCGGTTCGTTAAAAAAATTGACTTTGACAAAGAGTTTTAGCCTTAACTGAACCGTATTGGCCTATAACTAGCTTTTAGATTGTCTCGTTCCCAGTCTCCGACTGGGAATGCCGTTCTAGAGGCTCCGCCTCCCTTCCTGGCGGCAGAGCCGCCAAGAGCAGCATTTCCAGCCAGAGGCTAGAAACGAGATTTTAAAGAGGGCGGTTTAATGCCTAGTTCAGAGGATTATACTCTGAGAGTAGATGATCTAAAAGCTTACTTTCGTGATGATTTAAATATGAAGCAGATGTTCTTAATTCCTGTAATTTATGGTAAATAAAATCACGTTCAAATGTTTCGATACGTTCTTTTAAGTCTCCATAGAGTTCCTCAAAGGTGAACTCAGTTGCTAAAGCTAAGGCAATTTGTTCTCGGTCTTTACCAAGTGACCGACCGTTGAATTGATAATCACCTTGAGAATGCTGGGATAGTAGCCCAAGAGCGATCGCTAAAAGCAAACTTTGATAAGCTAGTTTTAATTCCCTACCAGAACCAATTTCCTCTGGGATTAAATCGGGAATGTTTTCGTCTTCGTCGATTTGTTCACTCTGAGTCCGTTCATAGCAGTCTTGATAAAACTCAATTTGACTGAGAAAATAAGCCGGAAAGCCCAACGAACGAGTCAAAACACACAACCTCTGTTCATCTTCAGCTACTAAGGCGGTTAAAGTGCGACTAAATCGACTGTAAAGCCCAAAAATTTGTTCTTTATCTTTTGCTCCCACCCAGAGAGTAATTTCCCGTTGAGAAGTTGGGTTTAAATTAGCGTCAATATCCTGAATTCGCAGCAACAAGTTAGCACTATTATAAAGTTGATTCAAGCGCAAATTTGCAGTGTTTTGTGCAATTAAATCTGGTAGTTTTAATACTTCCCCAATAGACAAATTGCCCAACTGCTCAAACTGCTGGCGAGCAAAGGGGATAAGTTGCTTCTGAAATTCTTCAGCATAAATTTTCCACGACTGAGAGCGGCTAATTCGTTCTTGGGTGAATGTCTCAGTTGTTAGTTTGGTCAGGAAACTTTGGTAATAAGCATCAATATCTGCATCGGTGATAACTGTGAGTCTAACTTCTGAGAAGTTCGTCGTAGCTTGGTCGAGTTGAGCAACCAAATTATTGTATATCTCAGACAAGTTGCTAAGAGTTTGCCGTAAAGTGTCACCCCTTTGTTTAACCGTTTTAATAAGATAATTCAATGCCTCGACGCGGAGATTTTGGGCGTATAAATCATACTCCAACTTTAATTGTTCATTATAGCTGCGACGTAATTCTACAATGGTTGATTTAACACTGCTTTCTAGTCGTTTAATTTGTTTCTGAACCTTTTGAATTCGACCGCGAATATTAGTACTGTACTTCAGCCAAAGAATACCCAAGTAAGCCAGAATTGTTACCGCAATCCAAAGCAGGTAACTAACTAAGTTAGCCCAAAACTTTTGCAATAATAGCAATAGTGTTGATTGATTGAAAATTCCGATCAGAATCAGCAAGCCGAATAAAGCAGTAGCAACCAAAATAGGATAAATGACCAGATATTGAGAGCGAAATTGGTTTTCTTCTGTTAACAGTTCATTTAGTTGATCTGTGGCTGTTTCAAGTTGAGTTTCAATGGCAGTTAGGTGATTTTGAGCTACAACGATCGCAGATGTGGCTTGTTCACGAGCGCCTGCGATCGCTATAAAACGAATTTGTCGAGTTTGTTCAATTTCTGCATTTAACCCTTGGCGATAGTCAGCAATTGCCGTATCTAGCTGTTTCTGAGTTGTTTGAAGCTCTTGCAGTTGTTCTTCAGAATTTCTTTCAGCTAAAATATCTTGTAATAGTTGCTGCCGCGATTTTAAAGACAGAATTTGGTTGAGCAGCTTTTGGGTGATTTCTTGATTAATTGTTACCTGCAATCTGGAATCAAGAAATGCTTCCGCCACACGCAGTTCTGTAACCAGATTCTGAGATTGATCGCCAATGGCATCCGTTTGCAGTTCCAAATACAAAAAGGTCAATATGTTTAATAGCCTAGCTACTTCATGCAAACCTCTAGGTGTAGCATCAGCATAGCGATTAATGGTACTGTCTAAAAAAGCGGTTAGTGTTACCTGTAATTGTTTACAACAATTTTCCAGCGATCGCTTATAGGAAAGTAGCTCTTTATTTTCAAATTGCCGATGAGCACGCTGCAATTCCATCCCATATTCTTGAGCCTGGCCTGTATGCATCTCAATGCGCGGATTAAAATCTTGCCAAACTGGTTTGCCGTTGTCTCGTTCTAATCCGAGAAAAGCATTGCTGAAATCTTCGCTGAGTACAAATCCTTTGGCATCTAACAGGCATTTGCGAATTGCTTCTGGAGTGAATTCTGGCTTCGGTAAAAACTGCTCCATCAAAATATCGGCAGCTAAAGCAGAACTCAAACGATTAATAGTTGTTTCTCCTGAAAAAAATAGCTCTCCATAGCCAAATGCACTATAGGCGGGTATTTTCCCCCGGACTTTTTGTGCGCCAATTAATAAGCCGTTGGTTTCCGGTTCCACGGTGAGAAAACCTGCCAAAGCATCAGCGTAGCTGGGCAAATTATCTTTCAATCCCCCAATTTGCTCATCCATCAGCCAGCAGTTATCAAAAGGTGGTGCTTTTTGAGTACCTGTAATCGCAACTCCACTGGTCATTTTGTAATCTAACTCTTTCAGAAACGCGTAAGCAGCACCGTAATCAGCAGTTGTGACTTGGGTAAATAACCCTGGTAGTAGCAATAAAGCTTCTAAGCTGTAAGGAATATCTATGAAGAACTTAGAAAATAGCCAACGAATCAAGCGTACTATTTCAAAAACGACTCCCCTAGTAAATTGATTACTAACTGACAGCATGAGATATATTCGATGGCTCTTGTTGATTTTCACTCCTCGGCGTTTAGCAGCGATCGCTTCTTTTGATTGATCAGCCGTTTTCAATAATTCGATCAGTGCAGTTTGCAGTTCGTCAGTCGCTTCGGTGAACTGAGTGCGAATTTTGGAGACATAAGCTTGTTTACTATGAGTTTGAGCGAGATCAAAACTCGTATCAGCAAACTGATCTAACTCAGCACTAAAGCCAAAAGTTTGACCATCCCAAGTTAAAGTATAAGTTTGAATTAAACACCTTTGGTCGGCTGGGAATTCTTGCAGTTGCCGTTTAATGGCTGCACAAAAAGCGGCACTGTGAGGATCGAGTGCAAGTAAAATAGTTGGTTTTGGCATAAAAACACTCTTAGAGCGTAGAGTATAGGGCTAAATAATCACATCTAAATCTTCCAGGTAAGCTTCAATTTCCTGGATTTCCATTTCCACCTGTTCTTTAATCTGGGCATCAACCTTACCTCCCTTTAAAACCTGATTGAGGTGATTGGTGTAGTTCTTCAAAGTAATTTTGGCTTTTTCTTGGTCTTCGTGGGTAATCCGCTCAATTTTTTGAGTAATTTCTTTAATTAGGGGCAAGTTACGTTTGAAAGCTTGAAATGCTGACTTGCGATCGCCTCCCAATGGCAAAACTTGATCTTCTAATTTTTTCGCTTGGTCTGTATAAACAGAATATTGCCGTCTCTGATTGACAATCAATTTATATGGATCGGGTGCCAACGCTAATGCAAACCAACGCAATGCCCCACCATCATCTTCCTGTGGGATTAAATTGGGTAAGTTTGTCCAATTGCGATGTAAGTGCTTGAAGACTTTATTCGGATCTAGATAAGCTGACTCCAGATCCCTCATTCCGTTGAAGGCAAATAAGGGGACACCGACTTCCACTCGAAACAGCATCACCTTATGGGGTTCACCCGTCGGTACGAAAGAAGGATTATTATTTCCTCTAGGCAAGCGACTAGAAAGAGGCGGATTGCTAAAAATTGTATTGTTACTCTCTACTCCGTAGTAATAAAATTCTGTGATTAAATGCTGCTGTTGAATGGGAATTTCCGATAGTTCATACTGCCAGAGAGGAACTGCAAGTTTGCCAAGTTGTTGCAAATCTTGTCCGGCATCTTCTGGATTACTATCTGCTAAAACTTGCTCAACAGTCATACTAGTGAGAGGATAGTAAGCTTCATCGACAAATTTCAGAATTTCGTTCTTGACATCTTCAGCTTTTTTCTCAGACCAATTCGTTAAACTTTCAGACTGTTCTCGATACCAACGGATAAAATCTTCGCCAGTGACTTTGGGGCGTTTCGATTGCAGATTAATGCGCTGAATAGTGTGAATAAAAGGATTGTCGTTATTTCCTTGACGGCTGACCTCCTGATAACTCTGTTGTAAATCTCGATAAACTTTATCTAGGTTGCTGTGTAGATGCTGGCACTTTTCCTGGATTTCCTCTACCTTAACCCGCAGCACACCATAGAGTTCAGCCGCTTTATCACACCGTTTCCAATGTAAATAAATCTTCCACTTTTGGTCAGCCCGTTCTTTGTACTTCTGGCAAGCTGCTTGAATAGTATTTTTATTTTTAAAGAAAGTTTCTGAAGCTTCTTTAAGCTTTTGTTCATGGGCTTCTAATTTCAAAGCATTGAAGTTCGATTGTGCCTCTTGCGATTTGCGTTGCACACTCTGTTGCAATTCATCCAGTTTTTGGGAAAGTCTGGTTAAAAATTGCAAGACATAAGCTAGTCCATTGGGACGGTTAAGACTCCGCTCCCAGAAAGTTGCGATCGCAGCAGTTGTAATCTGCTGTAAGCGATAAAAACTCAATCCCAATTCTTGAGCCGTCCGTTGTTCAAATTGATCTAACTGCTGTGTGTAGAGTTTTTTGATTGTCGGTAAAGCTGTACCGTCATAATGCATTTCGCCAATTCGGAATTCGGGTTTTATTTGTCCGCCGCGATCGCTTTCAGTTAACGCATTGAGGACAGTAGTTGCTTCTGCTAAGTTACAATCTTCTAAAAACCGGGTGATTTCATTTTCTAAATCGATTGTTGGGCTAGATGCCATTAACTCATTCTTTAACAAGTTTTGAGCGTCCTCTAATTTCATCCGCTCATATTGCTGTATTGGCAAAGTCAGGGTAGCAAAGCCAAAACTACAGTAATTTATATTGCGTCCGCGAATTTTTTCACCAGTTGCCAAATAAGCCCGAATGTTATCAGCAACGTTAGCAGCATCTAGACCGATTTGAGAACCAATCTGGATATACAAACCATCTGCAACTAAATTTTGCAAATCGTCTGGACGACCGACTACAGTGCCATTTTTGTTAACCCCATCAATTAAAAATACCGCATCAAAGGGAGGGCGATCGGCTTTGACTTTTCTGATACCATAATCAATCTCAATGCTATTAGATGGTGACAATCCCCAAAAGTGTTCGATTTCCTTGAGAGCGCCATAAGCATTAGACTTTACCAAGTGAGTTTGGGGAATATTGGCAAACACTCTCGGTAAAACAAATACCCCCGTAATATTAGAAAAATTATTCAGATGTTCTCGTGTTAAAAATGCCACATCTAAGAATGTGCCACTACCCGTCCCACCAGCCAAACTGCCAACAATAAAAACTTCCACACCATCCCGACTAGAAACTTGAAAGTTATCTGAAAATGCTTGTTTGCTAGTACGAATTTCGCGGACAGCATTGATTGCTTGAACAATTAAAGCGTTAATATCAGCTACTTTAGCAAATAAGGCCAGCCGTCCCCGTGCCCGAATCTGCCCGGCACCACTGATCAGGCTGGCTGCTGAAATGTCCCTAGGCCACCATTCAGCGATGTGGTCGTTACGTGTTAGCGGTAGAGGATTTGCTACAGAAATGGCATAAAGTTCATTAGGTTCTAAGATAACCTTGGTGCCATCAGGTGATTTTTCTCGTTCTTGGATGTTTTCGGTAGTATCAATCGAAATAAAACGAATAACTTCTGGTACTGAGCCGTAAACATCTATAAATCGCTTTTTGAGTTTGAGTACAACTTCATAACCCGTTCCTCCTAACCCGATAACAACGGTAGGACGAAAAACAACCGTGGGACGCACAACCGTGGGACTTAACATTCATTTTCCTGTGATATTATTCAAGAGTTTGTCTGCCCACTGCTTAACTCAGAGGGTCTTTGGTGTTCAATCCAGTTAAATTGCAGCCTAACGTTGCCAATCTCGATGATGTCCTCGTCGTAGAGTTCATCTGTATTTATATTTTTAGTGTTCACAAAAATTACACCTTTCAAACAGTGCAAATCTATATTCTTTTTGCCTGCCCGCCAAACTGTGACTAACTCGGCATCAGAATTTGTCCCACCTATTACTGGTATTAATTCGCTCAAGCAAATTTTGCTCTTGTGCTGGTGAGTGAGACTAATCTCTTCGTCTTCCGATAATTGGGGCCGTGGTTCCAGCACTACCAGCGCTCCTTCTAAGTACTTACGATTGCGGAAATGTTCGACTAATTCCAAGGGGGTTTTGCGTTGAATCAGACAAACTACTATTAGGGCAATTAACAACACCAACAGCCCTAAGAGCAACCAAATGATTATTTTTCGTGCCAGTGGCATCAAAATATGTAGATGAACTCCCGCACTGACAGGACTAACAATCGGATTATCTGCGGTTAGGACTAAGGTAAAAGTGCGATCGCTTTCAAAATTGCTATCATTAACCTGCAACTGCACAGGAATTTTAGTTACTCCTGGTTCTAAGGATATGGCTGCTGAAGGTTCTGCTATAGAAACGTCTTTGGAATTGCCTTGCAGTTGTAAGCTAGCTGTTCCAGATATATTGGTGTTAACTAGCAAACTTTGGGTTTCAGTGGTTTTACCTGCTTCGATTGAGCCAAAATCTATCTTTGTCGGTTCTATTTGGAGTTTTGACTTAATGGTTATAGGTAAGTCAATTGTAATCGGTGCGGTCGCTTGGTCTGCGATCGCCAACACCAAGCGCAAGCTACTAACGCCCCCCTTTGCCTCTGCTGGTATCTGCAAACGCACGGGAATGACTGTTGCTTGATTAGCAACTAACTCGATTGTGCGATCGGGTGGAATTAAGCTAATACCACTTTGCTGAGGGTCTTCCAATTGCAAACTTACCTTACCATTGACATTACTAATGCCATTAATATTGAGCGGTTCAGTAGTTGTTCCAGGTAATACTGGCTGTAAATTCGTAGTAGGTAAATTGACATCAAGCTTGGGTGTAATCAACACTGGTCGGATATTTTCAGCCAGCTTGTTAAGTTGAACTCCTCCAGGATCTCGCAATACCTCTCCCTTCCCGCAAAGCGCTGGATTGCTAGCAAAGTCATTCAGCTGCTTTTCGTGTTCTTTTAATCCTAAAGACACAAAAAATATATAGGGCTTGCATTGTTGATCAGGTAAAAGTTTGGTATTACTAGGGATAGAAATAGGATTAGGAATACCACGCACATCTTCTAATCCGTCTGTCAAAAATACTATACTGACAGTACGACCAAGAGCATCAGCACGTTTGTTTAACAGGGCGGAATGTTCCAAAGCCTTTTGTACAGCCTTACCTGTATGAGTACGCATACCCTGAGCTTGAAGTGAGCTAATTATTTGCTTGAGTTTACCTCTGTCTGCATTACTGGTAATACTGACATCATTGGCATTTAGGGTAACATCTTGATCGAAACTATAAATAGTAACTGTATCGCCTAATCTGGCCGTGTTAACAAATTCATTAACAGAATTCTTTACTGGTTCAAAAATATTTTTCGTTCCACCGATACCACGCATTGAAGCAGAAGTATCTACTACTAAAATCCAGTCAATTCCCCCTTTAGGAGTAGTCTGAGCAGATGCAGCAGACAAGTTAGCAATTGATATTAGAGCCAAAACAATAATCTTTTGGATTGGACTAAATCTTAACCAATGCTTGAAGTATCTAAAACTCATTGATAGATTCCTCCAGGCAGATAAATTTTATATTGCTCTTTCTCAAAGCGATGGCTTAAGAGTTTATATTCAATTCGCTTAATGCCTGCCCATATATTTTTGTACCAGCGCTGTATTTCTCTTAGTAGTAAACTTATAATCGATAATCTGACAGTTATGATTTGATATAGTGATTCCATATTGTTACCTAATAAATGCAGATTTAAGTTGCTATTCTCAGACAAAAATAGATATAAATATTTAATTCACTATCTAAATCTGTAAATACGATACGTAATTTATAAAAATCAATTTTTGTTTTATTATTCATGCTAAATCACAATATCTTGGTGATATTTGGCTAATATATTTTTAGCTAAAAACCTGAATGATCTTGATCAGTGTTTCATCAAGTTATATGTTAACTACTTTTTTAAAAAATGTCACGTTTTCTTGTAGATATTCAAGTCATTAAAAACTTTAAGTTTAAGTGAGTTGGCGTGAATGATTAAAGGTTTGTAGTAAGGGTTTCAGCCCTTAGAATCGGGCTAGAGCCGTTTACTAAGAGGCAATTTAATTAAATTTACATTACGTAACATAGTTTAATTTATTCTTGCTCACTTATTTACCTCTCAATACTGATCGGTTAAGCCTAAAAAAACGTGAGTTCGACAAAACTAAAAAATGGCAGAAGGTAGTGCAGGCAAATCTTTTGGGTAAATTGCCTCAGCCAAAATGCGATCGCGAATCCGAGGTTTAAGACCGTTTTTAGTGACAATATCTACTTTCCATCCAAAAAGCTTGATAAATTTCACAGAGAGATTGCCTTTGTAGTGATAAGATTTGTCGAAATTTATCAAAGGTTTTCATCACATTTCATCCTTGCAAAACTTTAGCAGCAGTTAACTGAAGATTAGCAAAAATTGAAGAGACAATCGCACTTTCTCCTTGATAAACTCGCTCATCATAAAATCCCTCTACCCATTCCAAAACCGTCACCTTTTGGGCGATAGGATCAACAATCCAATACTCCGCAATACCCCGCGCCGCATATTCCGAACGCTTATAACGATAATCCCGATTTTCCTGATTCGGACTCACCACTTCAACCACCAACAACGGCGGTGGCATATCCATCAAAATCAGCGATCGTGTAGCTCCTTGCATTACCTTGGCTAACTCCTCAGAATACACCACCAAATCAGGCACACGTACCCCTACCTGTCGGCTATGCACAGCTACCTCTGCCTTCATCCGCAACTGATAAGATGGAATTCCCAATTGCAAGAAACAAGTAACTAAAAACATCGCTATCCGTTGATTAATATCACTTTCTGAAGGCATGGGTATTAGTTCTCCATTTTCTAATTCATATAAAGTATCCGTCCCATCGTCATAAGAAAGGAATTCTTCAAAGGTCATCTTTTTAGCGGCTGCAACTGTCATTGCTTTTTCTCCCATAGTTAGCTTGTATTGATTATTTTAATTTCTCTTAGTCCAGACCGGTGGACGAGAGTTTGTGTAGTAGCGTACTCCTACGGAGAAGCAAGCTACGCATCAGCGTGCCGGAGGCTCTATTCTATTCGCCCAAAACTTTTAAAACATCCTCTAAGAATCATTACCAACTAACGGCAATAACAAGCGGCTAACTACCCGATTATCTGGTAATTGATAGAAATTCAACTCTCCTCCCAACTCCTGCATGAGGTTTTGGCAGATTAGCAGATGTAAACCTGGTGGTTGGTCGAGGTTGGAGGGAGCAAGCACATCCTTGGGTGTATTATTATGTAGTTCTGTGAGTAACTGTGGTTCGATCGCACCGTTGTATGTAATCGACAGTTCTAGCGATGTCTGATGATCAGTTCCTACCCTTGCAGAAGAATGCTTTGCATCTACGTTTTTAGATCGATCAAAACGGCGACACCAAATATCAATTCTGCCGCCAGTTTGAGAACGGTTACAGGCAGTAACCAATAATTCATGGATAACTAATTCAATTTTGACAATATCACCAGTGATCGCCATTGCAGATTGAGCATTTGAGGTAGGAACGCCTTTAGCTAATGAAGAATTCTTTGGCGACGCTTGCGCTTCAATTTGTTGTCCCAAACCATGTACACCAATCCACAGCTTTTGTTGTTTGACTAAATTTTCGATGCGTTCGAGCGATCGCTTCAGTAAACTAGCTATGGACATAGTTTCCCAACTGATATGTAGCCGCCACTGCTCAAGTTTTAGCATTCCACTCATGGAGGTAACTGTGTGATCTAACTGCTGTAGCAATAGCTGGTAGCGCATCTGAGTAAGTTCATTAATAGGAATGCCCAAATCATGTATTTGTTTAAGGGACAGCGCCGTTATTCTTTGGATTTCCTCAAGGCGACGATGTTTGTACCAGTTGAGTTGTCGTAATTCTTCTGTTGTGGATTCTAGAAGTCGGGTAATTTGCTTTTCACGACGCCACCAAGCTAATTGAGAATTTAGAGTTGCTGTCGCACTAAGGCTTTGTTCTGACCAGCGACGCTCTTGATAGTCTGCCAACAACAGTACACCTGTGGTTTCATAATCAGCATTGGTACGTAATGCCATCACAAAAATTTGACCTTTGTCTGGAGCTTTCAACCATTTCCGGGTTTCCGGGGGTAAATTATTTACCTTCAAAGTCAGGTATGTCTCCGTAACAAGTGCCCACTGAATTAAGGCTTCAGCCTGGATCGGAATAGAGGCATCAGAAAAAATTCCAAATTGACTATTGTCAATCACTCCAGGAATAATTTCTGCCCAACTTTCACCAGGCAACCAAGATAGCAATATCGCTAAGGGACAGCCTAAAATTGATGCTATTTGTTCGAGTGCTGTACGTTCTAAATGCTTTTTTTCGACCTCGATTTTGCTGTTCTGGGATTGTGTCAGGATGCGTAGGCATTGCTCATATGCTTGGGAAACTTTTTGCTGCTGGGTGGTGCGATTATGTAATTGCCACTGACGAACAATGACACCAATCTGTTGACTAACAGCCGACAGCAATTCTTTTTCCAGAGTTGTCCAAGAATGATGACTTTCGTAAGTGATCACCAAAAGCGCTCCTGGTATATACTCGTGAGTGCATTTACAAACAAGTAGCGATCGCACACCATTTTCTAACAACAAGGGACGCCAGTTAAAAAAGCGTAAATCTTCATCTAAGTTCTGGATTTCCACTGCTTGAGTTGAACGTTGCAAAAGCTGCCCATCTAATTCTTTGAGAGTATCAAGGGTAAATGTCAACGGTCGGCGATTATGGGGCTGATTTTGATAAATAAATTGATAATTATTCTGCTCAGAATCATACTGCAACAGCAAAAATCTCGTCGCAGTTAGTCGAGCTAAAACTTTTTTAGCACAGCTATGTAAAGTATCCTGAAGGTCATGTTCGCTATAAATACCTTGGGCAACTTGGCTAGTCAGTTGAGCATCCCCTTGAATCTGTTTGATAGTGCTTTCCATACTTTCGCTAGATGCAACCAGGGAGATAAAGCCACCAACACCCTGGACAAAATTTTTGTCTGCCTCCGTCCAGATCCGAGGTTCATTGCTTTCTACCGCCAGAAAACCTACTAAGTCCTTTTGCCAGATGATCGGAGATGCCAAGAGCGATCGCACCTTCAGCCGTTGCAGCAATTTTGCCGTAAAATGGCTCTTTAAAGAACTGCGTGCATCACCAATCGAGACAATTTGGTTAACTGTCAAAGCATAATAAAAATCGCTCAACTCCTGTACAGTTATTCCTGCTGCTTGCTGAGTGCTAGAATTGCGATCAAGTTTGACAAGTTGATTGCTCATCCGACACCAAAAGTAGCGCCCTTCCCGCTCAAACCAGTAAACATTTGTCCGGCTGGGGGAGACAAATTTATGAGTTGCTTGCACTGCTGCTTCAAGTCTTTGATTAAGGTTAGTCAGGCTGCGTAAATTTCCCAGCAATTCTAACAATGGCTCGTCAGTTCTCTTAGTTTGCTTGTACTGCAAATCCATCTCATTTTGAGAAATCACTGCCCCCAGTTCGCCTAAAACCATCATCAAACGGGCTTTTGCTTCCCCTGTTAGTAGGTAGCCCCAGCGTTCTGAACCTAGTAACAGCAAGCCTAAGCAACGATCTTTATAGCGAATTGGTAAAATAATCGTTCCCTTGATCTGGAATTTTTTGGCAATTTTTTGCCATTCGGCGGCGCGGATTTCAGTTTGTAAATCGGCTACACCCAAGGGATGTTGTTCAATCACTACTTGCTCTAATAAATCTCCAGGACTAAGAACAACTCTTTGCCGTAAAAAGACCGTATCATTATCAGGTGTAGTGCCACCTTTGCCGAACAATATGTGATTCACGCGATCGTAAAGAGCAATCCAAATCAGTCTGTAGTCAAACTGTTCTCTGAGATAAGAAATAGTAGTTTCAATCAGAACGTCAACATCATCTTCTTCTCTGAGGTTCTGGAGGACACGTGCCAACGAGAGGATTTGCTGTTCGGCGGCTATAGATTTTTGCGGCTGCCCCATCTGATTTATTGGTTAACATAGCTTGTAATATATAAGATGCCCAAAAAAGCATCCTGAGTAATATTGCCAGGGATATTTGCTCAAAGTTCTAGGTAATGCGTTCGTTGAAGTTAGATTAGGGAGTGCTAGGGAAATGGGCGAAACTTCGTCTGATGCTCAAGAGGAGCAAAGACAAGTCCCAGAGGAAAAGCGAGCGTCATGTACCCAGAAGTACCTAAGATTAATCAACAAAGCGTTCAATCCCATACCAACTGTTTAACTCAGATTAAATAACTTTTGCATGAAGTATCTTTTATGCCCAAGTGGGTAATTTTCTTGAAAAGCAAATACAGTGTAGCCTTGAGATTCATAAAATTTCTTAGCTTGAAACTCTAACGTCTCAAGATGAACCCCTACACAGTTTTGCTTTTGACCTTCTTTTTCGGCTATTTTAAGAATGTTGCTTCCAATCCCTTTGCCGCGTAAGTCTTCTTGAACAACTAAGACTCTGATATAAAGCCAATCGCAACCGATTTCACCCAGAACTCCACCAACAATCAAGCCTGATTCATCTCGTGCAAAAACTGCTATAGATTGCCACTCCGACAACGGAAAAAAATGTTGATTGAATTGGCGAATCATTTGGATGACGGTCATCCGATCCTGCTGAGTTACTTCCGGTTCTACCTGAACTGTAATCATCCTGATAAAAGTTAATGGATATTTATCAATTTGCTATTCGTCCGCTTTTGTTCAATGTGTTAAAAACCGATTCCGAGTGGTTACACCAGCAGACGATTCGCAGTTTTAGTTGGCTATCGCAAACAGGCGATGTCTACGACGGGCTACGCCTACGCCAAAGAGCTAGTTGGGTAAACCAACGCTTACAAAAATCCCTGTGTCTGTACGATTCCCGCCTAGAACAAAATTTATTTGGGCTAAACTTCCCTAATCCCGTCGGGTTAGCAGCTGGCTTCGACAAGGATGGAGTAGCTGCTGGCATTTGGTCTAACCTGGGTTTTGGCTTTGCAGAATTGGGAACTGTAACTTTTCACGCACAGCCAGGAAATCCGCGTCCCCGTTTATTTCGCTTGCCGTTGGATAAAGCTGCTCTCAATCGGATGGGCTTTAATAATCGTGGTGCAGCAGCAATGGCGGCACGTTTGAGACAGGAAAAACAGGAGTTAAGCCATTCAATACCTATAGGGATAAATTTGGGTAAATCTAAGGTAACTCCCCTAGAAGCAGCTGCACAGGATTATCTCGATAGTTTTCACTTACTCAAGGATTTGGGAGACTATTTTGTTGTTAATGTCTCTTCTCCCAATACACCGGGGTTGCGATCGCTCCAAGATGCTTCAATGCTCAGTATCATCTTGAATTTATTACAACAAGAAAATACTACACAAAAACCGATTTTTGTCAAGATAGCGCCAGATTTAGAATGGTCAGCGATCGCTGATATTATAACTCTTGCTAAAACCTACCAATTGGCGGGAATTATCGCTACTAACACCACCATCCGCCGTGATCGACTGAAAACCCAGGTAATTGACCAAACTGGCAAATCACCCCAGGATGAAGCTGGCGGAATTAGTGGTGAACCATTGCGCGATCGCTCCACTGAGGTAATTCGCTTTATTTGGCAGCAAACCCAAGGAAAAATCCCGATTATTGGCGTTGGTGGCATCTTTTCTCCTGAAGATGCTTGGGAAAAAATTACTGCTGGTGCTAGCCTGATCCAGGTTTATACAGGCTGGATTTACGAAGGCCCACTGATGGTACGCCGGATTCTTTTAGGTTTGCTTGTCCTACTAGAACAAAGCGGATTAAATTCCATCAACGAAGCTGTGGGTTTAGAATTCAAAAATCAAAAGTAATTAATATTTTTGAATTTTGAATTGTTATCCTTCTTCCTCCAGTGGGAAAAACTCCTTAATTTTTTCCGAGTATGACCAAGCAATACCATCAGGGTCTTTGCTGCGACTCCACTCTGGAAACTCTGGATCATTTCGCCGTTTATAAACCGTACTGGAATAGACACTTAGCCGTTTGGCAAGTTCAGATTGGATCAGAGAGCCAAAAACTAACTGTTTTTCCAGCGATCGTTTAGCTTGCTCATGGGTTGGCTGTGGGAGTGATTCGGTTTCTGGTTCTTCCTCCTGTGGGGTTGGTGGTGGTGCTAGGAGCGAACGCGCAGTTTTAGTAACTGGTTGAGCAGGAAGCTCTTTAACAGGCTCACTACTGTCAAGGATATTGCCGAGAATGCTGGCAGTTATAAAGTAATAAGACTGACCCGCATCTTCAGAATTAAGTACACTAGCACCAAATTCCGAGGCTTTACCATCCAAGTAGCGTTTTGCCGTTGTTCCAGGAAAATTGCCCCTGATTGCCAAGTCCATTGGTGTCAGTCTGCCCTGATTTTCCCGAACCAACTGATGAAAAATTGGGTTAACTTGCACAGTCCACTGTTGCCATTGATATTCCTGCCAAATCTTGAAGCCAATTACCAGCAGAATTACCGCCAGTAAAATCCTCCAGGTGGCAACCAGGAAAATAATCAAAAACGAGATGGGCAAAAGTAGAACGAGAAAAGCCTTGCCGTTACCTTCTATCGGTTTTTCACTCATACCGATTTTTGCCAAGTGAATTTTAGGAAATAATATATTATATTGGCAAAAATTTGAGTACTTTTTTGTATCTTTTGGCAAATTTGTCGGCAAAACCTTTATTAGGTAAGTGTTATACCTTTATTACCTTCTGCTTATGTGACATGGTGCTGCGATCGCACAAAAGTTTTTTACCAGAGAAAATAAAAGGATTTTAACCAGAGCGATCGCAATACATCTCGGATAATATTCCCCCGAAATTCTGATCAGAGGCTTACTTATACTGCTCATACTTATCTTTCCAAAGCAATAATTTTAAATTAGCTTGCCAGACCCTTGACAACAAACACTACAAATACTACATTAGTAATACAAGTTAACTTTCACCAGTAGCGAATAGCTCAAATGGCAGAGCGCCCACTTACCCGGAAGGGGCGACATATTGAGAGTTATCGCATATAAATAACTTAAACACCCTTGATCGAACTTCTGGAGGTGCAGGTAAAAATCCTGTTCCGTTACACCAAATTCAGTGCTGAGTTTTAAATTGTCATGTGGTGGGTAGCCAAGTGGTAAGGCGCTTAATATCCTTATTCACCCCTTGCCTGCAAAGGCCGACGAATTGAGGGTTATCGTTAAAAACGAGCATTCGCGGGTTCGATTCCCGCTCCACTACACCAAATAATTTTAGATTGAATTTAAAATCTCAAATCGTTCGACTGAGCGTAGCCGTTCGCATAGCGTTCCGCAGGAAAGTCCAAAATCCAAAATTTCCATGTGGCAGGTAGCTCAGTGGTAGAGCGCCGAAAAACATCCTTCTTCACACCTTGCCTGAAAAGGCCGACGAATTAGGGTTATCGCCTGATAAGCCGGATGTCGCAGGTACCCTACGGGAAGCAAGCTACAAATCCTGCTCTGCCACCTTTCATTTTTGCCTGCAAAGGCCGGGAGATGAAGCGATGAATTACAATTTTTTGTCTACGACACGCTCCGCGAACACTAAAAATAAAACAACTACATCACAAAATCAGCCTATCCCCGGACGGGAAGCAGAAATGGTTCAGGGACGTTCCGGCGGCTTTATGTTTGATGCTGGTATTTGGAAAATGCTGCGCCGTTGTCTGTTGGTTGGCACAGCAAAAAGCACTTACTACGCTGGTAAACAGGAATTAACTGAAGATTTTGTGACAGTTGTAAGACTTGCTGTTGCCGAAAATCCCAGCCGTGTAGCAGAAGAAATTTTGTATGCTAGCGATGGACGCGCCATCAATAATAGTGCGCCAATATTAGCTTTGGTGCTGCTGTCGATGGGTGAAGCACCAGAAGCAAAACAGGCGTTTGGTGAAATATTCCCGCAAATTGTTCGGACTGGTAGCCACTTCTACGAATGGTTGAACTACACCAAATCTCTGCGGGGATTTGGCAAAGTAGTGCGGGAAGCTGGTAAAACTTGGCTCTCAAGGGAAGATGTCAAGGGTTTAGCTTATCAACTGTTGAAATATCAACAGCGTCAAGGCTTCTCCCACCGAGATGCGTTGCGGTTGTTCCATGTCAAACCGCCTACAGAAAATCACCGTCAACTATTTGAGTGGGTAGTTAGAGGCTGGGAAGAATTGCCAGCAGATATTCCCTCAGAGGCGTTGGCGCAGATTTGGTGGTATGAGTGGCTGAAGCGAAATCCTACCCAAACCCATGAAGCTATTTCTCAAGGACGCTTAACCCACGAAATGGCTGCACCTGTGGGCAAAATGGACAAGCTTGCTTGGCAGCTGCTATTTCAGGAAATGCCAATAGGTGCAATGCTGCGTAACTTGGGTTCTTTAACTGAACTGGGTGTGTTGCGAGCCGATGAAAGCGCCAATTTGCTGCGAGTGGAAGCAGTTCTTAATCGCAGAGAACATCTGCGTAAAGGTCGCATCCATCCGATTGATGTTTTGAAAGCACTCAAAACATATCAATCTGGTGGAACATTAGGACGCAGCAAGAAAACTTGGAACCCAGTTCCTCGGATTGTGGACATTTTAGAAAAGGCGGTTGAACTGTCTTTTGATGTTGTGCAACCCACAGGTAAAGTGTTCATGCACGCCGTAGACGTTTCTGGTTCTATGGGTAGCTTAGTTGCAGATATGGGGCTGAGTTGTTGTGAAATTGCCACCACAATGGCACTGGTGACAGCAAAAGCGCAGAAAAACTACATGATTCGCGGCTTTGCTACCGAATTCCGTGAATTAGGTATCACTGCTAAAGATAGTTTTAGTTCTGCGGTTAGCAAAGCTAGCAACCAAAACTTCGGTGGAACAGATGCCTCTGTAGCTTACGACTGGATGATTAAGAATAAGTTCAAAGCTGATGTAGTCTGCTTTTGGACTGACTCGGAAAGCTGGGCTGGGAATAAGCATCCAAGTCAAGCGTTGAAGGAGTACCGCAAAAAGGTAAATCCCAACGTCAAGGCGGTGTATGTCAGCTTGATACCTTACCAGATTAGTTTGGTAGATCCTGAAGATTCGCTCTCTTGGGATTTGGGAGGGTTCGACCCAGGTACGCCTCGGATCATCCAAATGCTGGCTACAGATGAATTGTAGATATTGCTGAAGGGTAAAGGATGAAACACTTTATCCTTCATGCTTCATGGCGGGTTATCCTTGTTCACAACTTGCCTTTCGGGGACGTTCGCGAAGCGTGGCGTCAGCCAAGAATTTAGGGTTATCGGTTACATCTCCACCATTGTGGGGATTAGCGGGTTCAATCCCCGCACCCGCCTTTGTTTGATTCAGGACTTACGTAAAGACGCAAAGAAGAAGGCGATTTAATTTTTGAATGGTCGTTTTTCTATTTCAGCGATGGGTAGAAGTAGGGTGTCTTCGATGTGCGATCGCATCTGTAAAACTTGTAAGTTAAAATCTTGCTAATTAAATCAAAAATCTTGCTATGAATGTGCTGCAAGATTGTTCACTTATTTTTAGACTATAAATTGCTTGTTTTACTTCCTTCATTTCTTGCTCAAATGACAGGTTAGTAAATATTTTTAGTGCTTTTTCCAAGTCTACTTGGCTTTCCTCAAAAGCTTCTTTACTTTCGTTATTTTTTATAATTTGATGTAAAACTATTCCTAGCTCATGTAAACTTATCCCACTAAAATAATGACAGCAAGCTAAAGAGCGAAGTACGTTAATCATTAATTTATCTTCTTTAACCCTTGTTGCAATCACTAAAGCTGTTTGAAAAAAATCTTGACTTACTTTAAAACCTCTTTGGCAATATTCAAATTCTTTGTTACTTTCTATAAGCTTTCCTTCTCTTTCGTCGATTATTCCTAATCTGTGTGTAGTTAATGCAAGTTTATAAAGTACTATACCTAAATCACTATAACAATCAACATATTCAAAAATCATATTTCTGACAGCTTGAAAAAAAGCATTATCTAATAGTTTTGGTTCTTTTCTTAATTCTTCAAAACAACCTGCTCCATAAAATTCCATAGTATGATAAACAACTTCTAAGGCAAGAGTTTCCTGTTTAGTAAGTTCTTGTTTTACTGCTGTTTCTGCATTTTCTATATTTAGATATGTTTGTTCTTGAGTATCATTCACTTTCGTACAAGTAATTTTTGGGATAATTGTTTGGCAGTTATCAGATATTAATGTATATAAAAATTTTCCGGCTTCAGTATGAGATTTTCCCCAATCATTTGTTAATTTAAGTCTTTCTATCGCTTCTTCACGGATAACTTCATACAAATAGTATCCTTCTTTACTAAACTTTACTAAAGCCCTATCTTTTAAATCTCTGAAAAATCGAGTTTTTTTTCGCTCATTTTGCTCATCCCAAAGCAAGCAAATGACTCCTTTTTCATGTATTACAGGAATATATTGATAACGGTAACATCCTAATCGGCATAAAAGTTTATAAGCTTGGGGATTATCTCGTTGAAGTTTGTTAAACTGGCGTTGAACGAGCTTTTCTAAAGTTGGATGCCTCAATATATCATCACGATTATCCTGCCAGTAAACTTTTAGAATTCCTTGTGATTCCATTAAAATCTCAGGACTAAGGAGAGACATAGCTAAGGCATTTCCGCCATAGGCTCGGTTCATTTCATGAATAGCATCAGTATCTATAATAATGTTCCGGCTAGCAAAATAATCTTCCCACGCGTCATATTTCAACTCTTGCAGATGATAAGGTTGAAAATTTTTTAACTTTATTACGTCGGGTTCATGCAGCAACTCACGGCTTGTGATCAGGGTGACTGACTGCACACTCTGATGACCTAGTACTGTTAATAGTTCTACATAGTGGTTATTATCTGCTTCTACGAATACGCCATTTATCAAAGCAGGTTCGAGGTTATCAATTAAGAAACCTAGTTTTCGATTTTGGAGCTTGCTTTTTAATTGATCAAGCATAGTTATAAAATCTTGTTCTTGATTCTCCTTAAAGTAATCTCTTAATTTGAACCTTACCCAGTTTTCTATTGAGTTTAGATTCTGGGGTGTACTTCCTACATGCAGTTCAAGATATTCTAAACCTTGAAGCTCAAACCATTTTGTAGCCAACGTTGTTTTACCTATACCGCCCTCTGCGTGAATTAGAATAACTTTTGTACCTTCGTTAACAAGGTTATTGAGGTGTGCGATCGCATCCTCACGCCCCACAAAATTGGAACCATTAGATGTCGTGTCTTGAAACTGCTCTGTTTCAGATTTAGTGTCTTTAGGTAAATCCGCCACTTCTTGCCAATCCAGATCCAACTTAAAGCAAATTTCCTTGAAAACTTGATGTTTAACAGGTTTTCCTGCCAGGAAGTTTCCAATTGGCTGACGAGTACTTAAATCCACCTCGCTTGCAAATTCATTTTGTGTCCATCCGGTGCGTTCAAAAGCTCTTTTTACCTTTTCTAACTTTTCTAGAGATACTCGCAGTGATTTCATTGCCATAGTCTAACCACACATCCTGTGTCTACTTGAACCCCTAGAATTGAAAATCCTACTCAACTAATACCCAAAATCATACATTTCAAGAACTTTACCCCTACTCAATCTTATACATTAACCCTCGAAGCTAGTTGATGTAGTCATTCACAACACTTATGAAATCTACCTACATCAACGGACGATGCTACTATCAAGGCAATGGTGGCGTTCTTCTTCCTGCTGTCACCACAGTTTTAAAAGCGACACAGCCACCAAAGTCTCTAGCCGCCCTTTCCTATTGGCGCAATAAAGTTGGTAACGTGGAGGCAAATCGAATCGCTGCTAACAGCCGCCGTCGAGGAAACGCCTTACATCAGTTAATTAAGGAACACCTGCAAGGCTACTCGCCCAAACCTGACAACAGCCTGATTCAGCTTTACTGGGATAGCGTTCAATCTGTGCTAAATAAACTTAGCGATGTTCAACTGGTTGAGCAAGTTGTTCCTAACTATCAGGAACTTTACGCCGGGAAAGTTGATTTAGTCGCTCGTTATCAAGGTGTTCCGTATTTAATTGAATGGACTACAGCCGAGGAACCAAAACTGAGATTTGATAAGCTTTATGACAAGCCTTTACAACTAGCTGCTTATGCTGGTGCGATAAATCGGTATTATAGCGATCGCCTTTTTAACTCCAAAATTAACCATGCTCTTATCGTTGTAGCCTTGCCAGGTGAAGAAGCAGAGATTTTTGAATTTGATCGTGCAAGGCTAATTCATGTCTGGCATCAATGGCTTAATCGGCTGAATTTTTTCTTCAGTGCAGTTGCTGCCTAAAAGCGCGATCGCATACCCACCCGAACTAGGCGATGTCTACGACGGGCTACGCCTACGCAAACATTTACACCTTGTAAAATAAAAAGGATGCTTTTTGACAACATAATGTAATATAACTTAGTAATAATCGAGCGATGCCTACGGCGGGCTGCGCCTACGCTGTTCCTTTTGGATGTAATTGCGATTAATGCGGCAATGTGCTACATATCAGCCTGGTTTCATCCCAAATTGTCCACCCAAAGACAGTAGATGAAGTTTTGTGTGAATAACTATAAGGGATGAAATAGCTCTGCTTTCCAAACAGTCAAAAAGGAACAGATTTTTATGACATTTGATTACGATTTGTTTGTCATTGGTGCTGGCCCTGGGGGATTGGCAGCAGCTAAAAAAGCAGCTAGTTACGGTGTACGTGTCGCCATTGCTGAACAAGAAGCCATCGGTGGAACTTGTGTAAATCGCGGTTGCGTTCCCAAAAAACTGATTGTCTACGCTGCTGACTTCGCCCTGCAAAATCAAGTAGCACACAGTTATGGGTGGAGTGACTGTCAAACATACTTTGACTGGACATTATTTATTAAGTCAGTACATCAGCATATTGACAGGGTTAACCAATCCTATTTTCAGCAATTGCAAAAAGCTGGAATTGAACTAATTTCTGAATATGCCACTTTCATCGATACCCATACTATCAATATTGATGGGCGCAAAGTTACAGCAGACAAAATTTTAATTGCTGTCGGCGGACAACCCCTCAAGCCCAACATCCCAGGTATAGAATACGCCATCACATCCCGCGAGATGTTTCAGCTACCTTATTTGCCGAAACGTTTAGCAATTATTGGCGGCGGCTACATTGGTGTCGAATTTTCCAGCATGATGCACGCTTTCGGTTGCGAGGTGACGGTGATTGAAAAAGACGAGATGATTTTATCGGGGTTTGATGATGACATTCGCTCTGCTGTACACCAAGGTTTGAGTAAACGCGGAATTAAGTTATTCACCAATAGCACCCTTGAAGAAATCAAATTCTCAGATGAGTGTTTGTTGTTAACTATTACTGGTGAGAGCCAAGAAATAATTACAGCAGATACCATCTTAGTTGCCATAGGTTACGCTCCCAATACCAAGAATCTTGGTTTGGAAAATGCCCATGTTGAACTTGGCGAACATGGTGCAATTAAAGTAGATGAATACAGCCGCACCAGCCAAGAAAACATTTTTGCTGTGGGTGACTGCACCAGCCGCGTGCAATTGTCTCCAGTCGCTCAAGCAGAAGGTATTGCCTTTGCCGATACAGTTTTTGGCAATAAGCCGCAAAAACTGAATTATGATTATGTGCCCACTGCTGTTTTTTGCCGTCCAGAAGCGGCTAGTGTGGGGATGACGGAGGCAAAAGCACGGGAAAAATTTGGTGAATCTGTACAATGCTACTGCACCCAGTTCCAACCACTGTTGTATCAGCTAATCGAACAGAATGAGCCAACCACTATGAAGTTAGTGTTAAATGGTGATTCTGGGCAAGTTTTGGGTGCTCATATGGTGGGTGAACACGCAGCAGATATCATTCAAAGCCTCGGCGTGGCAATTCGCAAGGGCATTACCAAGGAAGACCTGGATGAAACCATAGGCATTCATCCCACGGCAGGAGAAGAATTTCTGTCGTTAAAATAATTCGTAATTCGTAATTCGTAATCGAAGAACGTCACATCTTAATCCTTCTTTAACGCTGCGCTATCTGTTGGCGCAGCCCGCCGTAGGCATCATAACTTTCCAAGACAAATTTTGAATTTTGAATTTGTTTAACTAAAATTCTGAGGGTTTAAGTCAAGAGCTTCTAACAAAGGGCAAATTTTGTGGCGGGGTTTAAATCCTCTAAGCATCAATACGGTTGGGTTAAGGATAATTGTAGATTAGGTTGAACGAAGTCAAACCCCTATGCATTACTTAATTACGAATTACGTTAGCGTAGCGGTAGCGAGTCCGCGTTCGCTTTTAGCGTCTCGGAGAGAGCGTCATTACGAATTACGAATTATTTTAATCTTGTCCTTCTGAGCAAGATTTTGTGGGAGCGCCTAAATCGTCTAAAGTATTCATTAATAAGTCATCCTGTGGCATAGGGTATATGCTTTGGGAATTTACAACATCGTCAAAAGCTTCAAGTTCCTCAAGAGCTTCAAGAGCCTCTGATGCAGACTGATATCGCTGTTTGAAGTCATCCAGCACCATTTTACTGAGAATCTTCGCTAGGGACTGGCTCACTTGCGAGCGTAGTTTACCGCCGTAGGCACCGCTCCATTTGATCTCTCCATCAGCATCTCTATCTAGCTCACGGGGCGCTATACCAGTTAAAGCTTTAATCCCAACCATGCCGACTGCATAGATATCACTACTGTAGTGTGGACGCCCAAAACATTGCTCGCTTGGTGCGTAACCCTGAGTACCAATGCCAATGGTGAAGGGGGTTTGCTCTTGAGGTTCAAGCTGTTTTGTGCTGACTTCTTTGACGGCTCCAAAGTCAATCAGTACCAGTTTACCGTCTGAATGTCGCCGGATGATATTGCTGGGCTTAATATCCCGATGAATCACGTTGTTTTTATGAACAAATGTTAATGTTTGCAATAAATCCCTGACAATTTTGATCACTGCAATTTCATCAATTGCTCTACCTGCTGGGAGTTCCTGATTTAAAGGATGACCAATTATCTGTTCTTGCACTAAATAAAATTCTTCATCTTCTTCAAAATACGCCAAAAGTTGAGGGATTTGAGCGTGCGTTCCCAATTTTTCTAATGTTTGCGCCTCTGAGTTAAAAAAACGTCTGGCAATTTGCAATCCTTCGGGTTTGGTGTTGGCTGGTTTTAGTTGCTTGACAACACATCGCGGATTACCAGGACGTTGGGTATCTTCGGCAATGTAGGTTTCGCTGAATCCACCAGAACCGAGAACTTTGACAATTTTGTAGCGTTGAGCCAGGACTTTCCCTGATAAGGCTAAATCTCGTTGCTGGATTAGTCCTTGGAAGTCATCTTGTTGGCTGATAATCTCTTGGACAACGGGGGAGGTTTTATACTTCTGAAAAATGTCTACTAATTGGCGTTTTCTGATGCTTTCTCTGACTAATGAGGTTCCCAGATAGCAAAGTCCGATCATTGCGATCGCAATCATTGGTACAGTAGTAGGAAAAATTAACTGACCATAAACAAATAACCCATAGCTAATTCCTACCCAAGTACCAGAGAGGGTGAGGCTAGATATAAATCTATTGATACTACGCTTGCGTGTGCTAATCATCAAGGCTGTACTGCCAACTAGAATTAGCACAAATAAACCCCGCAATGGTAGGCTGTTAATTCCTGGGGCGATCGCTTTACCTGACATCAAAGTGGCGATCGCATTGGCGTGAATTTCCACGCCCGACATGAATTTATTGCTCTTGCTAATCGGGACTGGATAATAATCATTGTTTAACTTATCTGTTGCCCCAATCAGCACGATCTTGTTTTTGAACACCTTTCCCTGCTGCAAATAGGTGTTCCAGTTTTGCGGATCGAGTACCTGCCAAAAGGGTATTTGCTCAAATGTCCCCGCAGTTCCCCAAAAATAAATGCGATCGCCCTTTGGTCGGGGATAATTTACTTGTGCTGCTCTAAGAGCTGCTTCATCAAAAGAGGGTAGCTTCTCGATCAAATTATCTTCAGGTAACAACTTAGAAAATTCACTCGCCAATCGATGAACTTTACCATCCACCTCTACAGGGAAATTTACTGAGCCAATGGACACAGAACCAGTACGAAACATCTGTTGTGGGTCTATCAGTTGCATAAAAGACCCTTGGTGCGTCTGGGAATTTTCGTAGACGGCGGCTAAAGTAACTTTGCTGCCATATTTTTGCAATGCTGCTTGGAGTTGGCGATCGTCAGTAACTCCATAACTACTTGGCGTGTCAAAAACGACATCTAACGCTACAGATCGGACACCTGCTTTGATTAACTTTGTGATTACTTGGGCATATGCAGCACGTTGATAAGGATAAGATTTCAGTGTTTCTAGGTAGGTATATTGTTTCGGATCTGTTTTATAGTACTGTTCGGGAACTGATATTGACTGATCGTCTATTGCTAAAATTACGATGTCTTCTGGAGGTACAATCGGCCCACGCAGTTGAAAAAAGTCAGAAAGCGCCTGATTTTCGCTCAATTGAACCAATTCCCCACCAGAAGCACTCAGCAGTGCCGCCCCCATTACCCAAGCACCAGCGAGGAGATGACCTAAGCGAACCATCCACTTGGACTGGCGAGCCGATGCTGTGGAAGTTACTTTTGTCGGTTTACTTGACAGTCTATTGGCAAGAGAGACATAGTTTTTAGTTAAGGTAGATGTAGGTTCTTCTGCCATATCGTGTTACTGAGTGATTTAAGTCCAACACTTTTATTTATTCAGACCACGTTTTACTACAAGCACATTGAAATAAGACTTAAATGACAATCTTATACATTTGTAAAGTATCTTCTATTCATCAACAAACTTTTATTACCAGAGCTAGCCCCCAAGAGATTAGGCATTGCCTAACTTATTCTTTTTCTGTTGAGTGAGTTATAAAAGAGTGATTGTCTCACAGTTCAGAGCCGGATATACTCCGCCTATGCATTTGGTTGCGGCGAGATTTTACCCCAACCCAACCAACAGGTAGGTTCGTAAGTCGATGCTCTATCAGAAGCTGTCCCAAGCCCGTCTTCTGTCTCTGGTGCAATATTGGTACTCCCCACAAAGCGTGTCCTGATGGTGAAAGCTTTACTTATAGATAGGCATTAACTTATATCCTACCTTAAGCCTATGCTATACCTCTTTAGGAGTAAAATTTAGTGTTATACAGCGATGAATGCTGTTACTGGGTCAATTTTATTGGTAGATTTTGATCACAGAGTAGCTCTTGCAGTGCCGGAGGTGAATAAGGTTTAGCACCCAGTATCTCAACTCCAATGTTGCAACCGTTTTTATGCCTTGAAAGAGGTAGGATAAAAGCTATAGTTCAAAGGCTACTTTATAGATATTAGCAAACTTGTCATTAGAGAATTGCTATAATCTATTGTTCAATCTAAATTCATTTATATTATTAGGTGTAAATTTGTATGGGTTCTCCAATGAATCGTCTGTCTATTTTTGTAGACGGAAACAATATGTTCTATGCTCAACAAAAAAATGGTTGGTTTTTTGACCCTCGGCGAGTCTTAGAATACTTCAAACATGAGCAATCAGAAACAACATTAATTAATGCATTCTGGTACACTGGCTTAAAAGACCCACAAGATCAGCGAGGTTTTAGAGATGCTCTAATTAGTCTAGGATATACAGTTAGAACTAAAATTCTTAAAGAATATTATGATGATACGTCTGGTCGTTACTCGCAAAAAGCGAATTTAGATATTGAAATTGTTGTAGATATGTTTAATACAGTAGATCAGTATGACCGAGTAGTATTATTCAGTGGCGATGGAGATTTTGAAAGAGCAATCGAACTATTACGCTCCAAAAATACACATATAACGGTAGTATCAACAGAAGGGATGATAGCGAGAGAGCTACGTAATGCTACTGATAGATATATAGATTTAAATGATATCAGAGAACAAATAGAAAAAACTGAAGGTTAGTAGCCTTAGCAATTTTTTACAAAGGTAAGAGTAAAAGAAAAACTAAGGTTGAAGATATATTAAGCCACAAGTACAAACTAAACAACAAACCGCAAATGACAAACAAAACAGATCGAGTCATCATTTTTGATACGACATTGCGAGATGGAGAGCAGTGTCCAGGAGCCACTCTGAATATAGACGAAAAGCTAGTTATTGCCAAGCAATTAGCGCGTCTGGGTGTGGATGTAATTGAAGCAGGCTTTGCCTTTGCTAGTCCCGGAGATTTTGAAGCAGTCAAGAAGATTTCTCAAATTGTCGGGATAGAAAATGGCCCGATAATTTGCAGTTTGGCAAGAGCGATAAAAGCAGATATTGAAGCAGCCGCCGAAGCATTAAAACCAGCAGTTAACGCTAGAATTCACACATTTATTTCGACATCTGATATTCATTTAGAGTATCAGTTGCGGAAGTCACGGGCAGAAGTCTTAGCGATCGCCGAAGAAATGGTAGCTTATGCTAAATCCTTCATGACAGATGTAGAATTTTCCCCGATGGATGCAGCTCGTACTGATCCAGAATTTCTTTATCAAGTGTTAGAGGCAGCGATCGCAGCTGGTGCAACAACAGTTAACATTCCCGATACTGTGGGTTACACCACCCCTAGCGAATTTGGAGCCATAATTAAGGGGATTATCGAAAATGTCCCCAACATCGACCAAGCGATTATTTCCGTTCACGGTCATAATGATTTAGGCTTGGCAGTTGCTAACTTTTTAGAAGCCGTGAAAAATGGCGCACGGCAACTAGAATGTACAATCAATGGGATTGGCGAACGTGCCGGAAATGCCTCACTAGAAGAATTGGTGATGGCCTTGCATGTGCGACGACAATATTTTAACCCCTATTTGGGAAGAGCAGCAGATTCTCAAGAATCCCTGACAAATATCGACACTAAGCAAATTTACAAAACTTCACGCTTAGTTTCTAATTTGACGGGAATGTTAGTACAAGCAAATAAAGCGATCGTGGGGGCGAATGCCTTTGCTCATGAGTCTGGGATTCACCAAGATGGTGTGTTAAAAAACAGGCTCACCTACGAAATTATGGATGCCAAATTGATTGGCTTGACAGACAATCAAATAGTTTTGGGTAAACATTCAGGGAGAAATGCTTTCCGCACTCGGTTGAAAGAATTGGGCTTTGAACTGTCGGATACTGAATTAAATAAAGCATTCGTCAGATTCAAAGATGTAGCAGATAAAAAGAAAGAAATTTCTGATTGGGATTTGGAAGCGATCGTTAACGATGAAATCCAACAAGCGCCTGATTTGTTCCGTGTAGAGTTGGTGCAAGTTTCCTGTGGTAGCAACGCCCGTCCCACTGCTACAGTTACCCTGCGTACCCCAAATGGTGAAGAATTAACTGATGCTGCGATCGGTACAGGGCCAGTGGATGCAGTTTACAAAGCCATCAACCGGGTAGTGAATGTGCCCAACGAGTTGATTGAGTTTTCTGTGCAGTCAGTAACGGCTGGTATTGATGCCATTGGAGAAGTGACGATTCGTTTACGTTATGAATCTAGGGTATTTTCAGGTCATGCGGCGAACACAGATATCATCGTGGCATCCGCGCAAGCTTATGTAAATGCGCTGAATAGGTTGTATTCTGCATTGCAAACTCAAGAAAAGCCAGAGGAAGTATCTGCACTGCATTAGACCTTTTGCATAATTTGAGATTTGTTAAACAAAACGCTTATATTAGGACTCATATCTGAGTTCGGCATCGTTGTTTTTACCTCTAAAATCGCCCCCAATCGTCGCCCCCATTAGACAGGGTAAGGATTTGAGGTATTTAGTACATTTGTATCTCCCCAAAAGTCAGTTATCGCCCCCAACCCTCCCCAATTTTTGGGGAGGTGGTTAGGAGTTGTTTCTAATTAACTGTAATAGTATCGATTTAAGGCTTTGCAGTGCCGCGTTTGTGGTGCGCTGGTGTTCTTCAAAGTTACGTTGGTGCTGTTCTTGACTATCGCGTAACTCAAGTAACACATCATCCAAAATCGCACTACGACCTAGCACACGGTCAACGTTGCTGGTTAGTTCTCTCATTTCCTGGCTGAGTTCATCCAATTGAGCTTGGGTGCTAGCTTGTCTAATGGTTAAATTGTCTAATTGTTCTTGTGTGTTAGCTTGTCTTTCAGCTAAACCTAAAATTATTTGTTCTATCCGGTCAACACGGTTGGGAAAGGGGTGCGATTCGTTGATTAGTGAATCACGGTATCCAGCCCGTACATAACTAATCCAGCCCGTCAGCAGATTACTGACACTAAAGGCTGAACTCTCG
>NZ_JBALCE010000004.1:0-93530 GCF_036919815.1 Nostoc sp.
CTTTGCGGCATGAAGATTCCGATGTTCGTTGGAGAGCCGCAGAGGCGTTAGGAAAAATCGGCAACCAAGAAGCGATATCTACCTTAATTAAAGCTTTGCGGCATGAAGATTCCGATATTCGTTGGAGAGCCGCAGAGGCGTTAGGAAAAATCGGCAACCAAGAAGCGATATCTACCTTAATTAAAGCTCTGCGGCATGAAGATTCCGATGTTCGTTGGAGAGCCGCAGAGGCGTTAGGAAAAATCGGCAACCAAGAAGCGATATCTACCTTAATTAAAGCTTTGCGGCATGAAGATTCCGATGTTCGTTGGAGAGCTGCAGAGGCGTTAGGAAAAATCGGCAACCAAGAAGCGATATCTACCTTAATTAAAGCTTTGCGGCATGAAGATTCCGATGTTCGTTGGAGAGCTGCAGAGGCGTTAGGAAAAATTGCCAATCAAGCAGCGGTATCTGCCTTAATTAAAGCTTTGCAGGATAAAGATTCCGTTGTTCGTTTGAGAGCCGCAGAGGCATTAGGAAAAATCGCCAACCAAGCAGCGGTATGTGCTTTAATTAAAGCTTTGCAGGATGAAGATTCCGATGTTCGTAGGAGAAGTGCAGAGGCGTTAGGAAAAATTGCCAATCAAGCAGCGGTATCTGCCTTAATTAAAGCTTTGCAGCATGAAGATTTCTCTGTTCGTTGTAGTGCTGCACTTGCGTTAGGAAAAATCGGTAACCAAGAAGCAGTATCTGCCTTAATTAAAGCTTTGCAAGATGAAGATTCAGTTGTTCGTTATAGTGCCGCATTTGCGTTAGGAAAAATTGGCAACCAAGAAGCGGTATCTGCTTTAATTAAAGCTTTGCAGGATAAAGATTCCGTTGTTTGTAGGAGTGCCGCAAAGGCGTTAGGAGAAATTGCTGGCTCTGAAGTTTTGCATTATATTTGGGAGTTAAAATTAAAAATACCATCATGGGATAAAAGCGATGCAATTTCTAAAATTCAAGAGCGGTGCAAATTTTATAACCATGAAATTTGTTATTCTGTCTTGAATGAGGAAACAAACAACGCTGATCCTTTAACCAGTTCTCTAAACACACTTAATCAAAGACTCAAAATTATGTCAGAAAAACCTCCAGTTCAAATGAATTTTCATGCACCTATTACTAGCAGCAGTGTTGCTGGTAATGTGGAAGGTGATAATATTAGCACTCAAAACAATTACCCGTCTACAGAAGATATTGCTAAATTAGAAACTGTGCTTGAGCAGTTACTTGAGAAAATGGAGCAGGATAAACCGACTGTAATAGATGCTCAACCAATTGTTGCTCAAGCTGTTGAGAGTAATCCAGTACTTAAAAATAGGCAAGCGATTGAGCAAGTTATCAAAAATAATCCAACGCTCAAAGTACGTTTGCAAAGAGCAGTGACAGCAGCAGGTATTGAGACAATAAAGATTTTATTTGCTCCTGCTGGTATTCCGATTGAAGCGTTTAAGGCTTGGTATGAACCTATCTAGACGTACCCTCCTATTCCTGTTTCACTTTAAGAGGATGTTTTAAAAGTTCTTTGGTCGGTAGCAAAACGTTTTAGATCCCCCTGAATCCCCCAATAAATTGGGGGACTTTAATTCCGGTTCCCCCCTTTTTAAGGGGGGTTAGAGGGTATCAACAAGTGCACAAAATCACAGTTAACTACTTTTCAAACAACCTCTGATCAGTTTCTAATATACCAAATACCATCATTACTTTTGGGCAAAATATGATATCTTTTATCAATCAATTCTAAAATCTTGGGACACTCTTTCTTAATCAGAGGCTGATAGTCATTACTAATAAATATATAAGGAGGTTTGGATAAATCTAACTCCTGTAGAAGTTGCGGCCATTGTTCTGATAGAAATAATTCAAGTGACCATGCATTTAGTGATGTTGCTTGAGTCCGACCAGATAAGTAGTAAATAGATGGATCACCTGCAACAAAAATCTCACCTGACAAACTTCCTGGTTGCGAGAGAAAGTCAACTTCTGAACGAAGCAATGTATAGTCTTTTCTAAATACAGTCTGATATTTCAATCGTGTATTTTCAGTTAAAGCAAAGTTATTCTGAACTAAAGCGACAGTTTTGAATTGTAAATTAAATAAGAAAGGTAATAAAAACAATAATGGTAGGAAAATCTTAATTACTGGTGAACTCAATTCTTTTAAAGGCTGCCATAATATATCTAAACCTTTAGTTGCTAAAATACCTGTAGGTACAAATAATAGTAAATATTGATAACTCCACAGTGACCTAATTTGGAGAAAAATAATACCCAGCCCAAAAACAAACCAAACAACAAATAGCAAGGTCAATAAATTCTTAGACTTACGCAATGATACATTGACTGCAACAGTAGCCAGTAAAACTAAAGGTAAAAAACTCTTTAAGAACCATGCAGTTCCCAAAACTAACTTAGATATACTAAATGTACCATTAGCAACCACCTGACTTGGATATACAAAAAATGTCTGATATACAATTGATAAACTATTGAACCAAGCAAAGTAGCTGACAACAACTAGAAGGGGAAAGATAATTCCTATAAAAATTGGTAAGCAAATTTCAACAATAATTTTTTTAAAATTTTGATGTTTTATCAATATAGAATAGAGCAAGATAGTTAGCCAGAAACCCAGCAAGATAGGCAAAAATATTAATTTAAATATCAGGACAATTCCACCCATGGAGCCTGAAAGCAAAAGTGGAATAAATCTTTGCTTTCCTTCGTGATTAAAAGATTGATAAGTCAGCCAAAGACAGAGAAACAAAGGAAAACCAACTAGTCCTTCTACTTGAGTAAATTGCCGATGATATGAAACAAGGTAATAAACACCAACCGTTAACAAAGGTACTAAACTTGCTATTAGCTGATGCCGAAAATAGGTTTTTAGAGTCAACTGCAATATTATAGAGAAAAGCACCATGTAAAGAAGTTCAAAGATATGGATGCCAATCTCATTAAAACCAAATAAAGTTCCTGCTAAGAAATAAAAGTAATAAATCCCAGGTTGCTTTAGATCCCAAAAATCCCGATAGAGTACTTTTCCTTGTTGCATCTCCAACGCACCTGTTGTAAAGAGTGCTTGATCTCCTCCAAATGGGAAAGGTAAATTTATCACACCAATTATCACAACAACAATCAAAACTAAAAAATCTGTTTTACTTAATCTAGGTATACTAATCATAAAAATTTTCCTAAATTCCCCAATTTGCTTTACTAGTCCGTTTTCTGGAGAAATATTTGCCAGCTAGCTATGATTGATTATGATACTGCACAGAAGGTACTGCAATAACTCACTAGAGTTTAAAACTCTCTCTCCCTGGTTAGGAAAATAATAGTTTAGAATCTCAAGGATTTTTTTCGTGAATTGATACTGTACTATCGGCATCGAAAAAGCTCCCCTGTATAGCGTTGATTTTTTGCCCATTTTTATTTTTTATAATATTGTTCTTTTGCGGAGATAATAACTTTTCTCCTTTGTATTCTTTCCATCCTAGAACACGTCTCAGACCAATTTTCAGATATTCTTCTTGAGATTCTATACTAATAGAAATCCGCCCTAAGCGTTTCGCCACAGCAGCAGATGTAAAAGTTCCTGCAAATGGATCAAGTACAATACTACCCTGATCACTACTTGCCAGAATAATTCTTTCTAGTAATGATTCAGGTTTTTGTGAGGGATGATTTTCATATTCTTGCATTCGATATCTCACACGAGAAAAATACCATACATTACCAGGTACTTTTTCTGTATTGTATTGGCTGGGAACAGATTTTCTGTAATCAATCAACTTCCTTTGTGCGCCTGTTTTTGCTGCTATTTTAATATCAGCTGAGTTGAAAATATAATTGCTTTTGTCTTTAACACAGTGAAGTATTGGCTCATACATTGAGCCGAAATATTTTGTTGCTTGAACTCCAGAACTATCGTAATGCCAGACAATTCGGCTAAGAATTACGATTTTCTGCCTTAAATAAAGGTCAAAGTATGGCATCGCTTGAGTGCTTGTCATCACATATAGGGTTCCATTTGGCTTCAATATCCGAAGACATTCATCAAGCAATTTGTATGCCCACTTTGCATACTCTTCCTCAGACTCCCATTTGTCGTAAAAATTTGAAAACCGTTTTCCAATGTTGTAGGGAGGATCGATAAAAACAATATCTACAGATTCAGAGGAAATCTCACTAGACAAAATATGTAGGGCATCGCCATGAAATATCGTATGTCCCTCGTCTTCATATCGTTCAAACATGACCATTTATCTGAAAATAAGCTGTGTGCGAACAAACAGCCTTAACATCCTCACTATGCATACTCTTGAACTAATTGTTTAAACCCCTCATCATCTCGAATTGGGTCTAAAAAACGACTGAACAACATATCTTTACTTACGCTTGAGGAGTCTAAGCTTATAGCTTTTCGGAGATTTTCAACTGCTAAATCTGCATTTTTTAGTGTCGCATAATGAAACGCTTTATTTGTGTAAGCCTGTGGCTTGTCAGGTGCAAGTTCTATCGCTTTATTGATAGAAGCCTCAGCTTCCTCATACCGCCCCAGCATATCGAGCGGAAAGATTCTATTAACCCAGGGATCATAGTAATTTGGCTCAATCTGAATCGATTTCTCATAACAATCTAAGGCTTCTTGATATCGTTCTAACGCATTCAGAGTATTACCCTTACCATTCCAGGCATTCGCATCGTCAGACCGAATCTCAATCGCTTTATTATAAATGTCTAGAGCCGCTTCATATTTTTTTAATTGTCTTAATGCCTTGCCTTTTCCAATCCAAGCTTCAAAATTTGAGGGCTGGATTTGAATCGCTTTATCATAGGCATCAACTGCTTCTGAATAGCCTTCTGCAAATAAAAAAGCATCACCTTGAATAACATCGCTCATACTTCATAATATATAGAATTTTTCTGAAACCGCGTCTACCTTGAAAACCATAGTTTTTTTGTGATTAGATAAAGCTTATAACTCCAGCTACGACCGAATCATAGCATTCTGTTGAAAAACTATAGGTTTCAAAATGGACAAGGTTTAGATATCGAAATTATACCAGAACTCATCCGTCCTTGTGCCAATATAGACAATAGACGGCTCCTATGGTCGAAGGTGTCTACCATCTAGTATGAGCGATCGCTAAGTACAGCATTTCATTAATTCGTAGCGATTATAGACAACAATATTTAAAGGGTTTCAGCCTACTTTATTTCCTTAACCGAGCAGTATGCCTATTCAATTACGAATTATGATCAAACACCTTGAAGGTAGAGTGGCATTGGTAACAGGTGCTACGCGGGGAATTGGTAGAGGAATTGCTATTGGCTTGGCTGAAGCTGGTGCAACTGTATACATCACAGGCCGCAGTCTCAACAACTCTTCCAGTAATGCGGTTTCAGGGAGTCTTAGTGAAACCCAATCAGTTATAGAGGAAGTCGGTGGTGTATGCATTCCCGTCCAAGTAGACCACAGCGACGATGAGCAAGTGCGTTTACTGTTTGAGCGTATTCAAGATGAGCAAGATGGACAACTCGACCTATTGGTGAATAATGCTTACTCAGGAGTTCAGGCAGTAAAAAATGCCTATGGGCAACCTTTTTGGGATTCTGAACTAAGTCTTTGGGATGCAAGCAACAACGTTGGTCTTCGTAGCCACTATATTGCGAGTGTTTTTGCTGCCCGAATCATGACCAAGCGGAACTCTGGACTAATTTGCACCATTTCCTCGTGGGGTAGTATGTCTCATATCTTTAATACAGCTTATGGTGTTGGTAAAGCAGCTTGCGATCGCCTAGCAGCTGATATGGCTGTTGAATTAAAACCCCATAATGTCGCTTCTGTTTCAATTTGGCCAGGTATTGTTGGTACTGAGCTTTTTTCCCATTTTGCTGATGAGATGAATCAAACCAATGCTAGTGAAAAGAATAACTCATTTCTGGGCGATCGCTACAACTGGGAAACTCCCTTATTAACTGGACGGGTGATTGCTGCACTTGCTTGTGAGCCAAATGTCATGCGCCGTACTGGACGTGTGCAGATTGTTGCCGAATTAGCTAAGAAATATGGAATTGTCGATGAAAATGGCGTAGGCGTAGCCCGTCGTAGACATCGTCCCGCATCGCTACGTTCTCTGCGTTTTGTGCTGCCGACTGTATTACCTGTACTGAGAAACTACTCCTGGCTCATACCTGATATTAAAGTGCCGTGGTCACTACTACTACTGAGTGCCCTTAGTTCGCCTAAGATTTGATGGGCATGGGGCATGGGGCATCCACCTTTGATACTCGTGAACGAGTCTTTTAGCTCCGTTCATCCACCTTTGATACTCATTAACGAGTCTTTTAGCTCCGTTCATCCACCTTTGATACTCATTAACGAGTCTTTGAAAACCAGTCTAGAAGCAACTTCTAGAAATTCTCTCATTCCCAGTCAGAGACTGGGAATGCATATTTTGAGGCTCTGCCTACCTTACTCGCGGCAGAGCCGCAACGATCAGCATTTCCAGCCAGAGGCTAGAAACGAGGTTTTAAAATCACTCTAGTGTAGGTTGGGTTGAGGGACGAAACCCAACTTTTTCAGGGCTTTCTTGGCATAGGATGAGGTTTGACTTTTGGATAATCCGATAACTCGTGTCTAGATCATAGCCCCCTCATCGCTTGCTCTTAGGGGGTTGGGGGTGGGGTTCTTGACCTCACAAAGGCCGAAAACCAATATAATCAAATTCTGTCGCCCCTTCACTAAACAAACTGTCCTGAGATATATAAAACTTTGTATGCTGAATTAATAGGTCTTAAGAGTTCTTTTAAAACTGGTGCAAGAAGATTTTAGGCTAATTGTTGATTTAGTTTTAGTTCTAGGCGTTGCAGCCTGTGGCGGACTGTTGGCGGCACTTTTGCGACAACCTGTGCTGCTGGGCTATCTCATTGGCGGGATAATCATTGGGCCAGCCGGACTGGGACTGATTAAAGAAGTTATTCAAGTAGAGACTCTAGCACAGTTCGGGGTCGCCTTTTTATTATTCGCCTTGGGTGTGGAATTTTCCTTTGCGGAACTCAAGAAGGTAAAAGCGATCGCTCTTGGCGGAGGTGGACTCCAGATTGCTTTGACGATTTTGGTAACAGTTGTGGTATGCGGGTTAACCGGAGCCTGGGGAGCCTTACCCGCTAAGGGGATGTTTTTGGGGTGTATTCTATCCTTGTCTTCCACAGCCGTTGTCCTCAAGTGCTTGATGGAACGCAACGAAACCGAAACACCTCACGGGCAAGTGATGCTGGGGATTTTGGTAGTACAAGACTTGGCACTGGGACTGATGTTAGCAGTCTTACCAGCCCTCAACCAACCAGCAGAAACCATTGGCATCGCCGTGCTAACAGCCCTAGCTTTGATTGGTTTATTTGCTGCTGGTGCAGTAGCTGCGGGGATTTGGCTGATACCGCCGTTGTTGCAACTGTTAGCCCGTACCGAAAGCAAAGAACTATTTTTATTAGGGGTTGTAGCTCTATGTTTGGGCATTGCTTTATTGACAGAGCATTTGGGACTGTCGATTGAGATGGGGGCATTTGTCGCGGGTTTGATGATTTCTGAGGTGGAATACGCCGATCAAACCCTGACTTATGTGGAACCACTGCGAGATATTTTTGCCGCTTTATTTTTTGCCGCCATTGGGATGTTAATTGACCCAGTGTTTTTGTGGAACAATTTAGAATTGATTTTGGGATTGGTGGCAATAGTTTTCGTAGGTAAATTTTTGATTATCACGCCCCTAGTGAAACTGTTCCGCTACCCTTTGAAAACAGCGATAATCGCCGGTTTAGGACTGGCGCAAATTGGGGAATTTTCTTTTGTTCTCGCCAGTGAAGGGCAATCTTTAGGGCTGGTGTCCCGACAAATATACTTATTAATTTTGGGAACCACCGCAGTTACTCTGATGCTTACTCCCTTTGTCCTGGGGTTAATGCCATTTTTATTTAACTTTGCCGAATCAATGCCCTGGTTGAAACCGTATTTAGAAGAACAAGAAGCGCGGGATGTATCGGAAGATTTGCCCTTAAAAGACCATCTGGTAGTCTGTGGCTATGGGCGAGTCGGCAAAAATTTAGTAAAGTTGTTGCTGCAACACAACCTGCCTGTGGTGGTAATCGACCAATCAGAGAGTAGAATTCAGCAGTTGCGTGAGGCTGGGGTGTCTTATGTTTATGGCAATTGCGTAAGTTTACACGTTCTGGAAACTGCCGGGGTGAATCATGCCAAAGGAATGGCGATCGCACTTCCAGACCCCATGAGTACCCGTCTTTGCTTGAAACGCGCTTTGGAATTGCGCCCAGAATTAGATTTGGTTGTCCGTGCTACCCAGGATAAAAATATTGAGGTGCTGTATCAATTGGGAGCCAGAGAAGTAGTACAACCAGAGTTTGAAGCCAGCTTAGAAATGGCAACTCATTTATTAACTGGCTTAGGCTTATTATCATCAGATGTCGTCCAACAGCAAATGCAGAAAATCCGCAACGATCATTATTTAGATTTGCGGCCAGAGCGTTCTGCTATTGAAGTCGCTCGTGATTTGCGGCAAGCAACCCGCGATTTAAATCAGCGCTGGTATCCTTTACCATCTGCTTCGCCCCTAATTGGGATGACTTTAGAAGAAGCAGATATGCGCTACTTAACAGGAGTGAGTTTGATGGCAATTCGCCGCGCTAACGGGGATGAAATCGATTATCCCAATAATCAAACAAAATTGGCAGAAGGCGATCGCTTGCTGATTGTCGGAGCAGATGAAGAACTGGCAGCTTTGGCAGAATTCGCCAAAGGACAAGCGGCTGTTCCCGGAGAAAATAGTGCTTGCCAGTGGATTACAGTTAATGCAGATGCGCCAACGTTAGGTAAAACCTTTAGAGATTTAGATATCAGCAAGCAATACGGAGTACAAGTACAGGCGATCCGGCGAGATGGCAAGTTTATCCGCTATCCTGATGGCGGCATGGACTTGCGAGTTGGCGACCAAGTATTGTTATGCGGTAGTTTAACAGGTTTGAGTCAACTAGAAGAATTATTTGCGATCGCCAGTTCAGTACCCCTTTCTGTCCCAGTGGTGAAAGCTGGTGAGGCAGAAGTTCTCAAAGAATTTCTGCCTATGGATAATTGACGATAATAGTCATTAGTTGTGATCTTTAGGTAGGTGCAATCGCGCACATATCTTGCTTGCGCGGTATTGGCTCACAGCATCAATTTACTCTGTATTCTAGCTTAGCCCTCTTTTGTCATTCTCCGGGTGGGTAATCGCTATAAGCCTTATCAGGCAATCAATACAAGCTATCCTATTAGAAAAAATGGGTGTTGTATTTGTTATTAGAAAAAAATCGTGTGAACCCTTGGTAGATAAAAGCTCTAGAATTGATAAATGGCAAATGTTTTCGGAGAGCGACAGAAGAGGGTTAGTGTTTAGTTCTAAGCTAGAGTGGACTATAGAACACGCGGCCCTGCATCTCACCCAATCGACACAATTCTCTGTCTGTACTTTCACAAAGACCTTATTCATGAGAAACTTTCAGTAAAATATTTTTTAGAGATTAATATTTTCCTTTGAAATTACAAAATTTAAGTTTATAAAATCAGCCTTTTGTTTTTTATCTCCTATAATTATATTCCAATTCTTCTCCATGAAATCCAAAAGTTTTATCCCTCTTTCTAATACTTTTTTAGCAGTCCAGTCATTATATTTGCTAACTTCTATTTCGGAATAAGAACCATATTCATACCCAATCATGCTATCAATACCTGAGACTTTTTCTGAAAAACATTTATTTTGAAAAGTCGAGTTTTTAGGTTGTGAAAGAGGTAATAGATTACCTAAAGAATGCCTTAATATGTTTTTTTCTCTAGAATTATAATTACTAAATCTTGAAGTCCAGCATTCCTTTCTTGGATTCTGTGGATATATATGTTCAATAGTTTTATAATCAAATTCATTTTCATTTTCATTTCTATTTTCAATAAACTCATGCCAATTCATTTTATCCCTATTCGTTTTTGATTGATTTTGTAAATGTAATTCATATTCATAAAGGAAATACTTTATACCCTGCCATTTATAAAATCCCTCATTTTTAAAGGCAGCTTTTATTTTTTCTAGCCATTCTTTATTATTAATAATGCTCTGGCGCTTTTCTTCTATCTCTTTTATTAACTTTTCAACTGTTAGAGTGTTTTTACTTAAAGCAGTTGCCCAGTTTAAAAAGGTAATAGGGTGAATTATAGTGATTGAATAGTAATAATCGTTAGATAGCAACAACAAAAAACTTAGTCTTTCTAAGCTTTTTAAAAAGTTAATTCTTTTGATTGGGTCGTTTTCCTTATAAAAGAAAACCATAATCAAAGTTGTGTCTAATAAAATAGAACCTTTGGTTCTTATTCTATTTAATTTATTGAGCCAAAGTTTTTCAGGTTCTGAAAAATTACTATCATTTGGATTGAAAATATTATACCAAATCTCGACAGAAGTTTTTAAACTTTGAACATAATTATAAACCTCCGTTAAGGTTAAGCTATTACTCTCTATAGATTCTTGATGTAATAATATATTTTTACTAGTGAATTTTTTTTTTCTAATAAATATGTTGAATAATATTCTTTATGAATTCTTATTCTCCTAATGCTGATTGAGAATTTCTCAAGGTTATTACTTCCAGCTATTATTTCATCAAAATAAGTAATATAATGGTTGAATAAAAAATCATCGTCATTCAGAGGATTATTCCTATTTCTCCCTAGATTATAATATATAGATTTCCAAGATTCATTAATACTATTCCTTAGTTTTTCCTGTTCATATAAATCAACATTAAATTTGATAGATAAATATATTAATCTATTTTTTAATAATTCTAAATAGGAAAGTGGCTTACCTCTATTGTTCATTGTCTCAAAAGCTACGCAAACATCTATATCAGTTGAAATAGTATAGATGTTAAATAGCAAATGCTGAGTTAGTTTGCGGTAAACCTCTTCTTTTTGCTCAAAATTTAACAGCTTTCTTTTCTCTATAAAAAAGTTTTTTGCATCTTCTAAGTTATGGGTATAAACTGTATTTTGATGAAGGCTAACCATGTCTGATTTTTCACCAAAAATTTGTGTTTTTAAAAATTCATAACTTGGATTATCTTTTTCATAACCGAAAATGTAGGATCTAGATATACCCTCATCTTTAGAATCAAAGATGAATTTCTTTTTAATTTCATAAATAGTAGTATAATTTAATTTTTCATTTTCACTTGTACATTCAATAATAGCTTGAATTAAAATTATAGCTGTTGTTAACCTTTGCTGCCCATCGACAACAAAATATGGCTCATAGTTTTTAGATTGTATGATCCATAAGTCATCTTTCCATTCTTTCTGTAAAGACTTATCAACTTCCTCTAAAGTTAAAACACCTAAATAGTGATTTTTCCCTTTGTCTAATTGTTCTAAATCTCCCCAAAACTCTTTTAATTGTTTTTCTGTCCAAGCATAGCCTCTTTGATAGTCTGGTATTCTATAGAGTTTTTCTGTAAAGATTTTAGATAGTGAATTTAAGCTTTTATCCACAGTGTTTAGTCCTTTAATACTAATAATCGTTATCCTGTAGCTGTTGCTCTGCCCAATGTGAGATAAAAATGCAGCCTCAGTTGTGGGTAATAGCCAGAGTCTTCGGCTAAAAAACTGCCACTGCTTTGGGTTCGTGACGTTAAGGATTTTTTGTAGTGGTAATAAAAAAGATTTTTACCACTACAAGGTTTTGCCAATCTGGTAAATTTTAGCGAGCACCGTAGCGTAGGAAGGGGCGTTCCAAACACCGATTTTTGACTAACTCTTGGGTTTAATATAAGCGATCGCATGTTTCCAAACAGTGGTTTGCTGACTGTTTTCATCAGCAATACAGATACAGTGTGGATCTTGCCATAAAACCTTTCCTGTGATTAAATCACCAGTCAGCAGCTTGAACTCCACTGACATTGTTTGTTTAATCAGGTTTTGGACTTGTCTAATACTAGGCAAAGTGGTGTCAAATTCGGTAAGCATTTTTAGTAAAGATGAACCTACAAGGCAAAATAAAGAGTAACTAATCCTTGATAATTCATCCTTGGGAAAATGGCAATCGAATTTACTAAGTATCATGGTCTAGGCAACGACTTTATTCTGATTGACAATCGCTCCTCATCTGTGCCTGTAGTCACCCCAGAGCAAGCCATCCAGTTGTGCGATCGCCACTTTGGTATCGGTGCTGATGGTGTCATTTTTGCCCTACCTGGAGAAAACGGCACTGACTACACCATGCGGATTTTTAATTCCGATGGTTCAGAACCAGAAATGTGTGGTAATGGAATTCGCTGTTTAGCTGGCTTTTTAGCAGATTTAGAAGGCGAATCCCGGAATAAAGACTTATATCGCATTCATACCTTAGCTGGTGTGATGATTCCCCAACTCATATCTGATGGTTTAGTGAAGGTGGATATGGGTTTACCCAGGTTACTCGCTGGCGAAATTCCTACCACCCTTGCACCCGCCCAAGAAAAAGTAATTTCTCAGCCGTTGGAGGTGGCGGGGCAAACTTGGTCAGTCACCTGTGTAAGTATGGGAAATCCCCACTGCATCACCTTTGTAGAAGATGTAGTAGCAATTGAGCTAGAAACCATCGGCCCAAAATTTGAGCATCACCCAGCTTTTCCCCAACGCATAAATACCGAATTTATGCAAGTGGTACGCCGTGACTATTTGAAAATGCGGGTATGGGAACGGGGCGCCGGGATTACATTAGCTTGCGGGACTGGTGCTTGTGCTTCCTTGGTAGCTGGAGTATTGACTGGAAAATGCGATCGCGCCGCCACTATCGAATTACCAGGTGGACTATTGCAAATTGAATGGTCAGAAGTAGACCAACGGGTTTACATGACAGGCCCAGCCCAGAGGGTATTCACTGGGAAATATGCGAACTGTTTATAACAGTACTTACGCAAACAATAGCTGAAAATAATGATTTTAGGTAGGGGCAATTCATGTAGCTTTAGCTGACCGCAGGGTATTGCCCCTGAGCGCGTGTAGTTTATATTGTTTGCGAACCGTAATATTACTGTAAAAGTATTGCGTTAACAGTCAAATAGTTGTATTGTTAGAAGTGGATTTTCTAGAAAGCCAAAGCAAAACACATTTCCATCCGATTGAAAAAAGTATTCTTCTGCTGAACTAACTTGGCAGATATGTATGATTTCTTTGTGATTGGAAGCAATTAATTTAAGTGTCCTAAAGCCTATTAATTGGCATCATTGATTATCTGCTGTTACTAGATATCAAAACAGGGTAGCACCTAAATTTATTATCACTAGACATAGGAGTGAAAAAGAATTGTTTTGACGTAGCAATGCTACGTCTCTACAAGGGTTATGTGTAACGCATATTTAATTTCTGGAGATGTCTAATACATATTTACCCACTACCAACAAAGATACCAACCCATCTGGAGCAAGGGATGGAAATATCAGAGAAAGTAATTAAGCCTTCAGTGTCAAAGGTAATTGTGATCGGGGGTGGAATTGGTGGCTTAACTTTAGCCCGTGCCTGCCTGGATGCAAATATTGAAGTTGAGGTATACGAGAAACGTCAACTCGGTGCAATGCTTTCTGGACCAGGAGGTATATTCATTCAACGAAATGCCATACGAGTTTATAAACTCTTTTCGTTAGGAAAGATTTATCAACGTTTTTATGCACAGGGGGGCAAAATTTTAAAGGGTGGGTTTTTTAGTCAAAATGGAACTCCACTTTATATTAACTCCCCAAAATTCGCTGGGGAAGAAGACTTGGGTGTATGTCTTTCCAGAGGGAAATTACAACAAATTTTGTACGAAGCATTGCCGCCAGGAATAGTACGCACTGGCATAAGTTTTGAGAAAGTTGAGGAGACTGAAGATAGTGTGCAAGTGTACTTTAAAGACGGCAGTACAACAACTGGCGACATATTAGTAGGTGCTGATGGTCTTTATTCACAAGTACGTGCAAATCTTTCTGGTAAAAAACAGTTAGAGTTGCCACTTTACAGTGGGATGTGTTGCTGGAGAGGTATTTTTAACGCCTCAAGTATTCCACTGGATAAAAAATACAGTTGGATGGAATTTTGGGGTCAGGGAAATCGCTTTGGATATTTTGATGTTGGAGGAGGGCAATTTTCGTTTTATGCCTTCAACAACAGTGAACAGGGTGGGAATGACGACTCAGTTGGTGGTTCCTTGAATGCCTTGAAGTTAATCTTTTCAGATTATGCCGAACCTGTAGCTTCAATTATCAAGGTTTTAGAAGAGGAAAGCATTTATCAAGATGATATTTTTGATCGTCAACCGAGTGGTACTTCTTGGGGAAAAGGTCGAGTAACTTTAATAGGAGATGCAGCACACCCTGTACAACCAAATATTGGTCAAGGTGGTTGTATGGCAGTAGAAGATGCCTTTGAACTTGTGAAGTTGCTCACTAATCAAGCTAGCTGCGACCAAGTTGTGTTACTGTTACGTCAATTTGAAGCTAGCCGTAGCAAACGAGTAACTCGTGTATTTACTACTTCTCGACAGGTTGGACAGCTTGGACAAACTACTTCTGCAATCGGATGTTTCGTGCGTGACTGGATTTACAAACTCACTCCCACCTGGTTAGCTTACTTACAGTTTCGATGGTTATTTGATTACCAACCTGATTGGAAACAATAGTCCCCTTGCTGACATCAAGACAAATATCTTGCACCCGCGATCGCCAGTTCTGGTATTTAACCAATTTACGATATCTGAAACTGGTTTATTTTTATCAAGTCGAGTAATTTGGTAATATTCCGCCCGAAAAACGGGCGAATATTATGATTAAGCAATTGTGTCGGTTAAACTACCTGATCTAAATCTCCTGAGAAATTTAGATGAAATAATTAATAACCTTCTATAGTATAACCAGCAGATTGCACTATCTGTTTAATTGACTCTTCAGAAGCCGCAGATTCCACAGTTACGGTTTTAGCATTAACGTCAACATCTACTTTGGCATCAGATTCCATAGTCTGAATAGATTTAGTTATTTTCTTGGCACAGTCATCACCTTTAATATTCGGAACTTTCAATTTAATTGCCATTAGTTACCTCATTAAATCAACTAGAATTTCCATTTAATAAATATTATAGTGGTTGAGATAGTGAGCGCACATCTTGCTGAAGTAAGGTAATTGGGCATCACAGTGGCAGTATTAAATAATAGCTGTACATAAATTGTTATTGATAAAATTTGCAGGCATTAAAATTAAAGAAGATGCCAAAAGATATAAAGTTATTTATGAGAATACCCTTAGTACTATTAACTTATAAAAAGCCACTTTTTTAGTTTGTTCTCAGATTCCATAAGACATTGCAGATTCTCCGATAGGCGTTCGTGTTCGACATAGTTGTTCTCGCAGCATTCCCTGAACATACAAGCATCTATACGTAAGTCACAAAACCTTTAATCTGTAGTTTTTAACTTATTGCTATGCTATAGCTACTTATGTCCAACTTTAAATGCATATATACATCTAAAAAACATCTGTCTCGTGGTATGAATGAGTTATCAGGACAATGTTCTTAAATTAGTTAATTCCGTAGCGATTAGTTTTGATGCACAAATTATTGCCATCTTCTGGAGATTGCATGGGGTATTAACGCTAGATTGCACAGATTATTTAGTAGAAATTGCTAAATATATACCCCTTAAAATTAGTTTAAACCTCATCTAAGTTTATAAGCGTAGTTTTTGCCCTCACCCTAAATCCCTCTCCCATATCTGGGAGAGGGATTTTGAAATTCTGGCTCCCCTTCTCCTAAATCTGTGAGAAGGGGTTGGGGGATGAGGGCAAATCCTTTTGATCACCGAAGAACTACAGGTTTTAAGATAGACACGGTTTATATTTATTAAACGAACCGCCAAGTGCGCCAAGTGCGCCAAGGGAGAAGGAGCAATCATTGCAAGTTTAGGGAGAATTGGCATTACTCAAGTAATAGTGCCATAGAAGTCTTGCACCGATCGCTCGCCACGGTCGCCAGTGCTGTGTCATTGCTTCCAGCTGAACTGGTGTTGGACGCGTCGCCAAGTTTTTGAGTTTTTGGAAAGCGATCGCGATCGCTAAATCGCCTTTAGGAAAGACATCAGGACGTTGCAGCGCCATTAGTAAGTAAATATCAACTGTCCAGTCTCCTATGCCTTTGAGACACTTTAACTCAGTTCTGATCGCAGTTTCATTCATTCTTTCCAGCTTGGTTAAGTCAAGCTGACCACTTGCGTTGGCTTTGCCCGCCGTAGGCATCGCCTGAGCTAACCCACGACAGTATAGAATCTTTTGCCGACTGAATCCAATCCCTCTTAATTGAACATCATCCAATCTCAGAAAGTTTTCTGGCGTCAGAGTTACAACAACCCCACATAGTCGGTTAAATACAGCCCTTGCAGCCGCTACCGAAACTTGTTGTTCCAGAATTATGCACAATAGCGTTGCAAAACCTGGTTCTCTTGACCATATCGGTGGAGGCCCCAGTGTTTTTAAAATCCGAGCCAAATCGCTGTCAAGATTGGCAAGCACCATTAAACCACGGCTCAGACTTTCTTCAGTCAACGGTTCTAGTTCAGGTGTTTGAGTCATCTTTGATCAATTTCGATTCTTGTATAAGCAGTTTTTGTTTGCGTTCAATTCCCCAGTGATAACCACCAAGACTGCCATCACTCCGTAGCACACGATGACATGGTACAATCAGCGCGATCGGATTTGCTCCACAAGCATTTCCCACTGCGCGGACTGCGTGCGGCTTGGCAATATCACGGGCGATATCGGTATAGGTGCGAGTTTCGCCATAGGGAATTTTTTGTAATGCTTCCCAAACCTGTTTCTGAAATGCTGTCCCGCGTACATCAAGTGGTAAATCAAGATGTGCCTCGCCTCCGGCAATAAAGTTGAGGATTGCTTGTATCCAGTCTTTGTGTGTCTGGTCATCACGCCTGATCTGCGCTTGGTGAAATTCCTGGTTCAAAGTGTGTTCAAGCTTGTCTGCTTCATCACCTAGTTTAACGGCACAGATACCCTTCTCTGTTGTTGCCACAAGCAAATATCCTAGTGGACATGGAGCGATCGCATAGACAATGCTGATTGTTTTTCCAGCTTGTTGGTAAGTCTTTGGTGTCATTCCCAGTTGTTTAGGTGCTTTGTCATACAGTTGACTACTTGAACCATACCCCGTGTCGTAAACTGCATTAGCAATTTCTTCCCCTTTCTGGAGACGCTGCTTTAATCGTTGGCTACGCAGCGCATCTGCATATTGAAAGGGCGATACGCGAATTATTTGCTTAAATATCCTTTGCAGATAACTGGGACTCATTCCCACCTGAGAGCATAATTCCGAGAGGGTTGGAATGCGATCAATTTGTGCTTCAATGTATCGACATACTGTTAAAACTTTGACTTTAGCCGGATTTGGAACTGTTTCAGATTGTGGCTGACAGCGTTTACAAGGCCGAAAACCTGCAATTTCAGCCTCTTGTGGTGACTCGAAGAAACAAACTTGATTCCGATTTGGTCTGCGACTAGGGCAAATCGGTCGGCAATAAATGCCCGTAGAGCGAACACCGTAGAAAAGCTTGCCGTCAATTGTGGGATCTCGATTGAGAACTGCTTCCCAAAGAGTTTTGTCTAAAAGTTGTGTCTGTTGTAATTGCATTGATGCCTCCTTGGATGTATTGCAAAATACCCATACTTTGGAGTGTCTATTATTAGTTTCTGTCTTTAGGTAAAACTAGATTAAATGTATCGATAAACTACTTTCTATCTAATTGTTGCGATCAAACTTGATTTCTACATATGAGAATTGCAACCCGCAGATCCCCGACTTCTTTAAGAAGTCGGGGATCTTGTTTCTCACGAATGATTCAGGGTAGGCAATTACTCACAAAATTTCCGCCAAATCTAAAACAAATCCTGGCAAAACATCTTCTCCCGATAGAGTTTTAGGATTTTGTAAAATCTCAACTTCTCGATTATGACGATAAATTTCTACCTGCTGCTGTCTTTTATTAATTAACCAGCCCAATCTTGCGCCATTCTCCATGTATTCCCTCATTTTGGTTCGCGTTTTTTCTAAGGAATCACTTGGAGACATTAACTCAACCACAAAATCGGGACACAAAGGAGCAAATCTTTCTTTTTCTGCTTCGCTCAAAGCATTCCACCGTTCGATTTTCACCCAAGACGCATCTGGAGAACGCTCTGCACCGTTGGGAAGTTTGAAACCACCAGAAGAGTCAAAGGATTTCCCTAGCTGATTTTGACGACTCCAAGCTCTTAATTGATAAGTGAAATCGGCATTACGGTCACTAGTACTACTCCCCGTAGGTGGCATAATAATTAATTCCCCTGAAGCTGTCCGCTCAAACTTTAAGTCTCGATTATTTTGACAAAGCTGAAAAAATTGCTCGTCAGTCAAGTCGATATTTAATTCCAGGGTAGGAGGTAAACTGACGGTGGTAGTATTCATGTTATCAGTTTGGGTGGAAGCAATATCTCTATTTTAGTAGTCTGTCAAGTCTACTATCCTGGGTAAATAAGTTTGTAGTGAGGACTTTAGTCCTTGTGTTAAACATGCTTTGTGTTTACTGCGTACCAGGTTTTCCTTAGCTTGATGGACTACGATCGCAATCCTCAACTGATTCTCCCTTTGACAAATGGTTCACCCGATTGGGTGAATGCGATCGCCTGATCACGATCTACTCTGAAAGAAGGTGCTGTTTTGCTTGTGTTAGCGATTAAGCCCACAGAATCAAAACTGTTAAATTGGTTATTCTGGCTTTTTATTGTACATCAATAGCTTGTCTATCAAAGGGTCAAAGAGTGGATGAAACCGTTGTAAAATGGCTGTATACACCAAATTGCCAGCAAGAGCCTATTAACCTGCTCTCAAAACTTGCCGTCAATTTACCAGGGGTGATTTTTCAAGTTCTGCAACGGCAGGATGGTTCTGTATTTGTCCCTTATGTTAGTTCTGGTTGTCAATATTTGTATGAATTAGAACCAGAAGCTTTACAGGCAGACTTCCAGGTGCTATACAAACTGATTCATCCACAGGATATAAAAGCTTTTGGAGAATCTATTGCTGTTTGTAGCACCACTTTTACAGCTTGGCATTGGGAAGGTCGGATTATTACGCCTAGTGGCAAACTTAAGTGGATTCAAGGTACTTCGCAACCGGAATTACAACCAGAAGGCGATTTTCTTTGGAATGGCTTGGTTATGGATATTACAGAGCGAAAATTAGCCCAAGAAAAATTGCTTGAGAGTGAGGCGCGGTATAAAGCAATTTTGGATGCTATCCCCGATTTGATGTTTCGCATCAGCCGCGATGGTGAGTATCTAGATTTGAAAAGTCAGGGAGCAAATGTCACTCTTTCCAGAGAAGAAATAATTGGAAAACATTTGCAGGAGTTATTGCCCAGTGATGTTGCGGCGATTAGCCAAGTAGCGATGCCTACGGTGGTCACTGAGCTTTGTCGTTGGCGTAGCCTCTCGCAGAGAAGTGCGGGCTACCCCTACGCTAAAACTTTAGATTCCGGAACTTTGCAAACTTGTGAATATCAACTACCAACGCCTTTGGGAGTCAGAGATTATGAGGCGCGGTTAGTAGTGAGTGGTCAAGATGAGATCCTAGCAATTGTGCGAGATATCACAGAACGCAAACAAGCAGAAGTTAAATTACAAAATCTTGCTAAAAAGTTTGCTAAAGCTTTTAGTTGCAGTCCAGATTCAATTACTATTAGTACACTTGGTGAAGGACGCTTTATTGAAATTAACGACAGTTTTGTGAAACTCTCAGGTTATGAGCGAGATCAGGTTATTGGTAAAACTTCTTTTGAGTTAAATCTTTGGGTAAACGATCGCGATCGCCTGAATTTGTTAGAGGAGTTGCAAGCCACAGGAGTTGTTCGCAACTTGGAATTTGAATTTCGGCAAAAGTCTGGCGAGATAATGACAACGCTGGTTTCAGCCGAAGTCATTGATTTGGATGGTAACAAGAGCATCCTAGCAGTCCATCACGACATTACAGAACGCAAACAGGTAGAAGCGCAATTACGCCTTTGTGGAGAACGCGATCGCTTATTGGCAAAAACCCTAGTGCGAATTCGATCTTCGCTTAACTTAGAGCAAATTCTCCAAACCACCGTGACCGAAGTCAGACAATTTCTGCAAGCAGATCGAGTTTTTATTGGTTTAAATAATGCCAATTTAGGAGTGAGAACTCTTGCTGAATCAGTAGATCCCAAGTATCCATCAATCTTAGGTTGGTCTACTAATGATGAAGCTTATCTACAAGAATTAAGAAACTTACTAAAAGATAATCTTGTCCGTGTCATTGAAGATATAACAAAAATATCAGTATCTCCCAAAATAAAAGCACACTATCGAAAATTCCAAACGAAAGCTACTTTGGCTGTACCAATTATGCTAAATAACGAATTATTTGGGGCGTTAATTGCCAATCAATGCTCAGGGTCGCGTTATTGGCAGCCAATAGAAATTGATTTGTTACAGCAGATGTCAGAACAGGTAGCGATCGCCATTCAGCAAAGCCAGATATACCAAAAACTAGCAGAACTTAACACTAATTTAGAACACCAAGTACAAGAACGGACAGCACAGTTGCAGCAGAAAATGCAAGAAGTAGAAAAATTGCATCGCGTCAAAGATGTTGTTTTGCACACGGTTGCCCACGATTTACGAACTTCGGTGATGGGTAACTTGATGGTGTTAAAGAATTTGTTAAATCAGGGAGTGGGACAAGGGGACAAGGGGACAAGTGGACAAGGCGCACAAGGCGCACAAGGCGCACAAGGCGCACAAGGGAGAATAATTGAAGAATCTCCCTTGTCTCCTCCCAATGCCCAATGCCCAATGCCCAATTCCCAATCCCCAATTCCAGTATCTCCCTCAATCATCGAGCGGATGATTCAAGGCAACGATCGCCAACTGACGATGATTAACTCATTGCTAGAAATGAATTCCTGTGAAAAACAGGGTATTGATATCAAACCCGAACCTGTGCAATTTAGCATCCTACTGGGAGGAATATTTGCCCAGTTGGAACCCATGCTAACACAAAATCAAGCGACTCTGAAGAAGTTGGTTCCCGCAGATTTACCGTTAGTAATGGCAGATGCGACTCGGTTGCAGAAAGTTTTGGCACATTTAATAACACATAGGTTGCAAAATAATCCACCAGGATTAAATTTTATTCTGAGTGCCACTGTTGAAGCTGGAATGATTCGGACTCAGATTCAAGATGACGGTGTGGTAATGAGTAAACTGGAGTGCGATCGCCTCTTTGATCTCCATGTCCGCGATCCCCAAGATTCTTGTTCTACAAGCATTGGCTTAAAAATGTATCTTTGTCGCAAAGTTATCAAGGCACATGGCGGTAAAATTGGTGTGATTACTAACCGCAAACGCGGGTTAACTTTCTGGTTCACATTACCTTTAATAACTCCATCCGCAACAAGTCGCCCATAAGTTACCAGAAAAATGCGAAGGTGTTATTTGTGGCAATGTTGAGTAAGAGAAACACCTTCGACGGTATGGGCAAAGTTAATCGGATGCTAATGGCTACCCCATTTACAACAGTGCAAAGGTGGTGGAGAAAAACCTTTTCTACGCCAACAGCAGATGAAATCACTAGTTTTTACAAAGCTCGGCGCGTAGATACGGAGTGGCTGGCCCATAGGGATCGCTTTTTGTGGCAGAGATTGCGTTTATGGTTATGGCTGGTGCTGATCTGTCTTTTGTCTTTTACTTTGCGAGACATTTACGGCTTGTTTTTCCCCTTAAAGGAGTTGGAAAGGCTGCCAGAAGCACTTACAGCTAAAAGCCTTGTGATCAATGTTGCAATGCTCATAAGTATAATTATTTACCTTGCCTTACATAAAACTAAGTTCGGTCGTCATCGTCCAGATTTATTATTTTTGGGGTCTTCTTGGTCAATTAGTCTAGCATCGCAGTTGTTTGCAACCATCAGAGGTTTCGCACTACCTGATACTATCGGCTGGTCGCTGCTGTTTTTAAGCCAAGCTGTGTTGATGCCTGTCTGCTGGATTATACATTTGCTATGTCAGGTGGGTGTGCTGGTTTACTATTTTGGTGTAAATACGGTACTTGGACTAAAAACACCAATCCCCGAACACCCAGAAATATATAATGTAACCTTGATTTTATACATTTTTTGGTTTTGTGCTATATGTGACATCGGTGTTTATCTGTACGATCGCCTGCAACGTTCTGAGTTTTACGCCCGTCAAGAACTGGAATCTGCCTATCAAAAACTCAAGGTTGCAGAAGCTAAATATCGCACCATTTTTGAAAACGCTGTTGAAGGGATCTTTCAAAGCAGTCCCGATGGACGTTACATTACGGCAAATCCGGCTTTAGCGCGTATTTATGGCTACTCCTTAGCAGAGGAGGTGACGGCAAATTTCACTGATATAGAACATCAACTGTATATTGATCCAAACCGTCGGCTAGAATTTGTGCGCCTGATGGAAAAGTATGGCAGCGTTTCCGAGTTTGAGTCCCAAATTTATCGCCGAGACGGGAGTATTGTCTGGATTTCCGAAAAAGCCTACGCAGTGCATGACGAACAAGGAAAACTGCTTTACTACGAAGGTTTGATTGAAGACATTACCCAGCGTAAACAAACTGAAGAAGAACTACGAGTATTTTTTCATGCAGTTTCTCACGACTTACGTAACCCGGTGCTGGGTAGTTTAATGGTGCTGAAAAATTTGCTTGCACATCCAGAGGAAAATATTTCGATTTCACGCTCAATTTTAGAGCGGATGATTCAAAGTAGCGATCGCCAGCTGAACTTAATCAATTCGTTGATGGAAGCTCATGTTAGCGAGGTGCAAGGTGTTATTTTACAACGCCAACACGTACAATTATTGACAGTTGTCGAAGCTGCGATCGCAGATTTAGAGCCATTGCTGACACAAAATCAAGCAATCTTGACAAATCTGGTATCCGCAGATTTACCATTAGTGAATGCTGACCCCACGCAACTATGGCGAGTTTTTTCTAACTTAATAGTTAATGCTCTGAAACACAATCCCCCTGGATTGCTTTTGACAATCAACGCTATCCGTAAGGATGACAAAATGTATTGTACTGTTAGTGATAACGGTGTAGGAATTAGTCAACAACAAAGCGATCGGCTTTTTGAGCTTTACTTTCGGGGTGCAAATATCCGCAATTCTGTAAGTTTAGGATTGGGTTTGTATTTATGTAAGCAAATCATCCATGCTCACGGTGGCGAAATTGGCGTAAACAGTGCATTGGATGCAGGCGCAACTTTCTGGTTTACATTACCTATTAGAGTTTGAGAGATATTTTGTGTAAGTCCTAATTGTGTGACTACGCATACAGGGCTATAACCTATATCAGGGAAGGTTTCAACCCTTATCCCATTTCAAAAATCAAATATAAATCCTCGTATTAGTGACAAAAGTAACCATTCAAACGTGACTTTTGACACAGGTGTATGCCTGATTATTCCAATTATATTGAGAATATACAAATCAAGCAATGCAAGAGTAAACGATATATGAACCGCTTAAAATCTATTCTTCTTGGAGGCTTATTAGCAGCTACTTCAATTGCTGCTCTTTCTCAAAATGCTAATGCTGCTGAATTTAAATCTGAGCATGATCGTTTTAATCGTAATAGTGTAGCTGTTAATAACAGTAAAGTTCAACGCGAACGTCAAGCTTATGAACAACGCGCTCATGAATTGCGTGAACGTCAAGCCCATGAACAACGCGCTCGTGAATTGCGTGAACGTCAAGCTTATGAACAACGCGCTCGTGAATTGCGTGAACGTCAAGCCCATGAACAACGCGCTCGTGAATTGCGTGAACGTCAAGCCCATTTTAATCACTAAGCTGAAAATTTTCCCTCATATTACGTTAGGAGAGTAGCAATATTCTCCTTTTTTTATTTGTATAAATCTGCTCAAATTAATGCCTAAATAATGTTAATCAAGGATTCTGAGTAAAAGTACATAAATAAATGCGATCGCTTAAATAGATGCGATCGCATGAAGTGAAATTAAGAGTATTACTTAATAGACATCTCCGAAAATGACGTAGGGACAATTCATGTAGCTTTAGCTGACCGCAGGGTATTGTCCCTACCAAGGATTTCAAGCAACGCAGAATTAATTTTCACTCCTATGTCTAATACGATCGCCTTTTTGTGGTGACGTGTTTAGCTACCGGAAATCTCTATTGAAAAATTCTCAAAACTTCCTAACATCTTCGATCTCCGTCCCTGGTAATGCAAGTGTCTTTTCAGACCTAGCTCCTTGGAGTTTCCTCGGATCAAGTCCTAATGCCTCCAATACTGTAACCGCAATCTGTTTGCTAGAAACTTTCATTATCTGAGAAGTCCCCTTAACACGAGTTTCTAGTCCACGACTACTGAGGATCAGAGAAATATGGGTATCATCATCAGAAAAACCGCCGTGTTCTGCCCTTTTGGTGCTATTAGAAATCACATATCCTGGTTTGAGTTTAATAATAATATCAGGAGTACGATCTTCTTGCAACGGATTGCCAAAGCCTGCTGCCAATAATGCGCCACGCGAATAAACTGTATCAATTGCTGGATTTGCCAGTTGCTTTAAAACAGTTGTTGCAATGTTAGCTCGGCTTTGATCCTTAAGCCATAGTAAAGCAACATCATCTTGAGTAGCTTGATTAACTGTGATCCCAGCTTTCGCCAGAGCATCTGTAAAAGTATTTCCCGGAATGAGGGTAGCTGCTCCCAAACGAGGATTCTGACCATGTTTTGCTGTCAATACTATTAGTGTCGAGTCAAATTTCCCCTGTTGCTTTAAGGTATTTACTATCTTACCGATACTGGCATCTGTATGTTCCAGAGCATCAATTAATCCTGACGAAGGTGTACCATTAGTGGCAATACCACCATTATTGCTGGCATCCTTTTGGGCTACGCTGAGAGCTTGGAAATTCATCCCAAAAAGGTTGGGAGTTCCGGGTTTAGTTGTGCCTAGTGAATTGTTTCCAGCAATTTGGTTCAATATCGCATTTACCTTCAGATCATCGTAAGCTTCCGTGAGCTTGGTGTCTTTAGTTGTCGTTTTAAATGTGAGATTAGCAGGATTACGCGCTGTCGATTGGTCTACAAGTTTACCATTTTCTAAAGCAACTTTGGCATTTATTTCTGGAGCGTAGAAGTCATCAACTCCCTTTCCAGAAGGTCCATTTGCAATGTCATAAGCAGGATGTTTATCAACAAATGCAGTGTGCAAACCTGAAGCTTTTGCTACCTCAAAAATAGTGTTTACCTTCAAATAGTTGTGAGGATAAACACGATTTCCATTACTGTCTACTGGTAATTTGCTGGGGTCAATACTATTTATCCCAAAGTTACCCCCACCACTGAGAAAATCGGGGTTTTTATCAATGTTTTCCGCAAATTCAACTTCTATACCAGCCGGAGATCCTGGTTTGTCTGATAATATCCGACTATATGTATCGTCATAATAAACCCCAGTAGTTTTGGGACTTGCTCCTGTTAAGTAGTTTAATACTCCAGGGAAGGAATCGGAGGGAGTGCTAGTAAAAGCGTTAGTGTAACTGATACCCGTTTGTCTCAAACTATTGATGTTTGGCAAATACTGTTGTAATTTGCGATCTTCCAAATCTGCTTGACGCAAACCATCAATTGATAGTAACAGCACACTCTTAAACTTCCCAGGATGCTTATAGAAAGGTTTCTCATCCTTTTTCCGACCATCAGCTATTCTGACTATGGGCGAGGAATAGTCATATCTGATTACTGGAGGATGTAAGTGTTGAATTGGTATCATGATGTTTGTATATACTGTGTAAACAGAGTTCTAGAAGTTATTTTTGATAGTCACAGTTCAGCTTATGTCAATAAAGCTTCACAAAAGACTACTAAATCTTCAATAGAAACCCCGGTATTTTCAATCTCAAGATACGAGTAAAATATTAAGAAAAGGTTATGCAAAATAGTGACAAAAGGTTATGAGGTGAAACCAGTTGACCGACAATGGGCATGATTTAATGTTGCAGCTATCAACCTCGCCCGTAAAATTTTACATTCAATATCATCAATTTTGGAATCAATATTTACATTTATATCTAGCGGTTAGGTTTCCATAAACCTTCTCGAATTTGCTATTATTCAGGAAAAAACAAACGGATAGAACAACAAAATCCGGGTAAAAGTGGCGATGTGATTTCATCATGGCCTAACAAAGTAGCAACTAAAACCAATTGTGCTTTTTCTCGGCGATAAACTTCGACTTTTTGACTAAAGCGATCAACAATCCAATACTCACGCACGCCTTGAACGGAATAAAGTTTCAGTTTTGCTTCTTTGTCTCGAAATTCATTTTGTTTACCAGGGGATAAAACCTCTACTACTAAATCTGGTGCGCCCGTCAAATGTCCCGCTTCATCTTCAATTTGCGCCAGTCGTTCTCGACTTACCCAAACTACATCCGGTATAACGCTATCTGATTGGGAAAAATCACTCCGGGATTCACAATTGTTTCCCCTAAACTACTCGAATCTGACCAAACATCGAGTTGTCAAAATATTTTGCCACAACCTTGTTGATGACGGCGGTGAGGAGTGCGAGTCACAAAGAGTTCTCCATTAATAATTTCATAGCGCCTCCACTCATTTTCGGGTAGAACTTCTAAATCGTGAATTGTCCAGCGTACTCCCTCAATTGCTTGGTTCATGATTGTCCCCGTTTGGCTGGTTGCCTTTCTTTGTTTAATTTTATCTTTCTTTGGGCAAGGCAACTATGGTATTTAAATAGAACCATAATGAAAAGCGGAAGATCAGGCGAAACTGTGTATGCTGATATTTAGCCAACTTAAACCACCTAATAGCGATGCCGCAGTTACCTTTACTCTGGCGCTAACAGCCGAAGAACGCACCCGCAGTCGTCATCGCTTTGAAACGGCAGATGCTAAGGTTGTGTTTTTCCATTTACCCAGAGGAACTGTGTTACACGATGGCGATATTCTCGAAGAAGAAACCCATAGCAGTTTAATCAGAATTACTGCCAAACCAGAATTAGTCCTGACTGCCTTTGCCCAAACACCACTTTTATTATTACGCGCAGCATACCATCTGGGAAATCGCCATGTACCTGTAGAAATTACTCCGACTTATTTACGCTTATCTTCAGATTCGGTTTTACGCACGATGTTGGAACAATTGGGGTTAGAAGTTAAAGAGGAAATTTTACCGTTTCAACCAGAATTGGGAGCTTATGGACAACAGTATCATGCTCACTGACAGCCATCTTTTGAGTATTTTGCAGCTGGCTAGCCCTACTTTGCCTGTGGGAGCATATAGTTATTCTGAAGGCTTGGAAATGCTGGTGGAAAATGGTACGATCGCTAACCAGATACATCTCAAACATTGGCTAGAAGCAGAGTTGCTCTACGGGGCAATTCGGTTAGAGGCGGCGGTGATGGTACGATCTGAGCAAGCTGCAAAAATGGGTGATATTGAATCGCTATGCCGTTGGAATCTCTGGTTATCTGCTGCTAGAGAAACAGAAGAGTTACGCGCTTCTAGTTGGCAGATGGGGCGATCGCTGATCCAACTACTTGGTAAACTAGAACCACAGATTATGCCTATTGTCAATGCTGTAGGTAATCCTGGCAATTATGCGATCGCTTTTGGCATTGCCGTTGCCCATTGGCAAATCACTATCAAAGCCGCATTACTCGGATATCTGCATAGTTGGGCAAGTAATTTGATTACTGCTGGTGTGAAACTTATTCCCCTTGGACAAACAGCAGGACAGCAGTTATTGCTAGATTTGCAACCATTACTCATCGCTGCGGCATTAGAAATTCTCGCGTTGGAGGATGATCAACTCGCCTGTTGTAGTTGGGGTTTGTCGCTGGCGAGTATGCAGCATGAAACGCAGTATACAAGGTTGTTTAGGAGTTAGGAGAGACGCGATTAATCGCGTCTGTACAGGAGTGAGAAGTTATGAATGCATTTCGAGTAGGAGTTGCTGGCCCAGTGGGTTCGGGGAAGACGGCTTTGGTGGATGCTTTGTGTAAGGGGTTGCGTGAGCAGTATCAGATTGCAGTGGTGACGAATGATATTTATACTCAAGAGGATGCTCAGTTTTTAGTGCGTTCTCAGGCGTTGACAAGCGATCGCATTTTGGGTGTAGAAACTGGTGGTTGTCCTCACACTGCTATTCGTGAAGATGCTTCGATGAATTTGGCGGCAATTGAACAGTTAGAGGAACGTTTTATCAATTTGGATTTGGTATTTTTGGAAAGTGGCGGCGATAATTTGGCTGCTACTTTTAGTCCCGAATTGGTGGATTTAACAATTTACGTCATTGATGTTGCGGCTGGCGATAAAATTCCCCGCAAAGGTGGTCCCGGTATTACAAAATCTGATTTGTTGGTGATTAATAAAACTGATCTTGCACCCTATGTCGGTGCAGATTTAAGTGTGATGGAACGAGATGCTAAAAAAATGCGCGGTGATAAACCTTTTATTTTTACTAATTTGAAAACTCAGTCTGGACTTGCAGATGTAATTAACTTTGTTTGCACAAATATCTGTTAAAAAGAAAATGACTTGCGCTGTATTCAGGTAGGGGCAATTCATGTAGCTTTAGCTTCCCGCAGGGTATTGCCCCTACAATTTTACTATAAAGCCCGTAGATGACGATTTCGCACACGTTCAGCACTCCCGGTAGGAATCGCAGCAATTAATTTTTGCGTGTATTCCTCTTTGGGTTGCAGGTAAAGACTTTCGGCTGTCCCTTCTTCAACAATTTGACCGCGATTCATCACTAAAATGCGATCGCTCATAAATTTCACTACACTTAAATCATGCGAAATAAAAATATAAGTAAGCTGAAAGTCTGACTGTAATTCTTTGAGAAGATTTAATACCTGCGCTTGTACTGAAACATCCAGCGCTGAAACTGATTCATCACAGATAATAAATTTAGGGTTTAACGCCAAACAACGGGCTATGCAAATCCGTTGGCGTTGACCGCCAGAAAACTGATGTGGATAGCGGTTAATCGCATCTGCACTCAAGCCCACCCGTTCTAAGAGTTCGGCTACTCGCTGATGTCGTTGTTGCTTTGTCTTACCAACGGAGTGAATTACCAACGGTTCCATCACCGCGTCTCCAACCTTCATCCGTGGGTCAAGAGAACTGAAAGGGTTTTGGAAGACTATTTGCATTTCTCGCCGCAGTTTTTGCAAGGGTTCTCCTTTGAGGCTAGTAATATCTTGTTTCTCAAAGATAATCTGACCACTCATCGGTTCAATTAATCGCATCAAGGTTCTGCCAAGGGTGGTTTTACCGCAACCAGATTCTCCCACCAAACCTAGTGTTTCTCCTGGTTTGACATCAAAGGAAACGCCATTGACTGCCATATTGTAGCGTTTTGTACCACCGAACACCCCGCGCACTGGAAAACCAACTTTCAGGTTGCGGATTTGTAGCAGAGGTTCCTTCTGATTGAAGTTTGCCAATCTTGCAGCAATCTCTTCGGTGGTGACTTCTGTGGGTTGTGCGGGTTCTTTCGCCTGAATTACTACTTCTCCCGTTGGTGTCTCTTCTGCACTCATATAGTCGGAAACAGTGAGTAATTTTTGGGGACGGCGGTCAAGTGTGGGGCGGCAGGCGATCAAACCTTTAGTATATGGATGCTGAGGACTGCTGAAAATTTGCTCAGAAGCACCAGACTCGACAACTTTGCCTTTATACATCACCGCTACTTCGTCAGCAATTTCCGAAATTAGCCCCAAGTCGTGGGTGATGAAAATCATTGCCATGTCACGGGTTTGCTGCAATTCTCGGATTAACTCCAAAATTGTTGCTTGCACCGTCACATCTAAGGCTGTGGTTGGTTCATCGGCAATTAAGATTAATGGGTTGCAAGAAATTGCCATTGCAATCATCACCCGTTGCAACTGACCCCCAGAAAGTTGATGAGGGTAGCGTTCCAGCATCGCTTCTTTGTGTTCTTTAACCAACTGTGGCAACTTTGATGGATCTAGTTTCGATGAATCGGTATACTGCTGTTGTATCTCTTCATCGCTCGGTAGAAGTTTTACCTCTTGCAAACCTGCGATCGCAATTTGTCGTGCTTGGGATGCTGACACATTTTGATGCCGCATAATCGCTTCTGTTAGCTGAAACCCGATGTTATAAACCGGATTAAGCGAACTCATCGGTTCTTGAAAAATCATCGCAATGTCGCCACCCCGATGCAACTGCATTTGCTCAGGAGGCAATTTTACCAAATCGATAGAGTTAGCATTCTCCTGCGGACGAAACCAGATTTCACCGCCAGTAACTATACCCGGAGTTTGCAACAAACCCATCACAGCAAGGGCTGTCACTGATTTACCACTCCCCGATTCTCCTACTATTCCTAGAGTTTCACCTCGATGTAGCGCAAAGGAAATACCATCCAAAGCTCTGTTAATGTTGCCATCACTGGGGAATTCCACTTGGAGATTGCGAACCTCTAGGACAGTTTCTCTCATAGGAGTTGGGTAGGAATATTAACTTAAAATTATTTGATTTTAACAATAGTTTTGATGTATCTGTTGGTAAATTTGGTTTTTACACTCTTTGGCAGTTTTTCTGACATCGCATACTTCCAAAATATACACGCATTTGCGATGCATCACTGCCTGTCATCTCTGCAAACTGCGATCGGTTCATGGTATCGCTCTCTTTTCAGAGTTCCAGTCTTTACATAACACCATTAACTACAGTAACTTGCCACCACGAACAAAACAGCCAGGAGAGCAAATCCGTAAATTGGTTAAGGAGCGATCGCCAGTCTGCAATGCTGAGTTATGCTTTTGCAGTGGTTGTTCTCGTTTTTATGATTTGACATCTCCAGCGATCGTTGCCCTAAAAAATCCCCCAATGGGGGAGTGAAATTAAGATGGACAAGTTTTTTACCAAGTGCTTTCAACCATAAATTTTGTAATATAATAATACAAAGAAGTCGGTGTGAAAAAATGAACCTATGTAACAAACTGTAAAGTCAACAAAGAGCTTATAAATAAATAGTTCCAGGGTTTTTACAAAACTCAATATACCTTGATTTTATCGTGCCTACTTACAGTAGAATTTGAATAAATTAACGTTTATGTCAATTATTAGCGAATAAGTTGTGGAACTAAATGGTAAACAGCCTGAATCTAACCCTCCTAAAGATATACTTTTATCTCACTGGACAGATGACCGCAGAAAAAGACAGATATGGTTACACGAAGAAGCTCCTTCTCTAGCAGAACTTTATGAAAGTGCAGTGCGTTTAAGGTTTGAAATACAAATCCCCGGTAGAGTTAGGCTTATCGCTCACTGTCTGCGCGAAATTTGCAACCGCTTACTTAACGTAAAATTGGGTCAAGCAAGTAAAGTTGAATATTACAATTTAATCGAAAATATGGCAAAAAATTGGGAAAATAAAAGTTTTACAATAGATGGGAGTTTTCCAGAAGTTGGAATCAATTCTCAAACTAATTTACCATCTTCTTCTCCCGATATTTTTATACCTCGTGAGTTATACCGTGAAATTGCCTACATAATTAAAGAACATACGGAAAAAAGACCACAATTTGAAAAGAGAATTGGGGTATTTTTTGCTGAATGTGTTTCTAAAGATGCACTTGTGGAAGAATTGTTGCCTCAAGTGAATCAATGGAAAAAAATGAGCCAATGGCTTGTTAAAACAGCACACGATAACGGGAAAGTTGATAAAGAATATAAAGAAGATGAACTTTTATATTGGTTTGATATATTTGAGGCATTCCTAAGTACATTTGCTCAAGACTTTTATAATACTACAGATGAAATCGATGACATCCTGGAAGAAGCCAACTCCTCAACAGCTTGATAAAGCCATAGCAAAGCTGATTCATCCCCAGCAACGCATTTATTTTTTCAATCGTCTACAAAATCCAGAGTGGATTAAACCGTTAAAGGATAAAGGGTTTTTCAAGAATCCTCCACAAATTATTGAGGATGTTAGTCAAGGCAGTGTCAGCTTTCCTATGTGGCCTCAGTCTCGCTATCTAGCGCGAATGGCTGAACACGAGCCGAAAGAGGTTCTAGAAATTGCACGGCAGATAGAAAGCAACAATCCCCGTGTTCATGAAGACTTTGTTGATGCAGCACTTCAGATGCCCTCACAAGAAGCAGGGCAATTAGTTCCTAAAGTTAAAACCTGGATAGAAGAATCACTATACTCATCATCTCTATTCCCAGAGAAAGTTGCTGCTCTCATAGTGCATCTTGCTCAAGGGGATGAGATTAAGAAAGCACTAGAACTGGCTCGAATATTACTTGCTGTTAAGAAAGACTTTAGTTTTAACAATCAAGAAGAAGGTAGCACCAGAGTTTATCTTCCCTCACCAAAACCACGAATACGCTTTGATAACTGGCATTATGAACAAATTATTAAAAAGAATGTACCTGAATTAGTGAAAGTAGCAGGTAAAAACAAACTAGATGTTTTTAAAATGTTAGCTCTTCTGCTATTTGATGCAGTTCAGTTTTCCCACCGTGATGAAGAAATTCAACAACTGCAAGAAAATTCACTTATCTGGGAGGATGGCTCAGGTTATTGGCGATACGCTATTGATGAACATCCTAGAAATTACTCGCATGATAAAATTAGAGAACATTTGGTAGCAGCAGTCAGAGATACAGCAGAGCAGATTTTAGAAGATGATAAGACTAAAATAGGAGATATCATTTCGGAGTTAGAGAAGCGATCCTGGCGGATTTTTCATCGCATTGCACTTTACCTGATTCGTAAGTTTCCAGAAGTAGACCACGATTTGCTTATTAAAAAATTGGCTGATCGTGAGCATTTCACAGATAGTAGTTCTTACGAAGATTATGAGTACGGACACTTACTGAAAGAGAATTTTTCTCAACTGCCAATAGAGAAACAAGAGCAAATTCTAAGTTGGATTGACAAGCCTGAACTTGACTTGAATTGGCAAGAAGATCAAGATAAAAAAGCTGAATGGATAAAATATTGGCAGTGGCACAAACTGACAATAATAAAAGATAGTCTTCCAATAGATTGGCAAGAAAGATATCAACAATTAGTTAATGAGTTTGGTACTATTGAAATTTCAAATATTTTTTCTAGAGGAGTCAGCACATTTAGAGTCTTAGGTGTTGGAAGTCCAAAGACTGACTCAGAATTAGAATCTATGAGTATTGAGGAGCTAGTTGCCTTTCTTAGAACATGGGAGCAAAATTCTACAGATCCCTTTGAAGAGCCATCACGCTCAGGGCTAGGATCTGCTCTGGCAAGACTGGCTGAAAAAAGTCCCGAACGTTATGCACAGGGAGCCGCTCAATTTCAAGATATACACCCAACATATATATCGAATTTGCTTAGAGGTTTGTGTCAGGCTTTAAATAATCAATCAAGACAACAGCAAGAAATAAGAGAATTTGATTGGATATCTGTTCTAAGTCTCTGCAATTGGTTGGCAGAGAAATCTGAAGAATTGAAGAAATATCAGACAATTTATAACGAACCCAGCAGCAGTTGGCTCGAACCTTGCCGAACAGTGGTAGACTTGCTTGGAGTCGGACTGAACCTTGATACAATAGCAATTCAGTTTAATTTTCGCGATCGGGTTTGGAACATCCTCAGACTTTTAACTCAACATCCAGACCCTACACAAGAAAGAGAAATAAAGTACCATAGCTCAAATAATAATTATAATGATCTGGCAATCAATACTGTTCGCGGGGAAGCAATGCACACAGTTGTACGCTATGCCCTCTGGATTCGTCGCCACTTTGAGCAAATACCTGAGAGTGCAGAGCAGTTGCAACGAGGTTTTGATGAAATGCCAGAAGTACGGCAGGTACTTGATGAACATCTTAACCCAGATATAGAGCCATCTTTAGCGATACGCTCAGTTTATGGTCAGTGGTTTCCTTGGCTGGCTTTACTAGATCCGCTATGGGCAAATCAAAGTATAGGAAAAATATTTCCACAGGATGAGACTTTCAGCAATCTGCGGCTTGCTGCTTGGGAAAGCTACATTAATTTTTCTGGTGTTTATGACAATACCTTTGATTTACTACATGAGGAATACCGCTATGCAGTTGAACAAATCGATCCCACCTCGATTGAACGACAAAAACTGACACATACCGATGAAGGTTTTGCCCAACACTTGATGACTCTCTACTGGCGTGGGAAGCTGAATTTGGATGAGCCAGGAGCATTACTGGCACGGTTTTTTGAGTTAGCTTCTGATACGTTGCGTGGCTATGCTCTAGAATTTGTGGGGCGAAGCCTTAAGAACACAAAAGATGAGATAGCTCCGCAAATCCTTAATAGTCTCCAATTGCTCTGGAAGAAGCGTTTTGAAACAGCGTTTAATTCTGCTGAACCTAGTTCCTACGCCACTGAACTTGCTGCTTTTGGCTGGTGGTTCGGTTCTGGGAAATTTGATGACACTTGGGCTATTGCACAGATTAAACAGATTCTTGAGCTAACTGGCAAAGTAAACCCTGACTTTTTGCTGCTGGAACGTCTAGATGTACTTGTTGATACGATGCCAGAATCATCTGTCGAGTGCCTTGAACTGATGATTAAAAATGATAAGTCTGTTTGGAGTCCCTACGGTTGGCAGAATGAAACTAAGGCTATCCTCAGTAAAGCTATTCAAAGCACGAGTGTCCAAGCAATAAAAACTGCTGAAAATATTATTCAAGATTTGGGCAAACGCGGACACTTGGAATATCGGAATTTACTTCCTCCTTCTGGAAGCAAATAACCCTATTCCGTCAAAGTGGACAGTCAATCATACAGCAATCGCAAAACTTGATTGCTTTTTCAGTTAAAGGATCTAAATTAGCTGTAGATTCATCTGATGGCAAGAACTAACCGGTGAAGATTGTACTGGAGAAATACGCGATGCAATTTGGACAGTGCGAGATAATCTAGAAACAGAATCGTAGGAGAAATATTATGCAAGCTTACAAACTTAATGGGAAAATCGATTCAGCAGGTAACTTGGTGATTACCGAACCAGTGAATTTACCCCCCGGAGATGTGGAAGTGATTGTCTTGCAAGCTATTGAGAAGCTTGACAATATTACAGTCCCAGCAAGTGAACCGCAGACAGAGACACCTAAAAGACGAACTAAAATCAATGCTTTGCAAAACTGGTTTGAGAAAACTCAGCCAGCACCTCCTGATTTTGATCCACATCAAGCCAAATGGGAATATTTAAAGGATAAACATAACCTGTGAAAGTCTTGCTTGACACCAACATAATTGTGGATATTGCCCTGGAACGACAGCCATATATCACTAATAGCGAGACAGTTTTAGCATTTGTTGAACAGGGACAAATAGAAGGCTACATTTCAGCATCAACTATTAGCGACCTTTACTATCTTATCCGTAAACAAAAAGGTCGAGATTTAACTATTGAGTTTTTGAGACAAATAGTTAGGTTCTGTCAAATTGCTACGGTAAATCAAGCTGTAATTACGATGGCTCTAACAGCAAATTTTAGGGATTTTGAAGATGCTATTCAATACTCCACTGCTGTCTTGAATCAATTAGATGCGATTATTACCCGTAATCCTCAAGATTTCACCGCTATTACACCCCGAATTTTAACTCCTGAGCAATTGATTCAGGAATTAACAAATTCTCCTTAAATGCTTTTCCTTAAAACAAAGATTATGGTAAATCTTAATCGTTCCCATCCTGCCAACACTACTGGAAATGCTTTGCTAAATTAGCTGTAGATTCATCTGAAGTTAAAATTGGTGGATTATTGATGATTGCCCTAGCGATGCCTGTGGCGGGCTACGCCTACGCTAATCCCTGCTTCTGCCCTTCAGAAACATTTGCCCCCACTGCGCCTGATATTGTATTATATTTTTGCGGAAATTGGCTAAATGTAAGAGGCTGAGGCTTTGGATTTAGAGATTAAAATAGAGTTAGTAAAGGTAGAGTTTACTTAATTGGAAGGTTCTATGATGACTTTACAAGAAATTATTAATTCTATTGAAAGTTTGCCCACAGAAGATCGAGAGTATTTATTTGAGTTTCTTCGCCAGCAACGAATTGAGAATCGGCGGATTGAAATTTTGGCTAATGCTCAGGAAGTGATGCAGGCTTTTAAGGATGGGACAGCTCATAGGGGAAGCGTTGATGATTTGATCGCTGATTTACTAGGAGATGATGATGGAAGTTGTCTGGAGTAGTGGATTTAAGCGGTCTTTTAGGAAGATCACAAAGAAAAACCTGCAATTAAAGAATCAAATTGTTAAGGTATTAAGGCTTTTGGCAGATGATCCATTTACACCGTCTTTAAAGTCTCATAAGTTAACAGGAAATTTAGCGGGGTTGTGGTCTTGTTCTGTTGCTTATGATTGTAGAATTATTTTTAATTTATCTGAGGATGAGAATTTGTTAGAAATGGTTATTTTATTGATTGATATTGGCAACCATGATGAAGTTTATTAAATGGTAAAATAGAGTCTGAAGCTTTAGATTGAGAGATTAAAATAGAGTTAGTAAAGGTAGGACTAAACTAAGCGATGTCTCACGACAAGACGCAAAGCGTCAACGCAGACAAAAAAAATAGCACATCCTCAAGGATGGCTATTTGTAGAAATTATTAATTTTGCTTGTTGCTAAGTATGGTTAGCAAACTGAATACACACTCAACTACCAACTTTAGAAGGGAATATCATCTGGATCTGGTTCTTCCGCTTTCACTGCTGGATTAGTGGTTCGCTCATAATTTGTGCGTTGGGGTATGGGTTCGTAAGTTGTCGCTTGGGGAGTAACACCAACAGCATTTGTCGCTGGGGTAGGCGCTGCACGTGGTGATTCGTAAGTGGGAACGTCTTTCTGTGGTGGACGAGATGCTGGTGATGGTTGTTGTGGAGACGTTTCAGTAAATGATGGAGTTACGGTTGCTGAAGGCGATGGATCAGTATTAAAACTACCTCCAACAGGTTGAATTTGTTGCACCGTCAATTCAGCGCGTTTTTCTTTAAAACCTTCTTGACGCTCAACAGTATTCATGGTTAAACGTCCTACCAAGATGACGCGATCGCCTTGGTGATACTTTTGCTGAATTTCCGTTGCTAAATTCCCCCAGCCGACAACTTTTAAGGTGGCTGGTGGATCTTCTGGTTTCTGGGAATTGGGAAACTGCACCAGCATTTCCGTGACTCCCAGATTATCCGCCGTATAGCGGAGTTGCGGCTCGTCAATAATTTCCGCCATCAAAACGCAGCTGTTCATTAAAATTACTCCTGAGTACAAAAAGTGTTGATTGAAAAAGTGGGGGTTTTTCTATGTAGTGCCAATTAATATCAAAATATGTTTAATTGTTTGCATTTTTTAATAATGCCTGAATAAATTTTCTAGATCAACTCTGAGTTTTTAGTCATTTCTAGCATAAAAGCCAAGCGATCACTTTGAACAGCCTTAAATATGCTGTTCGCCACCCTCGCTTGACTTTAGGAGCATTGAATTCTGCATTTGAGTAGTATAATTGTACCATGAATTCCTCAAATAGAAAAAATTATTGGCAAAAATTAAGTCTTGACGTGAGATGGAAAAATACCGGGGTGGACAAAATTTGCGGCGCGTAGTCCATAAACAGTTGATATATTTTCTTAAAACAGCGAAACATCCATTTGTTGGTAGCGCATACCCTTTTTTATAAGTGTGTCATTTTTTAATCCAAGTAATTGCTAAAAATAAATTTAACTTTTGCAAAAACTCTAGGTAAAATACATAAGCCTCATCCTTTTTCGTCAAAATCATGGGCAACACTTTTGGTGATCTATTTCGGATAACTACTTTTGGCGAGTCTCACGGCGGCGGTGTGGGAGTTGTGATTGATGGTTGTCCTCCACAACTAGAAATTTCGGCAGAAGAAATTCAAGCAGAACTAGATAGAAGGCGTCCGGGACAAAGTAAAATTACTACCCCTCGCAAAGAAGCGGATACCTGCGAGATTTTATCAGGGGTATTTGAAGGCAAAACACTAGGAACGCCTATAGGAATTTTGGTACGTAATCAAGATACTCGTCCTCAAGATTACGACCAGATGGCCCAGAAGTATCGGCCTTCTCATGCGGATGCAACTTATGATGCAAAATATGGGATTCGCAATTGGCAAGGTGGGGGTAGGTCGTCAGCGCGTGAGACAATTGGAAGAGTAGCAGCAGGTGCGATCGCTAAAAAAATTCTCCGTCAAGTCGCCAATGTCGAAATTATCGCTTACGTTAAGCGCATCAAAGACTTGGAAGGTGTAGTTGATCCAAATACTGTCACCTTAGAACAAGTGGAAAGCAATATCGTCCGTTGTCCCGATGCTGAATGCTGCGATCGCATGATTGAACTAATTGAGCAAATTGGTAGACAAGGGGATTCTATCGGCGGTGTCGTAGAATGTGTGGCGCGAAATGTGCCGAAAGGTTTGGGCGAACCAGTATTTGATAAATTGGAAGCTGATATCGCTAAGGGTGTGATGTCTCTCCCTGCCAGCAAAGGCTTTGAAATTGGTTCCGGTTTTGGCGGAACGCTACTAACCGGAATTGAGCATAACGACGAATTTTATATTGATCAAAATGGTGAAATCCGCACATTAACAAACCGTTCTGGTGGTATTCAAGGCGGTATTTCCAACGGGGAAAATATCATTTTGCGAGTTGCATTTAAGCCGACAGCAACAATTAGAAAAGAGCAGAAAACTGTAACTCGTGAGGGCGAAGAAACGCTATTAGCAGCCAAAGGACGCCATGATCCTTGTGTATTGCCGCGTGCAGTTCCAATGGTTGAGGCAATGGTAGCGTTAGTGCTGTGTGACCATTTGTTACGGCATCATGGGCAGTGTAAGGTCTTGTAGGCACTACACTTTGACTTCCAAAAAATATTTATTTTCCTGGGGTAAGTATCTGACTCGCCCTGTGTACTTATACGCGAGTGCCTAAGCTTATACTGTTTGACTTTAATTATGATACAAATACGTTGGTAGGGGCACGGCAATGCCCATTAGTGTCAACTTAAAGTAGAAGTTAGGTTTAGCAAGGGTTCCAGGGTTGCCCTCATCCCCTAACCCCTTCTCCCAAGATGGGAGAAGGGGAACTGGAGAATTTTCTCCCCTCTCCCAATATGTGAGAGGGGCTGGGGGTGAGGGCAAAACTCATACAGTCAGAAGATTTCAGCTTAAGTTGACACCAATGGATATCGCATATACCAGCGCATAACAGTAGAATAATCTTGTATATTAAGTGCCGCCATCAGAAAATAGTTACTTGCGGTTTATTAACGGCGTATCTTTCGCTGCTGAATTATCTGCTTTCTGCACTTTTACCAGACCAGGACAGGTTTTTGCAACCCAACCGTATTTATTTTCAAGCTCATCTGCAAAATATAGGTTGTTTAAGCAGATATGTTCTTAAGACTTAAGTAGGTAGGCAGAATAAAAGCCAACTATGTAAACTTATGTAAAGTACCAGAAAGGCTTTGAATATAAGCTTTTAAGCAATTTACATTTCTTAATCTAGTTGTATTTTTTAACGCCCACCTACTTATCCTAGCAACTTATCGAGGTAGAACATGACTCAGATATTACGCCCTTGCCAGAAATGTTTGAGGAAAAGCCTTTTCACATACATCTATATTAGCTTGAGCTTATTGTTATTGATGCCTACAACAGCCTTAGCTGATGGGAACAATAATTCTAACGATCCCCCACCTCAGACTACAGGAACTTCAGGTGGCTCTAGAGGATGCGAAACTCAGTCCGAGACATCTTCAAGTAGCATTCCAGCCATCATTTTGCTTGCACCTTCCCAAATTTATGGGCAAACTTTGGCAACCCGTCTTACATTCGCTTGGTTTATCAGCAATTCTGCCTCCTCGCAAATGGAGTTTCGGCTTTATGAGTATGACCAAGCTAGCAAACAATCTAAGTTGGTAAAGGAGATTAAAGACGAAAGTTTTAAAAGTTCACCAGGAATTATGATGCTATCTTTGTCCAGTCCAGAATTGTTAGTTGGTCAAAGATATCTTTGGCAAGTCGAATTAGTCTGCGACGCTAATCGCCCGTCAGGTAATCCATTTGCTACAGCTGCGATGAAAGTAGTTTCACTTCAACCAGATTTGCAAAAGCAACTCTCTCAAAGTAATGATGTTTTAACTAAGGCAAATCTCTATAACCAAGCTGATTTGTGGTACAACAGTTTAGAAATCGCTTTAATCTCAAAAGATCAGCCGAGGCTGAGAGAATTAAAGATATCTCTTCTAGAAAAGGTAGCAAATGGATCTGAAACAGGACTAAAAGAACAAATCCAAGTAGAACTTACAAAAAGCGCAATTCATCAATTGCAGCGCTAGTATAAACGTTTGAATTTCAACCAAAAAGCACTTAAAAATTTCGGTTCTATCGCTCCCCTTATTAGAGTTAATAAAAGGAGCTATAGAGCCAAAATTTCAAGACAGTGATTAACTATTCACTATTCACTGATTTAAAGCCAGTTACCAATGAGAATGAATGGTGCCCAGTATCCAGGGTGACTTTCGAGTTGCTGCTGATGCGTTTTTAGCCAAGCTATTTGAGTCGCCTGTAAAGCTCTAGCCTTACTTAGTCCACTGTGCCAGTTTTGATAAAATTTGGCTATCAGTTGCGCGGTTGCGGCATCATCAATTTTCCATAGAGAAGCCATAGCACTTTGAGATCCGGCTTGGATGGCGATACCAGCTAGACCTAGAGTTTCACGATCGCTACCTACTGCTGTTTCACAAGCTGTCAAGGTCAGTAACTCTATGGGATGATTGCGATCGCGAGTATTACTAATTAGTTGATAAAGGTCGCTGATTGTCAATTTTTGATTATAAGTCTCAGGTCGGCGAGATTTTTGATAATTTACTTTAACTTTTTTACCTGTCACCAAGAACGTTTCTCGATCATCAATACCAAACTTGCCATGTGTTGCTAGATGAATTACTGGGTAAGTATTTTTTGCTAACTCTTGTTGCAAGCGCTCAGTTGTAAAATCTTGATCCAATAAGCCCATGCTTTGAGGTAAACTCTTTGTAATGGTTTTCAGCTCTAATTTCACTTGACTAAGCGGCTGAAAAAATTTTGCCCCCGCATCCGTTTCAACGGTAGCTGCTTCTGTCAAGCCGAAAGCCAATACTCTTAATTCTTGAGGGTTATAGCGGATTGGATTGGTTAGAGTTAGTGCTGGGGTAGTGGCGATCGCATACTTTTCAATCAAGAATTGCTTGCCGTCAAACAGCGCCCCCATTGGGATACTCCGAAGAATTCCATCTTGGATAAATACTAAAGTTTCGATTTTATCTGTTTCTAAATCTTTGATAAAAGGACGAATAAACCAGTCATACACTTGTTGAGCTTTAGCTTGATAACTGTTTTCTAAATCGGAACGTTTTTCAAGTTTTACTCGCAGGTCACTGATTACATCTTTGACTTCCTGACTCTTAGCAGGTACCCAAAAAAGTCGTGATTTAAATTTTTTCTGCTCGTCAGCCAAGGTAAGAATGATCGCTAGGCGGTCTTTCAAGATAATCGAACTCAAGACAGCAGTGTTTTTCCCGATTAATGGCACTGGTTGCTGAATCAGTGCTAAAGCACAATCATTACCTAAATAATTTTGTAGTTCTGCTAGCCTTAACTCATCTATTCCGAGAAGGACAAATTCCAAATTCTGTTGAATATCAGATTCTTGAACAAGATGCTCAGTTTGCTCTAGGCGTAACTCAAGTAACTCCCGGTAAACTGGTTCAATATTGTCTCGAAAATCAAATTGAAAATCTCGCTGTTCTAATGTCAGGTCGCTGCGGATACTTTTGAGGCTATCAACAGATTGTTCATAAAAATTAATCGCTTCTTTCACCCGACCTGTAGCTTTAGATAAGCGTGCCGCTTGCCAAGCCCACAAGTAAAAGCTTTCCTTTCTGACAGTGCCAATCAGCGCTTGTTGAGTTAAATTTATCGCTTCTTGATAATCTTGACGACATTCGTAAATATGTCCTAAGCGACCTTTGGCAAAGGATTCTCCCTCGCTATCCTGTATTTTTTGAGTGATTGCCACAGCTTTGTTGAGTAGTTCAACAGACGGGAGTAATGATTCTGACTTCAAGCATTGAGTTGCTGGGTCAGTTGTTACCGACTCGCTCTTTTGGTTAGCCAGTTGTAAAAGATTAGCGAGTTGAATCGCCCCATAAGCTTGCTCACGAGAGTCGGGCAATTGTTCCAAGACGACGATCGCTTGCTGTAATATATTGTTAACTATGGCTTTATCTTCAGGATGTTGGCGATCATAAAGCCTAACTAAACCTAGTAGCGATCGCAGTTCGTTTACTCTCTGGTTTTGGCTACGAGCTAGATTCAGACTTTGTTCAAAATATTGTGCAGCTTGGTTATCATCTCTAACAGTGTCTTGCTGGAATTTTTGGGCTGCTTTGCGATCGCCTACCTCGCTTGCAAATTCAGCACGACGCTGATTGCCCTTAGCCAGACTAACGTAGGTATTGGCTAAACCATTTAAAGTAGACGCTAGATAAGTTTGATTATTGATGCGCTTGGCGATTTCATAGCTATGTTCAAAATCTTCAATAGCTTGCTTATACTCGCCTTGGAGACGATGAGCATTTCCTAAACTGCCCCAAGCGGCGACTTCGCCCAGAAAATCTGAGTGGCGGCGGGCAATTTCTAAAGCACTATCCTGAGTACATGGCAGATTGATTTGATTTTGACCGCACAAAATCGCAATTGCTCGTCGGTGCTGTCCCAAGCTACTGTAGAGTTGAGCCTGTTCTGTCAGCATCCGTCCGACTTTTATCGGCTGGTTTGTTTGACGATAGTAAGCGATAACTTGCTTTAATTGCGCGATCGCTTCCGGTATCTGACCTACTTGTTGATATGCTCTAGCAAGGTATGTAAGGACACTTATCTTATCAGATAAATTACTGTTATGCTCTTGAGAAGAAGAGAGAGCTTTTTGCCAAGACTTGATTGCTCCTTGAATATCGCCAGCTTGATATAGCTCAAGTCCTTGCTGCGCTAGCTGTGTTAAAGCCGACGATTTAGCTGTTGCGATCTCTGCGATTCCCTGATGCCCAATTGTTAGGGAAGGATACGCTAACCACAAGCATAAGGTTAGCGTCGTGAGAAACAGAACTGCCCAAACGCGACGAATACGGTATGGCAAGCGTTGCATGATGGCACAAACTAATACTTTCAGAAGTTAATTTCTTACTTAATCAGCGATCGCTTTAAGCAATTTACAGTTTTGGTGTTGCGATCGCATAATTAAATACAGTATTTTATCAGCGAATGTCTTGTCAAACTCAAGGCGCTAAAAGTTGAGACCCTTGTATCGACTTATGAAGTAGAGCAAGTTAGTAAAGAATACCAGCAAATCCTCTCTGATTTCTCAAAAATTGACTGTTGAACGAACCTATAAGCGCTCTCAGCATAGGGAAAAATAATTAATCCTGGTAATTAGTGTTTTTTTGCGGTTTAAGTAGAATGCATCGACCTGCAATGCCAACGCATCAACCTGCAATGCCAATGCATCGACCTGCAATGCCAATGCATCGACCTGCAATGCCAAGGCATCAATCTGCAATGCCAAGGCATCAACCTGCAATGCCAATGCATTGGTATCACCTTAAGTTACATCAGTGCGGTCAAAGAAAAATTTCCAATTGCCTGGATACAAAAATCGTTGTCGCCAATTACTTGCTACAGGCCAAGTCAACTCACAGACAATGCCTTGTGGAGAGTGAGGAAATCGTCGAAACTTACCTCTCAATTTTCGGGCTAAATCTTGAGCTTGGTCTGTTCCTCGTCCACCACTTTGATAGCTAGATTTAGATATAATTCCCGATCCATTATCAATTATTTGCAGACAAAACTCCTTCGCCGATCGCATACAAATAACATCAAGACGGGTAGCTCCTTGCGAATGTTTGCCGACATTACATAAAGCTTCTTCCAAAAATAGATACAGGCTTCGCTTTTGATCTGTATTTAAATAGCAATCTTCTAGTGGCTCAAAATTAGGAGGAATAAAACTTTGGATTGTTTCAAATCCTTGAAAGTTTCTTCTTAAGGTACTGTCGTAAATATGATAAAGTAACTCAGCAATTGGAGTTTGCAGATCGAGAATCTCATTCCCCTCCAAATAGAGACTGTTATGACGACTAAGCATTTCTTGACTGAGATAATCAGGGATACTTCGTAACTCCCGATTCACTTGTTCAAGTTGCGATCGCAAGTTCTGTGTTTCTATCTCTTCTTCGCCAAGACTCCTTAAAATTACAGCCAGAGTTTGCAGAGGTCCATTATGGATTGTCTCAAAACAGCGCTTGAGAGTTAGACTGCGTTGTTCGAGTAATGTTCTTAAATCTTGGTCGAAAAAAGATGTTGTCAGTCCGGCACTTGCTAAAGCTAACAAGGTTGGTACTAAAGGAATCCACCAACCCACAACTAGGAGAATATAACAAATTCCCACAAGTCCGATGCTAGTTAACCCCAGGCTCAACAGTGTTTTTACAGGAGATTTCAGGATTAAACCCAGAATTATCCCAAGTAAACCCCAAGCTAAAATCCATAAATATTCCCAAAATTTTGGCCACACTTTTAACAGTGGTCGTCTGTCTAAAACATTACTAATAATTTGGCTGGTGGCATGGGCATGAATCTCTACACCATAAATCCATTGATACTGATTAGCAGAATTTTCAAATCCTAAATCTTTAGTATAAAATGTACGTTTGACTGCTGAAGTGATAAATCTATCTTTAATACTGGAGGCTGTCATCCCCACAATCACGACGCGATCGCTAATCCAATTGGGATCAAATTTTTTAGTGAGAACATCTCTCAAAGATAAGATCCGAAAAGGTTCAGGATCAGAGCGAAAGTTTAATAATATCTGAAAGCCATTAGCATCACTTCCCACATATCCGCCAGAATTGGGGAGAAAGCGAACTAGCCGACTCGAACCAAACCGGATCGGATCGTAAGAATGACTGCCATGAGCAAATACAATTCCTTGTTCGCGCAAATAGAATTGTGCTAAACGCAGAGGTAAGGAGTATTTAAGTTTTCCTGTGTAAGTCTTGCTTGCCATCAAGCTTCGGCGTAGCTTGCCATCAGGGTCAACTATTACATCTGCAAAGCCGACTCGTTCGGGAGGTAATTCAGGTGGTGGCTTAACATTAAAAGTTCGCTTCTGATTTAATGAAACTTCAACTCCAATGATATTTGGATTTTCTCTCAAGGCAAGTCCGAAGTCTGCACGCTCGGAATTACTATCTTTATCCTTAAAAATATCCAGACCGATGACTCTAGGTTTGTAAGTATGTAGAATCCTCAGCATTTTAGCAATGTCTTTATCCGGTATGGGATAGCTTCCTAAATAGTTAATATCCTCTTCATCAATGCCTATAATTACCACCCGTGGATCGGTAGCTTCATTAGGCCGCATTCGCAGCAATTGATCGAATACAAGCCACTCTTGCGATTGCAATAATCCTATTGAGCGAACTAGCACAATAAACAGGATTATTGAGAGTCCTGGCAGCACTACTTCTCGCCAGGGTTGCAGTTGTCTATAAACTTTTTTCCAAAAATTGCCTTTGATAGTAAACGCAAACTTCATCAATTAATTAATCCGATTTTTCTAGCTGCGATTTCAATTTGAATTCTTAATTCTTTACCGGGTTCGTCGTAGACACACAGAGAATCTTGCAGTCTAATCCAGTAATTTCTGACAGTGCGATCGCTTACTAGCATTTTTTGAGCGATCGCTTTATCTGTCAAGCCTTCTTGATATTTCAGCGTCAGTACCTCGATCCATTTTCGGTCAAATTCTGGGCGCGATCGCAGTTCTGAAGATAAATAAATAGAGCCGCGCAATGCCAAGTCAACTAACTTCAACATTTCGCGGATCGGCAAAGACTTATCCATAGCTGCAAAGCCACCCTCATAAGCATTAATTATCGGTTTGAGACGTACTAAGGGTTTGATATTGGTACTTAACACCACTAAGTTAGGGGCAAGAGGGCTTTCCATCAAAGTTTTGCTCAGTTGCATACCAACTTCAACCTGAGCTGGAGCTTGAGGCTTTCCTGGCAGACATAAATCTACAATTAGCAAGTCTGGGTGGTGGCGTTCAAATAGCTGATACGCAGTTTGGGCATCCTGAGCTGCGAAGATTTCCGCTTCTGGATATTTCTCTTTGAGCGCTGGAATTGTACCTTGAAGAATAGCTTCGTGGTCGTCAACAACTAAAAATTTTTGCAAAGTTTGCTTTGAATCTCGGTTCATAACTGGTTTACTTTTTAATGTATTTATTAAACCTACCAAAACTATCGGAGGTCTAACTTTTTATGGACAGAAATTAACTTGCCATTTAAGTAAAACTTATCGTTAAAGACTAGGATACGAATAATCAACTGACTGCGTGTTGCAGATTCAGGAATTTAGTTTTCCAAAATTGGAAAATTAGCACCTTAGTTAAGGAATATGACAATTTATGAAACTTGATGACATAGTATGATTACTGGTTGTGAGGAGTCTATAAATCTTGTGAAAGCTAAATTAAGGGGTTATCAAAGCTGGGAATCGCTGCTATTTGGTTCTGGGGCGATAACTATAACGGGATGCTGTGCTTTTCTCATGACTAGCCCCATCTACGCCCAAATTATTCCTGATAATAGACTTGAGGTAAATTCCAGCGTCGCGCCAGGATGCACAGCTTGCAAGATTGAAGGTGGAACAGTTCGGGGTAGCAATCTATTCCACAGTTTTAGCGAGTTTTCTGTACCTACAGGCGGGGAGGCATATTTTAATAATACGACGCAGATTCAAAATATCTTCACTCGCGTTACAGGTAACTCAGCCTCAAATATTGATGGGTTGATTCGGGCAAATGGCACTGCAAATTTATTTTTAATCAATCCGAATGGAATTATCTTTAACTCCAATGCCTCCCTGAATATTGGCGGTTCTTTTATTGCAACTACAGCTAATAGTCTTAATTTTAGTGATGGGATTAAATTCAGTGCTGTAAATTCTCAAACCCCACCTTTGCTGACTATCAATGTACCCATTGGCTTACAATTTGGGACGAATCCAGGAAATATTCAGCTACAAGGTTCTAATTTAAAAGTTAATCCGCGTCACACCTTAGCACTTGTAGGCGGTAATGTGCAGCTTAATGGTGGTCAACTCCTAGCTTCGGGTGGAAATGTGGAGTTGGGAGGTATGGCAGACACTGGTACAGTTAGTATGAGTATTAATGGCTCATACCTTGGTTTAAGTTTTCCTAATGGCGTTGAACGAGCTGATGTATCTCTGGGCAATGGCACTGATGTCAATGTACTCGGTGGTGGGGGTAGTATTGCGATCAATGCCCATTCCTTGGATATGACTGGAGAAAATACACAGCTACAGTCAGGGATACCATCAGGGCTGGGTTCTGTTGACTCACAGGCGGGAGATATTGAAATTAATGCAACAGAGACAATAAACCTGAATGGAAGTAGTATCTCTAATACGGTGCAATCAACAGCTGTGGGTAACAGTGGCGACATCAATATAACGACCGGATCGCTTTATGCCAGAAATGGCGGTCTACTGAATACCCAAACCTCTGGACTAGGGAATGCTGGCAGTATAAACATAGTTGCCCGTGATACCGTTTCCTTTGATGGGGCGACTAGCTTCAATAGACCCAGTGCAGCATCCAGCGCTCTACGACGAACAGCCGAGGGCAAAGGTGGCAACATCAACATTACAACTCGGTTACTCTCTGTTACCAATGGTGGTGAGCTGGTTGCTACCAACTATGGTGGAAAGGGTGATGCAGGTAGGGTAGATATCGATGCCCGCGATACCGTTGTCTTTGATCAAGGACTTGGTAATATCCCGACTGGAGCATTCAGCAATGTGTTCCCAGACGGGGTGGGCAACGGTACCAGCATCAATATTACCACTGGGTCACTTTATCTGAAAAATGGCGCTGTATTGAATGTCACAACCCAAGGAAAAGGAAATGCAGGCAATGTAAATATATTTGCCGACGATACAGTTTCCTTGGATGGGATAAGTGCCAATGGCACAAATGTCACCACGGTAGTCAGCGGAGTGCAGAGAGGAGCCGAAGGTCAGGGAGGCAATATCAAGATCACAACTGGGTCACTCTCTGTTACCAATGGTGGTGAGTTGGTTGCTACCAACTATGGTGGAAAGGGGGATGCAGGTAGGGTAGATATCGATGCCCACGATACCGTTGTCTTTGATAAAGGACTTGGTAATATCGCTACTGGAGCATTCAGCAATGTGTTCCCAGACGGGGTGGGCAACGGTGCCAGCATCAATATTACCACTGGGTCACTTTATCTGAAAAATGGCGCTGTATTGAATGCCACAACCCAAGGAAAAGGAAATGCAGGCAATGTGAATATATTTGCCGACGATACAATTTCCTTGGATGGGGTAAGTGCCAATGGCACAAATGTCACCACGGTACTCAGCGGAGTGCACAGAGGAGCCGAAGGTCAGGGAGGCAATATCAATATTACCACTGGGTCACTTTATCTGAAAAATGGCGCTGTATTGAATGTCACAACCCAAGGAAAAGGAAATGCAGGCAATGTGAATATATTTGCCCGCGATACAGTTTCCTTGGATGGGGTAAGTGCCAATGGCACAAATGTCACCACGGTAGTCAGCGGAGTGCAGAGAGGAGCCGAAGGTCAGGGAGGCAATATCAAGATCACAACTGGGTCACTCTCTGTTACCAATGGTGGTGAGTTGGTTGCTACCAACTATGGTGGAAAGGGGGATGCAGGTAGGGTAGATATCGATGCCCACGATACCGTTGTCTTTGATAAAGGACTTGGTAATATCGCTACTGGAGCATTCAGCAATGTGTTCCCAGACGGGGTGGGCAACGGTGCCAGCATCAATATTACCACTGGGTCACTTTATCTGAAAAATGGCGCTGTATTGAATGTCACAACCCAAGGGAAAGGAAATGCAGGCGATGTGAATATATTTGCCCACGATAAAGTTTCCTTGGAAGGATCGGGCAACAATGGAAGCCGCAGTCAATTACTCAGTACTGTGGAATTGACAGGCGTAGGCAAGGGGGGCGATATTAATATTACAACCAGGATGCTGTCTTTGAGGGATAGGGCTAAAATAACGGTCAGCAGTCAAGGGTCAGGAATTGCAGGCTCATTAATAGTTGAAGCTAACTCTATCGATCTTGACAACCAAGCAACAATCAGTGCTGACACAAATGGAGGACAAGGAAATATTAATTTGCGATCGCAGGACTTGTTGCTCCTACGCCGAGGTAGTAGCATTACTACCAACGCTATGGGTAATGCCACTGGTGGCAATATTACGATTGATACCCATAACCTAGTCGCTGTTCCAAAAGAAAATAGCGACATCAGTGCTAATGCTGAAAATAGCTTTGGTGGTCGAGTAATTGTCAATGCTTCTGGCATCTTTGGCATCAAGTTTCGTTTACAACCCACGCCATTAAGTGAGATTACAGCTACTTCTGCTCGTGGTTCTGAGTTCAATGGCGTAGTGCAACTCAACACGCCTGATGTTAACCCTAGTCAAGGCTTAACTGCTCTGCCCACAAACATCATCGATACTTCACAGTTGATTGCCAATAGTTGCATTGCAGGGAGTAAACGACCAGAAGGGAAATTCATCATCACGGGGAACGGAGGTTTGCCAGTGATGCCAGATGACCCCTCAATTGCACCCTATCCAACTTATCAGATTCCAACTGTCCAGAGCGCAAGTATCTCAACGTCACAAGAAAACGCTCTCGACCCCGAAAACCCTACTACTAGCAGCAAACCTTACCATTCCGTTAAATCTGCGCCACTGATTGAAGCTCAGGGATGGATGTACACAGCTAATGGTGAGGTGATTCTCACTGCCTCTGCATCTACTGTCCCTCCTCACAGTTTTTGGCCACAACTGCCTACCTGTTCGGGTTCTTAAGAAGTTTTAGTTATCTTCGGAAATTGGTTTTCCAAAATTGGAAAGTCAATTTCCTAACTTGATGATGTGCGTCTGATCAAATTTATCTATTGTAAAGGAGTTCAGTGAAGGCGAACACCTAAAACGCGATCGCCGCACAGATTCAACTTATTAAACTCCCTCAATTAACTTAGGACAAAAACAATGTCTAACATCAACAACCAAACCCAAGACCTTTACAGCATCGAATTGGTGCAAGACCTTGACCATGAAAACGCTGCTACTGTTAGTGGTGGTTCTTTAGACCTTTCGGACTTACGTAATGGTAAAGGCAAACGCTTAAATAATCTCACACGCAGCTATAACAGTTTAGGCAGCTTTAACAATAAAGCAACTTGGTACGATGTAAAGGGTAACAGAAGTTGGTTCGCCTGGAGTGGTAAGAATTTCACAGGTGAAAGATTCCTTCTAAAAGCAGGCACAAAAGGTAACTTACGCTTTTCTAACAACAACATTGAGTCTATCAGTCCTGTAGCTTAGCTCGGTTCTATTTCATACCGCGACTAGAATCCTGAAAGACCTAAAACAGAAAAGAATGCTCTCACCTTTGCTTTTAGCTGAGTAACATCCTTTTCTCGCAGCTTGTAGGAGTGAGACGGTTTTTGGTCACAACTGCCTACCTGCTCAGGTTCCTAAGAAGTTACGACTTACGCACTGAAGCTTGAAACTCTACAACCCACAAATCAAAACCTCACCCTGGTTTTGCTATGCAGAACCTGTCCCTCTCCTTATTAAGGAAAGGGATGTCCCATAGGACAGGGTGAGGTTTTTTTTGAGTAATTCGATGACTTGTGTGTACATCGTAGCCTTAAAAAGGGGGGAATTTCTAAAGCTTTTTAAGGGGTTGGGGGATCTGAGTGCGTAAGTCCTGGAAGTTTTAGTTATCTTCGGAAATTAACTTTCCAAAATTGGAAAGTCAATTTCCTAACTTGACGATGCGCGTCTAATTAAATTTATCTATTGTAAAAGGGTGCAGTGAAGGCGAACACCTAAAACGCGATCGCCGCACAGATTCAACTTACTAACCTACTTCAATTAACTAAGGAGAAAAACAATGTCTAACATCAACAACCAAACCCAAGACCTTTACAGCATCGAATTGGTGCAAGACCTTGACCAAGAAGACGCTGCTACTGTTAGTGGTGGTGCATTATACATTTCGACCGGATATAATGGTTCAGGAAGTGAGATAGGTCTCGGAAAAGGATATACCAGTTTAGGAGGCTATAACAATAAAGTATCCTGGTACAAAGTAACGGGTTACAAAGGTTGGTATGCGTACACTGGTAAGAATTACACAGGTCAAAGATACTATCTAAAAGGAAACAGCCAAGGTAACTTAGGCGGTAACGCTAACAACAACTTCGAGTCTGTACTACCTGCGTAATCAGGTTGGTTCTATTTTATACCGCAGACTATAATCCTGAAAAACCTAAAATAGAAAAGAATGCTCTCACATAAGGTTTTAGCTGAGTAACATCCTTTTCTGGCAGTTTGTAGGGGCGAGGTCGTATTCGCTCCTACTTTTTCATTTTATTGAAGATAACACAAATAAACTGTAATAGATAAAGGAAAAGAAAATGACGTAGGGACAATTCATGTAGCTTTAGCTGACCGCAGGGTATTGTCCCTACCAAGGATTTCGAGCAACGCAGAATTAATTTTTACTCCTATGTGTAATACCCATAGCTTGATTGAGCGTAGGAGTACGCGAACAGCATGACAATCAAGTTGCACAGGGACTAACCAAGTAATCCCCGGATTTTTTATGAAATATCAGGTTGTTCTCCAACATAGTGAAGAAGATTGTGGCGCTGCTTGCCTTGCAACTGTTGCCAAACATTACGGACGCACTTTGACTGTGAGCCGGGTACGAGAAGCGGTAGGCACGGGATCGCGAGGTACTACCCTGCTTGGTTTGAATCGAGGTGCAGAAGCTTTAGGATTTAATGTCCGCCAAGTCAAAGCTTCTCCTCAATTGATCGACAGTTTAAATAAAACTCCACTGCCCGCAATTATACATTGGAAAGGCTACCACTGGGTAGTTTTATACGGACAAAAGGGAAATAAATATGTAATTTGTGATCCTGGTTTTGGTATCCGCTACCTCAGCCGTCAGGAATTAGTTGAGGGTTGGAGCAATGGGATTATGCTGCTATTGGTGCCAGACGACACGCGTTTTTATGAGCAGTCGAATGACAAAATGACTGGCTTTGGGCGCTATCTGGTGCGTGTTTGGCCCTATCGCTTCCTTTTGGGTCAGGCGATCGCAATTAATATTGTAATCGGACTTTTGTCTCTGGCCTATCCTTTGATGATGCAACTCCTCACCGATGATGTGCTAGTGCGGGGAGATACTCAACTATTAACTACCGTGGCAATTGGGGTAATTGCCATGAACTTGTTTAAAAGTGCGATTGGTTTGGTACAGTCTCACCTGATCGGTCATTTCGGTCAACGGTTGCAATTAGGACTGCTGCTAGACTACGGTCGAAAACTTTTACACTTGCCCTTATCTTACTTTGAAGGACATCGTAGTGGGGAAGTCGTCAGCCGAATTGCCGATATTCATGCGATCAATGAGTTAGTTTCGCAGATTGTTCTTGGTTTACCTAGCGAATTTTTTATTGCTGTAGTTTCCTTGGGCTTTATGCTCTTTTTGAGTTGGCAACTGACTCTGGCTTCAGTATTGGCCTTTGTGATCGTCACCTTAGTTAATCTGCTTTTCCTACCCGCCTTGCGCCAGAAAACCCGTAAACTTATCGTTTTAGGCACTGAAAACCAAGGCTTTTTGGTGGAAACCTTTCGTGGCGTCCAAGTACTCAAAACGACACAAGCAACTCCCCAAGCTTGGCAAGAATATCAAACCAATTATGGTCGCCTGGCTAACTTGGGTTGGAGTACGATGAAGTTGGAACTATATAGCAGCACATTCACTCATATTCTTTCAAGTTTAACTAATATAGGTTTACTCTGGTTAGGCAGCTATTTAGTAATTAATCACACATTATCTATTGGTCAGCTACTAGCCTTTAACGGCATGAGTGGCAACTTTCTCGGTTTCTTAACTTCAGTAATCGGGTTAGCCGATGAGTTTATTACTGCCCAAATTGTTATCCAACGGATGGCAGAAGTGATTGACGCTACCCCAGAAGAGTCGAATGAAGAGAAAAAGCCTTGGGCAGAAATTTCTACTGATGCAAACATTATCTGTACTAAAGTTAACTTCCACCATGCTGGTAGAGTTGACCTCTTGCAAGATTTTACGTTGACTATCCCTGGTGGTAAAGTGATTGCTTTAATTGGTAAATCTGGTTGTGGTAAAAGTACTCTAGCCAAACTAATGGCTGGTTTATATTCCCTCCAGTCAGGCAATATCCGTTATGGCATCTATAACAAACAAGACTTATCTTTAGAATGTCTGCGACAGCAGGTAGTTTTAGTCCCGCAAGACCCGCACTTTTGGAGTCGCTCAATTTTTGATAACTTCCACTTCAGCTATCCTGACCTGACTTTTGAAGAAATTGTTATAGCTTGCCAGATTGCAGGAGCTGATGAATTTATTAGCGAATTACCTGACAAGTATCATACCGTCTTAGGAGAATTTGGAGCTAATCTTTCTGGTGGACAACGACAGAGATTAGCGATCGCCAGAGCAATAATTACTAACCCGCCAATACTGATTTTAGATGAATCTACTGGCGCTCTCGATCCCGCCAGTGAAGTTGAAGTACTAGATCGATTGCTTACCCATCGCCAAGGCAAAACCACAATTTTAATTAGTCACCGTCCCAGAGTCATTGGGCGAGCCGATTGGATTGTATTACTAGAGAAAGGACGTTTGCAAATTCAAGGTTCTCCAGAAGAATTGCGCCAAATTGCTGGTAATCACTTGGACTTCCTAGAGAACCTGGGGCCATCAACTCCTAGTTTATTAGTGAAATCTTCCGGCTCTCCTGCTAATGGCAAATATGTCAGCATCACTTAACTAATTCGTAATTCGTAATTAATTCTGTTTAGGTACTTGTTATGGTTAGTCAGTCTAATTCTGTCGTACTTCCCCAAGCTGAAGAAAACGATTTTTTGCCACCACTTGGGAGTTGGACTACTATTGGTGGCGCGATCACATTGGTTGCTGTGACAATAGCAGTTGCCGTCGCCTCTGTAACTCAATACAAAACCACCGTTCAAGCACAGGCAAGTCTGCGTCCGGCTGGTGAGTTGCGGCTGGTTCAGGCTGCGACAGAAGGCCCAGTTATGCGGATTTTTGTGAAAGAGAATCAGATTGTTAAAACAGGAGATGCGATCGCATCTATTGACGACTCCCGCCTGAAAACCAAAAAGAGCCAACTAGAAAGTAGCATTGGGCAAACAAAATTACAACTGGTGCAAATCAACGCTCAGATTCATGCTCTTAATAACCAAATTGTAGCCCAAACTGACAGCAGTAACCGTGCAGTTGCAGGGGCTGAAGCTGAATTGAGCAGTCGTAAGCGGGACTATCGAGACAAGCGAATTACTACTGTTAGTGATGTCCAAGAAGCCTCTGCAAACGTGAGAGCAGCAACTGCTGGCTTAACAGCAGCCGAGACAAAGCGAAACCGATATGAGAGCGTAGCCAAAGTTGGAGCTTTGTCACTAGATCAATTTGAGGAAGCACAACTAGCTGTTCGCCAGCAAGAACAAGTACTTGAGGCTGCCAAAGCCAAATTGCAAAGCCTCCAAGCTGCCCTGAATCCAACTCCAGCAGAAATTGCGATCGCTCAAGAACGCATTGCTCAAGAAAAAGCTACGGGACAAGCTAGCATCGCCACATTAGACAAAGAACGCAACGCCCTGATTCAGCAACGGATTGAAACGCAAAAACAGTTCGAGCATGATGACCGCGAACTTAAACAAGCGAATATCGAACTTAAGGAGACGATCATTTCTGCAACAGCAGACGGTATTATTTCCAAGCTAAACCTACGTAATCCCGGACAAACATTGCGCCCTGGAGAAGAAATCGCCCAAATTGTTCCTACTTCTGCCCCCTTGGTGATTAAGGCAGTGGTAGGAACTGAGGATAAAAGCAAGTTGAAGCCAGGACAAAATGTGCAAATGCGAGTTTCTGCTTGTCCTTATCCAGATTACGGTACTCTTCAAGGTAAAGTTAAATCAATTTCTCCAGATGCATTTTTTCCATCAGCGAATAATGATGCTGCTACAGGTACAACTACAACTACAACTACTCCCAAAGGTGCTGCCTTCTATGAGGTAACAATTGAACCTCAAAGCCTATCTTTAGGTCGAGGAAACAAACAATGTTCTATTCAAATGGGAATGGAAGGCAGAGCTGATATTATTTCTAAACAAGAAACTGTACTCCAATTCTTTTTGAGAAAAGCAAGGCTAATTGTAGATGTATAAGGAATATCCTTGGGTTAAGGCTTAACTCTTTGTCAAATTCAATTTTTTTAACGAACCGCATTCGCGCAGCGTCTCGTAGAGAAGGACGCATTCGCGCAGCGTCTCGTTGGCGCAGCCTCTCGTAGAGAAGAGAAGAACGCATTCGCGTAGCGTCTCGTAGAGAAGGAAGAAAAGGAAGAAAAGGAAGAAATCTTTAACTGAACTCTATTGATGTATAAGGGATATAGTAATCCTATTTGATTTGCTCTCCACTGAGACGTTCAGATCCCCGACTTCTTTAAGAAGTCGGGGATCTTTTTGTTAGTAAAGTCTCGAAATGGGTACACTAACTCCAACAAAGTAACTGGGACAGCATTAACCCACTTTTGAGGAGTACCCAAACTATGCTCACGCTTTCCGGCTATAAAATTATTAATCAAATCTACGACAGCAGCAACTCTCTGATCTATCGAGGCTACAGGGAAGCCGATGACCAACCTGTAATTCTCAAAACCCTGCGAGATGCTTATCCTTCGCCAGAACGCATTGCTTGTTATCAGCGTGAATATGACATTATCCACAATCTCCATCTCACAGGAGTTGTCCAAGTTTACGCTTTGGAAACTCACCAACAACGTCCAGTCTTAGTGTTAGAAGATTTCGGCGGTAGTTCTTTAGCTCAATTGCAGCTAGCTGGAAAAATAGAGTTAGAAGAGTTTCTCCAGTTGAGTATTTCTATCGTCGAAAGCCTTAGACAAATCCACGCTGCTAACATCATTCATAAAGATATTAACCCCTCAAATATTGTCTTGAACCCCGACACCAGACAAGTTAAAATCATCGATTTTGGTATTTCTACTGTTCTGTCACGAGAAACACAATCATTCAAAAATCCCAATGTTCTAGAAGGTACTATTGCTTACATTTCTCCTGAGCAAACAGGTCGAATGAATCGGGCGATTGACTATCGCAGCGATTTCTATTCTTTAGGAGTGACCTTTTATAAGTTACTAACAACAGAAGTGCCGTTTCCAGGAGATGATGCTCTAGCGTTGATTCATTGCCATATTGCTAAACAACCACCAAATATGAATAACCCTCTCCTTGGTAAGGAGAGGGTGCCGAAAGTGGGTGAGGCTTCTTTTCCTATTCCCCAAGTCCTCTGTGACATTGTGATCAAACTGATGGCGAAAAATGCCGAAGACCGCTATCAGTCTGCTTTTGGGATTCAGGCAGATTTAGAAGAATGTTTGCATCAACTGCAAACCAATGGGAAAATTGAGGTGTTTCCATTGGCTAGTCAGGATGTTTCTGATCGGTTTATAATTCCGCAAAAACTCTATGGACGGGAATCAGAATTAGAGACGCTATTGGCGGCTTTTGTTCGCGTAGCGTGTCCAGAGGACAATCGCATCGCCAATGGTACAACTGAACTAATGTTGGTTGCAGGCTATTCGGGAGTGGGCAAATCAGCTTTAGTAAATGAGGTTCATAAACCCATTACAGCCAAACGCGGCAATTTTATTACTGGTAAATATGACCAGTACCAAAAAAATATTCCCTACTATGCCATTTCACAAGGATTCAATGACCTGTGTAATCAATTATTGACCGAAAGCGAATCCGTTTTAAAACAATGGCAAGAGAAAATATTAGCTACTGTTGGCAATAATGGACAGGTTTTAATTGATGTCATTCCTAATTTAAAATTGGTGATTGGCGAACAACCTCCTGTAGCTCAGGTAGCTGGACAAGAAGCCCAAAACCGTTTTAATTTAGTCTTCCAAAACTTTATCAAGGCTATTTGTCAGGCTGAACATCCCCTAGTTTTCTTCATTGATGATTTGCAATGGGCTGATAGTGGTTCGCTAAAACTGCTCAAGATTATTTTAGGCGATCGCAACATTCAAAATTTACTCATCGTCGGAGCCTATCGAGATAATGAAGTAGATTCAATTCATCCATTAGTGATGACTTTGGACGAGATTGAGAAAGAGGGAGGATCTGTATCCAAGATTCATTTAGAAAACCTCACTCCAAAAGATGTAAATGCTTTAATTGCGGAAGCATTGGGCTGTTCAACTATCTTTAGTCAGCCATTAACTAATTTGGTTTGCGAGAAAACTCAGGGTAATGCTTTCTTTATCACTGAATTTTTGAAATCTCTCTATACAGATATGTTACTCAGTTTTGATTATCCAACAAAGCAGTGGTGCTGGGATTTAGAGCAGATTCAAGCCAAGGACATTACCGATAATGTTGTGGAATTAATGACAAGAAAAATTGTAAATTTGCCAGAAGGCACTCAGAAAAATTTGCACTTAGCGGCTTGTATTGGTAATATTTTTGATTTGTCTACCTTGGCAGTTATTTCTGAGCAATCAGCCAAGCAAGTATTAGACCACTTATTACCAGCACTACAAGAAGGTTTAATTGTTTTCTCAAATAATCAATATTACCTGAGAAATTTTGGGGATGAGAAAAAAGCTAGTTGTAAATTCCAGCACGATCGCGTCCAACAATCTGCCTATTATTTGATTCCAGAAGCGCAAAAGCAAGCAACCCATTTACAAATTGGGCGACTGATATTGAGCAATACATCAGCAGTAAAGCAAGAAGAGAAAATTTTTGAAATTGTTAACCAATTAAATATTGGTGCAGAGTTAATTAACACTCAAATTGAACAGGATGAATTAGCCAAGTTGAATTTATTAGCAGGACGTAAAGCCAAAGCATCTGCTGCTTATGAAGCTGCTATGGGATATTTTTTAATCGGCATTAAATTACTAGCAGCAGATTCTTGGCAAACAAACTATGACCAAACCTTGGCATTATTTGAGTCAGCAGCAGAAGCAGCATTTCTGTGCGGTGACTTCACACAGATGAATAGATGTGTAGAAGAGGTACTAGAAAATACTCAAGTTTTGTTAGACAAGGTAAAAGTTTATCAAATTCAAATCCAAGGCTTTTCAATGCAGAATAAATTCCTAGCAGCGATCGCAACCGGTCTAGAAGTTCTGCAAGCCTTGGGAATTAATTTTCCCTCTCCTCTAAATCACTCAGAACTGGGCAAAGTGTTACAGCAAACAGCAGTTCATCTGGGGGGAAGGAAAGTCGAAGACCTAATCAACCTGCCCCAAATGCGGGAAGCGCACCAACTAGCAGCGATGCAAATTCTTTCCAGCATCATGTCACCTGCCTTTCGGGGAGCGCCTGAGATATTCCCATTCTTTGGTTTAGAGATGGTAAATTTATCTCTGGAATATGGCAATACAGAACTATCAACGGTTGCCTATGTGACGTATGGTCTAATTCTCTGTGGAGTCTTGGAAGAGATTACATTGGGCTATCAATTTGGTCAACTTGCTTTGAGTTTGTTAGAACTTTACGATGCTCAATATCTCAAATGTTACATCAGCTTTGTATTTAATAGTTGCATCCGGCATTGGCAAGAACCACTCCAGCAAACGATCAAGTCCTTAAGGGAAGCTTATCAAATTGGTAGAGACACAGGAGATATAGAATTTTCAGGTCTTTGTGCGGTCGTTGATGCCGAGCATTTATGCGCGATTGGCCAATACTTGGTGGAAGTTGAACGGCAAATTGCTAACTACAGTCATTCCCTCGGTCAAGTCCAAAACAAAGCGGTTTTTGAGAATCTAGCTATTTATTGGCAGTTAACCTTAAATCTGCTAGAAACAACTGAAAACCCTTGTCTTTTAAGTGGGGCAGCTTATCGGGAGGAGCAAATGTTACCCTGGCATCAGCAAGCTAATGATGGCACTGGACTGGCGCACCTATATTTCTCCAAGTTGTTTCTTTGCTATCTTTTCCAAGATTTCCCGCAGGCCGCAGCCAATGTCCAAGAGTTAGAAAAGTGTCTAAATGCACTAACAGGAACCATAATCGTACCACTTTACAATTTTTACGATTCTCTGACGGCGTTAGCTTTATATGCTGATGCACTGCCGTCAGCACAAGCAGGCTTATTAGAAAAAGTCACAGCAAATCAAGCCAAAATGCAGAATTGGGCGAACTACGCGCCGACAAATTTCTTGCACAAATTTTATTTAGTGGAAGCTGAACGGCATCGAGTTTTAGGACAAAAAGCTGAGGCGATTGAGATGTACGATCGCGCGATCGCTAAAGCGACAGAACATGAATATCTCAACGAACAAGCGATCGCTAATGAACTTGCTGCCAGATTTTATCTCCAATGGGGTAAAGACAGAATTGCCCAAGATTATCTACTCAATGCCTATTATGCCTACACTCGCTGGGGAGCTAAAGCCAAAGTAGCAGATTTAGAAAAACGCTATCCCCAATTTTTAAACCAAGCCGAAAGAAACTCTCAACTTCCAACCTCTAAAACCATCTCCACCAGTAGTAGCAACATATCAACTTCCTTAGATTTAAAAAGCATCCTCAAAGCCTCCCAAATTCTGGGGCGAGAAATCAAACTCGATACTTTGTTGACTAAACTAATGACAATTGTCATCGAAAATGCTGGGGCAGAAAAGGGTTATTTACTTCTCAATCAACAGGGAGAATGGCAGATTGCAGCATCAGGAACAATTGACTCAGATGCAGTTAAAGTCAGAGAAGCTATCGCCATCGAAACCTTCAGTAAACCAATATTATCTAATGCTATTATCGATTACGTTGTTCGTACCAAAGATAGTGTTGTATTAAGCGACGCTGCTAATGCAGGTAATTTCACTCGTGATTCTTACATTCATCAACAGCAACCTAAATCTATCTTGAGTTTTCCCCTCCTCAATCAAGGCAATTTGATCGGGATTGTCTATTTAGAAAATAATCTCACAACTGGAGCCTTTACCCCAGAACGGGTGGAAGTTCTGAATTTGCTTTCGTCTCAAGCTGCTATCTCCATTGAAAATGCTACCCTATACAACACCTTAGAACAAAAGGTAACTGAACGAACTCAAGAACTGTCTCAAGCTCTAAAAGACCTGAAAGCTACCCAAAAGCAACTGGTGGAATCTGAGAAAATGGCGGCTTTGGGTAGTCTTGTGGCTGGGGTGGCTCATGAAATTAATACACCTGTGGGCACCAGTATCACTGTTGCTTCTACTTTAGCTGACGAAACGCGATCGTTTATTACGGCTGTCGAACAAGGTCAATTAAAGCGTTCAGTCTTAAACAACTATCTGGAGATTGCCAAGGAAAGTACTGACTTGATTCTCAGCAACCTAAATCGTGCCGGAGAACTCGTGCAAAGTTTCAAGCAAGTAGCGGTGGATCAAACCAGTTTGGAACACCGGACATTTTTAGTCAAGCAGTATTTGGAAGAAATTGTCATCAGCCTAAATCCCAAACTCAAACAAGCTTGCCATACCCTGATTGTGACAGGAGATGAAACTGTGATCATCAACAGCTATCCTGGGGCTTTAGCGCAAATTTTCACCAACTTAGTGATGAATTCCTTAACTCATGCCTATCAACTTCATGAATCAGGGCAGTTGCGAATTCAGGTGAAGCCAGAAGGTGAGGCTGTTGTGATTCAATATAGTGATGATGGTTGCGGCATTCCACCAGAAAACTTAAACAAAATTTTTGAGCCTTTCTTCACCACTGCTAGGCAAAAAGGAGGCAGTGGTTTAGGTCTGCATATTGTCTATAACTTAGTTACTCAAAAGCTGCAAGGGACAATTGATGTTCATAGTGAAGTAGAAAAGGGAACCCTATTTACAATGACACTACCTCTGACCACAAACTATTAAGTTTTGTTGTTCCTTTTAACAAAGTTGGTTGGCAATGCTTAACGATACCGATATGTTTCTCTCACCGACAGATGATGAAGTCTTCATATTTGAAGATGATCAAGAGCAGATAAGTGATAACACTCACTTAACTCTGTTGGAGGTAGAGAGTCAGGGACAAGAGACTTCTGAAGCTTGGAAAATGATGATTGTGGATGATGATGTTGAAGTCCACCAAGCAACCAAGCTGGCTTTGAGAAGTTTTACCTTTGAGGGCAAACCGTTAAATTTTCTCTCTGCTTTTTCGGGAACAGAAGCCAAAAAGCTGATTGTTGTTCACCCAGATACCGCGTTTATTTTATTAGATGTGGTGATGGAAACTAATGATGCTGGGTTAAGGGTGGTTAAGTATATTCGGGAAGAGTTGAAAAATCAGATTGTGCGGGTGATTTTACGCACAGGACAACCGGGAGATGCGCCCGAAGAATCAGTGATTTTTAATTATGACATCAATGATTATAAGTTGAAGGTGGAACTGACTCGCCAAAGGTTAATTACAAGTGCGCTCGCTGCTTTAAGGTCATACCGCGATTTAATCACCATAGAAAAACAAACAGCACAATTAACTCAAGCATTGCACGATCTGCAACAGTCACAATATAACAGTTTCGTGGAAAAGGAAAAAATGTCGGCACTGGGCAAGCTCGTTACAGGGATCGCCCACGAGATTAATAATCCAATTAATTTTATTGCAGGCAACTTGAAACCTGCTCAAGAATATATTCACGACTTATTGGCACTAATCGATCTTTATCGGCAAACCTTTCCTGATCCGGGAGCAGAAATTGAAGAAGCGATCGCCAGAATTGATTTAGACTATCTCCAAGAAGATTTACCTAAACTCATCTCTTCCCTGAAAGAAGGTAGCGATCGCATCCGTGGCATCAGCGCCAGTCTCCGCACCTTCTCTAGAGGAGATAGCGATCGCAAGGTTCCTTTTAATATTCATGAAGGCATTGAAAGTACATTACTCATCCTGAACCACCGATTAAAAGCCAATCAGGATCATCCTGACATTGAAGTAGTCAAAGATTATGGGCAAATACCTCAATTAGAATGCTTTCCTGGGCAACTCAACCAAGTGTTTATGAATCTTATTGCCAACGCTATTGATGCTTTGGAAGAATCTAACAAAGGGTGTAGTTTCCAACAAATCCAGGATAATCCCAATCGCATCACAATTCAAACCAGCTTGTCTGAAGATCGGCATCACGTTTTGATCCGAATTCAAGACAATGGCCAGGGAATGTCGGAAAATGTCAAGCAAAAACTGTTTGATTACTTATTTACCACCAAGGCAGTAGGCAAAGGTACAGGTTTGGGATTGTCAATTTCCCGGCAGATTGTAGAAGAAAAACATGGTGGACAACTTACGGTGACATCTGAGTTAGGCAAAGGCACAGAATTAGCGATCGTCATTCCAGTGGGGAGTGGGGAGAGACGCGATTAATGCCTAATGCCTAATGCCCAATGCCCCATCCCCAATGCCCAATGCCCCATAACTAATTCCAATCCTGTTCTTCTTTCTTGCCGCGACTTTTGTAAATTCCCCCCAAATCGTGAATTTGGCGAGTTTTCTCAAAAAGCTCGGCTTCGGTCAAACCCCACTGCTGCAAGACTTTATCTAGGTCTTTTTGGATGTCTCTCGCCCCTGGAAACCCTTGATAACGCATTCGCAGTCTAGCCAATTCTGCTAAATTATAGTCTGTCGCCTCTTGAAGGAGTAAAATATCAATAACGGGGCGATCGCGGTTATAAAGAGGATGTTGTTGGTCTTTCCCTGCGGGTGCATCAGTCATCGTCAAGTCCTGTTAGCGGATAGCTAGGGTTTAAGCCGTGTTAAGTCCTAAGTTTTTAGTTTAGCTGAGAGAGGGAGGCAGGAGAGGCACAAGAAAATTGTTAAATACTGAAAAATTAACTGTCAACCTTGCAACTCTTTACTTACCCTACTCCCCACTCCCCACTCCCCACTCCCTCACTCATCGTAGACGGCAACTACACCTGAGGTCTTACGGCTCTCACCACTGCCACCTAACTTTAAATAAAGTTACATTAGTCCTTAAGAAAATACAAAAAACTTTAGATGAGGGTGAATTTTATCTCACCCAAAGTCCAAGCAGCGAGGGAGCAAGAACCCATTATGTTTGAACACTTCACTTCCGAAGCCATTAGAGTAATTATGTTAGCTCAGGAGGAAGCACGTCGCCTGGGACACAACTTTGTAGGAACTGAACAAATTCTCCTGGGTTTGATGGGAGAAGGAACTGGGGTTGCTGCAAAAGTGCTGGCCGAATTAGGCGTTACCCTCAAAGATGCCCGCCGTGAGGTAGAAAAAATTATTGGTAGGGGTTCTGGCTTTGTACCACCAGAAATTCCTTTTACCCCCAAGGTGAAAAGCCTCTTCGAGCAATCCTTTAAAGAAGCTCACAGTCTAGGACAAAATTACATTAACACTGAACACTTACTCTTGGGATTGACCGAGGCTGGTGAAGGTGTCGCCGCCAAAGTACTCCAAAATCTAGGGGTTGACTTCAAGAGTGTCCGCAGTGCCATAGTTCGCCGTTTGGGTGAAAATTCACCGGCTTTTGCTGGTAGTGGTGGTCAAAAACGTACCCAACCGCTAGTTATGGAAGAGTTTGGCAGAAATTTGACCAAATTAGCACAAGAAGGCAGACTCGACCCCGTAGTTGGTCGCCAGAAGGAAATTGAGCGGGCAATCCAAATTCTCGGTCGCCGCACTAAGAATAACCCAGTGTTGATTGGAGAACCAGGAGTTGGTAAAACTGCGATCGCCGAAGGTCTAGCTCAACGTATTGTCAACCAGGATGTTCCCGAAACTTTGCAAGACAAGCAAGTTATCAGCCTCGATATGGGGTCATTGGTAGCTGGAACTCGCTTCCGTGGCGATTTTGAAGAACGCATCAAAAAAGTCGTGGAAGAAGTCCGCACTGTGGGCAATATCATCCTGGTAATTGACGAAATTCACACCTTGGTTGGCGCAGGTGGTACAGAAGGTGGTTTGGATGCAGCCAACATCCTCAAACCTGCCTTAGCACGAGGTGAACTCCAGTGCATCGGTGCAACTACCATTGATGAGTATCGTAAGCATATCGAGCGTGATGCCGCCCTAGAGCGTCGTTTCCAACCAATTATGGTCGGGGAACCCTCAGTACAGGAAACCATAGAAATTCTTTACGGCTTGCGCGGTGCTTATGAACAACACCACAAAGTCACAATTTTGGATGCGGCACTTGTAGCAGCAGCAGAATTATCAGACCGCTATATTAGCGATCGCTTCTTACCCGACAAGGCAATAGACTTGATTGATGAAGCAGGTTCTCGCGTTCGTTTGCGAAACTCCCAAAGTTCTCCGAATAAAGAACTCAAGCGTGAACTGGCTGGCGTTACCAAATCTAAAGAAGCAGCAGTCAGAGTCCAAGATTTTGACAAAGCTGGAACTCTGCGCGACCAAGAGTTAGAACTCGCAGAACAACTGCAAGCAACATTTACCCAAAACGATCAACCTGTCAACTCTACCGTCGTTGACGAAGAAGACATCGCCCAAATCGTTGCCTCTTGGACTGGGGTACCAGTTAACAAACTAACTGAATCTGAGTCAGAGTTGCTCCTGCACCTAGAAGACACTCTGCATCAACGAATCATCGGACAAGAGCAAGCAGTCTCGGCTGTATCTCGCGGTATCCGTCGCGCCCGTGTCGGACTAAAAAATCCCAATCGTCCCATTGCTAGCTTTATCTTCTCTGGTCCCACTGGAGTCGGTAAAACAGAATTGGCGAAGGCACTAGCTGGCTACTTCTTCGGTTCGGAAGAGTCGATGATTCGCCTAGATATGTCCGAATACATGGAAAGCCACACCGTCGCCAAGCTGATTGGTTCGCCTCCTGGTTATGTGGGATACGACGAAGGCGGACAACTTACGGAAGCCGTGCGGCGGAAGCCTTACACAGTGCTGCTATTCGACGAAATCGAAAAAGCACACCCCGATGTATTCAATATGCTGCTGCAACTCTTGGATGACGGTCATCTTACCGATGCCAAAGGTCGGAAAGTTGACTTCAAGAACACGCTGATCATTTTGACTTCCAACATCGGTTCCAAGGTGATTGAAAAAGGTGGTAGTGGCTTAGGCTTTGACTTCGACACTCAAGCCGACGCTAGTTATAACCGCATCCGCACCTTGGTAAATGAGGAATTGAAAGCTTACTTCCGTCCTGAGTTCCTCAACCGTCTCGATGAAATTATCGTCTTCACCCAGCTTTCCAAGGATGAAGTTAAGCAAATAGCGGAAATTATGCTCCGGGATGTTGCTAGTCGCTTGACGGAAAGGGGAATTATCCTAGAAGTTAGCGATCGCTTCAAAGAGCGTGTAATCCAAGAAGGCTACAACCCCAGCTATGGTGCTAGGCCATTACGTCGGGCAATTATGCGCCTCCTAGAAGATTCTCTCGCCGAAGCAATGCTGTCTGGTGAAATTACAGATGGAGACACAGCAATTATCGATGTTGATGATGACTCTCAGGTAAGAGTCAAAAAATCAGAAAAACGAGAATTGCTCTTGGCAAATGTTGGATAATTTTATACCTGATCACTTTTTGATGTAATATTTCAGAAACACCTAGTCCTTCGGGTTCGCCAGTGGCTTTTAGCGTCTCCCCTTCTCTACGAGACCCTACGCGAAGGGAGAAGACCGCGCTGGCTGACCTCTCATCTAAGTAGAGGCATCTCTGATAAACATCAAGTGAAATGGTATTATATCTTTCACCCCTGGTAGAAATACCGGGGGCTTTTTTTTGATGCAGGTGATTACCCTCATCAAAATTTTTGAAATGCACTTAGCAAGATTGAAGCCAAAGTACCATGTACACTCTGTCATCATCCAGATTTTCCAAATCGCGCTCACAAAACCTCGGAACATAACCGCATAGTTCCATCAGATAAGCAATATCCTGCTGAGTTTCATTGTCACCATTTGCTACTAAAAATAATCAATTCAGTTGCAACTACTGTGGCTTGAAAATTTTTTTCTTATCTATAAATCGGACAATTTTACAGGAGATTGTAATTCTAAATTGCCTCATCCCATTACCCCCTTACAAATTAATTATGATGCTGACTCCTCTGGTAACAATTCTGATGCTGCTTCACCATCAACAGTATTATCGGAATCACCAGATTTAGAAAAACCATCTGCTATATCTTTAATAAAACCAGCCACAGGTACCGCGACTAGCAAACCCAAGACTCCACCAACATTGGTTCCTACAAGTAAAGCAACTAATACCCATATTGGTCTAAGTCCAGTAAATTTGCCTAAAAGACGAGGTGCGATCGCCTGATCAATTAACTGATCAATGACAACAGCTACCGCAAAAACTTTCACTGCTAGCCAAAAATTATGTATGGCTAATATTGAAATTATTATAATTAGACTAATGACATCACCAAAGGGAACTAAGCTCAAAAGCCCAACTCCTAAACCAAATAGTAAAGCAAACTGGACTTGAAAAACTAAAAACATTAATGTTTCTGAAACTCCCATCAGCAAAGCCAAAGTTCCCTGACCAATCAAGTAATTTTGAAAGTTTTGCTGAATAGATTCACTTACCTTCTGAGCATAGCTTCCAGGTAACTTTTTAAATATTCCCTCCCAAATTCTTGGACCATCTAACAATAGATAAAAAGTCAGCACTACTGTAATTAATGACTGAGAAATACTATCAATTGTATCTCTGATAATGCCTAAAAGTTTATCCGAAACAAACTCTAATTCATTGGGTAATTTGTTGGTTATTTGTGTTAATAACTGACTTAGATTGACATTTAATTTGTGCCTAAAAAACCAATCATTTAAAATCTGAAGTTTTTCTTCGCTAGAATCAATCCATTGGGGAAGGACTTTAACCATCTCATTAAATTGCTCTAAAACAATGGGTACTAAAGTGATACCCAGAGCAACAACAATTACTAATGCTAATATAAAAACTGATGTTACTGCATAGCCGCGTTTAACTCCTCGCTTTTGGAGAATCGAAACAGGATAGTTTAAAACGAATGCAAGTAAAGTAGCCAAGAGAAGAATTGTGACGACAGGTTGAAAATTTTTAACAAGCAAAAATGCTAGCCAAGCATTGAGAAACACTAGAGGAAATAGCAGCGTAAAAACTAACCATCTAAGTAGTTGATTCAGTGGAAAATTCATAATCAATTTAGAAATCAAAATTATTCTAGTTACTAGATTGAACCTGAAAATTAAATATGCTCAAGGGGAAGTAAATAAGAAAAATCTTCCCCTACTCCCATTCGGCTACGCTCACGGCAAGCCTACTCCCAATTATTCCGATTACTAACTTTCAGCAAAAGCTAAAAATTGCTCCTCACTTATTCGCCCTGCTTGATACAGAGTATTAGTAATTTCCGAAAGAGTTAAAACCGCATGAGCGAGATAACCATTTTGCTGTAACCGATCTTTCACCCCTTGTTCATGGTCGATAAATACCACAATGTCATTAACATTTAATCCTGCTGATTTCAACTTCTCTGCCCCTTCCATAACACTTTTGCCACTAATCAGAATATCATCAACTACCACAACCGTTTCACCAGGATGAAAGTTACCCTCAATTACTCTCCGAGTTCCGTGTGCCTTCACCTCTTTACGGGGGAAAATCATCGGACAATTAAGGCGCAAAGCTAAACCAGTAGCTGTGGGTAAAGAACCGTAGGGAATACCTGCTAATCTATCAAAATTGAGGTTCTTCAAAATATCCTGATATGCAGTCAGAACTTGATTAAAAACTTGGGGATTGGAAATAATTTTGCGTAAGTCGACGTAATAAGGAAATATCGCTCCTGATGCTTGGACAAAGCTGCCAAACATAATACAGTCAATGTCATAAAGTTGTAAAATTAAATCCTGCTGGGGGTGCTGATTTAGCAAACAAACATCAGGAAACCACACAGAACAAGTTGAATTTTCGTGAATAATTTCAGCTTTGATTTGATTAATTTCTGCGCGTAGAGACTGGACTTTATCAGATAGTTGTGAATTTCCCAACATATCTTGAGGAACAGGAATCAGCAAACCATCACCGTTAGCATTCAAGCCTGCTTCTAAAATTTGCTTCAGGTTTGAACCTTCCGCCCAGATGCTACGCGCCATAATAATTCGTTCGGGAGCGATCGCTCGAATAAGTGCTAAAGTTCCAGGGTTTGTAGTTCCCACTTCCAAACCTAATTGTTCTGGAGTTCCCCAGGTTTTTGATTCTTTTACCACCTGTAAATAAAGGGGTGATTCTTTCGTAGGATATTGCTGTAAAGCTTCTGCACCTCGATTAGAAGTACAGCATAAAATAAACACCGCTTTATCAGGATAAACCAAAAAAGGTGCTACATGATCTTGTCCTGTATAAGGGCTGAGAGTGATTGCATCCACCTGCCATTCTGTAAACACAGTCCGGGCAAAGATGGTACTAGTATTTAGGTCACTGTGTTTGGCATCTAAAATAACTGGGATGTGGGCTGGAATAGCTGCTAAAGTTTTGTACAGCAGTTCTAAACCTGGAATACCTAGCGCTTCGTAAAAGCCAAGTGTCGGTTTATAAGCACAAACGTAATCAGAAGTTTCTGCAATAATGAATTGTAACCACTTCTCCAAACCAGCGATGAGTTCTTGAGATTCATAATACACAGGCATCATCTCTGGATTCGGATCAAGTCCTACAAACAGTAAGCTTTGATTTCGCAAGATATTAGAATTCAATTTATCAAAAAAGTTCATATTTTTCGGTTTTAAAAAAGCTTAAATAGCTAGTTCATAAAAGTTAGGAGTTATGAGAGATGCGATTAATCGCGTCTGTACAAGAGTTATTCTTCCTCATCTATCCCTAGAGTTGTTCATTTACAAAAACATTGATTCTGTTAGTTGAGTGCCTCCAGCTTTTTGCCCTAATCGAGAGTGAATCACTGCAAATAAGATAACCATTGGTACTGAGGCAAAGTGAACAATTCGCAATGCTTGCCAATTGCCAAAAAGATCCACAATCCAGGGAAATTGAGCAGGTTTATACATTCCTATTCCTGTAAATAATGCCAGCAGCAAAATAGGAATAATTGCTGTATAGGCAATACGATGCCAAGCATAAATTAAACGTTGGGAATTATGACTTTTTTGTAATGCTTTGAAGTCATTGGTACCTACAAACCGATGTCGCCAGCACCGGGTAATTAAAATGTAAATTCCATACCACAACAAATTCAGCGAGAATAACCACATTGCTGCGAAATGCCAGTGTCTACCTCCTGCGAGCCAACCTCCTAAGGTAAATATTGGAGGAATGTGCAAACCTGCACGTCCACCAAAAACAGGGTTGGCGTTGTAAATTTGTAGTCCACTGGTGAGCATGATAAACAAACTAATGACGTTACAGGAGTGGAAAATTTTGGCTCCTATTGCTTGAGTAGGCAGCTTCCGAGTTTGAGAGGGAAGGGTTGAAGTCATAGATTTGACTGATTAAAGTTGCTGATTATCTGTCCTGAAAATCGGGTATGGGGCATTGAGAATTAGACGTAGTTAAGAGAGACTTTAATTATTTGTTGTGTCCAACCGAACATAAGTATCTGTCTTGGGTAAATAGCCCTGCAAATTCGAGGGTGGTATTGCTCACCCTTATTTTCCCATTTTATGATTCAGTATTCTGGCAAAGATATTCGCTGCTGTTTTATTTAACTGTCAATTTAAGCATGGCTAACGTCGTTTATCGATTGCTACTACAGTAGTCTAGCCGTAATAACACGATAAATTGCATTCCATCACTCCCTCGCTCAAACGATTGCTAATGCTGGAATCCCAATTTCTGCCATACCCGTATCGCACGCTTGTTAAATGCTGCGATCGTCACCCGAAAAGCTTTCGGCTTAAAGAAACTGTCTGCAAATTCCAATACGGCTTTAGCATACTCAGCACCCTTTCCTCGTCCGGTCAAGTCAGGGCGAATCCCCATGCCAATATCCAACGCCTGATCACGGTAATCAGCACCAGTGACCTGTCCATCTTGTCCAAAAGAACAGTAAGCTACCAACTCGCTATTCTCATCCATAATAGTGTAGAAGGTGTTCTGGGGGTGCAGAAGATGTTGTAGTAGATTAGCGTAGGTTCAATAAGTGAAACGTAAACATTACTTGTTGTGTTGCTACTATTACCCCTAACTTTTAGATTGGCATAATTAGCGCTGGCAACATCAGTGCCACTCTTGGGTAAAATTGGGGCAAAAGCAGGACACAGTTATTTTTTCATTCTGTAGAAACGTTAAGCAGTTAGTTGCTTAACAACCATGTTGCAATTGCCTAAAAACTGGCGTGCTTTCTAATAGCGGCATAGTGTCTTGCTATTGTATTCATTTCAATGATCAACTCTGTACCTTGACCTAATTGAGAATTACACTTAAGTTTACCTTGATGTTTTTCAACTATAATTTCTCGACTAATTGATAGCCCTAGCCCTTGACCTTTACCTACTGGTTTTGTCGTAAAAAATGGTTCAAATATATGTCTTTGGATATGGGGAAGTATACCTTTGCCATTGTCATAAATCCGAATTATGACTTTATGCTTTTTCCCTAGTTGGTTGTCATTTCCCCAAGGTTTATTACTGTTAACTAATGATAAATGATTGCTAATAATCTCTGTATGAATCAAAATATTGGCACTAAAGGAACAATCATATTTCATCTTTTCTTCTAAGGCATCAATGGCATTAGTTAAGATGTTCATGAATACTTGATTTAGATCACCAGAGTAACACTTGATTAAAGGCAACTCCCCAAAGTCTTTAATTACTTCAATGCCTGCTCTATCCGGCTGTTCTTTTAGACGATGTTGCAAAATTCTCAAAACACTATCAAGTCCTTGGTGCAGGTCAGCCTTTTTCATTTGACCTTCGTCAGAGGTTGAAAAATTCCGCAATGCGAAAACAATTTCTTTAACACGCTCAGATCCAGCTCGCATTGACCACAGCAATTTCAAAAAGTCTGTCTTCACGAAACCGAGGTTAAGGCGTTGCAGATGTGAGGCAATGACTGGGATTGGTGTGGGATAATAATGTTGGTAAAGTTCAATGATTCTGATTAAATCTTCAGCGTATTGACTGGCGGGATGAAGATTACCGTTGATGAAGCTAACCGGGTTGTTAATTTCGTTAGCCATATCCGCCACCAGTTGACCGAGATTAGCCATTTTCTGGTTCTGCAATAACTGCTTTTGGGTATATTTGAGTTCTGCGAGGGTAATTTCTAGCTGCTGTGATTTTTCCCTAAGTTGGTCTTCGTTAGACTGACGTTGGGCAATTTCTCTTTGGACTTGTTCAAATAGTTGGTATTGTTGAATAGCGATCGCCTTATCCTGACTAATATCCTTATGCGTCCCCGCCATCCGTAATGGTTTACCGAATTCATCCCACTGAAATACTTTCCCACATACAAAAATCCACTTCCACTCGCCGGATTTAGTCAACATTCGCAATTCCACTTCAAATACAGGTGTACATCCTTGAAGATAATCGTGCAATACTTGGCGAATTCTTGGTAAATCCTCTGGATGTACAAGTTGCTCAAAGGATTTATGCTCATTGTGGATTTCGTCTACTTCATACCCCAGGATGCGCTTCCACTGAGGATCATAATAGGTTTTGTCAGTTATCAGATTCCAATCCCACAACCCCAAGCCACTGGCGATTAATGCCATTTGGAAGGCGGCTTGTGAACATTGAGAAGTATCTAAATTTTCTTGAGATAAGTCTTTTTGTCCTTTTTGCAGTGGCTGTGATTCTGGGAAACTCTGAGAATCTTGTACTGAAAGTGGAGTTTTCAACTCATAGGTAGCGGGTTCTTCGATATGCATAGCTGCTGGTACGATGAGGAAGATATCCTGTAGCTCTCTCTACGCTGTCTTAGCACCCTGACGATCCAGTTATGGATAATTCGTCAACTTGGTTTATTAGGCTGTAACTTCGGTTGGAGATATATCAGCCTATATGAGCAATTTGGATGAAATTTAGAACAAGGTAAACGAACGAATCTAACCTCTGTTGCGATCGCAGTGGCCATTTTTTAGAAAAAATAGCTACATTGTGTGCATCTACATTCTAAGATATGTCTAAAAAAAGTAGTTAAAATCACATACAATCACCGAAAAACTCCGAAAAATTTGTCAGAAAAATTCGCTGTTTGATTTATTTGACTAATGCTCATCTCTAAACCAGGCGATCGCCTGTAGATTTACCGACTCAGTACTGAGTGCTGAGTCCTGAGTGCTGAGTAAATTAAGAAGTACTCACTACTTTTGAACTTGGGTTTTTGCCCCACCCGCAAGTGGCGTGGAATCTTTATGAATTTTAGTCTAGGCGATCGCAGCCGTCGTCAGTGTTACAGGTTCCATAAATTAGTAATTTAGTAATGAAATACGAAATCGCACAGGAAAATACAAATACAGACTTGAGTTTAATGGGTTTTAGATGAGCGATGTCTGTGATGGGCTGTTGGCTGACGCCTTTACAACACCATCATTCAACCTTAGAACACAAAACTTCCAGATTAGCTCGATTCCTTACAATGGAATAGGGTTTTATTCACTTTCCTTCTTGAGGGAATCTCAAAGTCAACACACTAACGATGCATGATACCCAACTGCTACCACGCATTAATGCTACATCCAAGAGAGAAAATGGTAAACAATATTATGTAGATGCCAAGGGAAATCGCTTTCCCAGCGTTACTACAATACTTAATGCCACCAAATCACAAGCAGACAGAGACAGATTATTAAACTGGAAAGCGCGTCTTGGTACAGAAGAAGCTACCCGCATTACTACAAATGCTAGTCGGCGGGGAACCCAAACACATAAACAAATTGAGCGCTACCTCCTTGGACAAAACCCTGTTTGTCCCGAAGCGAGTCGCCCTTATTGGGAAAGTATCAAGCCAGTTTTAGAACAAATCGACACAGTTAGACTCGTAGAAGGCTCTGTTTTTCATGATGATTTGGGTTATTCTGGCAAAGTTGATTGTATTGCCAGCTATCAAGGTATTCCCTGTATTTGCGAGTGGAAAACAGCAGACAAACCCAAAGGCTCAATTGAGCATTTATATGAACATCCACTGCAACTTACGGCGTATATAGGAGCAGCTAACGAGTATTATCGAGATTATGGCATTCAGCTAAAGCACGCTCTTTTGGTAGTAGCGATTCCAGAAATGCCAGCTGAGGTATTTTGGTTTGAATCAGCAGTCATTAAAGATTACTGGCAGCAGTGGGAAAAAAGAGTCGCTGAATATTGGGAACGCAGAAGTGTTTGGGGTTAGTCAGTGGGATTGCACAATTAGCAAAAGACTGTATTTGGTAACGTGAAGTAAATTTTTACGAGTACTAACAACAAGCAGTCTAATTTTGTAATGGCAACACAGTAATTAACTCAGAAAATCTGGCAAAATCACTTGTGTTGTGAGTGAGTAACTGAGGAATGCCATAAACTAGCATCGTGGCGACAATATTTGCATCATGAACTTGCTTACCACCAATAGTAATTTGCTGCATTAGAGATAAAAGTCTTTGTGTCACTTGGGCGGTATCGTCAGCTACTTGAAATTGAGCTTGAAAAAATCGGGTACGTTCAATTATGATCGCAACAGGTCGGGGATTCATCAATGCTTGTGGACGACTAAGAGTCATTAAGAATTCCCGCAACACCTGGCGACTAATCCATAATTCATATTCCTGCGTCATAAAGATTTTCAATAGCCTGTAGTGCTGCTTGGTGAAAGGGAGATTCAGACACATTTGCATACACTAAAATGTTCGTGTCCAGAAATACAGAGTTAGTGACCCCAATCACCATACATATCCTCACGTCTTAGAGAAAGATTCTCAGGCCAATAACCATAATTATCTACAGGGAAGTTTAGAGGAGGGCGTTTTTCCTTGCTCTCTGCTTTCTCTGCCAAAGGCTTTTCATCAATTACTATTACCACCTGATGTTCACCCTCTGGAATATCCAATGGTAATTGCGCTGTAATCTTACCATCTTTAGTAACTGTGGCAATTGTTTCTATACTTTTCATACTATTTCTATTCGATTAATACATTACTACTTGGTGAAAGAAAGATTTGGACACATTTGCATAAACGAAAATATTCGTATAGATAAATACACGATTATTAATCGTTTGCATAAAGGTCTTCTCTACGGAAAGTTAAGCTTTCCGAGACTAATCCTACAGGATAGGCGGAAAATTTGAGAGGCGCTTTCTTTTCCTTGCTCTCTACTTTCTCTACCAAAGGCTTCTCATCAATTACTATCACCACCTGATACTCACCTTCTGGAATATCCAATGCTAATTGCGCTGTAATCTTACCATCTTTGGTAACTGTAGCAATTGTTTCTATAGTTTTCATCTCATTGATCCTGATTCAATCCATCACAGCTAATACAGCTTTCGGCAATAACTTATCTTTAAACCAAACAATTCTCGCAGGGACATCATTTAATTTTACTCCCGCCTTTTCTAAATTAAGTCGCTCAGAAATTGCCAAAATCAAATCGTCACGTCCAGCCCGCCGCACCTGAGAAAACTTCTTTTGTAAATATTCTGGTCGCCAATAACCGACAATTTCTAATAAGAAGGTGCGTCCATCAGGATGCACCAAGCGGAAATCAGGAATCATCACACTACCGGGGATTGGAATCAAATCAACTTCTCGTTCTAACGCCCAGCCACTTTTCAAGGTATCCCACTTATCAGCAAAGGATGCTTCTAGCATACTATCGTAGGGCTTCCCTGGTGGATAATGGGATACCAAACCACATTCGGAATTGAGAGTGAAACGTCCAGTTTTCCAAGTATTTGTATAAGCGTCCCGGCTTTGGAGAATAGAAGAAAGACTCCATTTAGTAACGTGAAGTAAAGCAGGAATAAGTTTTGCGATCGCTAACCCATAACGCGTACTAGAATTAAACAAACTCGTCGGACCATCAATAGTAATTGTAAACCCGTGGTCAGCATCACCCTCAATATAAGCCATCAATTGAAACAACTTCAGATAGCGAAATAACAGCTTATATTCTCCCGGAACATTTCGGTGAGCATTTAATACCAGTTGGCTGGCCTTATAAAACACACCCTGCACCTGAGATAAGTTATATCGATTTAACAAATCTGGTGCTATTGGTGCATCAAAAACAGTCAAAATCTTATTTTCAGATAAATCAGCATATAGTCCATTACGAACCTGTTCTGATAAAACTTCCCGTTCAAGTTCTTGAGTTAAATCATCAGCAACTTTATTCAGAGTAATTTGTGTTGATTCTCGACTAGAAACAGACTTTGCAGCTAACGAAAACACCCGTTCTCTTAACATCTGTGGTTCCAAAGGACTAACCACCTCAAAAGTGCAAAAACTGCTTTTAAGAATATAAGCTAATCCCCGCTTCACCCGATAATCTGTAGAATCGCCTTCAAAATCAGTCAGTTGTCGCTCAAGCACACCTTGAGTCTTCCCCACTGCTGATTGAAAATAATTAATTAACTCAATCGCCAACTCCGAAGTTTTCTGATCAATCTTCAGTCTCTTCGGAATGATCTCCTCCCCGTTTTGGCGATGCATCAGTAAATCTGTCGGTAACATCTGAATTTTGGATTTTAGATACTTCGACTTCGCTCAGTACAAGTTTTGAACTTCCAGTTGAATAATTAATTTCTAACTGTTCCGCAGCCTTCAAACTCCTTTCCTTCCCACTCCCATACACAACCTGTAACTTCCCTTTCTTCTCCTCTTCCTCTCTGCGTCCTCCGCGCCCCTGCGGTTCGTTATTCCTCTCCCCTCTCCGCCGCGCCGAAGTCCCCTCCTCACTCGTATCCTCCGCCACCACCTCATATAAAATCGCCTGCTTATTCTCAATATTTCCCTTCCGTAAAATCCTCCCCAATCGTTGAGTATACTCCCTAGCCGAACCCGTTCCCGATAAAATGATCGCCACAGAAGCCGCAGGCACATCAACACCTTCATTCAACACATGAGAAGCAACCAAAGTATTAAATTTACCCTCTCGAAACTTTGTTAATATCTCATGCCGTTCCTTCACAGGAGTTTGATGAGTAATTGCCGGAATTAGTAACTCTTGAGAAATGCGGTAAACCGTCGCATTATCAGCAGTAAAAATCAAAATTCGTGCCGGATAATGTTCTGCCAATAAATTAACTAGAATTCGTAACTTCCCATCAGTACCCAAAGCGATATCTTTCGCTTCCCGGTGCGCTAACATAGCCCTACGTCCAAATTGCGATCGCGCACTCATTTGGACGAACATTTGCCAACCTTGAAGACTCCCCAAAGAAATCTTAGATTGCTTTAAAAAGTCATTGCGGGTTTGAATTAGTTGATTGTATCTTTCCCGCTCAAGTTGCGATAACTTTACCTTAATTTGAATAATTTCATGCTCTGCTAACGCCTTCCCCGCCAAATCTTCAGCGCGTTTGCGATATACTTCTTGGCCAATGAGAATATTTAAGTCAGCGTGTTTACCATCGGTACGTTCTGGTGTCGCAGAGAGTCCCAGGCGATAAGGTGCGATCGCATATTCCGCAATCACCCGATTAAAATCTGTCGGTAAATGATGACATTCATCAAAAACAATCAACGCATATTGATTCCCCAACGTCTCGGCGTGAATTGCTGCACTATCATAAGTTGCAACTAAAATTGCCGTTCTATCCCGCGAACCACCTCCCAGCAATCCCACTTCAGCATCGGGGAAAGCTGCTACTAGGTGTGCATACCACTGATGCATCAAATCTAAAGTTGGTACGACAATTAGCGTCGTGCGTGGCGTTGACTGCATCGCCATTTGTGCCAAATAAGTCTTTCCTGCCGCCGTAGGAAGCACAACTACCCCTAGTCTACCCGCCAGTTTCCAAGCCGCTAGCGCCTCAGTTTGGTGAGAATAGGGTTCCATTTCCAGACTGGGAACCAAATCTATAGGATAAAATTGCTTCGCCTCATCGATAAAATAGACATCTTCCGCTTGTAATGCTTCCACTAGCGATCGGTATCTAATTGCGGGAATGCGGAATTTTTCAACTCGATCATCCCACGTCGCATAGTCCATCCAACCTTTGCCGCGTGGTGGTGGATGCAAAATTAATGTGCCACGATCAAAATTTAATGTAGGGGTACGAGCCATGAGTATTGGGCATTGGGCATTGGGCATTGGGCATTAGGCATTGGGCATTAGGCATTGGGCATTGGTAATTATTTCCATTCGCTATGCCCTATGCGCGATGCCCCATTCCCTAGTCCATTAATTACTAATAACGCAAAAAGTGCATGATTCATCCAAATAACTCCGACAAAACCCAACTAGATGCGCTGATTAGTCAGGGAATGTCCCATGGCAAACCGATAATAACCTTGACGAATCGTACAAAGAGCAGCGACAGAGCTAGTAGAATGGAATCACATGGTATAGCAGGTAGTATCCAGGTTTGTGAAACAACTTATCAGCTTTTAAAGGATAAATACTTATTGGAGAAACGAGGTTTAATTAAGGTTAAAGGTAAAGGTGAAATGATGACTTATATACTAAAAGAAATCAATTTAAAAGCTTAATAAATCTCTACTATTTGATAGAGACTCAAAAATCAAATATCTATAATTAGAGCGACGATTATCAGCTATTGAACCTTTGCTATAACTAAGTTTTACTACTTTAGATAGATTCGTAGCAATTAACTGCTTAAAGGTGTATTTTTCCGCTCATAATAGGGGTTAAGCGATGTCTACGATGGTCGATGAGCTTGCCGTTGGCGTAGCCTCTCGTAGAGAAGTGCGGGCTACGCCGGAGCATTATCTAGCTGATTTTGGGAGTAATCCTTTAGCTAGCTGCATAAAAGGAGAAGCCACATTGAAAGGAATACGTTCCCTGCTAGCGCCTTATACTGTGGGACTATTGGCTGTTGGTAGCCTATTGCTACAGCCACTATTGGAACCAACTATTTTTGTACTGTTTTTTGCCGCCGTGGCGGTTATTTCCTGGTATGGTGGCATGGGAGCAGGGTTGCTAGCTATTGCTTTGTCTACTTTAGCTATCAGCTACTTTTTTTTAGAGCCTGTGTTTTCGCTCTTGGTTGCGAGTCTAGACAACATATTGCGGTTAGGTTTATTTGTGCTGGTGACAACACTTATTAGCTTGCTAAATTCCGAGTTACGCACTGCCAAACAATATCTTCAGGTAAGCGAAGCAAGGTTTAGAAAGTTGGTAGATTCCAATATGATTGGGGTAATTGTAACCAAAATGGACGGAGCGATCGCAGAAGCTAATGATGCTTTTTTAGGAATGGTAGGTTATTCGCAAGAAGATTTGCTAGCAGGGCGAGTTAGATGGCGTGAGATCATCCCACCAGAATATATTGAAGCTAACAACAGCGCGATACCTTCTCTACGAGACGCTGCGCGTAGCTTGCTTCCACGTTCGCGCAGCGTCCCGCAGGGAAGTGGTACGGTGAACTTTCCTGCGGAACGCTGCGCGAACGCTAACGCACAACTCACAACCAAAGGTGTGTCTCAGCCCTTTGAGAAAGAATATATCCGTAAAGATGACAGCCGGGTTCCCATCCTGTTAAGTTCTGCTTTGTTAGAAAATAATCCAGATAATATTATTAGTTTTGTAGTTGATTTAAGCAAACGCAAACAATTAGAGCTTGCCCTTTGCAAAAGTGAAGAACGCTACCGCGCTTTTTTAGAGCAGAGTTCAGAAGCTATTTGGTGCATCGAACTGGAAGTACCAATTTCGCCAGATTGTCCAGAGGATGAACAAATTCAACATTTTTATGAATATGTTTACTTAGCGGAATGCAACAATGTGATGGCGCAGATGTATGGCTTTTCTTCGGCAGAAGAAATCATCAGCGCCAGACTAGGAGACTTTCTGGTTTCCTCCGATCCAGATAATATTGCATACCTGCGTAGTTTTATCCGTTCTAACTACCGACTAATCGATGCAGAGTCCCATGAAATAGATAAGCAAGGTAATTCTAAATATTTTTTGAATAATCTAGTGGGAATTGTCGAAAATGGGCTTTTAGTAAGAGCGTGGGGAACTCAACGCGACATTACAGAACGCAAGCAAGCAGAGCAAGAGCGCGAACAAGCAGCACGCGCTGATGCCGAAACTGCAAACCGCATCAAAGATGAGTTTCTCGCCACACTCTCCCACGAACTCCGCACACCCCTAAACGCCATAATGGGCTGGACGCAGCTACTTAGGAGTCGCAAGTTGAATGAGACTACTACTGTCCGCGCACTAGAGACAATTGAGCGTAACAGCAAATCCCTAACTCAACTGATCGAAGATATCCTAGATGTCTCGCGGATTATTAGAGGCACACTCCATCTAAATATTCATCAGGTAAAACTTGTACCACTTGTAGAGGCAGCAATCGATACTGTGCGCCCAGCAGCCCAGGCCAAAGAGATTAGCATCAAGTGTCAATTTAACCCGGAAGTCGGGGTAATTATTGGTGATGCCAAGCGTTTGCAACAGGTTGTGTGGAATTTGCTCTCCAACGCCGTCAAGTTTACACCCAAGGGGGGAAGAGTCGATGTGCAATTGCAGCGCATTGAATCCCATGTGCAAATTCGGGTTAGCGATACCGGAGCGGGAATTGCTGCCGAATTCCTCTCCCATGTATTTGAACGCTTTTGTCAAGCCGACAGTTCCAGCACGCGATCGCACGGTGGATTAGGATTAGGGTTAGCGATCGTCCGCCACTTGGTAGAATTACACGGTGGTACAGTCTCTGCCGAAAGTCCAGGAATTGGACAGGGGGCGACATTCATTGTGAATCTGCCAATGAAAGCCATTTATCTAGAGGCTAATACAGCAGAGCAGCTTTCATCTGTCGTAGATGTCCAAGAGACTAACAATTACCTACCGAAGCTAGATGGCTTGCGGGTGCTGATTGTCGATGATGAGGCAGAGGCGCGTCATTTCCTGACGACGATTTTGAGAGAGTATGGCACCCAAGTTATAGCAGCTGCATCTGCTTGTGAAGCACTGCTTGCCCTGCAACAATTTCACCCCCATGTACTGGTAAGCGACATTAGTATGCCCCAAGAAGACGGCTACACACTAATTCGGAAAGTGAGGGCGCTGCCAACAGAGCAAGGAGGACGGATTCCAGCAGTGGCGCTGACAGCCTATGCTAGGGCAGAAGATCGCACGCAAGCCTTGTTGGCAGGTTTTCAACTCCACGTCCCCAAGCCAGTTAATCCGGGTGAGTTAGCGGCTGTAATTGCCAACCTTACCGGACGTACTTGATGGTGCATTGGGCATTGGGGGTAAGGGAGTGGAGTTTTTGTGCTTGTTCACGAGTATCAAAGACTCATTAATGGAGTTCAAAGCCTCATTAATGAAGTTCCGAGCTTCATTCACGGAGTTCAAAGCCTCGTTAACGGAGTTCTGAGCTTCATTCACGGAGTTCAAAGCCTTGTTAACGGAGCTCTGAGCTTCATTCACGGAGTTCAAAGCCTCGTTAACGGAGTTCTGAGCTTCATTCACGGAGTTCAAAGCCTCATTAACGAAGTTCCGAGCTTCATTCACGGAGTTCAAAGCCTCATTAATGAAGTTTTCCGGCTTTGATTAATCATTATTTTGATGGGAAATACAACCTCTAAGGGGCAATTCATGAATTGCCCCTTAGAGGATGTTTTAAAAGTCGTGATTGATGTATCAAATATTTTTACCCCACCCTAACCCTCCCCTTATAAAGGGGAGGGAACTTGATTTTCTTGTTTCCCCCCTTTATAAGGGGGGTAAAAAATCACACCGTATAACTTTTCAAACACCCTCTAATATCATGTCCGGGTAATTAGTTATGATTCCCATAGTCATTGCACCCCAAAGAGCCAAAGCTACGTTTTGTCTCCCCTCCCCGCTCTTCGAGAGGGGGCTATGATGTGCCTTAGACCTGAGAGAACGGATGCGCCATGCCGTCCCGCGTGCAGCCCGATCAGTCGAGCGAGGAGGGGGCTATGATGTGTCTTTAGACCTGAGAGAGAGTGTCAACTCCTCTTAATACGGCCACTTCCAGTCACGAATTTCCGGCATATCGTCGCCGTACTTATCAATGTAGTGTTTGTGTTCAATTAGCTTATCTTGCAACTGCTGCTTGACATAAGCTGCCTTATATCCTAGTTTGGGCACGCGGTCAATTACATCAATTACCAAATGGAAGCGATCAAGATCGTTGAGAACAACCATATCAAAGGGGGTGGTGGTGGTTCCCTCTTCCTTGTAGCCACGCACATGCAAGTTATCGTGATTAGTCTGACGGTAGGTTAGGCGATGAATCAGCCAGGGGTAGCCATGAAAGGCAAAGAGAATGGGTTTGTCTGTGGTGAAAATCGTGTCAAAATCTTTTTCGCTCAAACCGTGGGGATGTTCGCTTTTTGGCTGTAGTGTCATTAAATCGACAACGTTCACTACCCGCACCTTTAACTCAGGAAAGTGCTGGCGCAGGATGTCTACAGCAGCTAAGGTTTCTAAGGTGGGAATATCCCCAGCGCAAGCCATTACTATATCTGGTTCGCTGCTTTGGTCGTTGCTTGCCCATTCCCAAATACCGATGCCTTTGGTGCAGTGCTTAATTGCAGCATCCATGTTGAGATATTGCAATGCTGGTTGCTTTCCGGCAATGATCACATTGACATAGTTGCGGCTTCTCAAGCAATGGTCTGTTACTGATAGCAGAGTGTTGGCATCGGGGGGCAAATAAACGCGGACGATATCTGCTTTCTTATTGATTACATGGTCGATAAAACCGGGGTCTTGGTGCGAAAAGCCGTTATTGTCTTGTCGCCAAACGTGGGAGGAAAGTAGGTAATTGAGGGAAGCAATCGGTCTACGCCAGGGAATATCTAAGGTAGTTTTCAACCATTTGGCGTGTTGGTTGAACATTGAGTCAATGATGTGGATGAATGCCTCGTAACAAGTAAACAACCCGTGACGCCCTGTGAGGAGATAGCCTTCTAACCATCCTTGGCAACAATGTTCGCTGAGAATTTCCATCACCCGACCGTTGGGGGAAAGGTGGTCATCTTCAGGGTAAATCTCGGCTACCCAAGTTCTATCTGTGACTTCCAACACGGCGTCCAAACGATTTGATGCCAATTCGTCGGGGGCAAATATGCGGAAGTTGCTACTTTCTTGGTTAACTTGCATAACATCGCGCAAGAATTTGCCGGTAACTTTGGTAGCTTCTGCGATCGCCTTTCCTGGTTGGGAGACATTTACCGCATACTGTTTAAAGTCGGGCATATTCAGGTCACAGAGCATAATACCGCCGTTGGCGTGGGGATTGTCACCCATGCGTCGATGACCTTTGGGAGCCAGTTCTGCTAGTTCGGGAATCAGCTTACCGTTGCTGTCGAAGAGTTCTTCTGGTTTGTAACTCTTCATCCAATCTTCTAGGATTTTTAGGTGTTCTGGCTGTTGGGCTATGTTGCTTAAGGGAACCTGATGCGATCGCCAAAAATCTTCGGTTTTTTTGCCATCGACTTCTTTGGGGCCTGTCCAACCTTTGGGGGTTCTCATGACAATCATCGGCCACTGGGGGCGTTCGGTGAAACCATGTACACGGGCTTCTCTTTGGATGCTTTGAATTTCGGCGATCGCTATATCTAGAGTCGCCGCCATCTGCTGGTGGACATCTGCGGGATCGTCACCTTCGACAAAGTATGGCTTGTAGCCGTAGCCCACAAATAAGCTTTCTAATTCCTCATGGCTGATCCGTGCCAGTACTGTTGGATTGGCAATTTTATACCCATTCAGATGCAGGATCGGCAGTACTGCACCATCACGCACGGGGTTAAGAAACTTGTTGGAATGCCAACTAGCTGCTAAAGCACCTGTTTCAGCTTCGCCATCACCGACAACAGCAGCAACGATCAAGTCAGGGTTATCAAAGGCAGCACCGTAAGCGTGGACTAGGGCGTAACCAAGTTCCCCGCCTTCGTGGATCGAACCAGGAGTTTCCGGTGCAACGTGGCTAGGAATACCACCGGGGAAAGAGAACTGTTTGAAGAGTTTCTGGATTCCCTCAACATCCTGGGAGATGTTGTGATAATACTGGCTGTAAGTGCCTTCTAGGTAGGTATTGGCTACCAGTCCGGGGCCTCCATGACCAGGCCCGGCAATATAGATTGTGTTTAGGTCATATTTTTTGATTACCCGATTCAGGTGAACATAGATAAAGTTCAGCCCTGGTGTAGTTCCCCAGTGCCCCAATAGCCTGGGTTTGACGTGTTCCAGCTTTAGCGGTTCTTTTAGTAGCGGATTGTCGAGTAGATAGATTTGCCCAACCGAAAGATAATTAGCTGCACGCCAGTAGGCGTTTATCTTACGTAATTCTTCGTCTGTTAAAGGCTTTGTTTGTGGAATCGTTGCTAATGTCATTATCGACACTCCATTCCAAAAAGATTTTGACGGGTTCATCAGTCTGTAATTTTACTGATTTTTCAGACGATGGCCATCTACCCATGAGAAGTTTTTCTAGCCTAAAAGTAGATGTTATCAAAGTTTATTTTCAATCAATAGTTCCATTTCAAAATATGAAGTATTTTCTTTTACCCATGCTTCGATAACTTCACCAGCTAATTGTGAAGATTCATCTGAAAGTTCGCACGTAATAACTAACTCTTCAATAAAATTTTCATCATCATCAATAGATCCAAATTTATCCATCCATGCAACAATAGACATTGTTGTTTTACTCGGTTCATCTTGATAAATACAAATACCTTTTCTTTTATCTGGCGATATTAAACTATAAATTGGGCTGCCATCTAAAAACGGGGTTCCATCAATAAAATGAATGTTCAACCAAACTTCCCATCCATGTTCCTGTCCTTGATTTTTTATAAGAATACTCTCACACAAGTTCCGCCAAAAATTTTCAGAAGCTTTGTACTCATGAATATTTGATAAAAAGGTTTTAAATAGATGTTTTACCATTTTTTTATTCAACTAGACTCATACCAATTCTCTATGATGTTAAAGCCAAATAAACATCTCCTCGCATTAAACTGTGTCCTCTTGCTGAAGCTGGGAGAGATAATCAGTTAAAACGGATTCTGCAAAACCTAATTCTTCATCAGCAAACTCAGTTTTTAATGCCGCAGCTTCTGCATCATAAATAGCATCCCAATGCTGAGTTAGTTTTTTTTCTGGAGAGAGATAGCAAAATCTAATACTTCTTTTTGAGAAGACAAGGGCAATCGGGACAATATTTCTAGCGGTTGCCTGTGAATAGTTGCTGTTATTTTTTCTGGCATTGCCACATTTCCTAAATTAATAGATAGCGTGTGTATTTTAATTTTCTCATGCCTCAAGCTTTGCTTCATGTTGAAGTATCCAGTACAGCGAAACTAGCTAGAGGCAGATAAAGGAATGACCTAATTATTAATTTCCAACAACCCAGGCGGTGGTGTAATTTCAATGCGACCAGATTTCAAGTCTACTACTGGTGCGATCGCTAGCACAAATGGAATCAAAACAGTCTTTTGCTTTTTGTCAGTAGCAAATGATTCATGCAACTTCACTTCTAACAAATCATTCCCAGCAGAGATGATATCTACCACCGTCCCCACGAGTTCGCCAGATGCTTGCATAAAGACTTCCAAGCCAATTAAATCGAGGACATGATATTCATCTTCGCCTAATTGGGGGCGATCGCTTGCTGGCACCATTAACTTACAACCGCGCAACGCCTCCGCCTGATCGCAATTTTCCACACCAGCTAATTTGATCACATACAAGTTTTTATTACTGATATAACGTCCTGCCAATAATTGGATTGGTTGTGGTTCTGTTTCACCTGAACGCAACAACCAACGTTTTCCCGGCACCTGAAATCTTTCAGGGAAGTCTGATACAGGATAAACCCGTAATTCCCCAGACAATCCTTGAGGGGCAACAATCTTACCAATTTCTAGCCAATTATCTGATTTGTCATTACTCATTAGTCATTGGGCATGGGGCATGGGGCATTGGGCATGGGGCATTGTGGAAAGAATTTTTATAACTCCTAACTCTTGTACAGACGCGATTAATCGCGTCTCTCAAGCACTCACAACTGCACGCTGATAAGCTTCTTCAGCCACTTTTGCTAAACGTTGCATAGCAGTGGTAATCTCTTCATCGCTGCCGGTGAGGCTGATGCGGAAACATTCGTGCTTGTGCGCCCACTCTTCCTCTAAACCGGGGAAGAAGCTACTTCCGGGGACAATAATCACACCTACTTGCTTGAGTCGTTGGTAAAATTCCCAATCACTGATGGGTAAATCCTCTAACCACAACCAAGCAAAAATTGCTCCTTCACCACGATGGAGAAACCAAGGTAAATTCTTGGGCATCGCTTGTTCTAAACTGGTTTCTAAAACGGTAAACTTATTTTGGTAAAAGGGACGGATGACAGTGTGAGAAATTTCCACTAAAGCACCAGAATTGATTGCAAAAGCTGCGATCGCTTGGCCGTAACGTGAAGAATGGAGACTCATATTTGCCTGAAAACACTCCAGCACTTCAATCCACTTTTCATCTCCAATGGCAATACCAATCCTTTCTCCTGGTAATCCCGCTTTCGATAAACTCATGCAGTGTAAGATATTATCACCAAACACTGGTGTCATTTCGGTGAAATTCAATGCTGGGAAGGGAGGCGCATAAGCCGAGTCAATTAACACGGGCAGATTGTAAGGTGCAGCCAGTGCAGCAATCTTTTTCACCTCATCATCAGTGAGGACATTACCAGTAGGATTACAGGGGCGAGAAAAGAGTACGCAACCAGTCTTTTCTGTAATCGACAGTTGGCTGAAGTCGGGGCGATATTTAAATCGGTGAGCAGCTGCATCAATATCAAGAGTCGGTTTGTAGGCGATTAGGGCTTTTGGAACTAAGCTGATACCGCCGTAACCTGTGTAGTCAGGACTCAGGGGCAAAACAATTTGTTTTAACTCGCCGCTAGGGGTGTAGCCACCGAAGCTATTAACAGCGTAGAAGTAGAGGGTTTGACTACCGGGGGTGATCAAGATATTGCGTTCGCTTAAGTTTAACCCGTAGCGTTTGTTAAAATCATTAGCGATCGCTTCAACAAATGGTGCATAGCCCTGACTTGAGCCGTAGCGACAAACTACCTCACCATATTCTGGACTAGCTAAAAGCTGTGCAGTACAATCCCGCCATAATTGCTCTACCTCTGGCAAAATCAACGGATTCCCAGCACTCAAATTAATAAACTGCTGCCCTGCACCCGCTCGTAATGTCTCGATAATATCCTTCATGATTGCTCTGACGCCAGTCAGGTTAGACATTTGAGCGCCAATTTGAGTTAGGGCAGGGTTCATAAGCTGTGACAAAATATATGAATTAAGGGGTGGACAAATTATTTGAGGGTTGCTGCTGAGATCAAGTTTACATCGTTGCCAAAACAGCTGTTACCGCCTTTAACCAATCTAGCTAGAGAATCATATTTTAACAAAGTAATATTTATCGTTATCGCGGCGATCGCGCTGAATAAATACGATGAAGTGATACAAAAGTCTATCATGCGCTCGATATGTTTAACTAAAATAATCCCCTGCTTCAGCATTGGAGAGAACGTCAAAAAACTATATAAGAGGGCTGACATTGCAAGTTAAAGCAGCAGTAGCTTACAGCGCAGGTAAGCTGTTGACGATTGAAACCGTTCAACTATCGGGACCACAAGCAGGTGAAGTGTTAGTTGAAATTAAAGCCAGTGGGGTTTGTCATACCGATGCCTTTACCTTATCTGGTGACGATCCCGAAGGTTTGTTTCCGGCAATTTTGGGACATGAAGGCGCTGGTGTGGTGGTAGAGGTAGGCGCTGGTGTCACTAGCCTCAAACCAGGGGATCATGTAATTCCCCTGTACACTCCTGAATGTCGTCAGTGCGAATATTGTCTGAGCTTCAAAACTAATCTCTGTCAAGCCATTCGCCTAACTCAAGCACGCGGTGTCATGCCCGATGGCACCAGTCGCTTTAGTCTCAATGGGCAGATGATTCATCATTACATGGGTACATCCACTTTTGCCAACTATACAGTACTGCCGGAAATCGCCCTGGCAAAAATTCGGGAAGATGCCCCATTTGATAAGGTTTGTTACATCGGCTGTGGTGTGACTACTGGTGTTGGTGCAGTCATCAATACTGCCAAGGTGGAACCGGGGGCAAATGTCGTAGTTTTCGGTTTGGGTGGTATTGGCTTAAATGTCATCCAGGCGGCGCGGATGGTAGGGGCAAATATGATTGTCGGGGTGGATATTAATCCCAGCAAACGCGCTTTGGCAGAAAAGTTTGGCATGACACACTTTGTTAATCCCCAGGAAGTAGAGGGTGATTTAGTTCCCTATCTGGTTGATTTAACCAAAGGCGGTGCTGATTACAGTTTTGAATGTATTGGTAATGTCAAACTTATGCGTCAAGCATTAGAATGCTGCCACAAAGGTTGGGGCGTAAGTGTGGTTATTGGTGTTGCTGGTGCTGGACAGGAAATCAGTACTCGTCCTTTTCAACTAGTAACTGGGCGCGTTTGGAAAGGTTCGGCATTCGGTGGCGCTAGAGGACGTACAGATGTGCCGAAAATTGTTGATTGGTATATGCAAGGTAAGATAAACATTGATGATTTGATTACCCATGTCATGCCAATTGAGCAAATTAATCATGCTTTTGAATTGATGCGTAAAGGTGAATCAATTCGCAGTGTGGTGACTTTCTAATTCGTAATTCGTAATGACGCTCTCTGCGAGAGGCTACGCCAACGCGGACTCGCTACCGCTACGCTAACGTAATTCGTAATTAAAAAGGCTTTGTACCTGATGCTTATGTAGACAGTCCTGTTTCAAATAAGGTTTAAATCTCTATTTGAAACATAATTATGAATTAAGTAAGTGGGTGAAATTAAATATAAAACCTCAGCCTGCCTCCGGCTTCCCTCTCCGTGAGTTCGGAGAGGGATTGAGGGTGAGGTTTGATCTTATATTTAATTACGCCTACCTACTTATAAATTTTTAAATTATGTAGACACTACAAACCTAAAAAACCTGATGCAAAACTTCTATGAAGCAGACTTCTACAGTTGGACTCAACAACAGGCTAACCTTCTGCGTCATCACCAATGGAACCAGCTTGATCTACCCAATTTAATTGAGGAAATCGAATCTTTGGGAAGAAAGGAACGCCAAGAATTGAGAAATCGTCTTAGTATATTAATTGGACATTTGCTCAAATGGCAATATCAACCAAAACAACGGAGTCGTAGCTGGTGAGCCAGCGCGTTGCGGGGGTTCCCCCCGTTGTAGCGACTGGCGAACCCGAAGGGTTAGCAACAATTAGAGTACAACGACGGGAAATTCTCAAGTTGTTGAGCGAGAATCCTTGTCTGAAACCTTACCTTGAAGAAGCACTCGATGAATCCTATCAAAACAGTAGGGATTTAGCATCAGGAGAAACAAATCTGCCACTCTCAACTTTTCCCCAGCAATGTTTATATCCTTTTGAGGAAATTCTGAGCGATCGCTTCTATCCCGGTCAGCCTCCCACAGATGATTTAATGGAATAAAAGCGATAAAGCAGACAAATTATTTAGAAATCGACAGATAATACTCAAATCGCTCTCGGAGTTGTTCAACTGTCAAATTTTGAGTCCAGTACTCCACTAGGGCGTGACCAAATGCCCAGGCGTTGCGATCGGGTGAAGCGGAGTTTTCCAGCAGTAGCGGCCAAAGGGATAGCAATTCAAAGTTGAGCGGGTTAAGATTGCCTGTATTCAAGAGCGAGAAAAGCTCATATCCCATTTGGAGTTTACCAATCACAATCGGCAACTGTTCCACGGGAATTTGTTCTGCTAGCATATATGCTAGGGCTGGAGATCCGGTTGAGAGCGTAGCAACAAACTGGAGGACAGGACTTTTAAGCAATGCCGTTAGTCCCTGTGTTGTCGTCATCTGGAAAGTATAGTGGTCGATGATTTTGGCGGCGGCGATGGTACGGGCTTCTAGGTTACGCAAAAAGCGGGCGAGACGCAGTTGTTTGGTAGGCGCGATCGCATCCACTAATCCCAACGATAGCGCCTCCACTCCCCAAGCAACTCTACTTGTTTTGCTGTCACCTGTAACCACTGGTAGAACTAGATTACAGAAGTTTCCCAGCAGTTGGGCGCGATACTGAGTGGCTTCTCGAATCGCAATTTCTTTGGCGCGATCGCCCCATTCCCAATCATAAGGTGGTTGCCATTCGCGGATCGGACGCAGACGATCTACCTGGGTGACGATCGCGATCGCCGGTAAATCTGCAACTTCTGCTTTCATGTCTTGCAAAAAGTCCACATCCATTTGCAAGGCAGGATCGAGAGCAGGGGTAGCTAACAGCAGCAAATCAGCGTTGATGGCATAATCAAGCACTACATTTCGGAGATCGCCACGGTTGACTTGTTCATAACCAGGTGTATCCAAAAGCGTCAGGGTTTCCCCACTTTGACTCTGCCATTGGTAATTCTGAATGCGATCGGTACTGGGCAAAACATCAACGGCTGCGAGATCCGTCTGAAATAGCGTGTTAATCAGGCTACTTTTTCCCGATCCCGTGCGCCCCACCAGCAGAATATTCACGGGTTTTTGTTCAACCACGTCGGCTGGTTGAGCTTGAGTCAAGATTTCTCGAAGTGTTTGGGTTTTTGCCTTGGGTAGAGTTGGTGTACGTAAGGATGCTGAAACTGGTAATGTACTACGTCCGTAAAGTGCGATCGCCTGCCGACATAAGTTTCTCAGGGCAGCTTCCCGGAATAACTGACTCAAATTCCCCAACAATTGCTGAGTTGCTTGGTTACTGTAACCTTGGCTAGCTTGTTTTGCCACCGCCGCCACCGGATTTAAAACCCACTGTGCCCAGCTCCAAACACGCCAGAATTTCCGAGCCGATGGTTCTAACTTCCGGTAGACTTCATATCCTTGGTATGCTTGTCCAACCGTTACCTGATTAAGGACTGGAGATAACTTTTGCATCCACTGATCCATATCATCCACCGTTCCGCGAATCAGCCCGTAAGCTTGGGGGACGTAAATATTCAGCAGGGGATATTGAATTTGAGGATTGTAGATATGAGCGATCGCTACCACCAAATCTTGGCATCGCGTCCAAAAAGTTTGCCAGTCTTCCCAAATCGGGCGATCGCTTTGTGCAGCTTGCAGAATATCTTGGAGTGCTGCTTCTGCAAGCTTTGTAACATCACTTCCCACTGGAAGCCCTACTGTATCCTCTACTGTCGATTCCAATTCTTCGCGGACTTGGGCTAATACAGCTTCCACTTGGTTAACAGCAGGTTGAGTCCATTTAACTAATAGCCAACGCCAACCCACGAATATAACGGTGAACACGCCCCAAATCCAACTAATGCCCCAGGCATGAATTTGCGAACCGGCGGATACCAGTAAGAAAATGATGATAAACGCGATCGGGATTGCTAAGACAAACCATTGCCACAGTTTTAATCGCACCATTGCCCCATACCTGCCTTGGTTAGACTTCTTATATTTCTATTGTCGATCTAATTATCTTGTGGTGAGTTCTGGATTACTACGTGTATTAAAGTGTAATAATAGCTCACACTCGCTGCTAGTTCATGTGATGTGTTGTGGTAAGAGTGGAGATTTGCTTACCTTTAAGATAAGATTTACGTGAATAAATCACAAAAAACTGCCTTGTGCGCGTTGAATTATGCTTGTAGATTTTACAGTCGAAAACTACCGCTCAATTAAAGAACCTGTAACCCTAAGTGCGGTTGCTCAAAAACAAAGCGATCGTCAGACAAGCCAAAGTAGCAAACGCAAACGGGTAAAGTCAGATCATGAAATTGCACCTGGATATCATGTTGAAGGGTGGGACATTGAGCTTTTACCTGTTCTGGCAATTTTTGGAGCTAACGCATCAGGCAAGAGTAATGTTATCCAAGCTCTCGATTATTTATTGCTTATTATGGTTTATGGTACTCAGGAATCAGTGACATTGCAGAAATTATTTAAATATGCAAAACTAGACCCTTTTAAATTAGATAGTATCTCTATTTACAACCCTACAAAATTTGAGTTAAGAACTATATTTAATAATGCTATTTATACTTATTCTCTAGAACTTAATCAGAATCATGTACTCTTAGAAAAATTGGACTATGCTTTAAATACAACTAAGCGATCACGTCGTTTATTTCATCGTCAATGGAATGATACGGACAAAAAAATTATATGGAAAACTGGTGATGATTTTGCTGGAGCGCATAATCAACTTCAGGATAATATTAGAGAAAATGAGTTATTTATTAGTACATTAGTAAAATTAAAAGTAGATATAATTGAGTCTTTTTTAGATTGGTTAAGAACTCGTTGGCTTGGAATTAATTTGGGAAGCGAGGATTTATATCTAGCTGCAATTACGGATATTCAAAATACTTCGGCATTCAAGAAATTACTTAAAGAAACATTAAATATTGTACAAAAATTCGATACGGGACTGTCCAGAATAGAATTTCAAAAAAAATCTGATGAACGTATTGGCTACAACATATATGCTGTACATAAGACTCATGACGGTAACGAAATAAGGTGGCTTTTCCATGAAGAGTCTCTTGGTACTCAGCGTTTATTTTACTTGGCATTCCGCATAGTAGCATCTCTGAACATAGGCAGATTGATAATTGTTGATGAATTAGGCACAAATATTCATCCAAATATTGTAAGAAGTATTATCAGAATATTTCAAAATCCTAAAACTAATCCCAAAAATGCTCAACTGATTTTAACTAGTCACGATAACACGTTACAAAGAAATAACTTATTACGCCGCGATCAAATTTGGTTTACACAAAAGCGCTCTGATCAAAGCACTGAGTTGTATCCTTTGACTGATTTCCATGTGCGAAATGATTTGGCCATTGACAAAGCTTATTTAGATGGTCGTTTTGGAGCTGTTCCGTTTCTCCCATCTGAAGAGGAAATGATTTTACAGGGTGATGAGCAGTGCCAAGAAAGTTAAATCGTCGTCCACCTAGTAGAAATATTGCTCAGAAAATACTAATTGCTTGTGAAGGAAGTAAAACAGAACCAATTTATTTTAATAGTATCCGCAATGAATTACGTTCATCAACTTTAGATATTATTGTATTGCCTCATCAAAACAAAACTGATCCAGGTAGCATTATTGAAAAACTCATCGAAGAACGACAGCAGAGAAAAGATAACCAGCAGTGGAGTAAAGAAGATAAGGCTTGGGCTGTTTTTGACGGAGATGAGCATATTGAAAAAAGTCTGGCAAATTGGCAAAGTGCAATAAATCGAGCTACAAGCCAAAAAATTAATCTGGCAATTACAAATCCTTGTTTTGAACTTTGGTATTTAATTCACTTTCAAGACCATTTTGCAGAAATCACTCGTGATAGGTTAGTTAATTTACTCGAAAAGCATATACACGGCTACGATAAATCAATGTGCTTGTATCCAAAACCATTGAAATCGTTAACTGAACAAGCGATTAAACGTGCTGAAAAGATTGCAAAGCAGATAGAACGTAATGAATTATATGAGCATTCAAATCCCTGCTGTAGTGGCTTGGCTAAACTGATTAGTAGTTTATTAACTTTAGAGAATAGTTAGAGAAACTTACTTTTTGTAGCCCAATACTCCTCCACAGGTAAAATCGATAGGGAAATTCAGTTAAAAATGAATAATTAAAAGAGGCTTGTGATAAATCTTGTTTAGAGGATGTTTTAAAAGTCATGATTGATGTATCAAATATTTTTTACCCCACCCTAACCCTCCCCTTATAAAGGGGAGGGAACCAAATTTTTCTTGTTTCCCCCCTTTACAAGGGGGGATTAAGGGGGGTAACAATTCGATTAAAATCACAACATATCACTTTTC
>NZ_JBALCE010000005.1:0-136802 GCF_036919815.1 Nostoc sp.
ACGACGTGTCATGATAACACTCCTCACTCTTCTGAATTTTCCATCAGCCACTAATTCTAAAATAGATTGATGCCTATTTGATGACACACCCTAGTAGTCTGTCAAGTTTAAATTGATGGGTAAGCAAGTTCGTAGTGAGTCAGCGCAGGAACAGGGTGTTTCCCCTATGAGCAACGTTAGCGTGTTTTGTCTAAGGCTCGCTGTTAGCGTTCGAGCGTCACCCGTCCCTTGCGCGTCTTTGTCTGGAGAAGGGTAATACCATTTGAGATTTGAGATTTTGGATTGTGAAACATCCATTGGATAAGCGTTTCAGGTTTGCATCTGTCGCAATGATTTTTCAAATTGGTATAAGGACTTTAACTTTAGTGCTTACTACAAACTCTTCATTACTTGCTTGACAAAGTAGTAGTATGCTTATTTCCAGCGTGAAGTCTCAACGATGAACCTCTAAGTCGAAATTCACCGTATATGGTTCCTCCAGTGATTGCTGATTACTAGCCTTGATTGCATCTAAATAGCGACGCAAAGACAACAGTTGTTGGGAATTGGGACGATAAGTGAGACTCCCTTGTTTTTCAAAAAGTGGTGCTGTGGCGATCGCCTGATAGTCAGGATTTTGTTGCGAACTCTGGGTAAGCCAAGCTGAGTCTGTGACTGAAGGTATCAAACCTGAAGGCAGTTCACCTTCTAAAAAAGCTAGCAGGCGTTCCTGACAAGTGCGAGTATTGATCCCACGACCTTCAAATAACTGGATAACTTCACCGAAAGATAAGGGTCGATCTGGTAGCAGCCGCAGCAATTCTGTAAATAGGAAATAATCAGTGTATTGTTGCCTGGGTATATCTAATATCTGGGGATGTAGAGGCAGCATTGCCAAACCATAGGCAACCCGACTGCAATTAGGAGCGCCGTTTTCGCCAAGATATAAATCTTGAATAATCTTAGAGTTGGGGAGTTTTTGCCGTAGCCATCGGTTCACCGTCCCGACACAAGCCACCCCACCAGTCAGGATAGCTTGATTAATTGCTTCTGTAGGGATGCCACGAGCTACCAATAATTTGTTGAGTTCTCGGTTGATGCGGCGCACAAAGGGGATAAATACCTGGCTTTCTAAGTCTCGTCGCTGCAAAATCCACTGCTGATCGGCCAATTCCAGGGTAAAAGAGTCTTGGTGTTGCAAAATCAACTTTAGGGCTAGTGCCGCATCTAATACCGCCTGTCCCAGTAGAGAACTTTCTAGACGTTGCTGGAGGCGAATCCGAGCGATAATATCTGGTTCTCCGACTCTGGGTAGTTCTAATTCTTCCAACCCTAAACTCTGCCAACGCATTTGGTCTAAACCCGGAATTGAGGGTTGCCATTGCCAAGGATTAGTGGTAATAGTTTGGCCATCGCTTGGTGTTTCGGAGCGTGATTGCCGAGATTTAGGTGGCAATAGCAGCTGGCAGATAATATCTTGTTCAATTCCCTTGCCAGCGTATGCAAAACTGTGAAGCATGAAATCATTGTATGTCAATTGCAGTAAGGTTTCTGGTACATCGACCAGCAACATTTCTGTGGCAGCTGTTCCAATATTAATCACCAGGGTATTGCCAACAATCGGATGTTCGCTGGTTTTTGCTGGATGAGAACCTTGACTATTGCTTAATTTTACTTGCTCACCGTTACCAGCATCGAGTTCTGGGAGTAGACTAGCGATCGCTTCTTCCACAAAAAAGACTTGCTGCGGATGTTGGATCAGTTTGCTAGTGAGTAAAGCTTCGCGCACGTTAAAGCGGTATTGTTCCGACCAGCTAGATGGACAGGTACAAATTACACCAGCAATATTACTGATAATCTGCGGAAAATTTTCTTCGCTGATCCCAACAGCAGCAACCATTAAACTAGGTGTAGTACTTGTTTGGTCGGATTTGAGGGTTAATAGTAGCTTAGAGAGCGATCGCACAACCCAAATCAAAGGGCCTGCCGAAAATTCATTTAATTGCAAAACAGGTTCCCATTTTTGCCGTTCACTCTTGTAGGGAATAGCTACTTGTAAATAGGGCTTCAACTGCGCCGAGTAGAGATTATTTATCGTCGCTTCTGCTGTCGATCTCGGTGTTGCAGGAGTGGTGGCCGAGTGGTCAGGCGCATTATCTTGGGCAACAGCCGCAGGTGCTATCTGCTCATGTGCTTCGATACTCTCATTTTCACCCTGGGGTATAGAAGCTGTAGGCAGATAAACCTCTGTTGGTAAACGAAATGATTGCTGAAACGAACTTGTTCCCGGCGGATTTTCTGCTGACCAGTAGATAGGATGTACAACAAAAGTTGAGCGATTTAATAATGCGGCAGAAATTCCTGTTGTACCTAAATCAATTCCTAAATACCAGACTGATTCTAGAACATTGAGGGAAACTTCTGGATTATTTATGGAGTTGGAAATTGAAGATAAAGAACTTACTTGAACAGTAGTTATGACTTCCTTTTGTTCAGTTTCTACCTGGGGTACAGTAGTTGAGGTATTCTCTGCTATTTGGAGATTTTCTGTTTGCGGCTCAGGGGAAGTTGTAGGGATTGTGTCTTGAGTGTTACTAATTAGTTCCGAGAAAATATTCAAGTTAGTATCTGGCTGCAACTCCGAATTTAGCTGCCGATCAAAATTAGCCAAATCTCGATCTAATTGCTGCAACTGTTCTTCATCTAAAGAAATATTAGGTACGACTGGAGACTGGTTTGACTCAACAGAAAGCAAGTTTTCTTGGGGTGAAGCAGTAATGTAGTTATCTGAAGATGGTTCTGGCTGATCATCATTAATTAATACTTCCGATGTGGCGATACCTTCGCTAGGCATCTCTAGCAGAGGCTGCGCGTAACTTGCTTCCCCGTAGGGGTATGCGATCGCAATTTCTGCTACTTCTGGAGCAACTGGTGCTGTAGTTGTCGCATTATCCCCAGAAGATAATACTTCCAACAGTTGCTGCTCACTACCTGTATCAGGCAATAGGTCAGTTAGGGTATTAATTGTATCAACACTAGTTGGCTGAGTGTCGAGTTGCACCGGGAAACTGTCTGTTTGTGGCGTAAACAAGCTAACAAGCGAATCTTGGTCAGTATCCTCTCCAAAAAATAGTTCTGACTGTGGGTCTGATGATGAATCTGTGCTTTCTACCAAAGTCTCTTGGGTTGAAAGATCTATATCCAGTATTGAAGGTACAGATGCGCCCTCAGCGATGTTCAGCGTTGAGGGGGGCGCTGTAGAAGCAGATAAGTCAACATCAAGGCTGGAATTATTAACATCATCAGTACCAAACAAACTGGCGTAAAGTTGGTCTACTTCATCACCAATTAACGCAGAAATATCTTGCGGTAATTCGGTCGCGGTTTCAGAATATTCAGACGAGTGTAAACCAAGCTGCAACAGCGCTGCATCTAAATCTTCTGTGAGGGTAGTCTCTTGTTGCTCAGAATTAATTGTCAGTGAAGATGAAGTTTCTGGCTGTATAAACTCCAAGGGCTGGGGCGCAACTTCAAGCAATGATGGTGGTGTCTCAGATTCTACCCCCAGAAAAGATGACTGAGAACTAGAGGATTGTTGCTGCAAATTCTGAGTCAAATTGTTGAGAAAGCTGGTCATCAGCTGTTCGCCTTGCATCCCCTTGCTATGCATTCTTGCCACGGCTTGCGACAGGGATTCATAATAAGTATTAATGTTGCGCTGTAGCGCATCAAAGACTACATTCACCGTCCCATCTAGTGATAATAGGCGTTGATCCAACTCCCTGGCTAGCTGGGTTAACCGCTCCACACTGTCTGGTGATTCTAAAAAATGTTGAGTTGCAGAGGTTACGTGATTTACTTCTGAAGAACTGACGGAATTTTCCCCCGTTTGTGCTACCAGTGGCGTTAAAGTTGGCACAAGACGACTCATGAGTACCTGTAAAAACTCGGTAATCATCTGATCCTGGTTTGTCAACTGCTGCGCTAAGGAGAAGTTTTGCAATCGCCTTTGCTCTAACTGCCGAATTTCTTGTATGAGAGTGGCTCTTTCTTGCAATAGCCCTTCTAATTCCGATCGCAATGGCTCGATCAATCTCGAAAATTCACTTTTTAATTGTCCTGCTCCAACAGCACTCTGTTCCTGGCTGGGTTGAAGCGGCGGTAGGGGATACTGGTTATTACCATGATCAATAAGTTTTGTTGACAAGGGCGAACGCAATTCTTCAGAAGACTGATTTTGGATGCCCCTCTCTAACGCTTCTTTTTCTTGTAACCTCACCAAGAAGTTGCGAATTCGTTCTAAAACTTCTTTAGGCTCTTGCGCCTGACCAGACAGAAATTTAGACAGGCGCTTGCCACCGTTGGCAAGTAAGTTGTCAATGTCTGCGATCAGCTTTTGGATTTCATCTGCACTGAAAGTCACTTTTGTTACCTTACCTAGAAATGTATGTCAACTAATGTGACAATTACTTTACAATTACCATACCCCGATGGGGAAGCAAACTACGTGCAGCCTCGACCATCGGGTAAATTTTGAGTGTCAAAAGCCGCTGCTTGGACTTTTGACACTCATTATGTTATGAATTACTGGGAATCGTGGCAATCTTCAGTCAGCGTTTGTTTAAGAAGCTTAGTTTTGTAGCTCATTGGTTGCCTATTTTGGAAAATTGCTAAAATACCTGAGCAATAATTTACTCACTTTAGTATCATTGATGTTGTTTGCCTATATTCTTAACTAACCCCTAAGCAATACAACCGCCGGCTATAAACTACTTTTTGCAAAACTTTTACCCCGTTTAAACTTATAGGTAAAGATCATTTAGAAAAACGTTCTTATCGCTTTCTTATGTAGCATAGTTTAGTTTTCTCTTTGAAAGGGAGCTATGCAATGATAGCTTAGGCTAAAAATGGCGCTCTTGTTTGTTGTGTGTATATAGCAGCTTGAATAAAAATGTCGTAATGGAAGACCGATATAGCTTGCAAGCACAGGCTAATCCCTGGATGATCAACTCGGCTCCCTTTTTTCAAGGGTTGCCAGAAGCTGCTGTGGAATCAGCCCTGATCCATCTTGTCACCCGCACTCACCCAGCCAATCAGGTGATTCTGCTGGAAAATGACTGGGGCGGTTCTGTGTATTTTATTCTGGACGGATGGGTAAAAATTCGCACCTACAATCTGGAAGGAAAAGAGGTAACGCTGAATATTCTTGGCAAAGGGGAATTGTTTGGTGAAATGGCGGCGCTAGATGAAGTACCTCGATCTACAGATGTGATTACCTTAGCCCCGACGGTAATTGGCAGTATGCCTGCTCAGGATTTTGTCAAGTTGCTTCAGATAGAACCCTTAGCGGGAGTTCGATTAGCGCAACTAATGGCGCGACGTTTGCGGCAAGTAAATCGGCGATTGCGCTTGCGGGAATCTGATAGCCAGTCACGGGTAGCAGATACGTTGCTATTTTTAGCAGAAGGGCAGGGAAAAAAAGGGCAAACAGGAACCGAAATCCCCAATTTACCTCATCGGGAATTGAGTAGTTTGAGCGGACTGGCGCGGGAAACGGTGACACGAGTGTTGACAAGGCTAGAAAAAAAAGGCTTGATTAAACGGGATCAAGATACTGTTTGTATTCCCGATTTGTCAGCCTTGGAAAGAATGATCGTTTAAGAACTTGTCAGATATGAGTATTTTAGATTCTCTCCCAGATGAGCCGGAGAAAGATCCATCCCCTAAATCTCCAACTCCCCACAATCATTGGTTAGACAAAGAACAGCAGTTAATGCCTCCTCAAGTCAAGGCTGATGCACCTTTGAGGATGGTAGAAACGGCATTTTTAGCGAGTACCGCTAGCTTGATTTGGTTTATTAATTTCTACTTTCCCTTGGGGCCAGTTTTGCGGATATTTTTTCCGGTGCCGATCGCACTAGTTTATTTGCGTTGGGGCAAACGTGCGGCATGGATGGCGGCACTCACCTGCGGGTTACTGCTGATGGTACTGATGGGACCGTCTCGCAGTTTGCTATTTGTCATGCCCTACGGATTTATGGGCGTGCTTTTGGGTGCAGCGTGGTATCGTCGTGTTCCCTGGATTGTTTCTATCACCTTGGGTACGCTGTTGGGTACTTTAGGAGTCTTTTTTCAGCTGTGGTTGCTGTCTGTTTTGTCCGGTCAAGACCTGTGGATTTATGCGATTACCCAGGCGACTGAGATCCTTAAGTGGGTATTTTTTAACTTGAGTTTATTAGCGAGTCCCAGTGTGTTTTTGATTCAAGTGGCAGCGATCGCTCTAATTCTACTCAACAACTTTATCTACCTTTTTGTAGTACACCTGGCAGCATGGTTCCTTTTCGACCGCTTGGGCAATCCCATTCCCCGTCCCCCACGCTGGGTACAAGTCCTTATGGATTATGAGGGATAATTATTAATCATTAGTCATTAGTCTTTCGTTAAATGATGAAGTCCTAACTAATCACCAATGCCCAATGCCCCATGCCCAATGCCCAATGCCCAAATTCGGATTTATACCCAAAAAGAACAGAGTGAAAAATGGCTACGACGGTATCGTGGTTGTCTACCCGTATTTGCTTGTGTTTTAGGATTTACTGAAACTGGTTTAATTCCAGGAATTTCAGCGGCTGGTCGCACTCCAGAGGATCGGAAATATACCGCTTGTGCCGATGCCGAGTTTTTGTATTATGGCGCAGAACATAAAGCCCAATATCCCTTACCACCATTAGCGGCTGGGGCTTCGCCTGTGCTGATTTCTCGCGCTGTTTTTGAGTCGCTAAAAATACCAGTTCATTTGTTTAATGCTGGTTTACCCCAGCCTCCTGCTGTGCCAGTAATTGATTTGGGTGGCGCTGCCGCTAAGTGTTTAAGTGGAGGTGCTGCTATGGAAATTACAACGGTACACCACTTGTTTAAACAAGGGCTACTTTGGGGAGAACGCCTTGCTGCCAATATCCAACAGGGATATCTGATTCTCGGTGAGTGCGTCGTTGGAGGTACTACAACTGCCCTGGCAATCTTAACTGGTTTAGGTATAGATGCTGCCGGAAAAGTTAACAGTAGCCACCCTGTTTGTAACCACGCGCAAAAGTGGGATTTAGTGCAAGCTGGGCTGGAGAAGATGATGGGGAGTAGGGAACCGGGGGAGATAAACTTCCAATATCAAAGCCAAAATTCCGTTGATCCTTTACAACTCGTTGCCGGCGTGGGTGATCCGATGCAAGTGGTGGTAGCTGGGATGGCGATCGCAGCTAGTCGTAGTTGTGGTGTAATGCTGGCTGGTGGGACGCAAATGTTGGCGGTTTATGCGCTAGTGAGTGCGATCGCTCAAGCTTACACTTTATCATGGCGACCAGAAGCAGTAGTTGTCGGCACAACTCGCTGGGTAGCAGAAGACCCTACTGGCGCTACAGTTGACTTAGCCCTCAGTTTAGGAAAAGGCAGCTTAACTCAGAGTGGAGGAACCCCTCCTTTATTAGCAACTCATCTGAGCTTTGCTGATTCTCGTTATCCCCAACTGAGAGCTTATGAGCAGGGCTTTGTCAAAGAAGGCATGGGTGCTGGAGCCGCTTGCATAGCCGCCCATCTTAGCCAAGATTGGCAGCAACACCAACTTTTGGCAGCCATTGAAGCCCAACTTGAACTGCTAAGTACAGCATTTCATTAATTTGTAGTAACATTCTGTGCCTTTAGGTATAATCAAAAATCTCAAATTTAAAATCAATGGAACGACGGTCTTTTTTGCTAGGCACAAGTACATTGGCACTTTCCCAACTGCTTTTTGGCTGTGGTGGAAAGAACCAGAGGCAACTAAAAGTACAGTTATTAAAAGGTTCTATACCTGGTCAAGTGGTGAATCAGTTCCACAAAGGTTTGCAGGAACAGGCGCAGTTAAAGTTTGCTCCTGTTGAGCAGATACAGGATTTATTTCAGCAATTACAAAATTGGCAGCAGAAACCAAAAGCCACTGATGAGCAGGGATGGAGGCACTTTATACCCTTTATACGTCGCTTTATACCCTTTATACAAGATCAAAAAACAGCTGACGCAGACCTAGTGACATTGGGCGATTACTGGCTAAAAGCAGCTATTGAGCAGAAATTGATTCAACCACTCCAAGAGGTAGAGGGAAACCAATTAAAGCAGTGGTCTGTTTTAGATGAAAGCTGGAAGAAATTAGTAACGCGGAACGACGAAGGTAACTTGGACACTCAAGGGAAGGTGTGGGGTGCGCCTTACCGTTGGGGTAGCACGGTGATTGTTTATAACCGTGACAAGTTGCGAAAATTGGGATGGACACCCAAAGATTGGAGTGATTTATGGCGAGATGAAATGCAGCAGCACATTTCCCTACTTGATCAACCACGAGAAGTTATTGGTCTGGTCTTAAAGAAGCTAGGAAAATCTTACAATACAGAGAATCTTGACCAAGTACCAGACTTAGAAAAAGAATTACAGACATTAAACCAACAGGTGAAGTTCTACAGTTCCAATAACTACTTGGAACCTCTAATTATGGGAGACACTTGGCTAGCTGTTGGTTGGTCAAGCGATGTGCTGCCAGTTTTGGGACGTTATCCCCAACTTGCAGCAGTTATCCCGCAGTCAGGAACAGCAATCTGGGCAGACTTATGGGTACGTCCGGCAGGTATTACTAGGAATACTTTATCAGCTCAATGGATTGATTTTTGTTGGGAACCAAGCACAGCTAAACAAATTTCGGTGCTGACCAAAAGTAATTCGCCAATTTCTACAGATATTGTCGCTTCCGATATTGAAGAACCATTATGGAGCTTATTGAAGAGCGATGTCTACGACGGGCTACGCCTACGCAAAATTTTCAATAAAAGTGAATTTTTGCTTCCCTTACCCCCATCAATAATAAAACAATACGAGTCTTTATTCGCCAAAATTAAGGTTTAATTGGGCATTGAGCAAAACAGTTTCTCTTTTCCCAGTCCTGAGTAAAGAAATGAGATTCCCCACTCCCAAATCAACTCGCCGAAATTTCCAGAGGTAGTTTTAATACATTGGCAACCATAGCAATTAATTTAGTGGGGTCAATTGGCTTAGATAAATGCTGCTGAAACCCTGCTCTTAGCGCTTCTAGGCGGTCTTCCTCTCGCGTGTATGCTGTTAAAGCGATCGCCGGGATACATCCGCCTTTTTCTGGTTCCAAAGAGCGCAGTTTGCGAATCAGTGTATAACCATCTTGCTCTGACATGCCGATGTCGCTAATTAGGATATCTAGTTTTGCTTGTTCAACTATTGCTAGCGCTTCATCAACTGATGCTACCGCAGTGGCGATCGCTCCATACTCCTCAAACATAAAACTGAGAAAGTTACGGGTATCTGTTTCATCATCTACAACTAAAACTCTTAATCCAGTCAGAGGCATCGATACCACAAGGGAGGAAGTTTCTTCTCTACTTCCTTTATTACCCCTATTATCTTGTAGCAGTGGCAGTCTGACAGTAAAGGTTGCTCCTTGTCCACTGCCTAAACTTTCGGCAAAAATTGTACCCTCGTGCAGTTCCACTAGATGGCGAACGATCGCTAGTCCTAGTCCTAGTCCATTGTGCGATCGCGTTGTGGTGCTGTCTGCTTGCCGGAAACGCTCAAATACTTTGGGTAAAAACTCCGAACTAATACCAATGCCCGTATCGATCACTTGAATTTGGGCGTATTTGTGAGTTGTTTGTTGTCCTTCACCACAGACTACTGACAGATTCACTTCTACCCTGCCACCCTTGGGGGTAAACTTAATGGCATTAGTTAGTAGGTTCCAGACAACTTGCTGTAACCGGGCTGGATCGCCATAAACTGACCCTACCGAAGTATCCAGGAAAGTATTTAACTTGATATCTTTTGGCTCTGCTAGGGGACGCACTGCTTCTAAAGCTGCCTCCATCACCGAGAGCAGATTCACCGCAGCTACATTTAACCGCAGCTGACCCCGGATAATCCGGGATACATCTAAGATATCCTCAATTAGTTGCATCTGAGATATGGCATTGCGTTCGATCGCTTCCAAGGCGCGGGAAGTGGCTTTCTCATCAAGTTTCTTAGAGCGGAGGATTTTTGACCAGCCCAGCATTGAGGTTAGGGGTGTGCGGAGTTCGTGGGAGAGTACGGCGAGAAACTCATCTTTCATCCGATTTGCTGCTTCTGCTTCAGCCCTTGCCGTCTGTTCTCGAATCACTTGAGCGCGGACTTCTTCTGCTTGTTTGCGTTCAGTAATATCTTCGAGGGTGCCGACATATCCTAGCAATTCTCCTTGACCGGAAAGCATTGGTGATGAGCGAACCTGAACCCAACGGATGCTACCGTAAGCAGTTTGAAAGCGAAACTCTTCAGAGTAGTCACGACTTTGACGAATGTAGTTAGACCAACTGCTAACTGCTCGTTCTCGATCTTCTGGATGAACTGATTCTAGCCATCTTTTTTCTAAACTCTCTGCCGCTTGCAAATCACAAATGGCCTGATAGCGGGGATTAGTATATCTACATCCTCCTTCAGTATCAATTTCAAAAATGCCAACGGGTGAACAGGTACTCAGCGATCGCAATCGTTCTTCACTTTGCCTGAGTGAACCATTCATAGCTACCAGTTGCGCGGCTTGTTGCTTGACGGCTTCTGTTTTCTTAAATAGTTCTACGAATACTATGACTTTAGAAGTCAAGATATTCGGGTCTAATGGTTTGAGCAGATAATCAACTGCACCCAAGGCATAGCCTTTAAACAGCATTTGGTCGCTGGTGCTAAAGGCGGTGAGAAAGATAATTGGAGTGTGACGCGATCGCCCCCGATTGCGAATCAAGGTAGCAGTTTCAAAGCCATCCATCCCTGGCATTTGTACATCAAGCAAAATTACTGCAAAGTCTTGATGTAGCAGACACCTCAAAGCTTCTTCCCCAGAAGTAGCTCTCACGAGATTCTCTCCCAGTTTTTCTAGGATTGCCTCTAGTGCCAGCAAATTTTCTAGCTTATCATCCACTAGGAGGATGTTTACTTTGGGTTCCATCTGCATGGGTTTATTTCCGTGATAAGTGACAAAGCTTGACCATTTGGGAAGCAATGTTTGAGAGTGTCAAAATCCAGTCTACTGCAACAGCAGAGATTGCTGCCTCTGGCATAACGTCGCTCTCAGCTGTGGCAGGTTCCTGTACAATAGTCAGTCCTCCCCGTGCTTTTATTTTCTTCAGACCTTGCCTACCATCTTGATTTGCTCCTGTCAATATTACACCAATAACTTGCTCACCATAGACATCGGCCGCTGATTCAAATAGTACATCAATAGATGGTCTGGCATAGGAAACAGGCTGATCAGTCGAAAGAGCAAAGTGATCTAGTTCAACCAGCAAGTGATAATCTGCTGGAGCTAGGTAGATATGTCCTGATAGTATTTCGTCTTTGTCTTCCACTTCTCGAATCGGCAACAAACTGGATTCTTGTAATAATTCCTGGAGTGTGTTATTAGAATCCTTGTGACGGTGTTGCACGATCGCGATCGGCACCAGGAAATCTGCTGGTAAGTTCCCCAGGATAATTTTTAATGCTGATAATCCGCCCAAAGAAGTACCAATTACCACAATTTTAAACGACACTTGTTTAGCCCTCACACCTGTAGAATGTGGGTTTAAATTTTCGAGGATGTTTTAAAAGTATTGGGCGAATATAATTCACTACTACACGAATCAAGTCTACCTCGGTGGACTAAGAGAAAATTAAGAGTTTTTAACCCACGCCGGCGCTCACTGAGCTTGTCGTTGGCGGAGCCTCTCGTAGGCAAGTGTGGGTTTTGCCTATAGAACCGCGATTTATAATCGCCAGGGCTAGAGAGTTTCCAAACATCTTCTTAGTGTGACTTGATGGCTCATAAAATCCTTTCAGTATTCTCCAGTTTCACTACAGCTACTAACTTACAGCGTTTTTCAGGTAAATGAGGTACACAGGTAGCGGCACAATAATGTTGTGCCCTTACAATAATCTGTACAGAGGCGCTTGTTGCAATCTGCCGTATCTTGATTCCCTTCTATACCAACTACTGAATGAAGATTATATAATTTTGTCCCTTGCATTACAAATAAATATTTTATCATTGTGAGCTACTTTACAAATAAATATTATATCTAGGGTTTTTAAAATTTTAATTAATGCCAGAATCGATACATTTTGAAAATACTTTTTTGCTAAATAATTAACTTTTAAAATTTTAATTATTATTGTTTTGACAATTCATAAAAATTTACTTAAACTAAAAGATAGGTTAGGCAAATCAACAAACGACAGCAATTTTTTTAGCTCCACCAAAAATTGCTGTTGCAGACTATGGGCATGAGGAAATTAATCGCAATCAAAATTATTCACTGTAGGCAAGCTCACTAGATTTAGCTGCAAAAAGCTAAGACATGATTAAGCGTATTGCACGGCGCACATATTGAACATATTCCGGTCAACTATAGATGGATACTTGTGGTGATATTAGTGAGTATCCATCAATCATTGAAGTTTAACTAGCGATTCTAGATTTTCGATTTTGGATTAGGGTCTTCTGGTTTATATCTCGTCAGAGACGGAATAAATCTAAAATCCAAAATTGGCAATCCAAAATTGATTGACCAAAGTGCAGTAGATATGTCCAGGAGAAAACAAGAAGACAATGCTTGAGTATTTGACATCTTTGAACGACCACAATTTACCCTATCCAGATACGATTCATCCCATCGTTGTCCACTTCGTAATTGCGATGGTATTGTTTTCGTTTTTCTGCGATGTAGTTGGCTATTTTACTGGTAAAGCCAGTCTTTTTGAGGTGAGTTGGTGGAATATGTTAGTTGCCACGATCGCTATCTTCGTCGCAATCATTTTTGGTCAATTTGAAGCGGGTTTAGCCCAACCTTATAGCCTCGCTAAATCGGTGCTGAATTTGCATACACTGATTGGTTGGTCGCTTTCGGGAATCATCACCGCAATTACAGCTTGGCGCTATGTAATTCGTTCTCGCAACCCGCAAAAAATACCAATTTATTATTTAGGAGCCGGGTTAATTTTGACCCTGATAGTTGGCTTGCAGGTATATCTCGGAGATGAACTTGTTTGGGTGTATGGATTGCATACAGTGCCAGTAGTGGAAGCAGTAAAGGATGGTCTGTTGCGATGAACTCAGAATTAATTGACCAATTGAGCGGCTCTCTAGGCGCAAACGGATTACCTTACACAATTCCCATTCATCCCAACTTAGTCCATTTAACAATAGGTTTGTTCATCATTGGGATGACCTTTGATATTGTTGGTGTTCTATTCCCCTTTGAAAAATGGGTCTTTAAATTTTTAGCAATTACTGTGGAACGTGACAACTTATTTAATGTTGGCTGGTACAACATGCTAGCTGCCAGCATCATTACATTTTTCACAGTGGGAGCAGGCTTTTACGAAATGCTGTTGGCAACACCACCAGCTGATATGAAAAGTGCCTGGGGATTGCAGGCAATGCAAACTATGCTTTGGCATGGTGTAGGTGGTGTGTTGTTATTAGCGCTGATTGTTGGCATGACCATCTGGAGAGGATGGCAGCGCTTCGTTTGGGCCAAACAAGAATATAAACAGACAGATAGAGAAGTGCAATGGAGCTATCTGTTGGGAGGCATAGCAATCATGTTGATTATGTACGTCCACGGGACACTAGGAGCGCAAATCGCTACCGAGTTTGGCGTACACAATACAGCAGATAATTTGTTGCGATCGCACCAAGACCTCAACACAACACTCAAATAAATCATTAGCCCAATGCCCCATGCCCAATAACCAATGACCATGAAAATCCAGAAGATTTTAAATATTTTGACGCTGCTTACAGGCGCGATCGCAGTGACTATTACCAGTCTCTGGATCGGTAAGCAGGCTTACTTTTGGCTTCCCCCCCAAGCAGCAGCCGAATCCCTACTAATTGATGATTTGATTAGCTTCTTAGTAACCCTCGGTGCCTTCATCTTCTTGGGAGTAACAAGTACTTTAATGTATTCTGTGATCTTCCATCGGGCAGTGAAAGATGACTTCAGCGACGGCCCCCCAATTCATGGCAATGTCACCTTAGAAGTTGTCTGGACAGCAATCCCAATTCTTTTGGTGTTTTGGATTGCGGGTTACAGCTACCAAGTTTATGAACAAATGGGGATTCAAGGCCCAGCCGAATTAGTTCACCTGCATAATCCGCTAGCAATGGAATCAGTACCAGCTAACGCTTTAGCAGAACCCGTTGAGAAAATCGACGTACTAGCTAAACAGTGGGCGTGGGTTTTTCATTACCCAGAAAAAGATATTACCAGTACCGAATTGCATTTGCCGAGCGATCGCCGGATACGTTTAGCGCTCAAATCACAAGACGTTCTCCACGGCTTTTATATACCTGCGTTTCGCCTCAAGCAGGATATTATTCCCAACCAGAGCATCGACTTTGAATTTACTCCTATCCGCCCCGGACAATACCGATTGACCGATTCCCAATATAGCGGCACCTACTTTGCGACGATGCAGGCGAATGTAGTCGTCGAATCTCCTGAAGATTATCAGCAGTGGCTAGCACAAGCTGCAACTCAAAAGCCATCTCCAGCAAAGAATCAGGCAGCTTCTGAGTATGCCCAAACATCCAATCAATCAGTCAAAACAGGTTGGGTTACAGTTCCACCTGCTGCACCTCCTCTAGTGAATTCTCCTGGTTAAAAGGAAACTAACCGATGACTAATATTCCGATTGAAGGTATTCTTCTCCCGAATGAGAAGCCTAACCACGAATCTCCAAGTAACTGGAAAGAATACTTTAGCTTTAGTACAGACCATAAAGTTATTGGTATCCAGTATCTCGTTACCTCATTCTTCTTCTTTCTCGTCGGCGGTATCTTTGCGATGGTGATGCGGGGAGAACTACTAACACCCGAATCAGATTTAGTCGATCGCACAGTCTACAACGGGATGTTCACCATGCACGGCACTATAATGCTGTTTTTGTGGACATTTCCCTCCCTAGTTGGTTTTGCTAACTATCTAGTGCCACTGATGATTGGGGCGCGAGATATGGCATTTCCCCGCCTCAACGCCGTTGCCTTTTGGATGGTGCCAGTAGTTGGGATTTTGATGATGGGTAGCTTCTTCGTCCCTGGTGGACCAGCCCAAGCCGGTTGGTGGTCTTACCCGCCAGTCAGTCTCCAGAATCCCACAGGTAACTTAATAAATGGTCAAGTTATCTGGCTGTTAGCGGTGGCAATATCCGGCGTATCCTCGATTATGGGGGCAGTAAACTTTGTCACCACCATCGTCAAGATGCGGGCGCCAGGAATGGGCTTCTTTCGGATGCCCTTGTTTGTCTGGGGAGTGTTTAGCGCCCAGATTATCCAACTTTTCGGACTACCTGCACTGACAGCTGGTGCGGTGATGCTGTTACTCGACCTCACAGTTGGTACTAGCTTTTTTGACCCAGCCAAGGGTGGAAATCCAGTCATGTTCCAGCATTACTTCTGGTTCTACTCCCACCCTGCCGTTTACGTGATTATTTTGCCCGTCTTTGCGATTTTCTCAGAAATCTTCCCAGTTTATTCACGTAAACCTCTATTTGGTTACAAAGTAGTTGCTATTTCATCCATCTTGATTGCAGGAGTGAGCGGCATTGTTTGGGTACACCACATGTACGTCAGTGGTACATCAGGCTGGATGCGGTTGGTTTTCATGATGACAACGATGTGTGTATCTGTACCGACGGGAATTAAAGTATTTGCCTGGGTAGCGACTATTTGGGGCGGTAAACTGCGGCTAAATACCCCCATGCTGTTTGCTCTGGGTGGATTAGTCATGTTTGTGTTCGCCGGCATCACAGGGATCATGCTTTCCTCGGTGCCGGTCGATGTCCACGTTAACAATACCTATTTTGTGGTGGGACACTTCCACTACGTCCTTTACGGCACCGTGACGATGGGCTTATTTGCTGCCATCTATCACTGGTTCCCCAAAATGACTGGGCGGATGTACTCCGAAAGCTGGGGCAAAATCCACTTCTGGTTAGCCTTCATCGGCACCAACCTTAACTTTTTGCCTATGCACCCATTAGGATTGCAAGGAATGTTACGTCGAGTTGCTTCCTACGCCCCAGAGTATCAATTCTGGAATGTGATCGCTAGCGTGGGCGGATTTCTCTTAGGAATGTCCACCTTGCCCTTCATATTCAACATGGTGATTTCTTGGATGCAAGGCGAGAAAGCACCTGCTAATCCTTGGCGGGCAATTGGACTAGAGTGGTTAGTTTCTTCACCCCCCCCAGTAGAAAACTTTGAAGAAATCCCCATCATCATCTCCAAACCCTACGGCTACGGCAAATCAGAACCCTTAACAGCCAACCTCCCAGAATAACCCAAAGGGAAGCCACAGAAACCCTCCGCGCCCCTCTGCGGTTCCCTCCGCGACGGCAGTCGCTACAACGGGGGGAACCCCCGCAATGCGCTGCCTCTCCTTTGCGTTTCAAATTCCCCCTCAAGCTAAAAGCAAAATGGACAGCTATATCAATTCAAATGAATTGCACCAGACAAGCGCAGAACACAGCCACGACGAAGAAGGCAACAAAATGTTTGGCTTCATTGTCTTCCTACTGTCCGAAAGCGTTATCTTTTTAAGTTTTTTCGCCGGATATATCATCTACAAAACAACAACTCCTAACTGGCTACCAGCTGGTGTTTCAGGATTAGAAGTAAAAGATCCGGCAATCAATACAGTCATTCTAGTTTCCAGTAGCTTTGTGATTTATTTAGCAGAAAAAGCCCTTCAACGCCATGATTTGAAAGGGTTTCGCCTGTATCTCTTCGCTACGATCGCAATGGGAACTTACTTTTTAGTCGGACAAGCGATTGAATGGAGTCACCTGGAGTTTGGCTTCACCTCCGGGACATTCGGTGGCACATTTTACCTGTTAACGGGCTTCCACGGTTTGCACGTTTTCACAGGTATCCTGTTACAGTTGATAATTTTGGTACGTTCTTTCATACCTGGCAACTACGAAACAGGTCACTTCGGCGTCAATGCAACCTCGTTGTTTTGGCACTTCGTCGATGTTATTTGGATTATTTTGTTTATCCTCATCTACGTTTGGCAGTAAAAAATAAGAAATCCCCAGCAAACTGTTTGAGCGATCGCTGGGGATGATTAGTGTTATTGTGATACCATTAACAAGTTTGCCATTCCGCTCCGATCTAAATCCTCTGTAAAATTTCTCTGACCCAAGCTTCTTCCTCTGGTGAGCGCAATATTTTTAAAGGTTGTGCATAATCAATTGCTAAGTCAAATCTAGCACGTTCGTAAACTTGATTTAGTAACTTTTGCAAGTCAACTATTGGCTCAGATTCTCCCTCACGCAAAGGCACAGGAAAAACAGGAATTGGGTTTTTTAAGTTGAAAGTATATAAATCTGCATCAGGTCTGTTGTAGCTGCGACTGACTAAAATACTATAATCTGCGGCTGTCGCTCCAAAAATAGGCATTGGCTCTCCTTGCCTCAAGAGGTCGATTTCTACCAAGTTGGTTGCAGAAGCCAAAATTTTCTGTCTTTTGCTCTCGTAAGCGGCTCTACCTTCTTTGGAGCGTTTATTTTTGGGTGAAAGTATTTCAATTACAGCAACTACTTCTTTACTTTGAGTTGCTCTTACCTCTAAAAATCGCTCAGTTAACTGTTCAGGTATGGGAACTTTCACTTTACTGGGTTCGGTAAGTTTTGCAGCAGTCAAAGTTGTGCCAGTATCTGTAGTATTACGATTAGCAACTGCGACATCAGCGATTCCCACAAGTAAGATATCATCTACACTCTTATAAACTCGCTCTTCGATGGAAACTCGGTATTTAGGCGCGATTTGAGGAGTCAAATCATCAGCTATAGCTACAATCAAACGATTGTGAACTTGATGCCAAAGTTGTGGCTGTTCTAAATAGGGGTTCATTCCAGGAAATGGATTTCCCATTACGCTTTCCTTTAATTAGTTCTCCTCAATTGAGACTATTCTATCTGTTCTCATCTTCTGTACCTTATTTCAATGAAAATCGCTGGCGTTGCTGAATCGAGGTATGAACTTAATGATATAGAGACGTAAAATTTTACGTCTTTACAAGGATTTTCAACGCAATGCACAATCGTTTCATACCGCAATCAGCAACGCCGGAAATAAATCGCTATATCAAACCAAATAACTCGTATTTGGTACGATCGCAAAGAAGGCATACTCATACCAAGCAGTCCAAATGAAACTGCGAATCCATCGCTGACGCTTTTCGGGACTCAATTCATATTCAAACGCCCCACGAGATATATCAATGGAAGATAGATGAGAGTTGCAGCCGCAGCCGTGTTGATAAGTAAAACCGTATTTAGAAGCAATACTTTGCACCTTCATCTGGATAGCAAAGACCTTACCTGCATGGAGTATGGCATCCCAAGCGCGTTTGTGTTCGATATCGCGCTGATCAAATCGTAAGGCGCGTTCTTCAAAAACATGATCGCGGTAAATTGGTGCTAGATGCACATGGTAGAAGCTGGCGGGTAGTTCATAACCAAACTCATTAAATAAATCTATACCAATGCGAGCCACTTTTACTTCATCAGCGAACTCGATTCCCTTTGACTCTACATCACGGAGAATTTCTGCAAAGTTCGGATAGCTGTGTTTGAGAAAGTCTTGCCCAAAAAACTCCAGAGTTTCCCATGCCAGTTGTGTAAATAGCTGCGAGAATGACGGTATCAAGTGAGCTAGTTGGGGGCGATCGCTAAACAAGTCAACATCACCATGCTCTAATTTGTATAGGAACAACTGTGCCATCTCAACATAGCTTTCGGGATGGGAAAGTCCGACACTCGTGGTTCCTCTAGCAATGTCTTGCCATGTAGAAGGTAGTTGAGAAACGTGAACCGCATTTTCTCCAGCAATGACTGCAACAGGAGGACATTCGAGAAGTTGCATCGACAATCTCCTTTAAGACTTTAATCTGTAATTTACCTTAAGCGATCGCTTTATCTTCTTCTGAACACAATTAAAAATGTTTGACAGACTGTCTTTTGACAGCGATGCCTACATATGCTACGACTACGCAATTTTATTCATAATTTTTGGGGCATTGGGCATTAGTTATTTTACGATAATTCATAATTCAACCACCTGCAATTTTCTTATATATTTTCTCAGCTTTGACTATCTCTTCATAGTGCTGCTCATGAGAGGTAAACCTGATAGATTCTTGTCTTCCTAAACCCAAGATGCCAAAGGTGCAAAGGCTATTATAAAACAGTTCATGTACCCGTTTTTGAAGTACCTGATTGAAATATATGAGGACGTTACGACAAAGGATGACATTAAACTCATTAAAAGAACTGTCAGTTGCTAAATTATGCTGGGCGAAAACAACATTTTCTCTTAGAGATGCTCGAAAAATCGCGTTATCATAAGCTGCTGTATAATATTCTGAGAAAGACTTCTTGCCACCTGCTTTTAAATAAAGTTGAGTATATTCCTGCATCAGTTTTAGGGAAAAAATGCCACTTTTGGCATTTTGTAATACCTTCTCGTTCGTATCAGTCGCATATATGCGGCAACGGTGGTAAAGTCCTTCTTCTTGCAGTAAAATTGCCATTGAGTAAACTTCTTCACCGGTCGAGCATCCAGCGTGCCAGATCCGAATAAATGGATAGGTTTGTAAGAAGGGGATAACTTGATTTCTGAAGCTGTTATAAAAGCTGGGATCACGAAACATTGATGTTACATTCACCGTCAGAGCAAGCAAAAATCGTTCCAAATAGACACGGTTATGGAGTAACCGTTCTTGCAATGCCGAAACATTTGCTAACCCCTCTAACTGCATGAAGCTCTGAATGCGCCGCTTGAGTGAGGAAAGAGCATAATCACGAAAATCATAACCGTAGTACTGATATAGTCCTTCCAAGAGCAGATGTATTTCGATGTCCTCCAAGGTCGGTTTGGGCAAAGGCATAATATTTATAATTTATAATTTATAATTTATAATTCATAATTCATAATTATTACGCCAAGGATGAATGGGCTTTTTGAAATAATGATACTGGACTTTGGGTAATTTCCATAAATCAATTTAGTTGGTCTTTAGCATGAATTAGTGATTATAAATTAATGATTATTTGCTCATACAAGAATTCCAGATTGGTCATAAACAAAAAATTTGAAGAAGTAACGACGTCTTTCTATAATTAAGTAAACTACGCGCAGCAAATGTACCATAAGAAGAAATAGAGAAGATGTTTACAAACAATTTAATATTGCTGTAAAACCCAAGTAGATTTTACACCTAAAATAGCTTGCTGAATCAATTAAATTTGAGCGCGTTGCTACTTATGGGTTTGAGTTTAACCAAGTGGCTATTAGTCCTAAAATAGCGATCGCTGTTATTGAAATCCCAGCTAGCCATCTAACCTGGTAACGCAGATTTTTAATCTCTTGACTCAGACTTTCTCTCTGTGGTATAGAATATGGTTCAAGTTGTACAACTTCGATAGCTACTTGTTGGGGTGTATTTTGGGGTTTTGCAAAAGAAACCTGCGTCTGTAGCCAATTAGTAATCAGTTGGGGACAGTTCTTTTTAAACCAATTTAAAGCTAAAGTTCTAAAAACTGGTTTCGACATCCGGGCAATTAATTTCATCACCCTATTTAAGGGTTTCAAGCGAAGCTTTTGATTAATCAGATTGACTGAACCAACATCATACAGACAATCCAGAATTAGTTTCACAGTGGCTTCTTCACTGTTAATCAAGTTTTGCAGTAAAAGCAGAACATCACGCATCCGCTCTGCTTCCTTATACTTTTCTGCCAAGTTTTCTGGAGAACTTACTGAAGGACTTACAGTTGTATTTACAGTATTTTTTCTTACTATCGTCATATTGGTAACATAGCAGCCATAATAATGTTAGTACACCTATCTACCGAGAGAAAGATTTTTTATCTAGAGAGAGAACCTAAAAGCCAAAATTTGTTTGTAAGATACATGACTATATCGTGTCTGGAAAAAGGTTATTTGTCTAGTTCCGATAAATCTTTTATTTACTTTTGGGAAAATAAAATTTCTTATTGAGATGCTAATATCTCAATTTGTGCAACTACTCGTTCTAATTCCTCAATAATTACAGTGGTTCTAGTCTTTTTGAAGGCATCGACAAGCGCCCGATAATACCAAAGAGTACCATCTTTACGCCCCTGAAAACGTTCCCAAACTGATTCGCCCAAAACGCGATAATCTTTGAGAATAGATTGGGCGTTGTAAAGTTTATCTGCTGATGACACGAGCAGTACTGATGGGGAAGCAGTAGGAATATGAGCAATATATGCCTCCTTGCGCTGTTGCCAAGGGGGTTTGGGAGTTGTATCAGCATCAGTACAACCATCGACAATTGCTGTTACATTGTCACCAAAGCGGCGACGAATTTCTGAGCGGGTTGCGGCGCCACCTTGATCTTCGATCGCATCATGTAAAAGGGCTGCGATCGCTTCATCTTCATTTGCCCCGTATTCTAAAGCAATACTGGCGACACCTAATAAATGGGCAATGTAGGGGACACCTGAACCTTTACGAACTTGGTTGGCGTGCAGTTGGGTAGCGTAGATAAGGGCTGCGGTAAAACGTTCTGAGAGCATTGTCTAAAATCAGTTAGGAGAACTCTACCTAATCAAGGGTTTGTGTCAATTTTATAATAAACCGTTCCCGCCGCAGAGGTTGCAAAGGATGAGAGGGCTACAAAGCTAAAATTGAAATATCTATCAAGCTTTCTATGGCATCATCATGAACAGCGAAAAAATAACGGTCCAGTCTTTGTATACTGTCACTGATGAAGAATTAATGCTGATGAGTTCGCAAAACCCAGAGCTGCGCTTTGAACGCAATGTTAATGGTACTTTAGAAACTATGCCCCCAACTGGTGGAATTTCTGGTAATCGAGAAATAAAAGCAGGAGCCTATCTATTTAATTGGGTAGAAAGTCAGAATCTAGGTGAAGTTTTTGGGCCGAGTACTGGTTTTAGATTAGCAAATACTGCTGTCAGAGCGCCTGATGCTGCTTTTGTAGCTAAAGGACGTTTACCAGAAGGTTGGGATCAGCAAGAGGACAAATTTATCAACTTAGCACCCGACTTTATAATTGAAATTCGGTCTAAAAATGATAGCTTGACAAAACTCAAAGCCAAGATGGAAGAATATATTAGCAATGGTGTTCAATTAGGATGGTTAATTGATAGTAAAAATCAGCAAGCTTTAGTCTATCGTCGGGATGGTTCAATTACTCAATACCCGGCTACGGCAATATTAAGCGGTGAAGATGTTGTACCTGGGTTTACGTTGCCTTTGAAAAAATTATTATAAAAGCGATGCTTACGACTGGCTACATCTACGCACTTTATACATATTTGATCTGACGATGGATGCGCCAAACCAAAATTCGATTCTAAAGTATGCTGCAAGCTTTTCTTATTAAACAGATTTTCGCAAAATTTCATAAACAAATACTATAACTACTAAATTCTATACATTCCATCTTTCTTTTGAGTGATATCTGAAAAGAAGCCGTTTTGCATCTACGCATTAGAAACTCTGCATATAAAAGCAAAACTTTTAATTATAAATAATAAAATTATACTTTTAGATAGACAGTATTTAAATCTATATTCCATCGCCAGATAGATAAAATTCTGATGCTAATTTATTAAATTTACTCAAGGCTATGGTATTTAAAGTAGGAGTCAATTAAATAATGCTAGACAGTCCTGGATTAGGAGAGCAAGCGCTGAATAAAGCTACAGAAATAGGATTATCTAGCCAATTAGATGAAGTAGAAAATTTAGATGTAAACATCAAAACAGACCCGTTAAAACTGGTTCAAGGACAGGTGGATGCAGTCACGATTCAAGGTGAAGGTTTGGTTATGCAGAAAGACCTCCGCATGGAGGAATTGAAAATAGAAATGACTAGTGTTGCCATTAATCCTCTGAGTGTAGCTTTTGGCAAAATTGAACTCACTAAACCTACTGATGCTAATGCCCAGGTTGTGTTAACCGAAGCTGATATTAATCGCGCCTTCAACTCAGAATATGTGCGATCGCAACTGCAAAGTCAAAAAATACATATTAACGGGCAACTGACAACTATTCAGCCTGAATATGTAGACTTTCAACTACCTGGTGATGGGAAAGTAGCATTAAATGCTAGCATAAAATTAGTAGAAACAGGTGAAAATCAGCAAGTTGCTTTTTCCGCAGTCCCCCGGATCAGCGCTAATGGAAAAACTGTTACTCTAGAAAATGTCGAGTATGGTGAAAGTGAGGAAATATCGCCAGAGTTGACAAAAGCTTTGATAGATGAAACTAGCGAAATTTTAAATTTGAGTAACTTTGATTTAGAAGGAATAAGTTTGCAAGTTAAGCAATTAAAAGTAGAAGTAGGCAAACTAACTCTACAAGCTGAAGCTTATATTGAACAAATTCCTTCTGGTTAAAAATAGTCCGCGAATAAATTCAGGATACTAATAATGGAAACTACAGACACAACGCAAACAAGTTCAACACCTTTCCCAAATATTCCCCCAGTTATTGAAAGTAACGACAGTGAGTATCTTGATACCGGTGTACCCAGTACAGTTGCGATCGCAGGACATCCCCTACATCCCCTGAGTGTAATCTTTCCCATCGCCTTTTTAGCCGCCGCCTTGGGAAGTGATATCGGCTACTGGTTAACTCATGATTTCTTTTGGGCTAGGGCTTCGCTATGGTTAATCGGACTCGGATTAGCTGGAGGACTCCTAGCAGCAGCGATCGGTCTGAGCGACTTTTTCAAAATTGAACGAGTTCGCAAGCGCACCGCAGGTTGGGCGCATTTGATACTTAACGTTTCTCTACTAGTTTTATCACTCGTCAACTTTCTCCTGCGTTTGGGCGACGCTGAATCCCGAATAGTACCTTGGGGACTGTTACTATCGCTCATTGTCGGTACACTGGTTAGCCTTTCCGGTTGGTTCGGTGCCGAACTCTCTTATCGCCACAAAATCGGTGTAGTGGGTGCTGGTAGCAGAAGATATCCATAACCAAATAATTCCTAATTAGGGACTGACAACAAATAAATTATCCAATATTGTGGGGTGGGCAACATGAGCGCCTTTGACTAAGGGTTTTCGTGTCGCCCACTCCACAAAAAGTAGTCGAGTATTTTTTTATTTGTCAGTCCCTTAACATTCAATATTACGAATTATTGAGAAACGACTATGCAAAGGCTAAAATTTTGCTTAGTCTCTAAGCTTTCAGAAAATGCGCCAAAACCGTAACCAAACAATATTTATTATTCTTTCTGTGCTCATCGTTCTACCGATGGGCTTTTTATTTAAGTATTATAGTGGGACTGCCCATGAGTGGTTTAATGACTACGGAGCCGCTATATTTTATGAAATATTTTGGTGTCTATTCGCATTTTGGTTTTTCAGAAGTCGGGCGGCGGTAATCCAAATTCCTCTATGGGTTTTTGTGATCACCTGTATACTAGAATTCTTGCAACTTTGGCATCCGCCACTATTAGAGGAGATTCGCGCCACCTTGATAGGTAAATTGTTACTTGGTACTACCTTTGTTTGGTGGGATTTTCCTCATTATATATTGGGTTCTGTTTTAGGTTGGTTGTGGCTGCGACAATTACACGGAATAGGTTATGCAAAAAAAAGTCAAGGTTAAACCTAATTCAAAACAGCAAAAGATTGAAGAACAACCTGATGGCAGTCTAACTGTGTATTTAAAATCACCCCCAGTTGATGGGAAGGCGAATGAAGAGTTAATTAAACTACTAGCAGATAAATTTGATGTAACCAAATCTCAGATCAGAATTAAGTTAGGTTTGTCCTCCCGGCAAAAGCTGATAGAAATTGATACAAATCTCTAGTTGTTGTTTAGTAATACCCTTTCTTTGTGAGGCTGCGCCAAACCTTTTTAACTTCTTTCTTTCTTTGTGTACTTTGCGTCCTTCTCCCAAGGGGAGACGCTAACCCGAATGCGGTTCTTTTTTCTTTGTTGTACTTAAATATGATTTAGCGCATCTTCCTAGAGAATTGGTATAACACCTTCTATAGTCTTCAATGCAAGAATTTTGAATTGTTTAAGCTTGTGTAATACTGATATACCTTGGTTGAGCCTTGACTCTTTCTATCCAAGCTTGGATAGCAGGAAATTGTGTTAAATCAAACCCTCCCTCACCAGCTATATGAGTGTAAGCAAACAAAGCAATATCAGCAATCGTGTAACGCTCTCCCACAAAAAAAGTGTGAGAAGTTAAGTGGAGTTCCATCAAGTTAAGCGCTGCATAACCGGGTTCACGTTTTTGCTTGATAGCTTCGCTATATTCTTCAGTTTTACCTAAAATAGAAATCCAAAATCTTGATGTAGCAATAAAAGGTTCATGACTATACTGTTCAAAACATAACCATTGCAGCACCTGCGCTCGTAAAAATTGGTCATAGGGTAAAAATTCTGTGCATTCACTCAGATACACCAATATGGCATTTGATTCTGCCAAGTATTTCCCTGGCTTAATTTCCAGAACAGGTATCTTACCGTTAAGATTTTTGCTTAAAAATTCTGGTGTTCGAGTCTCGCCTTTCAAGATGTTAAGCTCTACCCTCTCAAAAGGCATACCTAGTTGTGTCAATAAAAGACGTACCTTATAACCATTGCCAGAAGGTAAAAAATCGTACAACCGCAGTAGTTCCATGCTAAAATAAAGTTAGAAATATGTTGATAAGTGAAGGTTCAAAATACAATATCTTACCAAAAGATTTTCCAATAACCGGATAATTATTTTTATATTCCGTTTCTGAGTCCTACAGAAAATCATCAGACAAAATAAAAAAAGTATTATTTATTTCGAGATTGAGATGTTTAATTTAGTTAGTGGTTGAGAATAAAAGTATGTGTGGAAGATTTACTCTAAACCAGTCGGCAGCAAATTTAGCTGAAGTTTTTCATATTGATCGAGTTTCGGATTTAGCAGCCGAATATAACATTGCACCTACGCAAATGGTGGCTACAGTGTTACAAAATCCCGAAAGCCAAAAGCGTGAATTTAAGGAGTTGCACTGGGGATTAATTCCGTCATGGGCGAAAGATGCAGGAATGGGGGCAAAGCTGATTAACGCTAGGGCAGAAACTGTTGCCGAAAAACCCGCTTTTCGCTCGGCTTTTAAGCACAGACGCTGTTTAGTGCTAGCTGATGGCTTTTATGAGTGGCAACGGCAACAAGGCAAAAAGCAACCGTTTTATTTTCGCCTTCAAGATGGGCAACCCTTCGGCTTTGCAGGTTTGTGGGAGAAATGGCGTTCGTCTGCTAAAGAAGAAATAATCTCTTGTACAATTTTGACAACGGCAGCTAACGAATTACTCCAACCTATCCACGAGCGGATGCCAGTGATTCTAGAGCCACAAGATTACGATTTATGGCTAGATTCCCAAATGCAAACGCCCCAAATCCTCCAGCAGCTATTGGGTCCCTATCCCGCCTCAGCAATGACTGCCTATCCAGTTAGCACCTTGGTAAACAACTCTCGGCATAATAATCCGCAATGCATAATACCCCTCAGTGAGAATAATGCACCCGCAAATCAGTTAAATTAGCTATTGAGTGTCCTAGGGGATTGGGGAGCAGAGGGAGATGAGGGAGATGGGTGTAACCAATGTCCAATGCCCAATGCTCAATATCCAATGTCCAATGCCCCAATACGCAATACCCAGAGACAAATATGCCAAGAACACAAAAAAACGATAATTTTATTGACAAATCCTTTACAGTGATGGCAGATATCATCTTGAAGATCCTGCCAACCAACAAAAAAGCTAAAGAAGCGTTTGTTTATTATCGAGATGGTATGTCAGCCCAAGCAGAAGGGGAATATGCTGAAGCATTGGAATACTATGAAGAAGCTCTAACACTAGAGGAAGATACCAACGATCGCGGCTATATTCATTACAATATGGGGCTAATCTTTGCCAGCAATGGCGACCACAAAAAGGCTTTAGAACTATATCATCAGGCAATTGAGTTAAACCCACGTATGCCCCAAGCCTTGAACAACATCGCCGTGATTTATCACTACCAAGGCGAAAAGGAGAAAGAAGCTGGAGATAACGAGGCTGGCGAAGCACTGTTTGACCAAGCAGCAGACTATTGGATTCGAGCTATTCGTATGGCTCCCAATAACTACATCGAAGCCCAAAACTGGCTGAAAACCACTGGGCGATCGCAAATTGACGTATTCTTCTAAAAGTAATGAGTTAGGAATTATGAATCATTCACTCCTAACTCCTGTACAGACGCGATTAATCGCGTCTCTAACTCCTGTACAGACGCGATTAATCGTGTCTCTAAAAAAATATGATTGACCAAGAACAAGTCCACAAAGTAGCTAATCTTGCTCGTTTAGAATTGACTCCAGAAGAAGAGGAACAATTCACTACCCAGTTGGGAAATATTCTGGATTATATTGAACAGTTGAATGAACTTGATGTCAGTAATGTGTCCCCAACAACACGGGCAATTGATGTCAGCAATATCACACGAAAGGATGAATTGCAACCCTATCCAGACCGGGAAAGTATTCTCAATAGTGCGCCTGAACAGGAAGGCGAATTTTTCAAAGTCCCAAAAATCCTCAATGCTGAATAGTCGAAAGCTATTGACTAACGACAAATATTTACACTGAGCTATTTGTATATAATAATTACTGCGTTAAAGTGTTCGACTTAACGCACTCTAGTAAATTGAATATTTTTTAATTACAAATATAACTAAGTGGGCATGAATAATTAAAGGTTTATAGTAAGGGCTGAAGCCGTTACTACAAGCCAATTTAATTAATTTTACATTGCGTAACATAGTTTGATTTATTTTTGCCCACTTAATTAGCAGTGCTGTGGGGGTTTTTTCCAAAAAGAAGTTACTAAATTTCAGTTTCACCTTCGGCTAGAGCGCCCAACATTAGAGCATGGTGAAGAAAGTCAAAGTCCCCAGCCACCCGGATGCGACCCGATAAAGATAGCCCAAAAGAGGGTCGCTGAATAATTAACTTGTGAAAAAGGTCTTCGTGAGTTTCTACGGTTATAACAGAAAGCGACATTAGGATACACTGGCTTTTGAATAGACCGGAAGTTGAGTAGCGACAAACAAAGTCGCTTGTCGCTGACTTCCTGCCTAGTATCCTATCGCTTTTTGCTGTATGAAACTTACTCCAATCTACAGGAAGTCTCCCACTGTTTTGAGGCTATAGCCTTAGAATATTTACAAGCTTTACTTACGAATTAGCTCTCTCTAGAAAAAGTATCGTTTTTGCTGTCTAAACTGACATTATACCTGTTTCTATTGGTATCTCTGTAGCTTAACAAATCAACGGATTCATTAATATTAAGCCTGTTTTACTATTTAGTTTCTTACCCTGACCTATTAGACAGCTAGAGTGTTCATTTCACTTTGTTCAATAGCTATTAGCCCTTATCGCTCCCATGCTGACCCATCACCGCAAGCCCGTGTGCTTATCACTTATTTCCACTGACCTACCAATCTGGTCTGTTGTTGAAACTGCCGGGACACTGTATCAAAAAGACACTGACCGGTTCCATTTGCTGTTAACTGCACCGCCCTTGATTAGTTGCGAAGTAGAGAGTGTCCTAAGTCCAGAGGACACACTTCCCCAAAGTAAGAGCAAAGCTTACGCCCCTAACAGTCCCAGGATTTTGTGGCTGGAGATTTCCCCTTACCGTGTAATTATGACTATGCAAGGTAACGCTCAAGTGAGTTACCGTCACTTTTGGGAACAGGGCGTTTATGGGATTAGTCGATATTGGTTGCCAACTGAGTCGTTGCAACCTAACAATCCTATTCGTTTACGAAATTTTACTAGTAGCTTAAGTCTCAACGGACATCCCTTGCCAGAACATTTGCGGCTGGAATATGAATTGTGGGCAGAAAAAGTCCAACTAGGATGCTACATACTGAATTTGGAAATTAAACACTGATAATTGTGGGGAGTAGGGAGTAGGCTTGCCGTGAGCTTGTCCTGAGCGTAGTCGAAGGGCGTAGCCGAATGGGAGTGCGGAGATGAGCGAGCAGGGGGAGAAAGAATAACTAATGTAATGTCCAATCTCCAATGCCCCATGCCCAATGCCCCATGCCCAATCTCTTTCAACCAAAATAACTGGGTTGGTTTCCAGGTTTCCATTTAATATTGCAACCAACACTCGGCTTTTGCTCACTCGTAACAGGTTTACCCGCCAGCACTGCTTCAATGGCTGCGCGTAAATCTGCGCCCGTTACGGGTTTACCATTACTGGGGCGGCTATCATCTAATTGTCCACGATAAACAAGTTGGCGATCGCTATCAAATACAAAAAAATCTGGTGTGCAAGCTGCGGTGTAAGCTTTTGCTGTTTCCTGGCTCTCGTCGTAGCATAAAGTAAAATTAAACCCTAGTTCTGTGGCAAATGCTTGTAAGGACTCTGGCGCATCATCTGGGTAATTTTTTGCATCATTAGCACTAATGGCAACGATCGCTAAATCACTTGTAAAATAATCTTTTCCTAACTGCACTAATTCTTGTTGGACGTGCTTTACAAATGGGCAATGCCGACAAATAAACATTACCAACAGCGCTTTTTTCTCTGCAAAGGTAGAAAGTGAAGTTGCCTTTCCAGATACTACTTCCGGTAGATGAAAATCTGGTGCTTTTGTGCCTAGCGGCAACATAGTAGAAGCAGTTAAAGCCATAGTTCACCCTATATTTTTACGCTGATAACGGCTTTTGCTATCAGTATATTTTTACTCTAGCACTAAGTTTTCCATAAATTAAGAGACGGTAAATTTACCGTCTCTTACATTTGTTGAGAGTTACGTTATGGTAGTCAGTTTTTACAGACTTGTCAAAACACCAACTATACCGTGTCCTGTCAGTACTTCTAAAGCTATCAGAGAGATAAAACCAATCATTGCTAAACGACCATTAAGCAGTTCTGCGTAAGGAGTGAAGCCTGTGCGATCGCCTTGCTCATCTATGTAAACCTTTGGCTCGATCGCAAAGTTGTTCAGTTTGCCTTGGTCGTCAATTATAGCAGTGTTTGTACGCATGGATTTTTCCCTGTCTTCTCTTTATGTAAATAACTGTAACAAAATTATTAATATTTGTAAAGCAAGCGCATTGCATTGATTTATTAGGTAGACTTTCAAAGTCCACCTTCTATGAAACTATTACCAATTTAGATTTAGTGATATAATCAAAGATCGTTAATTTTTTACTTTTAGCCAATCATGACAGCAACGGGTAAGGCAACCCAATTTGAATACAAAGCACTACACAAGCCCAATCAGCTTATTTATGGACATGGGCAGACAGCAGTGATTACAGGGTGGACGGTGAAGCAGGCGATCGCTAAACACCTGCAACCCGAAGATTATGCTGTAATTGGGCAACTATACTCGCCCACAAGAGGGATAAACTTACTTATTCGCAATTTACTGTATAATCCCCATGTCCGCTTTTTGGTTGTTCTCAATGCCACAAGGGAAGATAATAACGCGGGTGCGTGTCAGTGCTTGCTGGACTTTTTCCGTAATGGCTTTGAAGAAGGTGTTTGTGATACTGGGTTGCGTTGCTGGGTAATTCGCTCCCCAATCAAGGGATATATTGATCTTGACGTGAAAGCTACTGCTTTAGAGCACCTGCGGGAGTCAATAAAGTATGAGGAAACCAAATCCATCTCCCAAGCCGTTAGGCAAGTTTTATCTTATCCCCAATTTGAAGGACTTTCTCCTTGGGGAACGCCTGTAAAATTTCCCATGTCTATCGCTTACCCTGCTGTTTTACCAGGGCCACGTTATGGACATCGAATAGAAGGTAAAACTATAGCCGAAACTTGGGTAAAAATAATTCATCGGATTAAGACAACAGGAACAATTAGACCAACTGGCTATGATGGAGAATGGCAAGAATTAATTGATTTAATGGCAATTGTTACTGATGAGCCTGTTGACTTTTATTTTCCTGAGCCGAATTATTTGCCAATTGACCGCCCTTTTCTGGAAGAATACGTTTCACAAATTTTAGATGATGCACCTTATAGGGAAGGCTTGAAATATACATATGGTCAACGTTTACGTTCCTGGTTTGAGCGTGACCAAATTGACCAGGTAATTCAGAAGTTAATTGGAGAAATTGATGCTGCTAGTGCAGTGATGAACTTATGGGATGTAAAAGACCATGAAAAAGGTGGTAGCCCTTGTCTTAATCATATTTGGTTGAGAGTGGTTGATAATGAATTATCACTAACTGCAACTTTTAGAAGTAATGATATGTTTGCCGCTTGGCCTGCAAATGCAATGGGATTGAGGGCTTTGCAACAACGTATTAGGGATGAAATTGGCTTACGTTCTGAGTATGACTTGAAAATGGGGCCACTGATTACTATTAGTCAGTCTGCTCATATATATGATGATACTTGGAGCAACGCCGAACAACTGATTAAACAACAGTATCTACGCATTTCTAGAAAAATAGATTACCACGATCCTGCGGGAAATTTTTTAGTCGATATTCTAGAAAATGAGATAGTTGTTACACAAACAACTCCCGGTAGTGGCGAGGTTGTAGGTTGCTATTCCGGTGAAGATGCATTGAAATTAGTTAGAGAAATTTGCGCTGCTTCGCCTTCAATACGTGCAGATCATGCTGGATATTTGGGAATGGAATTACAGAAAGCTATGAAATGTTTGAAAACAGGGGCTAAATACATTCAGGATAGTAAATAATGGTTTGTGATGAGCAAAGACCAACATGGGATGAATACTTTCTGATGTTGGCTAAACTTGCAGCAACTCGCTCAACGTGTTTAGCCTTTCCTGTGGGTGCTGTGATTGTGAAAAACAAGCAGGTTGTAGCAACTGGTTACAATGGCTCACCATCAGGTTCCGCTCATTGTACGGCTCAGGGCTACTGTTATCCAGGATTAAGTAGCTGTGATGCTAGTAAAACTTTACCATCAAGAGCTGTACACGCAGAAGCAAATGCGATCGCACAAGCTGCAAAGCATGGTATCTCTACAGATGGTGCAAGTATTTACGTCACCCTAGAACCTTGTCTGTCTTGTTTGAAATTAATTATCTCCGCAGGGATTAAGGAAGTGTTTTATGAAACTTCTTTCAATAGCGGCGAGAAAGCCTTGGTGAGAGATTCCTTTGTGAATGAAGGTCTAGTTACCCTCAAGGAAGTTAAGCTTTCTGAAGCCACAGCAAAAAGAGCAGCATTGTTCCTGTTATCTTCTACGTCTGTTGTCAGTTTTGACATTGTACAAAATCCATAAACTCATATCAAAACATAATTATTGCTATGTTGAGTGATACAGATATTAAACAACAAATAGAACACAGAAAAAATAATCCAACAGAGGGAATATATATAGATCCCTTTGAAGAAAAGTACTTAACCCCTGTTGGTTATGATTTTAGAATAGGGCTAAAAGGGTTCTCTTGGAAAAATAAGCGTGAAATTGATATAGAGAAAGAGAGGCAGATTGAAATTGAACCCAATGATACGGTAGTTATTGAAACCCTAGAATCAGTCAGTTTGTCTAAAGTAGTCGGCGGTACCATACATGCAATGGTTTCAAAAGCTGTTCTTTATGGTTTGTCTCATATTTCTACCACAATAGATCCAGGATGGACAGGCAAACTGTTAATTTCAGTAAGTAACTACCGAGATAGCCCTGTAGTACTTCGTTTTAGAGATTCTTTCTGTACAGTTTGCTTTCATCAAATGGAATCTGAATCAAAAGTACCTCTTGGAAGACCTCCCGATAGGGATGATATATGGGAAAGACTACTAGAGATATCTAGGCAAGAAAAAAAGAAGAAAGAAAAAGAAAATGTTAGCCGGAATATATTAATAATTTCTTTGATTATAATTGTCTTATTTTTGGGAGTTTTCGTATCCTTAAAAAACCCCGATTTGGGATCTGCACTAGCAGCTTTTATAGCTTTAATAAGCCCTGTTGTGTACGATAGACTAAAATCAAAATAAATTTTTGATTAACTACTAAAAGTTAAGTATTTAATATAAAACTAAGATTCGGAGAATATAGCTAATTGAATAGTAGAAAATGAATACTACAAAAACACGTATATATATTTCTGGTGCGTTGACAGGTATTGATAACTTAGATACAGTTAAGGCTTTTTATACAGCTATCGGCTCACTTTGCGACGAAATAGGATTTCAGAGTTATGTTCCCCATCTAAAGACTGACCCTATTAATCATCCTAATATCAGCCCTCGTCAAGTTTTTGATACTGATAAGCACCAAGTTAGGATATCTAACTTAGTTATTGCCTACATTGGTTATGCTTCGCTGGGTGTTGGGATGGAATTAGCATATGCAGAGACAAATGCTATTCCAATTATTTTACTCTATGAAAGAGGTAAAGTAATATCGAGATTCCCTCGTGGTATACCTACTGTATTTTCTGAAATCCAGTTCAAAGACTATAAAGATGCTTTGACTCAACTTGAGAGCGTTTTAAAACAGTGGAGACAACAGCACAAACAAAAATCCTCATCAGCGCCATTCTCCTCCACTTAAATACTACTAGTCGCAACTCACCTTTTGAGCAACTCATCAATTGGAAATGGATTGTTTAAGGTCGATGACTCCGGCGGATTTCTGTAATTTGATCTGCCACATCCAAGAGAGATTTGGGCATCTCTGGCCCTGTGAGAATGATATCGACATGGGGAGGGCGTTTTGCCAGAAACGCTAAAACTTCCGTTTCAGGAATTAAACCAAAGTTAATCGCTAAACTTAACTCATCTAAGACAACGAGAGAATACTTACTCTCACACACTACTTGTTGTGTATACTGCCACAGTTTTTGTAAAGCTTGGTTCTCCGTATTGTCTAACTGGGGTGTATCGATACAACGAGGCAAATCACAGCGAATCCAATCTAAATTTTGTCCTAATTGTATGGGTCTTTCCTGTCCTTGACGAATACCTCCTTTGAGGAACTGCACTATTAATACTGGCGTTCCTTGTCCAGCTATTCTCAGTGATTCAGCTATAACGCTCGTAAAAAAGTTACGATGGGAGCTAGTGAAAACTTGCACTAGTCCCTCAACTGGATATGGTAAGGTAAGGGTTGAATTGATACTTGGGGTTTCTAGCTGGCTAACCATAGGGTAAAGTTCAAAAAGTTACAATAAATTAAAGGTTTGTGCTGGCGGTACTTATCACAAATTTGCCTGTATAATCAATCTGTTTTTCACAGGTTTGGTAGATTTGGCAAATTGCATTCTTAGTCAAACACTACGTTTGTGCTAAAGTCAAGAGTTATTTTCGTCTTTTCTCTGAAAGGAGTTGTAAAAATGAAAACATAAGAGTTAGAGTTCCAATTATTAAAAAAAGCTGGGTATAACGGCTGAAAATCGCTAAATGTGAGATTTCCCGGTTGTTTGGGTAAAACAGACTTAGCAAGTAGTGAATTTGACAGGATGAGGAGTTAATTTTTGTGAGATTGGTGATTCTGGGAGGTTCAGGATCGGGGAAAAGCACTCAAGCACAAAAGCTTTGCAGATACTTTGATATTCCTTTGATTTCTACAGGTGAGATTTTACGGTCAGCAATATCTGGCGATCAGCCCCTGCCGGAATTTCGATGGTCAGAAGCCGATCCCCGGACTTCTCTTCCGGTTTACCCTAGCTTGAGTGAACTAGGCTACCACGCACGTCCCTACATCCAAAAAGGGGAGTTAGTTCCAGACGAAATGATCATTGAATTGATCCGAATTCGCCTCAGACAACCAGATATTAACTGCGATTGGGTCTTAGAAGGCTATCCCCGTACTGCCTTTCAGTCTGAAGAATTAGATTTTTTCTTGGATGATTTCGGGCAAAAGCTAGATTGGGCGATTTATCTCCAAGTCCCAGAAGCTGTCATGGTTAACCGATCCTTGGGGCGATCGCTACCAGATGACCAACCTGAAATCGTCCAACGCCGTGTAGAATTATTCTACGATCGCACCATTCCAATACTTGAATATTACGACCGTCGTCGCTGCCTATTAACCATCAACGGCGACCAGTCACCAGAGATGGTGCAGCAAAGTATTTTGACTCTGCTTTCAGTTCCTTAGAAAAGAAGCAGGGGAGATAAATCAATTCAAAATTCAAAATTCAAAATTCAAAATTCAAAATTCAAAAAAATTAAAGAATTTCTGCCTCCTCTTTCCCAATGCCCAATGCCCCATGCCCCATGCCCAATGCCCAATGCCCAATGCCCAATGCCCCTAAAATGATGATTTGCAACACTAAGGTAATCTTAAGGCAGTATTCTAAAACTTGAGGCAACTCCAATGGCTTGGCAGCGTCCTGACGGCCGTCTTCCTGACAAACTACGTCCGATCAGCTTTTACCCCAGTTTCACCAGCTTTGCCCCCGGTTCTGTTCTTGCAAGATGCGGTGATACTCAAGTACTTTGTACTGTTAGCGTTAATAAAGGAGTTCCGAAGTTTCTTGAAGGAACTGGTAAAGGCTGGTTAACTGCTGAGTACCGAATGTTACCATCTGCTACCCAAAAACGCCAAGAAAGGGAATTGTTAAAATTATCTGGACGGACGCAAGAAATCCAACGTCTAATTGGACGCAGCTTACGTGCAGCAGTGGATTTTGAGGCACTGGGAGAACGCACGCTGACTGTGGATGCCGATGTATTGCAAGCAGACGCTGGAACTCGGACAACAGCGATTACAGGCTCGTTTGTGGCGTTGGCTCATGCGATTTCTAAATTGTTGCACGAGGGCGTGTTGGAGCGATCGCCTCTGTGTGGACAGGTAGCAGCAGTTTCCGTAGGATTACTGGAGGGAGAGCCATTTTTGGATCTTAATTATATCGAAGATTTGGCTGCAACAGTAGACTTTAATGTGGTAATGAATCAACACCTGGGAATCATTGAAGTCCAAGGAACAGCCGAAGAAGGCAGCTTTAGCCGCACTCAGTTGGATCAGCTGCTAGATGTCGCCCAAAAAGGAATTCAGGAATTGTTAATTGCCCAACGTCAAGCGATCGCTGACTGGGAAGCGCTGTTTGTGATTAATTAGTTTTATTAAATTTTAATAAGAATTAAGAAATGTATCCTGTGTGGCGTTAATCAAGAAAGTATCAAGGAACTGGGTGTAAATAAAAATAATTATGAGAGTAGTTAGTACGGCTGACTACTTACCGTTGAAGGTGATAATGTCCGTCTACGTTTTTCCACCCTAGCTAATCCACGATGTTAAATGTTTCAAAAGTTAAAAAGGGGGATTGCAATAAGTTCGGTATTGTATTGCTGGAAGCCAGCAATATGATCAAGTCATGAACAAAACCGTTGAAGTTTTACCGGATCAGCCAGCACTGGTTGCACGAGCGCTAGAATTAATTCTGTCGAAGTTAGAAACTGCCATTGAGCAGCGTGGACGGTTTACGATCGCCTTATCTGGCGGCAGTACACCTAAACCGTTATATGAAGCGATTGCTAATCAAAAACTGCCTTGGGATAAAATTCATATATTCTGGGGGGATGAGCGTTACGTACCAGCAGATCATCCCGATAGCAATGAACTGATGGCGCGGCGTGCGTGGCTAGATCGTGTTGACATCCCAGCAGCTAACATTCATCCCGTACCAACTTTAGAAGCTAATCCAGAACTGGCTGCTGCGAAGTATGAAGAACAACTCAAAGAATTTTTCAATTCTTCTGGGGTCGAATTTCCCTCGTTAGATGTAGTATTACTAGGAATGGGTGATGATGCACATACCGCATCCTTGTTTCCCCACACAGAGGCTCTGAAAGTAAGCGATCGCCTGGTTACTGTGGGTAACAAAGACGCAAACCCCCGGATAACTTTCACATACCCCTTCATCAACTCTGCTCGCAGTGTGATTTTTGTGGTTGCTGGTGCTAATAAACGCCCAGCTTTGGCGCAAGTCTTTGCACCTGTAGCCGATGACTTCACTTACCCATCCCGCTTAATTCAGCCCCAAGGAGAACTTTGGTGGTTACTGGATGCGGCAGCAGGTTTGGAACTTCAACATTGAACTTGAGCATTGGGCATGGGGCATTGGGCATTGGGCATTGGTTATTCTCTTTGTCCCCTTGTCTCACACCCTGCGGGGAGCTAAAGCTACATCCCCCTCATCTCCCCTGCTCCCGTTTCCCGTGTCTAATTCATCGTTCCATCACCAGTAATTGCTAGAATCTAAAGCTAAGGCCGCCCTCTGCTTGCCAGTCCTACCTATATTTATGATGATCTTGAACAAAGGCTAAATATCGATGATCGTCTGCCCTAATTGCAATCATCCCAACCCTGATGGCGCTGTCCAGTGTGAAGCTTGTTATACACCCTTACCCGCGACTACTAACTGTCCCAGTTGTGGGGCAACTGTGCAGGCAGATGCTGCATTCTGCGGTCAGTGTGGCTATAACCTACACTCCGCAGGAGTTCCACACGTTCCTACTGCGGTAGCTGCAACAGTTACTCCTGATATTCCTGTGGAAGTACCGCCGTTAGTTTCACCCGATCCATTGTTAGAACTTTTACAACCAGATGCTTTGGGAATGAGCGAATCTACTAACTCACATCCTCTCAGTTCATCTTTACCACCAACAGAGATGGCAGTTGCCCCAGCAGCTCCACCACAGGTATCTGTTATAGAAAGCAGCCCCCCAGAACCAGCGTCAACCGTCCCCGATCAACCGGTAGTCTTTGAAAAAAGTATTCCTACTCCACCACCTTTGGAATCAGCGCCAGCCTCTGAAGCCGAAGTACCAGCACCAGCATCAACTGCTGCCAGAACGCAATTACAGCAGGTTACAGCGCGGTTAATCCATGTTCAAACTGATCAGTTAATTGAATTGCCGCAAAATGTCTCTGTGATTCATATCGGCAAGCCAAATGATCGGATTCCCCCAGATATAGATGTTTCAGGATTTCCCAATTCAGAAATTGTTTCGCGGATTCATGCAGATATTCGCGTCGAGGCAGATGCTCACTATGTAGAAGATGTGGGGAGTTCTAATGGCACTTACATTAATAATTCGCCGCTATTACCGGGGAATCGTCACCGCTTGCGTCCAGGCGATCGCATTAGCTTGGGTAAAGGAGACTTGATGACATTCCTGTTTCAACTTGCTTAACTGATTCTCGATCAATTGTGACATCAGTTTAAGCATTTTCTGCTCATCCTCCGGCATCCATTTTGGAGGATCAACAAGATAAACCGCATCAGACAAGCGACGGATAACTATGTTGTTCTTGATAGCCCCATAGTTTACAGCCGTCGCTTCGAGGTGTGAATTGTTGCATTGTTCAGCAACTCCACTACCTTAATAATTACATTAGGATGGATGAAAATACACTCCACCAGTTGGGGTAATTACCTTCAGGAAAGTGACCGATGAGGGAACCAAGCAAAAATTTTCAACCCTTACTTACCAGAGAAGCCCCGCAAGTTGTTGAACGTATGGGGCTAACCTGGCTAATTGCAGCCGCGATCGCAACTGCTTTACTGTGGCAACTACCAGGAGGAGATTATATCTTATACCCATTTACGATCCTGGCAACCTGGTTTCATGAAATGGGTCACGGCTTAATGGCACTTTTATTAGGGGGACAGTTTCAGAAATTAGAGATTTTTAGCAATGGTTCCGGTGTCGCAACTTATGGCATCCAGTCGTCATTGGGGCCAATTGTGCCGGCAATAATTGCCGCAGCAGGGCCAATGGGGCCACCTATTGCTGGTGCAGCTTTAATTCTGGCTTCCCGAAGTTTTAGAGCAGCTACCCTAAGTTTAAAAATATTAGGAAGTTTTTTGCTATTTTCGACATTAATTTGGGTACGTTCCTGGTTTGGATTGCTGGCAATTCCGTTACTAGGTTTAATCATCTTGGGTATCGCCCTGAAAGCGCCTCGTTGGGCACAAGGGTTTGTGATTCAATTTTTGGGTGTACAAGCTTGTGTAAGTACCTACCATCAACTTGATTATCTATTTAGTCAGTCTGCTGGTTCCCTGGGACTTTCTGATACAGCGCAAATGCAACGGTATTTGCTTTTACCTTACTGGTTTTGGGGCGGGTTGATGGCGATCGCATCTCTGGTGATTTTAGTCCAAAGTCTTGGCGTTGCCTATCGTTCAAAATGAATATGCGCGATCGCCATCTTGCAATCACGAATTCAAGGTACAGAATGCCTGAAAGTACAAACCTGAGTTAACCAGTTACAGTTAATTAATTTAACTCCTAACCAACAAGCTGAAATTCTCGCATAACTCCTAGCTGCTGCGGTTCATCTGCATAATCATTGTGACGAAGATTTTCAGATGCTAATTACTGAGGAAATGGAAAATTTGCCTGAGGATCAGGATTGACTGGTGATTTTGCGTACATGAATTTGCAGATTGGCGTTGGTATAGCGATCGCCAACCATTACCTAAACGGGCAGTTGAGCGCGAATTTCATTTGGACAGGAACGACCCTTTTCAATATCAGTAATATTAGCAAAAGTTGTTTCTGCAATATTGTAGAGAGCTTCTGCTGTAAAAAAGGCTTGATGTCCAGTAATGAGTACATTGGGGAACGTTGTCAGACGCTGGAAAATATCATCCTGAATAATTTCGCCAGACAAATCCTCAAAAAACAATTCCGATTCTTGTTCGTAGACATCCACACCAAGATAGCCAATTTTACCAGATTTCAATCCCTCAATCACTGCTTGGGTATCAATCAGCGCTCCTCGGCTAGTGTTAATTAGCATCACGCCTGCCTTGATCTGTTTTATAGTCTGAGTGTTGATCAAGTGATGCGTTTCCGTAGTCAGGGGGCAATGTAGGGAGATAATATCAGAGTTGGCAAATAGCTCAGGTAGTTCTACATACTTTCCACCTAGCGCCTCCAATTCTGGATTACGATAAACGTCATAGGCGAGTAGGTGACAGCCAAACCCTTTCATAATCTGTCCTAAAATCAGACCGATTTTGCCGGTGCCGATAATCCCGACTGTGCGCTCATGCAAATTAAATCCCAATAGTCCATCTAGGGAAAAATTGCCTTCTCGGACACGGTTATAGGCACGATGAATTTTGCGATTCAAGCTTAAAATCAATCCCACGGCATGTTCTGCTACCCCATAGGGTGAATAGGCGGGAACACGTACAACCGTAATTCCTAAGTCTGCTGCGGCTTGTAAGTCTACATTGTTAAACCCTGCACAGCGAAGGACAACCAGCCGAGTTCCCCGTGAGGCCAGAAGCTCTAAAGTTAGGGCATCAACCTGATCATGTACAAATACGCAAACCGCCGGAAATCCGGCGGCGAGGATAGCTGTATCCCGATTTAAACGGGGTTCAAAAAACACTAACTCGTGTTGGGTGGGAGAATTTGCAGCTGACAAAAACTGCCGATCATAGGCTTTTGTACTGAAGACTGCTACTTTCATGCAAAACCTCAAACTGTATGCTGCACAATGTTCGACTACATAATATCTCAGCAGTTAGAGAAGCGATGTCTACAGCGATCTGTTCGGTGACGCACCTTTGAACATTGTCAGTCTTAGGGTTAGAAACAGTAAGCTAATTCCTCCCCAAAGCTATCCATCTATGGAGTGTTTATCAATACTAATTATGAATTATTCAGTCATGAATTGATAACTGCCAGAGTTGGATTTGATAACAGAGATGGCGATCAAAAATGCTGCGTGCTGCTAACCCCTCGACAATCGGCTTTTCCAGCCAGCGCTTGAAGGCTAAACGACCGAGTGCGTGTATTGGTGGGACTGCGATCGCTACAACATCAGCGATATATTTCATCGTAGTCAGTCCAAAAGTACGAAAGTTATCAAGACACAAGTCAATCGTTGGCGCAATTTGGCTGGAGATATCCTCAGTCTTAATTAACTTAAATCCAGCCTGCTCCAAGGCTTCCTGAAGCTCGCTAGCGACATGACAATTAGAAAAAATGCCCTCTCGATATCCAGCATCAGAACGCATCATATCCGCAAGCAATAGGTAGCCACCACTATTTAATACACGAGCTGCACCCTGAGCTAAATCGTTAGCAGCAATATATTGGCTGCTTTCACTGAACAGAACTAGATCATAGGAGTGTGAGGTGTGAAAATCTTCAAATCTGGTTAAGTAGAAAGGTACTTGAGAGTTGGTATTCTTGATAAACTTCTCTTGTTGGATTGCATCGGGTGCTAATCCTTCAACGCCAAAACCGCGATCGCACAAATATGCGGCGTTACCACCAATACCACAGCCGACGTCAAGCACAGTTTTTGTACCCTCTGGAATGAAACTGAAAAGCTTGACTGCATAAGCAACTTGCGCCGCACGAAAGCCAGTTATGGTCAATTCTTCACCGGGAGTCGGCACTGGCTCCCAATACCCATAATGAAGATAGGGGGAATTTGTCATTCCCATGTAATAATCTATCGCCGCATTTTGGTAGCGAGTTGGTTTGGGAATGTTGATTGATTTTGATTTGAGCATTATGAATAAAGTAAGTTTTAGGGTATTAGACTTGGATAAAATTCTTCCCAACGTTTGCAAACTTGTTCGTCACAATCGGGTGGAGTAATTTTTACTTGGTGTCAGATAATTGACCTTAAACTGAGGATTACCCTTCTCTATGTTCGCGTAGCGTGTCACAGACAGACGCTGCGCCAATAGCACCAGAAGAATATCTTGATGGGGATTGTATGTTGCAACCCTACATCAACGCAAGTAATAAAATCATGGCTGTCATTGATTCGCTAAGTAATTGCGGCAATCACGATGATTGGAAATGTCTTGGGTGGGCGTTGGCGTTCCCGGAGTATTCCGTTACGCAGATAAAGCGATAATGTTATAGTAATATAGGGGATGTACTAAAATTTTCCGGAATTTTCGGCATTTGACTATAGAATAGATACTCAAATGTGTTAATGATCTATTTGGAGAGGTGTCCGAGTGGTTGATGGTGACGCACTCGAAATGCGTTTTGGGGAAACTCAACGGGGGTTCGAATCCCCCCCTCTCCGTTCAAAAAGATTTGCGAATGTCAACCAAAATCTTAAATTGACTAGTTATTGTCATCTTGGGGATTTTCCTTGGATTGCTGATCATTTTGGGGTTGACTATTAGGCAATGAATTTTGCTTTTCCAGTGTTGGTACTACTACAGCAGAAGGATCTGACTGTTTGGATTCCGTTGGTGGTACTGCTGGTATGACCACAGAATTTGACGGCTTTACAGGTTGGGGGGAGGTAGAATCTTGATTAGAAGCGGGTAAGTTATTTTGGGGCAATGGTGCGGGGGAGGCTTTACGAGATGACCGAATCGCCCGTAGTTTTTCCACTAGCGAGGGTGTGGGGGAAACGCTAGGTGAAGGTGTGGATTTTTCAGAATCGCCGCGTTGTAATTCTCCTCTAGGGCTGCGCGTGGAAGATTCTTCTGGGGAAGAACGACGATTGCGCCTGCGTTGCTTGGAATTATAGACAGGTGGTGATTCGGTTCCTGAGGTGGTGTTAGTCTCTTCACCCTGAGGTGAAGATGTCTTATCGAAGCTAGGCACTTTCGCGGGTGGTTCTTGAGTTGGCTGTTCAAAAAGCGGCTTTGCATTTGGCTGCGGCTGAGATTTGGGTAACATGCTGGTAATCCCAAAACCTGCTGTAGCAGCAACTAAGGCTACACCTATACCAATAAATACTTTAGATGACCCCAGTTTTTTAGCCAGTACAGTTTCCTTGGCGATGCGTGCGGGGGGCTGCGCCAACGCAGATGGTCTATGAATAGGATTTTGGGCAGTTTTCCCAATTAAAGTTACTGCTTGCTGGGCAGATACATTGACAGTTGGCACTGCATAAGTGGCTAAGGCTTGCGGTGTCACATTCGCCCCATTTCCAGGTAGTAGTTGTAACCACTCAGCAACTGTGGCTGGGCGAAAACGAGATTCCACCGCCATCCCGCGCATTACAGCTTGGTTGACAGCAGCACTCAAATGTGGTTGCAGTTCGCGGGGGGAAGACATTTGCTCGCGATCGCGCAATAATGCTGGTATAGGAACTTGGGCAGTCAACAGTGAATATAAGGTTGCTGCTAAACCATAAACATCGGTGGCGGGTGTGCGCGGCGCTTGCGTGAGATACTGCTCAATTGGAGAATAGCCCTCAGAAACCAGACCTGTGTGAGTCTGCCTAACACTGCCATTAAATTCCCTAGCAATGCCAAAATCAATCAGTACTACTTCCTGCGTTCCTTGGCGTTGGATAATATTATCTGGTTTGACATCCCGGTGCAGCAAACCATTATTATGTACTACCTGTAAGGCTGCCCCAATTTGCCGGATGTAATGAATTGCTGTGGCTTCTGGCATTGGTATTCCTGGTAATACAAATGCGTCTGTCAAGGTTTCGCCACGAATATATTCCATCACCATGTAAGGCAGTCCAGCTTCCACAAAAAAGTCACTGACTCGGACTATATTTGGGTGGATACACGTAGCCAATCTTCTGGCTTCATCTTGGAATTGACGCTCGAATTTCGCAAAATCAGGATGTTGTCGCAGCCGTTCATTGATGGTTTTCATCACCACCTCCTGACCCAAGTAGTGATGGGTAGCTTTAAATGTAATGCCAAAACCACCCCGTCCTATTTCTTGGATTAGGGTATATTTTCCATCTTGCAAAATTGTGCCTGCTAACATAGATAGTCCTGAGTCTTGAATGAGCAGATAACTAGCGAGTTCTGAGTCTTTAAGAGATTTCCAAAAATTTTCCCATATTTTTATCGGGCAGAGTTCATACCTGTTTATCCTACGGGATAATTTGGTTGTTAGAACTCTCCAAGTGAGAAAGACCTACGCATGGCATGATCACAAAAGTTTTATCTTTTTCATAGGATAACGCGGGAGTCAAGAAATCCTGAAGTAGGAAAGAGACTCAAGCTGTCTTTACATCCGTGATTTCATGGAGGAAGCATGACTAGATATGCTACTTGTTACAACGCTAAAGAGCAATTCCGTGACTCGACTTTAAAATACCAATTCAGTAATCTTTAAAATCAACGACTAATTGGATCATATAATAACCTAAAAATTAATGATTAACTAATATTTTAATTTAGAAAACCTCCTGTGAAGATTTGACATATATCTCGGATTATTTTCAGGATACAATCAAGAGTTAAGAACCCGTTTATTTCAGATATATTAGTGAAATGCGGCACCATTTATTACCAAATATTTAAGCGATTTCCTTGGTTGATTTTTGAACTAGTTGATTACCGGACTGAACAGACGCAGAACTATCGATTTGAGTCTGTTGAGATGAAAGAAACCGCCTTTCGGATTGATGGAGTCTTTTTACATCCAGAGGGTGCAGCATCCATAATTATCTTTTTTGCAGAAGTTCAATTTCAGAAAGCGGAAAGTGCGGTCTTGAGGTCTCCCCAACTAGAGTAACTTTCCAAGACAGATGAAGCTTTTTATCATCGCTTCTTTACTGAGTCGATGATGTATTTGAACTGGAATCAGTCTTAATATGATGACTGGTATTGTGTGGTAATCTTCCGGAATCGCACTTTAGAACCAAGCGATAGAAGAACGCACACGCGAGTTCGCCGTTTACAGCAATTTTCGTTTATGTTTAATTGATAGCACTCGTGCTAAGTTATAACCATTGTCGGGCGACTTGATAGGTGAGTAGTTTAGCACCAGATAATTGCAGCGATGCCTGCGGCGGACTGCGCCAACGCACAATCACCACAAGACTTGATATACTACATTCAATCCAGCCGATGTGCTGCGGCTATTCACTGACACTGCTAAATAAATCTGTATCCCAAATTGCAGCTACATCTTTTTGTAGCTGGCTTTGACTGGTTTCTGCACCAGCCTGGTTTTAATTATTTTGCGAATGATTTGGGCTTAATCTTTGTTTACATTTTCAGGTAAATAGACCACACGGTTGGGGCACAGCAATGCTCATACGTGTAAACTTAACGTAGAAGTTAGGCTTGGCAAGCTTTCGAGGTTTGACCCTCACCCCAGCCCCTCGACCAATTTTGGGAGAGGGGAGCAAATTATCTAGTTCCCCTTCTCCCAAGTTAGGAGAAGGGGTTAGGGGATGAGGGCAAAACGTCTTCTCAAAGCAGATTTTTTCTTAAGTTGACACCAATGAGCTTTTTCTGTGCCCCGACGACAGATGTGGTTCAAATACATGAAAACTGCTGTAAGTCGTACTACTGGGGAATTTTTGTTTGCACCTGTTTGTACGACGACGCTATTTTGGGAAAATTGTTGTGCAACTATACTTTTTAGGGAAGCAATTGTCTATATCTGTGCGGGAAGAGATTTTGTTTAAAGTTTTACTATAATTCCTCATTCAATAGTCAAATAAGGGAAGTAAATAAATAGGCATAATATTAACTTCCATCTTCTTCGCTGATTTCCCTATTTATACCTTTTACCTAAACAAACAGTTAATTTTGATATTTTGTTTCTTATGAGTAATGTATCTCGGTTATATCTAGCTTCTAAATCACAAGCTGCAACTTCTCGTTTGCGGTTACTTGTATTAAGTAATGGTCATGGTGAAGATGTAATTGCAGTTCGGATTTTGGAAGAACTCCAACGGCAATCAAACCCACCAGAAATATTTGCTTTGCCTCTAGTGGGTGAAGGACGTGCTTATCAACAGTTGGATATCCCCCTCATCGGTTCAGTCCGCACTATGCCTTCTGGCGGCTTTATTTATATGGATGGACACCAATTAGTGCGGGATGTACGCGGTGGTTTATTGCAACTTACCCTCAGCCAGATTAAAGCTATCCGTCGTTGGGTGAGTTCCCAAAAAAAATTAGGTAATAAAAGAGCGATTTTAGCAGTGGGAGATATTCTCCCCCTGTTGTTTGCAACTTTCAGTGGCGCTAATTATGCTTTTGTGGGTACGGCAAAATCAGAATATTATGTGCAGGATGAAGCTGGATTGTTACCCCGAAAATCTCAAGGTGCGCGTTGGGAAAACTTTTCTGGTTCAGTTTACCATCCTTGGGAACGTTGGTTAATGAGTCGTCGCCGTTGTAAGGCGGTGTTTCCGAGAGATGCACTGACGACGGAAACATTAAAACAATGGCCAATTCCAGCTTTTAATTTGGGTAATCCTATGATGGATGGTCTAGAACCGACCTTTTCACGCCAACAATTTTATAGTCAGGATAGCCAACAGCAAGAAACAGTTCGACCTTTAATGGTGACTCTTCTTCCTGGTTCCCGTCCACCAGAGGCATACACCAACTGGGAAACAATTATGATTGCCGTATCTGCTTTAATGGCAAGTTTCCAGGAGCGAGATTCGGTGTTTTACACTTCTGGCACAGTGGTATTTTTAGGTGCGATCGCTCCGACTTTAGACTCTAATATTTTATCCCAAAGTGTACAATCTCAAGGCTGGCGCATTGAATCAGCATCTCCTATTCAAATTTCTGATCCAAATATCTTGACATTTAAACAAAGGAATGCATATCTACTGCTGACACAACAAGCCTATAATGATTGCTTGCATTTGGGAGATTTTGCGATCGCAATGGCAGGTACAGCTACAGAACAGTTTATCGGTTTAGGGAAACCTGCGATCGCTATTCCCGGCAATGGTCCTCAATATAACCCTACTTTTGCTGAAGCTCAAAGTCGTCATTTAGGCTCATCTTTGATTTTAGTTGAGCAGCCAGCAGAAGTAGCCAAGATTGTCCAATCCCTATTCAAAGATCCTGATATTTTGCAAATTATTGCCGAAAATGGTCTGCGACGCATGGGTAAATCGGGAGCTGCACTACGCATTGCAGAATGTTTACAGGAACGATTTTGAACAGGCATTGAGCATGGTTATCTCCCTCATCCCCCTCATCCCCACTCCCTCACGCCACCAACCCAGAACGTAGCGCCCTCACAGCAGCTTGAGTACGGTCATCGGCACAGAGTTTATTTAGAATATTACGAACATGTGTCTTCACAGTACCAACTGTAATGTAGAGTTTCTCAGCAATTTGCCCATTGCTACACCCAGCTACAATTAACTCTAGGATTTCCAATTCCCGTTGAGTCAGGGGGTATGTTTCCAAAACTTGCTCGTATTCTGTCGCCAGCGCCTCAATTTTTACAGTCTTCGGCTTGTCGGAACCTTGGCTTTCTCCAGGAATACCTTGCCGCATCTTCCGCAATACCACGTTGGCAATTGCCGGATCAATCCAAGAGTTACCGGCGTGAGTTGCTTGTATTGCCTCGGTTAATTTACTGATACTTGTTTCTTTCATATAATAAGAATCAGCACCCGCCGCGAAGGCTGCAAGTACAGCATCTTCTGTGTGATCCATTGTCAGGATCAGAATTTTTGTAGTCGATTGCCCAGTTTCAGCTTGGTAGCGTTTGAATTTACGGGTCAGCTCGATCCCATCCATGTCAGGCAAGCCGATATCTACAACAGCTACATCTGGCTTTGCCGTTTCTAAAAGTTTTAATCCTTGGGTAGCATTTGACGCTTCGCCAATTACTTTCAATGCGCTGTGAGACTGTAATGCCGCTCGTAGCCCCATTCGCGTTAAGTCGTGATCTTCAATTAAAATAATGCTAATTTCATTCATCGCTACACTCACTTTTACGCTGTTTGCGTCTTTCAATGTATTACCTTGTGTAAGTGCTATCTATTATTTTCCCATACTAAAGATAGATGATATTTAAAAAAGTCTGCATCCACCGAGAGAAATAATAAATACCCGATTTTTTATATTTCGATAGAGGATAAATCTAGCTGGAGATATATGGATACTTGCACAAAAAGTATGAAATATTGAAACGAATGCCAAATTGTTCTCCCTTACTTAGAATTCAGCTTTGAGTTGGGATGTTCCATTAGTTAATTCTTGTATAAAGCTTACAAAAATGGACAAATTACAAAAAGTCAGAGTTGTTTTACAAAAAAGTGAACAATGGTTTCGAGGGATTTTTAACCAAACCTTTGGATTCATCGGATTGATGGAGCCAATAGGAATCTTCATGGAAGGGAATCAGGCGGCCTTAAAATTTGCTGGAATCGGCAGCAGCAAAGTAATTAGTTGTCCTTTGTGGGAAGCTTGTTGGTCTGACTTTTCCCCGAAGTGGAGACTTTTCTCCTTCTAGGGGAGAGGCTGGGAATTTTCGCTCAACCCTTGTAGGGAAGCTTGCTCAAATGGCAGAAGGTTGGAAGCAGTTGGTATTATTCCTAAAATTCAGGATAAGGATCATCAGAGAAATACTAACACAGGTCTGGCGATCGTTAAGAAAATTCTCAACATTTCAGGAGGTAAGATTACTTCAGATTCACAAATAGGTATAGGCAATACTTTGTTATTTACCTTGTCTAACCAATCTGATGGGTAAAACTGCTCAATATGGTACACGATAATGGTATGTAACTCTCACCAATGACTGACGACGGTCGCTTGCTAACTCATTTAGAATTGATTTTAAGCTTAGTAAAGTGTTTTATGTTACTTTATATCAGCTTTATTTGCTGTCTTCAGATGAATAGTTTTCGGTTTGTTAATTGCTAATTTTTTGAAAGCCATTGGTCATTTGCTAGAGGTTGAATTTCAATACTCTGGTAAATTAACCAGATTGAGGATACAAGAAACTGAATTTGCCTTTGATCTTCCCTAACTTTCGGGAAATGATCGCAACGCTCAACAAGTATTGGATATTGTGCAAAATGCCTTAGTCAATCAAGTTACAGATTTTAGATGTCGGAAAATCTTATATTATTTAATTGGATAATCTCAAAAGAGAAATGTTATACATCAACCTATGTTTGGTGGCGAAAATAAAAACCGATGCAAGAGACGCTGAAAATTTTAGTTGTAGGAGATGACGAAGTAGACCGGATGGCAGTCTGTTGTGCCCTGACTAAAGCAGGTGTTCAAATGGAACTGTCTGAAGTAAGGGATGGCAATGATGCGTTTTCTGCCTTAAGCACTACTGTCTATGATTGTGTTTTCCTCAACTATCGCTTAGTAGACGAGGATGGATTAACCTTGATTCAACAACTACGTTTTTCAGAAATTAAAGTTCCTTTAGTAGTTATAACTGGTCAAGGAGATGAACAAATTGCTGTCCAATTAATCAAAGCTGGTGCTACAGACTATCTCTCTAAGTCTAGGATATCCCCAGAAACATTATCCCAGGTTTTGCGGAGTGCGATTCGGGTTTATCGGGCTGAAATGCAGGCAGCTTTGGCAAATCAGCAGCTCAGAGAAAGTCATGAACAACTAATTCGTAAGAACCAAGAATTGGAGAGACAACAGCAAGAGATTCAAATGCAAAACTTCAAGCTATTGGAGGCATCACAGCTAAAATCAGATTTTTTGGCAAGTATAACTCATGAACTCAGAACGCCGATGAATGCGATTATTGGTTTTTCGCAAATACTGTTGCGTCCTAAGTTAGGTCAACTAACGCACCAACAAGCAGATATGCTTGAGCGCATTTTGAATAATGGGAAGCATTTGCTAATGCTACTCAATGAAGTTCTCGACTTTTCCAGGCTGGAAGCAGGGCGATTAAATTTCAAGGCGGAAATATTTGATGTATTAAAGGTAATAAATCTCGCTATAGGTGAAATGCGTTCCCTAGCTGATGCCAAAAATCTCTCATTGTTAATGCGAACTGATTTGGAAAATATTTTGGTATTTAATGATCCAGTTCGCATCAAACAGATTTTAATTAACCTGCTCTCCAACGCCATTAAGTTCACCGAGTCTGGCGAGATTTGGGTTGAGGTTAAGGAACTACCTGAAAATCGAGTGGCAATTATTGTTCAGGATACAGGTATTGGCATAGCATCAAGAGATTTTAAATGTATTTTTGAAGCATTTCGGCAAGTCGATCAAACTATCACTCGCAAATATCCAGGTACAGGTCTGGGTTTGGCAATTATAGATTCGCTGGTACGAATGATGGGCGGCAAAATATTTCTGGAGAGCAAATTGGGGTTAGGTTCAATGTTTAAAATTGAATTGCCACGTCAAATCACATCATCGACTGTAGCAGCCGATGTTCCAGCTTTAGAGTTAGAGGGTAAGGAGGTTTTTTGCTCTGCTAAAAACTCGCATCAGTCATCTTCTCAAGCCAGTAAAGCATTAATAGGATATCCTAAATTTAAACTATAAATTAGTTCCAAAAAAAACTGATAAAAGTTGATAAATCATGTCTGTAGTTGAAGATAATAAAATTTTTCGTATCCTCGCAGTTGACGATATTCAAGATAATCTCATTTTGGTTGAAGCAATTTTAGAAAGTGAGGGGTATAAAATTGATTTGGCTTCAGATGGAATAAAGGCTTTGCAAAAAATTGAACAATCTCCACCGGATCTGATTCTGTTAGATGTGATGATGCCGGGAATAGATGGTTATGAAGTCACCCGGCGGATTCGGAAGAACCCGGCAATCTCTTATATTCCAATTCTGCTGATTACTGCCTTTCACGAATCCAGCGTTGTCGAAGGTTTGGATGCTGGGGCTGACGATTTTATTCGTAAACCATTTGATACTGATGAACTACTGGCAAGAGTGCGATCGCTGTTGCGTCTCAAGCACAGTCTAGACGAACAACAAAAAATGGCCCGCCAACGCGAAGACTTTGTTTCTCGTCTGACTCATGATTTGCGAACTCCCTTAGTAGCCTCCGATCGCATGTTGAATTTGTTTGAGATGGAAACATTCTGCAAAATTTCGCCGGAAATGAAACAGGCGATCGCAGTCATGATTCGCAGTAACCAAAATTTGATGGATATGGTAAACACCCTCCTCGAAGTCTATCGCTTCGAGGCAGGTAAAAAAACGTTGAATTGGGAAGTATGCGATTTACGTGAGATATCTCAAGAAGTAGTCAGCGAACTGAGTCCTCTAACTAATGAAAAAGGGTTGACTCTAGAAATAGATACCAGTGAATTAGAACCACTGGGTAAAAATGCTGGGATTATTATGGGCGATCGCTTGGAACTACGGCGAGTGCTAAACAACTTGATCGCAAATGCCATCAAATTTACAGATACAGGTGGCATAACAGTCCGCATTTTGGAAACATCACCTCATCCAGGAAATCCAAATTCGGTAATAATTGAGATCCAAGATACAGGATATGGGATTGCGCCAGAAGATCAGGCAACAATTTTCGAGCGATTTCGCCAAGGCAGAAATAAACGCTCAGGTAGTGGCTTAGGACTACATCTATCCCACCGGATTGTAGAAGGGCACGCCGGAACTATCCAGGTGGCCTCTGAAGTAGGTAAAGGTAGTTTGTTTACTGTGCAACTACCTAAAAACACTTAAGTTATTCTCCTTCACCACGATTTTCTGCTGGACTAACAATCATTATTATCTGCCAATACGAGCAAGTAAGTTCTGAAATAGACCTTCTTGAGCTAACTTTTCAGCATTAATACATGCTAATAAGCTCCCTGCAAGAATCTCTGAATTTAGACAAATCTAGCTGCAATAATTCATTGCCTTTGACTAATTCACATCGATTACGCCTTAAACGTCAACACCGGACTCAATCGGGCCACAACATCAACCATTTCTGCCTCAACCTGCACATCAATTACAGACTGAATCGGTTTGTAGGCGGCGGGTGCTTCTTCAATTCGGCGTTCTTCACGCAGGGTAATGCAGTCTACCCCAGTTAATCCCAGTTCCGCCTCACTTTCAGATGCACCTTTACGATTGAGGTCGAAACGAGAACGAATTCTTCCCGCCCCATGTGAGGCCGAATTAGAAAATGCTGGATTGCCTCTACCCATCATCAGATAAGAATAAGCACCCATTGAACCAGGGATAATTACTGGTTGCCCTAAATGGGCGGGACAAGCGCCTTTGCGTGTTACCCATCCCTGACCTTCTGATAAGGTGATATTATGCGGCAAGTCATAAACTAGAGGTGCTTCCACATCTTTGTATACTTCCCGCAAACGCAGACGCAGCAGTTCCGCTAACAGCAGGCGATTCACAAAGGCATAGTTAGCAGCAGTAGCCTCAGCTTGCAGGTAACTGGCGACTAGTTCGGGGTGAGAATGGGTAGAGAGAGGAAAAATCTGAGAATCAGGGTACTTCAAACCTTTTTGCCAAGCTGCCTTAGCTTTATCTCGCCACATTCCCCCAATATATTTACCCACGTTTCGAGAACCAGAGTGAATCATAAACGCTAGTTGTCCCTCGCGCACTCCCCAGGCGTGGGCAAGTGTGCGATTTTCGACTTTATCAACCCGTTGCACTTCTACAAAATGATTACCGCCGCCAATGGTTGCCAGTCCGCCATCGCGTATTAGTCCAGCATCGGGAACCAATTCTTCAGGCGCAAGTTTCCAGTCACCATCCATCGAACCACCTAAGAAGATGCGATCGCTCTCTTGGGCAAGTTGTGATAAATTAGATTTAACTAGACTCCCCGTAGGCTGATCTAGCATGGCATCCAGCCAACCGGGGACTCCGTACTGAAATAGCGATCGCATTGCTTGAGCAGTCATCGTCACATCACGCGTACCGAAGAAGTAATCCCCCTTCATCCGTTCTACGAATTGGTCACGCTTTGCCAGAAATTCCTCGATTGTCAAATCTGCAACATGTAGGCGCATTCCACAATTGATGTCAGAACCGACAGCGCCAGGAATGACCTGACCTACAGTTTCTACGATTGAACCAATGGCAACACCTGCATCTCCGGGGTGAAAGTCAGGCGTAGCACAGGCACGACAAACGCATCCACCTGATGGGTGGCGGACGCTTGCTAAATTCGCTAACTGCTTGAGTGCCTTAGCTTCTACGGGGAAGCCTTCCGGCAGTAGCACTTCTGCTACAGGGGCATCAGGAGAATTAACTAAACGGACTGAATAAGTGCGATCGCTGTAACTTACATCTAAACCCTGCCGCTCTAAAGCACGCAGGAGACGTTTGAGATTTTTTGGCTGCATGAAAACTCCAAATAGAGCCTTAAAAAAGACTCTTTGTTGTGAAGAGAGTAGGAGACTTGGGTTCAGCAGCCGCGTCTCAAGTGTTATTTTCCCAGAATTGTGGGGAAAACAACAGGTTATATAGCCTTGATAACATACACTTGCATCGGATGACAAGTGTTTTGTAGTACGTTGTATTTACATTAGCAACACTTGCTCAGTCAAACCAAGGCTGTAAAGAAATTTGAAGTTTAGCGAAAAACTTTTAAAAATCTCTAGACTCTCCAGCCGGCTAGAGAGTCTAGGATGAATTCAAGGCGACTCTCAACCAGAAATTTCTTGAGTCATCCAGTTTGGTTTGGCTAGCTTTTCCACTTTATCCCGTAAATCTATGACTCTCCAACTCACAGTTCCCAACATGGCTTGTTCTGTTTGTGCAAGCACCATCACCAAAGCACTTCAGGCAGTTGATGCCAATGCTAGCATTCAGGCTGATCCAACAACCAAGCTTGTCAGTGTAGAAACTCAAGCATCAGAAACAGCAATTAAGGAAGCGTTAGCTGCTGCTGGCTATCCAGTTGCTTAACCTTTAATGATCCTGCCACACCAATTACAGGGGTTCATCTAGTTATGGATACTCTCACACTTAAACTTCGAGGAATGAGTTGTGCCGCTTGCGCCACTAACATCGAAAAGGCAATCCGCTCTGTTCCTGGGGTAATTGACTGCAACGTTAACTTTGGAGCAGAACAAGCTACTATCAAGTACGATCGCTCTCTAGCGAGTTTAGAGAAAATTCAAACTGCGATCGCATCTGCGGGATACTCTTCTGACTCACTCCAAAAAGAAATACTCTCCGAAGAAGATGATGCCGAAAAAGCTAGTAGGCGAGCATTACAACGCAAACTCTCTCTCAAGGTAGTGGTGGGAGGTGTAATTAGCATTTTCCTATTTTTGGGATCGTTGCCCATGATGACTGGGCTAAATTTACCCTTGATTCCAAGTTTCCTGCAAAATCCTTGGATACAGTTAGTGCTGACAACACCTGTCATATTCTGGTGTGGTGGATCTTTTTACCGGAATGGCTGGAAATCCCTCAAGCGCCATACGGCGACAATGGACACGCTGATTGCTTTGGGCACAAGTGCAGCGTATCTATATTCTTTGTTTGTCACTGTTTTCCCGAAATTTTTTATTGCTCAGGGCTTGATTCCTCATGTTTATTATGAAGTTGCTGCGATTGTCATTACCTTAATTTTGTTGGGGCGATTGTTGGAAAATCGCGCTAGGGGGCAAACTTCTGAAGCTATCCGCAAACTCATTGGAATGCAAGCTAGAGATGCTAGAGTAATCCGTGATGGTAAGGAAATTGATGTTCCGATCGCCGAAGTCAGAATCAACGATGTGATTTTGGTGCGTCCTGGTGAGAAGATTCCGGTAGATGGGGAAGTGATTACAGGTGCTTCAACGGTAGATGAAGCGATGGTGACAGGTGAAAGTTTGCCAGTCAAAAAGCAGCCAGGAGATGAAGTAATTGGGGCGACAATTAACGGTGCGGGTGCATTTCAGTTTCGGGTGACACGAGTCGGAAATGATACGTTTTTGGCTCAAATCGTCAAACTAGTGCAACAAGCGCAAGGTTCTAAGGCACCAATTCAGCGCTTGGCAGATCAGGTTACAGGATGGTTTGTACCAGCTGTGATTGCGATCGCGATCGCCACTTTCGTCATTTGGTTTAATTTCACGGGCAACCTCACCCTAGCAACAACGACAACTGTAGGTGTACTGATTATCGCTTGTCCTTGTGCTTTGGGTTTAGCTACCCCCACATCTGTAATGGTGGGGACGGGCAAAGGTGCAGAAAATGGCATTTTGATTAAAGGTGCGGACAGCTTAGAACTAGCGCACAAAATTAAAACCATTGTTTTGGATAAAACTGGCACTTTGACTCAGGGGAAACCGACAGTTATAGACTTTGTGACTATCAACGGCACAGCTAATGGTAATGAAATCAAGCTTTTACAGTTAGCAGCAACGGTAGAACGAAATTCTGAGCATCCTTTAGCTGAAGCTGTGGTGAAATACGCCCAGTCTCAACAGGTGAGTTTAATAGATGCAAAGAACTTTCAAGCGATCGCCGGTAGTGGTGTGCAAGCAGTTGTTTCAAATCAGCTTGTGCAAATTGGTACACAACGCTGGTTAACAGAACTTGGAATTAACACCATCAGTCTTCAGCAGTATAAAGATGCCTGGGAAACTGCTGGTAAAACAGCTATTTTGATTGCTGTAGATGGCGAACTCCAAGGAATAATGAGTATTGCCGATGCCCTCAAACCTTCATCAACAGCAGTAGTCAAAGCATTACAGAAGTTAGGTTTAGAAGTAGTAATGTTGACCGGAGATAATCGTAAAACTGCCGAAGCGATCGCAAGACAAGTTGGCATCGAGCGAATCTTTGCCGAAGTCCGGCCAGATCAAAAGGCGGCGATTATCCAATCTTTGCAAGGGGAGATAGGGAAGCAGAGGCGGCAAACAAACAATTATTATTCCCCCACTCCCCACTCAATTGTCGCAATGGTAGGCGATGGCATAAATGATGCGCCAGCCCTAGCACAGGCTGATGTGGGAATTGCTATTGGTACGGGAACAGATGTAGCGATCGCAGCTAGCGATATTACCCTAATTTCTGGAGATTTGCAAGGAATTGTGACAGCAATTCAACTTAGTCGCGCCACCATCAATAACATTAGGCAAAATCTCTTCTTTGCCTTTATTTACAACGTCATTGGTATTCCGATTGCGGCTGGAATTCTGTTCCCCATCTTTGGTTGGTTGCTCAATCCAATTATCGCCGGAGCTGCGATGGCTCTTTCTTCGCTTTCTGTTGTTAGCAATGCTCTAAGATTGCGTAACTTTCAACCAAAAGCTATCTCATAATTGTAGGTTAATTTAGGAAATGTTCAGTAAAAAAATGCTTTGGGGAAGCCTTACAGCTTTAGTGCTTCTCACTGTAACATCAGGCGTAACATTAGCAAAAATGCCAGCCCACTCGTCAGAGCAAACCAGCCAATTTAATCATATTGAGCAACCTTTGGGCTTAAAAGTTGGTGTTGCGATCGCAGGTTTAGCCTTAATTGGACTAGAGTTATGGTGGTTTCTTCTCTATAAAAGTTCTAAGTCGTGAACTACACACACTAAGGATCGTGAATTAAATAAAATGCAAAACTTCATCCTGTCTCTAGCTTCCCTCTCCTTTATAACGAGAGGGATTGAGGGTGAGGTAAGCCAGGGACATAAATTGTATATTATTTAATTCTTATTCCTAAGTTTTATTTTGAATGATCGGACAAATCGTATCCTTATGGCGATCGCTGATATTCTTCCAACCTGAAAGTAATCCCTCTATTTCAGAGCGTAAAGTTAACAACTGATCAATTTGTTGATCAATTTGCAAGACCTTATCTTCGAGCTTATCTTTGATTTCACCACAGGGAGCTTGCCCTTGGTCATAAACCTGAAGAATATTTCCAATCTCTTCTAGGCTAAGACCAAGATTTTGTGCCCTTTTAATGAATGCTAGACGAGTTAGCACATCCAATGAAAACTGGCGAAAGCCTCCCTCTGTTCGTCTTGATGAATTGATTAAGCCTAAACTTTCGTAATAACGAATTGTCCTAATGGGGATTCCGCTTAAATCTGTTACCTGACCAATTAAAAGCAGTTTTTTATCTTGAGTTAACACGGGAGATTTTCCTAACTCTTGTAATTATTATTACATATTTTATTAATTATTAAATCGTTTCAGAGTTTAGCAAAATATTGGCGTAAATACTTGAAGTTTTTATCTAATTAGAGATTTTACGAAGTTTTCATTTTTCAAATATCTATTCTAAATGGACACCAGCTTAGTTTAGCTGATATTGGATTGTCATAATTTTAACATTCCTAATAATATTTTTCCAACAATTTATCTGATTAATTTTATCCATTTATTGGGTAACTCTTTCTCATGGTACTGAAAGTAACTGTTTTTTTTAAATTCCCATGTTACTTGTAGATCAACTGCTTCACTTCAAGTGAAACTATAAAAATGAATCTCAACTCGCAGACTTTTAGCTCAACCCGTAAACCTAAAAACTTTAATAATCCAGAGCGTTTTATTGAGGGATGGTATTGGGTAATACCCTCTCAAAATCTGCGGGTGGGTGAAGTAAAACCTGTCACGATTTTGGGCAGAGAATTAGTAATTTACCGTGGTAAAGATAAAAGAGTAGTTACCTTTGATGCCTACTGTCCCCACATGGGCGCTCACCTTGCTGAAGGCAAAGTTGAGGGTAATGCACTACGTTGTTTTTTCCACCACTGGAAGTTTGATGCTGAAGGGATGTGTATTGATATCCCATGTTTAGATGTGCCACTTTCCCTAAAGTTACAAACTTGGCCTACTGCTGAAAAGTACGGGATGATTTGGGTTTGGACTGGAGAAATACCACAACAACCCTTACCTTTTGTTCCAGAGTTGGAACAAAAAGAGTGTGATGTCGCCATCCATTCTCACTTTGTGATGAACTGTCACCCCAACGTGGTGATGATTAACCCCATTGATGCTCAACACCTCAATACAGTTCACAAACTGCCAATAGAAATTATTTTTGAAAGACAGGAACTGAACGAGAATGCGATTATTTTCACTAACACTACACCCATCAAAGACAATTCCTCTTTCATTAAGCTCATCCGTCTTTTCTACAAAAATGCCATAACTTACAGTATTTGCTATTGGTACGGTAGCATTAGCATTGCGACACTTGGCCCCGATTTCTTCCATGTCCACACGATGTTAGCAGTTCGCCTCCACAAAGGGGGAAAAGCTGAAGGTCAAATCATGTTGATCACTAAGAAACGTAAAGGAATTTTTGGTTGGTTATGCAATCGAATTGTGTTATGGCTGACCAAGATTGCAGGTAAGTACTTTTTCATGGGTGACATCAAGATACTCCAAACAATTCAGTTTGATTTGAAAACTCCCATCAAAGTAGATCAGCCAATCATGCAGTTTATTAACCATGTTGAAAAACAGCAATCCCTAATGTGGGGGACTTGGCAAGAAGCGCGATCGCGCGATGTGGAGAGCAAGCCCAAACGTGAGAGATGGCAAGATACAATGAGTAATGACTAATAATATCATGTCTATATGACCATAATTCTGTCAAACTACTTGGTCAATTAAACGGACATTATATCATAACTATTGTCAACAATCTTTGCAACAAATCAATATTGGTTGGGGCGTATAGCTATACGCCCCAACCAATATTGATATAGCAGAAATTTTGTGAAATGGTGTAACAATTAATAAAAGTTAAAAGTTCAACGAAATTACTTTTAACTTTTAATTTATTTTTTACTGACCTACCTTATCAATAAAAAGAAGTGGCAAAGCCACTTCCTAATTCCCAGGTAGAACCTAAGTCATGAGTATAACGACTACAAAAATTTGAAATAGTATAAACAAACACCAATTAACTTAATATCTCTATTTTCTTTGTTTTCTGGGTGAGGAAATCCTGATTCCCATCTGCGAATTAACTGTATATTTACACAAGTCTTATGATCTCAATGCAGACTCAATTTTATCAAGTTCATCGCTAAGATCTGCCAGCTTTGCCTCTTCATCAATAAGTTGCTGTTCTAATTGAAACTTGACTGCCGTACCAGCCTCAATTGCTACAGCTTTCTTCATCTGCTTTAACTTCTCGCTGCGGATGTCAAATTCTGCCTGAAGTGCGTCTAGTTTTTGTTGCGATCGCCGTCGCCCTCCAGCAGTTAAACTAGTAGAAATTGGACTAGTTTCAATAGTTGCTGCTTCACCAGGTAAAAATTTACTTCCACCTGCGTAATAACAAAGGGGAAAATTATCGCCCAAATCCAGCACTTTATTTACAAACGGGTGCTGCGGCCCTGATGCTCTTTTTGGCACTTGGTCAAACAAGTAAACTAAAAGATCAAGAATACGTGCATAGCCATCCTTATTCACGGCTGCTTTACCTTGCAAAGCTTCCAACAAGCAATCTGTGAAAGCACTGTAGGGTTGACCCGTGTAAGAATATTCGTCTTCTCGTGAGGAAGCAATCACAACTCGACCGCTTCCCGTTCCTAGCACATTTAACAGTTCCGGCGGTAAGGGTGATTTTACAAAGGTTTCTCCTGGTTCCTTCAAAGCTGGAACGCCACCAGCATGACAGCAATCTAATAAAACTACGAGTTTACGCGCTGTAATTGCTTCAATCTTTTGGGTAAATTCTACACCTGAGATAGCTGTGTCTGTGCGTTGACTGGGGTCGTAGCCGAATGGTACAAGGAAGTATTCATTGGTGCGCTGGATGCGTCCACCGTGACCAGAGTAGTAAATGATGACAGTTGCATCAGGATTTTGATTGACCTGGGCGATGATTTTGTCAAAAGCTGCAAGGATATTTTGCCGAGTTGCAGAGGTTTCGGTTAGCAGTGTGACTTGTTCTGATGGATAGGCGGCGCGATCGCTATCAATCAGTATATCTCGTATAGCAGTTGCATCTTTGACTGTGACAGGTAAATCAGCACCTACGCCAATGAGTAATGCATAACCGTTGGTAAAAGTTTGGTTTGTCATACAGTGGGTGAAGAATGCGTAGCTGCTAGCTTGTCGTTAGACATCGCCTTTTTATACTCTATATGCTAGTGAGTAGTGTGTAAACGTGAAATTTTTATGCTACTAATATTCTCCTGCTGCATTCAAAATCTCAGTATAAAGCTGAATGCTGACTCGAAAACCCGCTTCAGTCATTAAATCATCTATCACTGGTTTGACGATAGGAATTAAACCTCTATGTTTGGCTACCAAGAGAATCCCTAATAATCCAGTTATTGGGACTCCTAATTTAGTGGCTTCTCTTCTACCAAGCCGTTCGTCAATAAGTAACTCGTCTGCATTGAGTTCGAGCGCCAGGGCTATTGCTTCCGCTTCTCCTAAATCAAGTCTTTGTTCATTTTGAAGCCTTCCAACTACTTCTTGATCAGTAGCTTGTCGAATTTCAATCCAATCCAAAGAAAGTACGGCTGTGACTCGTTCATCTTCATCACTTGTGTTTGCTAATTCATTAGCAACTGCTTCAGGAATTATTACTGTATTGTATATCTCTCCCAAAAGAGATATATACCCAACTATGGCTAAACTACTCAATGGTGACGTGTCACTGACTACAATCATAGCCAGTCTTTTTCACGCAAGTGCTGGAGGTCTTCTTCAAATTCAGCCACATCATAGTGTACGCAAATACCGCGATTAGCTAGAATTTTTTGAAATTTTAGTTGATTCATTCCAACTAATTTGCTGGCTTTGCCGATGCTAATTTTATCTTGCTGAAAAAGCAAAATTACAATTTCCTGCCATAATTCTTCTTCTGAAAGACCACTGATTTTGAGAAGTTCGTCTGGGATAACTAAGCTCATAAAAGTTTTATTAACTGATGATTGCATCGTAGCATTGGGTTTGCATGATGCTTTAGAATCTGATTAACCTGAGTGATAATTTGGTCAAAAGCTGCGAGGATATTGACCGGAGTTGTAGAGGCTTCGGTTAGCAGTGTGACAATAGGCAGCGCGATCGCTATCAATCAGTATATCTTGTATAGCTGTTGCATCTTTGACTGTGACTGGTAAATCTGCACCTACGCCAATGAGTAATGCATAACCGTTGGTAAAAGCTTGGTTTGTCATCGGGTGGGTGAGGAATGCGATCGCCTTTTATACTCTATATACTTGTGGGGATGTGCGATCGCTTTCAGTAGGTGTTTCACCAGCGCTTTTTATACTCCATAACTTGTGGGGAGGTGCTTAGACGTGAAACGGCTTGTCGCCAGATATCGCGCTTTGCTGATGTGATTGTTTTAAGCGATTGCCGTCGTTGTCCAGGAGTTAAGCTAGGAGGAATTGGGCTAGTTTCAATAGTTGCTGTTTCACCAGAGAAAAATTTACTTCCACCAGCGTAATAGCAAAGGGGAAAATTCTCGCCCAAACCCAGCACTTTATTTACAAACGGATGCTGCGACTCTGATGTTCTTTTTGGCACTTGGTCAAACAAGTAAACTAAAACATCAAAAATACGTGCATAGCCATCCTTAATCACCGTTGCTTTACTTTGGAAGGCTGACAACAAGCAATCTGTGAAAGCATTATATCGTTTGCGTTGCGCTTAAGGTTGAATCGGTACAAATTCATATTTATCAGTGCCAGGTATTTGTTGAACTTTGACTAGGAAGATGGGATTGTCTTTGCGATCGCCTGATGCTAAAAACTGAATCTTTCCCGTTGCACCATCGACTGAAAAATCTGGACTGTGCAGTACCTTTTGCAATTCATCGCGTTTGTTGGTTCGTTGTAAACCTGCGATGATCGCCAAAGTTGCATCATAAGCCGTAGCTGTTCGCCAACTGACAGTTGCACCCCAAAGTTCTTGGGCTTTTTGGGGAAAGATGTTATAAGGAAATGCTGCGGGATACCAAGGTGCAGAGATTATCAGTCCGTTGATACCTCTGCCCTCCTTTAAGGTTTCGTCAGTGAAAAGTGTAGGACTACCAAATACAGTCAACTGCCCTTGATTAGATTGTACCACCGCTAGACCTTGCTTTATTTTGTCTACATAAACACCTAACACCAAGGCATTAGCACCGCTACGTACAGCTTGAGAAATGACAGCACTAGGGTTAAAGTCACGGGCAGAAATATCGCACTCTGTAGAATTAATCTGACTGCCAGCAGCCTTTATCGCTTTAACAAACTCATTGTTAAACGACTGATTATCTATCCCTTGGTAATCAACACAGATAAGAAAATTGGTTTTGCCTGCTATTTTAATGGCGTCATTAGAGACGCTATCTGCTATGGATTTAACACTAGGAGCAGTGCGGAAGATATAATTGCCAATACTGGTAAGATTTTGGACATAACTGGTGGGAGATATCATGACTAACCCATCTTTTTGATACACTGGGGCTGCGGCGAGAGAAGCATTACTAGAATTATGTCCCACGACAGCTAAGATGCTGGTATCATTGCCGAACCGAGTGGCAAGCTGTACAGCTTCAATTGGATCATTATCATCATTAGCGATCGCAACCTCTAAAGCTTTACCATTAATGCCACCACTCTTATTCACCTCATCTTGAGCTTGAGCCACACCGCGTAGCATCTCTTTTGCTATATTTGGGTTTGTACCAATGGGTACGCTCACAGCAATTTTAACGTGTTCTGCCTGCTGACGAGCCTTAGCGTTATTTAAGTAAATCAATGTTTCTGGGTCTGTAGGATTAGCTTGACGGGATGAATTGAACTTATCAATAGCAAGCAGACAATTACCCTCTAAAAATGCTTGAACTCCAGCTTCTTTATCTGGGTTCGTATCTTGTTGTTTTAATAAAATTTCTTCACCCAAGCTAATTCTGTCATTCAAACTATACGTATCTTTAGTACATGATGAATTTCGTATAGATTCTGTTTTGAATAAAAAATATACTATATTGCCTCCAATCAGCATTCCCAGAATTCCCAAAGCTAATACAGATGGAAACACTGGTGAGAAAAACCTACTTCTTTTTAGTGTGTTTTTATGGTTTGTAAGTTTTTTGAACTGTTCTGGAAAATTTGCCTTTATCTTTTCGGGAATAGGTAAATCAACTCCAGCAACCCGTATTTTGTTTCCTCCTTCCAGGATTTTGCCAAACTGAACTGTTGCAGCCTCCAAATTGCCACGGGCTAACTTTCCCATTCCGCGTGCATAACTCAGTAACGGATCGAATTCAGCTAATGGCTGTGCAAATATTTCTGTTAATGAGACGATTCTTATCAGTTCTGCTTTATTATTAAAATCCAATTTTGAGAATGCCAATGCCAGCTCACGAGCTGCTTTCCAAGGTTGTGTGTATGCTAAAGCTGTCCACTGTTGAGCCTGGGCTAAGTCTTTAATATCGGGATCATCATTTTGAAGCCTTTGCCGTACATACTCAAGCAAAAAATCTGACAGTTCATTAATCCGCTGTTGACCAAACTTTTCATCTTCTTGTAATAGTTTCAACAGCACATTTCGCACTGCCAAATCCATTTCGTAAAGTTCATGCCCAACTTCATCGCAAAGACTAGAAAGCAGCAGATCCGCTACCGCTACCCAAGGGATTCCTAGTACTTCACCATGAATATCTTGTTGGAAGTTAGCCCACAGACGATATAAAATATCGGGTGTGAGTGCTAAGGGAAAAGCAGCATGATATGCCAAATATAAGTACGCTTTTCCAAAGCGTTTTTCAAAGCGTTTTTCCCAAGACTCAATGCGTCGGTTGGCAACTTCTAAGCTAATTTTGCTCACTTCTAAGCTAATTTTGCTCATTTTCTCCGCCCCTCAAAGTTCGTAGGGCGACCGCGTAGCACATCAATAGCATCTTGCAAACCTCGGCGACTGACTTCAAACATAGGTACAACACTGGCAATATCGGTAGATGTTGTACCTATCCAACGCTTTCTCGGCATAGGATTAAGCCAAGCAATATAACGCACCCGCTGTTTCAACTGGGTAATAAATTTTTTTGTTGATTTATAACGTTCCTCGCTATAATCGCCACGAGCAGCACCAGCATCACTGAAAATCAATACAGCTGTGCGCTCAGAGCAAATATGCGTGACAATATCACTAACTAATACCGCTTCCTGATGATAAAAATCATGGTAGAGATAATCTATAGGGCAGTTGTGAAAATAGTAAATGCTAGCTTTGCCTAAACGTCCACCTCGCAAAGCAGTTTTTATCAAGCGATGCGACAGCCCATGAAAAGGTACCATTGAGCCATCTTGGTCAATTAATAACAGCAGTTCTGCCTGGTTTACTCGACGCGCTAGCAACACAGGTTCGAGTAATATTCCTTGAAATCCAATTTGGTTTACCGTTGATTCCACATCCAACTCTGTGCGTTGTCCCTTACGTACTGGGCGGCGCAAGTAGCGCCAAATCTGCTTCATTTGCCGTTCGGTTACAGGAAAAAACTCAGTGGTCAGAATAAAACGACTGTAAGATGTCCCTTCATTTCTGCTGGTATTTTGCAGCACAGCTTGAACTACTTGCACTTCATCTTCTATTACCTGTGTCAATGTAGGAAGAGGAGTAACAGACTTACTTAGATTTTGTTTGGCAAAAGAAGTACGGTGATCAGTGCGCTCATCTTCAACTTTGAATTGAGCGGCTCTCCTTAAAGATATATATACAAAACTCAAGCGTATAATCGATAGCACACTCCAAGCAATCAAATCTGGTTGGCTTTTATTGATACTTTTTTCTTGCTGTACTGTTGGGGGTAGGTTTTGTGTCTCGTTTAGCTGTGCTGTTGGGGGTAGGTTCTGTGTCTCGTTTAGCTGTGCTGTTGGGGGTAGGTTTTGTGTCTCGTTAGGCTTTTGTAAACTAAGTCCAAAACCCAAGACTAATAGAACTCCGAAAATTCCCAGCATTATGTAGTCACCAATCTGAGAAATCTTTGGCTGCTGAGATTGCATAACAAATATTTCCGACATTGGCGAGACAGCCTTACTGCTCATTACCTCTTCAAAGTAAGACTCAAATAATTGCTTGTCCTCAGCAGATTTGACCCACAAAGTCTGACACAGACGCTTCAAAGCAGCTTGATCATTAATTCCAAAGTCAGCTTGCATGGCTTGCAAAACTAACTGATATTCATCAATACCCAGTGGTAAGCCAGCTTCGCGCAACTTAGTGAACAGTTCCAGTAAAGGCAAATCATTCACGTCCACGGCTCTGTCTCAAATAGCGTATATGGTCATCCCAACTTTTCAGCAACACGCCAGCATAAGGTATTTTACCATCCAGTTTTGCCAGAGCCTCATCTTGAGGATAACGGCGCAGGACGCGAAACCAGTCAATTAATTCACTGGTGCTTACCTTTTTACCAGCCTCTCCTTTATCTTTTCGCATTTCCTCTCGCAGTAATAGGAAGCGAACTATGGCTTTATCCACCAAAGCTTGGGGTGAAGCAGGAAACAGAGCGTTAACAATCTGTATCAACCGCTCACGACTAGGAAATTCAACATAGTGAAACAAGCACCTTCGCAAGAAGGCATCTGGCAAATCTTTCTCATCATTGCTGGTGATCAAAACAATCGGTGCTGCCTTTGCTTCAATTTTCTGACCTGTTTCCTCAACAATAAATCGCTGCTCATCTAATTCCAGCAGCAGGTCGTTGGGAAAGTCAATGTCAGCTTTATCAATTTCATCAATTAGTACGACAGTACAGTTTTCTTGGTGAAATGCCCGTCCCAGAGGCCCCCAGCGTACATAAGCTGTTGGGTCATCAATTCTCTGGATTTGTTCTGCTGTCAGGCGACCGGAAGCAGCTAGCTGGGCATCCCGCAACCGTCCGACAGCATCGTAGTTATACAAGCCATCCCGCCCTCGACTAGTGGATTTGACATACCAAGCTTCTAAATTCAAACCTAGCTCGTAGGCAACTGCACTTGCAAGTTGAGTCTTACCACATCCCGGTTCACCTTTCAGTAGTAAAGGACGTTCCAAGTAAATTGCTAAGTTGACTGCTTCTACCAGTTCAGGATTAGGCAAATAGGGATATAACAGTTGTCCGTTCACCCCCCTTTCTCCTAGTTGGGGCTGCACTTTACCTGTATATTCCAAAAGTTTTCCACCTACAGCCTTAACCATTTTTCCTCTTCGTCATACCAATTACAGCCAGACAGGTGACAAATTTCGCATAAAGCTGGTTCTGGAATTCCATTATCACTGTTTTTCAGTATGATCTGTATCGTTTCATCCATCTGGTCTATCAGGCTACTCGGCAGTTCGTCTGCCTCATGCTCTAACCAATCAGTCAGTTCGGTGTCAGAAAATTGTTTAATTTTAGACAGTTTCACAGGCTTATCTGGCTTCCAGGTAGAGTCGAGCCGTTCTACAAAAGGAATATTCCAACTACCTACGCAGCCATCATAATCTACTAGGAACATTAATAATTTGAATTGACTCGCTTGCGGACTAGCCGCCTTAACTTTAGTGGCTAATAGTAACCAGAAATCTTGGATCAGCTCATGCAAAAAAGTTTCTGAAAGACAATCGACATCGTACAAAATTAACAAGACACTCTGAGTTGGCCACCATTGATAAACTCGTTCGGCAATTTCAGGAATTGAGCTTTGCCTACCCAGACCAACTCTACCACTAAGTTCACGCCACAAAGCAGCACTGTCACTTCTCCGAGCAATGCGACTGAGTTCAATTCGTACAACTTTTCCCGTCATGATATTGGGGACATTTTGTACTACTAACCGATTCAACAGCCAGCGTTGACCATAATACAGTGAACCGTGGATTAGAAAAGCTGCTACTGAATGAGTCTCAATAAATCTCCGAAATGCTCGTGTCTGCTCTCGATAACCCAATTTTAACAAAGCACGATACACTCTTCCACTAGATAAAGCTCGTTCAAGATCACTAAGCTGCTGATCCAAATCGTTTAGTTCAGCTTCAGTTTGTTCAATTTGCTTTTCTAATTGGAAGCGAATGAGAGTATCTGCTGCGATCGCATAATCACGACGCAACCTTTTTAGCTTCTCGGCTAGCAGATCATAATGTTCCTGTAGTGCATGGCTTTTGTGCTGTAGACGCTGCTCGGAGGACATCCAGGTACTTTTTGAGTTAATAATCTTTACTCAAGACGACTAGTCAGATTATCGATCTAGCAATCTGGTTTACTGTGTTTGGTTTCAATAGCTGAAACATCATTGCCACACGAGATGTCACTTATGTAATTTCTTCTGTCAGTAATTTACCAGTTCCAGACTTAGTATAAGAACGTCGTCTCCATAGTCCCTCTACGGCCTAGCAAGCAAACTGATGTTTAGCATACCACTACTCACTTGGATTCAATACAACAATAATTTCTGCTAGCCTAATTCCCAGAGGTTTCCAGTGAGGATTGCTGGAGGAAAAAGTAGCATCTCCAGACACCGCTTGGTAGTTATTGGGGAACTTTTCGTAAGCATTGGGAGCAGCATCTACTCGTAAAATGAGTTTGCCCTGATAGCGAGATAATTTGCTACTATCCAACAAAATAGTACCGCCATAATCCCAGGCTAATCCATAAAGTTTAAAGTCACCTAATTTCTTGCGTAACTCGCTCAATGGTGTTCCCACTCCAATACCTTCGCGGGTTTTACAAGCTGAACCCAGGTTACGCACATCTAGAGGTTTAGTACGAGTATTATCACTCCAAACTACCAGTAAAGATCGCCCCTGATTTAGATTTAACTGAGTAGCTGCAAAACTACCGATTCCTTCAGCACCAGAAATAGTTTTATCAACGAGATGAGACGCGCCAAACAGTTTGATTAAATCTTGCTTAGTGGTTGTGCGTGTTATCGGCCCTACTCGTTCGCCAGGAACAATCAAGGTGTCTGTTAATGGTTGCGATTTAGCAACAGTAATTGGATGATTAATTTTCTGGGGTAGTGCAAAGGCTGGGTTTGCTGAATAGTTTAGCAGTAAAGCTAAAGTAACTGTAGCAATACCTTTGATTGATGAATTCATAGGTTCTATTATTGGGTAGCAGAATATGAGTGAGAAGTACTCATAGTTTAACTACTACAATTTCCCAATTACAGATTCCCGATTTTATAAGAATTTTATTTCATCGCTCTAGTTGCGTTTAAAATTGCCAGCATTGCTACTCCAACATCAGCAAAAACAGCTTCCCACATTGTCGCTATCCCGAAAATACCCAATCCAATAAATACAATTTTAATTGCTAAAGCAAACCCAATATTTTGCCAAACAATTTGCCTTGTTTTTCTGGCGATTTGGATTGCTTCTGCCACTTTTGATGGTGCATCTGTCATGATTACAATATCCGCAGTTTCTATGGCCGCATCTGAGCCTAACCCACCCATTGCTATGCCCACATCTGCTCTAGCAATCACTGGCGCATCATTAATACCATCCCCAACAAAGGCAACTTTACCATGCTTGCCGGCGGTGCTGAGTAACTTCTCAATGGCATTAACTTTTTCTTCAGGTAATAATTCTGCTTCATAGCTATCTATACCAAGCTGTTGAGCAATCTGGGAAGCGATCGCTTGATTATCTCCTGTCAACATTACTGTTCTCTCTACACCCATTCTCTTAAGTGCTTGAATAGCAAGTCTTGCATCTTCTTTGAGTTCATCAGCAATGACTATATATCCAGCGTAAATGTCATCTACTGCTAAATGAATAACTGTTCCTTCTACTAGGCAATTATCATGAGGAATTTTGTCTCTATGTAATAGGCGATCGCTTCCCGCTATCACTACCCTATTTTCAACCTTGGCTCTAATTCCATAACCTGCGATCTCTTCATAATCTCTCACCTCAAATTTATCAATTTTTCCGCCATAAGCCTTGCAGATAGATTGAGCGATGGGATGATTTGAGTGCGATTCTACTTTGGCAGCTAATTCCAGCAATTCTTGCTCATTCCAGCCATTTAATGGTACTATCTTTACTACTTTAAATACCCCTTTCGTTAACGTTCCAGTTTTATCAAAAACAACTGTATTGATTGCATTCAAAGTATCTAAAAAAGTAGAACCTTTAACCAAAATACCACGTCTAGCTGCACCTCCCACACCTCCAAAGTAACCCAATGGAATACTGATAACCAGCCCACAGGGACAGGAAATAACTAACAAAATTAGGGCGCGATAAACCCATTCTGAAGAAGTTGCACCCGAAATGAATAAAGGAGGTAATAGTGCAACTGCTAGAGATGTAAAAACTACTATTGGTGTGTAATATCGGGCAAATTTAGTAATAAATTTTTCTGTTTCTGCTTTTTTACTTTTGGCATTTTGCACCAAGTCTAAAATCTTGGCAATGGAAGATTCATTAAAAAGTTTTGTTACTTTAATGCTGATCACACCCATTTTATTGATCATCCCAGCCAAAACTGTCTCTCCGACCCTCACTGTTCGCGGTACAGATTCTCCAGTTAATGCAGATGTATCAACTTGCGAATTACCATCTATAATTTCGCCATCTAAAGGAATCTTTTCTCCGGGTTTTACAATAATAATATCCCCAATATTTACTGTTTCTGGCGATACTTTCTTGAGTTCTCCCTCTATTTGGATATTGGCATAGTCGGGACGGACTTCTAATAAAGCTTTGATGGAACTACGAGAACGACTGACGGCTATATCTTGAAACAATTCTCCAATTTTATAAAATAACATTACCCCGACAGCTTCGGGTAATTTATGAATTGCGATCGCCCCTAGTGTCGCTACTGCCATCAAAAATGTTTCATCAAATACTCTCCCTCTGAGGATATTGCGCCCAGCAGTTTTTAAAACACTCCATCCACTTAATAAATAGGCAGGGATGAAAAGTAGATATTCACCTATCGAGTAGAATGTATTGTGTAATTGATTTTCAAAAATTACACCAGGCGCATACAAACTTAAAATCATTATTAAGGGCAATACTTCATTTTTAAGATTGAATTCTCCACCGTGGTCATGATTGTGGTCATGGTTATGATTCTCATCAGGATTATGATCATGATTATGATTCTCGTGTTCGTCATGTTCACAGTTGGAACAACCTGAAGATTCTGAATGTCGTTTTTGCTTCATTTTTTCTGTTGAGGCTAGTAAGTTACTTGAGAGATGAGCTTGTTCTCAAATGTAATTTAAAAAAGAAGTTTTTACAAGTTGACAATTTAAGAACGAGAATCTATATCAATATAAAATTTAGGTTTATTGTTGAATCTTTCTATTAATATCTAGTGAATCTCAAGATTTATAACCTTAGAAAAGTAGCTATTCTGGTCAGTTTTTTCAGAAATTATGACAGAATTATGAAAAATTGAGAGTGTAAACAAATGCCCTTTCCAGAAAAACCGATCAGGAAGCCTAGCCTACCTGAAGTTCACCGCAGCATTAGGATTCCTAACACTAAAAGCATCTGGCGCAAGATGCTGGCTTATGGAGGACCAGGATATCTCGTATCTGTAGGGTATATGGACCCTGGTAACTGGGCGACTGACTTAGCTGGCGGGGCTAAATTTGGTTATGCGTTGCTAACGGTGATTATGCTTTCCAACTTGATGGCGATTTTAATGCAATCGTTGTGTGTGCGGTTAGGAGTAGCAACAGGGCGAGATTTAGCACAGGCTTGTCGAGATCACTTCAGCCCGCGTGTCAACATTGGGTTATGGGTACTTTGTGAGATAGCGATCGCCGCTTGTGACTTAGCAGAAGTTTTGGGAAGTGCGATCGCGCTGCAACTACTTTTTGGCATTCCCCTGAGTTGGGGTGTGTGTATAACAGCCCTAGATGTATTTGTATTGTTACTGCTACAAAACAAAGGCTTTCGCTATACAGAAGCTTTGGTAATCTTGTTGGTAGCAACAGTAGGTATCTGCTTTGCAGGAGAAATCATCTTTTCGCATCCTGATTTGGGCGGAGTTTTATTAGGTTATGTTCCTAAAATAGAAATTGTGCAGAACCCAGAAATGCTCTACATTGCTATTGGCATTTTGGGGGCAACAGTGATGCCGCACAACTTGTATCTGCACTCAGCAATCGTGCAAACACGCGATTGGGAATCAACATCTGAAAAAAAATGGGAAGCGATTAAGTTTAGTACAATAGATTCCACAGTTGCTTTATGTTTCGCCTTGTTTATCAACTCAGCAATTTTGATTATTGCTGCTGCCACTTTTCATTTTTCTGGTTATCAGGATGTTGCAGAAATTCAAGATGCTTATAAATTGCTCTCTCCCTTATTGGGTGTGAATGCTGCCAGCGCAATTTTTGGTTTAGCGTTACTTGCTTCCGGGCAAAGTTCAACTCTTACCGCCACCTTAGCAGGGCAAATTGTCATGGAAGGCTTTTTGAATCTGCGTCTGAAACCTTGGTTACGTAGGTTATCAACTAGATTAATTGCGATTATCCCCGCATTAATTTCAATTATGTTTTTGGGAGAAAAAAGTACAAGTAGCTTACTAATTTTAAGCCAAGTTATTTTAAGTTTACAGCTATCATTTGCCGTAGTGCCGTTGGTGATGTTTACAAGTAATAAATCCTTAATGGGTGAATTTGTCAATCCTTGGTCGTTGCAGATTTTATCCTGGTTAGTAGCGATTGTTATCGGGAGTTTAAATGCTTGGCTGTTATTGCAAACTATTTCAAGCTGGCTGTTTTCGAGTCCTAGTTAGAATGTTTATCCACAGCCACCCCTCCAATTTCTCTGTGCAGCGCTGCCTCACCTTACGCATCTACGCAGACTTTAACCAGGTAAGTAGATCACAATAAAACGCTCAGGACATGGCGAAAAGTCGCGGTTCTGGGTATTATGTTTACTTATACCCACCTAATTTACGATCAAACTCTGTAGATATGGAACTTTCTTGGGTAACAAGTGTCAAACTAGCTATTCTCAGTAAAAATTCACTTGAAGTTTGAAAGTGAATCGAATACCCTAAGCTAGTAGACAGTTTTCTCAAGGAATCTATGAACAAAAAAATTATCCTGAATTTGCTTTCCACTTCCTCAATTTTTGTGTCGCTGATGTCTACACTGGCAGTATTTCATCCTGCCCATGCTAGTACTAATCAGCGATTACTGCACACACAAGATGGTCGTACCTGTATCGCTAACCCACATGGTGGAACAGATTTTGTGTGCATTCGAGATTCAGAGAGAAAGCAACCGTATACCTCATCTGCACGTTCCTCAACCATTGCCACATCAGTATCAAATCAGAATGTTGCCATGTTGAATTTTACTGACGAGGAAAGCGATGCTGCAATCAAGTTATTTAAATGTGACTGTCCATTGTGTATAAATTCTTTGCGTCAGTTGCGCGGTACTGGAAACTTAGTGTACTAAGATTGAACAAGGCTGATAGCGAGTATAACTTCTGTTAGATACACATGATTAATCACGTATAGAAGATATACGAAACCAAAAAAGCATTTGTGACTACGTACCACTACTATTATTTGGCCAAATGTAAATTCATTGTTGGGGCGGTTTGTAGGACTACTGCAAACCCCTCAAATTAATCTTGACCAAGAGGACGCACAGACAGAAAAAGATGCAAAGAAATAATCAGTAGAGGATAGTTTTCTTTCCTGTCCTGACTCCCCACTCCCCAGTTATGATTTTGCACCATTGGGCGACATTTGTGGCAATATGGAAAGAAGTTGAAAAGTTCGCTGTTGCCGTTGGGAATTTCAAAGGGTGTTTTTCCTGGCCACGCCGAACTTTGGACAAGAGGATCAGAAGTATATTGTGCCTTCTCCTTACAGATTGATAAATTGAAGTCACCAAAGCAGATGGTGATGTTTATCTACCAGCCTCTACTCTGGGAATCTACGCTTGGCGGCTTCTATTGTACCATTTCGCTTCACTGCCACTAGCTTTATCTGCCCATTAGGAACTAGATCAAGGTCTTCGTAACCGCAGTTTTGGATTTTAAGGAAGTATTCTGGCGAAAGAAAGTTATTATCGTCTGAATGTTTAGAATTCACTGCGAAAAGATATACATACTCCCACCTTGACTATTAAATGAATTCAGAAAACCCAGAAACTTACATAAACCATCCAACTTGGGGTTTACTCTACAAAATCTCTATGGTTGATGAGAACCAGGATTTGTTTACCACGCTTTATGCCCAGCGCTTATTTTTTTTGGTTTCAAATGACATTAAAGGTGTTAAATTCCAGTCTCTAGGACGTACTGAGGCTAGAATGATGTTGGAAAATCGCTTACGTACCCTGCGGCGCAGTGGACAATCTCAGGAGTACGATCAGCTTCAGAGTGTTTTCCAACGCACCTTCCAATGAGCAGTTCAATTTATGAACGTATTGTTTCCATTCGCTCCTCACTGCCAACTTCAGTCCGATTGATTGCTGTTAGCAAGCAAGTTTCTGCCCAGGCCATTCGGTCTGCATACTCCGCAGGAATTCGTGATTTTGGGGAGAGTCGTATCCAAGAAGCCGCCAGCAAACAAGGCGAGTTGCAAGACTTACCGGATATTACCTGGCACTTTATTGGACATTTGCAAAGCAATAAAGCCAAAAAAGCCATCGAACAATTCCATTGGATTCACTCCGTCGATAATTTGAAGCTGGCACAGCGCTTAGATGAATTAGCGCAACAGCTAGGAGTGAGTCCCCAGGTTTGCCTGCAAGTGAAAATTCTTCCCGATCGCAACAAGTCTGGTTGGAGTGTACCAGAATTGTTGGCTGATTTACCCACGCTCAATCAATACAAAAATTTACAAATTCAAGGTTTGATGACAATTCCGCCTTCAGGATTAAATGATTCCGAAATTTTAAGTGTGTTTAATCTCAATCGTGATCTGGCAAAAGAAATTCAGGAGCAAAACTGGCCGCAGATTAAAATGCAGCACCTGTCTATGGGTATGTCAGGCGACTACGAACTGGCAGTGCAAGCAGGCGCGACGATGGTACGATTAGGAACCATATTGTTTGGCGATCGCTCTTAGAGGATTTTCAACAACTAAATTACTACTACTTGTAGGGTGGGTCGAAAAGCCCGCCTTTTGCTACAGGCACTCGTGTCGCCCACCTCACAATCAGTAGTTGAGTATTTTTTTCTTTAGAAGTCCTTTAAAGGATGTTTATCAAGTCTAATTTATGACTGCCGAGCGAACGTGGATTAGCAAGCCCTTGATTTGGCAGTAGTCCACGGAGATGGACGAGAGCTTGTGTAGTAGCGAATTATATTTGCCCAATACTTTGAAAAGATCGCTTTTAACCTATTATTCATCAACCTTGCAGGTGAGTATTAATAGAAGCTGAGAATTTGATCACAAGAATTTTGTCAGAGACTGGTGCAATTGGAAACAAAGGATATAGTATTGACAAGAGTAATCGCCAAGGGAAAATGGGGTATCAACAACTTTCCTTCGGACTAACCTTAGGATATAATTTTGACCCCTTATGATGTTTAGGCGATGCACAGACCTTTCTAATAAGTGTCAGTTCATCGCCAAAACCCGTAGTATAGGCTACAAATAGCAATAGATTTGCTGAAGTATCCACCGATATAGCGGTCGCTCCTAGTTAAATCAATCTTAAGCCAAGTCAATCAGGCTATTCGCATCAGGAGAGTACACACACAATGAACAATATCTTTTCCAAACTCAGAGACTTTGTGGGTCTAAATGAGCAAGTGGAATACGAGTATTACGAAGAAGAACCAGAAACAGATAATAATTACCAAAATCTGTATCAGCAAGAAAATCCCCAACCACCAACCCCACAAGAGAATACGTCCGCTCAAAATCGACGCTGGCGGGAACCAGTGCCTACAATGGGAGATGATATAACAGCAGGTTCAAAGCCAATGGGGAATGTGATTGGTATGCCAGGAGCAAGTAACGGAATTTCGGAAGTTTTAGTACTCGAACCACGCACCTTTGAAGAAATGCCTCAGGCAATTCAAGCGTTGCGAGAACGGAAGTCAGTGGTATTAAATCTGACAATCATGGACCCAGATCAAGCTCAACGGGCAGTAGATTTTGTTGCAGGTGGTACTTACGCACTAGATGGACATCAAGAGCGCATTGGTGAGAGCATCTTTTTGTTTACGCCAAGCTGTGTGCAAGTTAGCACTCAAGGTGGCGTTCTTTATGAAGTACCACAACCGCCAGCACGTCCCTCTCGTCCTCCAGGTTCTTCAAATCAAACCTGGGGTAACGAAACTAACCGAATGGCACAATAACAATTCAAAATTCAAAATTTACGCATTCAAAATTGTTCGCGTGGTCACTGAGCAGTTCCACAGGCTCACTGTGCCACCTTGCCGAAGTGCAGCGTCTGGTAGCAAAGAGAGTTTCAGTCGGGGTTTAAATCCCCGTCTGAAACTAAAGCTACGTGTAGCAAGTGGCGTTAGCCTCTCACGCCACTTGCGACAAGGGGGGAAAATACCCAACGCAGTCGCTTGCTTTAGGAGAAGGGGCTTTAAAGCCTTTAATTTACAATAAAGTTAAATTAGTTGTTAGTCCTTTGTCATTTGTCCTGGATTTTGAGAATAATGACAAATGACGAATGACCAATAACCAATGACTAATGACTAATGACTATAAAATTTGGTTTAATTGGTGGTGGGGTAATGGGAGAAGCGCTCTTATCCCGCCTGATCGAGCGTGGAATTTATCAATCATCAGAAGTCATAGTTAGCGAACCGCTATCTTCACGCCTAGATTTTTTAAAACAGCAATACGATGTTGCGGTGACGACAGATAATATCCAGGTTTTCACTCAAGCAAAAGAGGTTGTATTTTTGGCAGTGAAACCGCAGGTGTTTAGCGCGATCGCTCAAGAACTAGCAGATATTGATATTATTAATACAGAACAGTCACCCCTGATCATTTCCATTATGGCGGGTGTACCTTTAAGTCAGCTAGAAGCTGCATTTGTGCGATTGCCAGTTATTAGAGCAATGCCCAACACCCCAGCAACCGTGGGAGCCGGAATTACCGCAATTTGTTCAGGTGCATACACCAACCCCAAGCACCACCAAATAGCACAGCAAGTTTTTTCAGCTGTAGGTGAAGTTGTAGAAGTCTCAGAAGCGCTGATGGATGCAGTCACAGGGCTATCTGGTAGCGGACCGGCTTACGTGGCGCTGTTAGTAGAAGCACTTGCTGATGGCGGAGTAGCCGCAGGTTTACCTAGAGTAATTGCCAATCAACTAGCCTTGCAAACCGTATTGGGAACAGCGAAACTGTTGCAGGAAACAAAACTGCACCCAGCAGAACTTAAAGATCGCGTTACCAGTCCCGGTGGTACAACGATTGCGGGGATTGCCAAGCTAGAACAGGCAGGATTTCGTTCAGCTTTAATTGAAGCAGTAAAAGCTGCCACAGAGCGATCGCAAGAGATGGGAAAATAATCAAGAGTCATTAGTCATTAGTCATTGGTCATTTGCAAAAGACTAATGACTAATGACGAAGTTGACAAAAGACTCGTTAATATAGTAAAAAATCTGGTTGCAAATCTAATTGAGTGAATTATCCTGCGCCGTCTCCAGAACTTGACTTAGGATCTATATTTCCCTTTGAACTGGATCAGTTTCAAAAAGAAGCGATCGCGTCCCTAAACGCCGGACGCTCTGTAGTCGTATGTGCCCCCACAGGTTCGGGCAAAACATTAGTTGGGGAATACGCCATTTATCGCGCCCTAGCACGAGGAAAACGTGTATTTTACACGACTCCCCTGAAGGCGCTGTCAAATCAAAAATTACGTGACTTTCGAGAAAAATTCGGTTTTGATCAAGTCGGACTGTTAACTGGAGATGCTTCCATTCACCGGGATGCACCGATTTTGGTGATGACTACCGAAATTTTCCGAAATATGCTCTATGGCACACCCATTGGGCAAATCGGCATCTCATTAGTAGACGTGGAAGCGGTGATACTTGATGAGTGCCACTACATGAACGATCGCCAACGCGGGACAGTTTGGGAAGAATCAATCATTTATTGTCCCCGTGAAGTGCAACTAGCAGCCCTTTCTGCAACCGTTGCCAACAGCGATCAACTCACCGACTGGCTAAATCGTGTTCACGGGCCAACTGACCTGATTTACTCCGATTTTCGTCCAGTCCCCTTGGAATTTCACTTTTGCAATCCCAAAGGGTTATTTCCCCTGCTGAATGATAGCCAAACCAAAATTAACCCCCGCCTTCAGAAGAAAAAGGGGAGAGGGGGAGAAAGGGAGAGGGGAAGAAGTGGTAGACCAGAGGCTCCTGGAATCATTTATACTTTGAGCCAGTTAGAACAACGGGATATGTTACCAGCGATTTACTTTATCTTCAGCCGTCGGGGATGTGATAAAGCGGTGGCGGAAGTAGGTGATTTATGGCTGGTAAATAGTGAAGAGTCCCAGATTTTACGAGAACAGATTGATGACTTTTTAGCCCGCAATCCCGATGCCGGGCGTGCTGGACAAATTGCACCCCTGTACCGGGGAATTGCAGCCCACCACGCCGGGATTTTGCCAGCCTGGAAAGCACTGGTTGAAGAACTATTTCAGCAAGGGCTGATTAAAGTAGTATTCGCCACTGAGACGCTGGCGGCGGGAATTAATATGCCCGCCCGGACAACGGTGATTTCCACCCTTTCCAAGCGGACTGACAATGGACACCGCCTATTGAACGCTTCCGAATTTTTGCAAATGGCGGGACGAGCCGGCCGCCGGGGGATGGATAAACAAGGTCATGTGGTGACAGTCCAAACTCCCTTTGAAGGAGCCAAAGAAGCGGCGTATTTGGGCACATCCAAGCCAGACCCCCTAGTAAGCCAGTTTACGCCCAGTTATGGTATGGTACTCAATTTGCTGCAAACCCACACCCTAGAGCAGACTAGGGAATTGATAGAGCGCAGCTTTGGGCAGTACATGGCAACCTTGCATTTAAGACCAGAATATGATGAGATTGCCGAACTACAAACACAATTAGCTCAACTTCAGGAGCAAATCGCCACCGTTGATGAAAATGAACTGGCTGTTTATGAGAAATTGCGGCAACGCCTGAAAGTGGAACGCCAGATATTCAAAACCCTGCAAGAGCAAGCGCTCTCAGACCGACAAGAAGAATTGGCGATGATGTTGGGCTTTGCAGTGTCAGGAACTCTGTTGAGTCTCAAAGGCAAAAATATCACAGTGTCTTCACCCGTCACCGCAGTATTAGTGGAAAAATCACCTGGTTCTGGTCAAGCTCCTTACTTGGTATGCTTGGGACATGATAACCGTTGGTATGTGGCAACCACAGGGGATGTAGTCGATTTGTATGCCGAACTGCCGCGAGTTGAGGTGCCACTTGATGTACTACCACCGCCAGAAATGCCTTTGAAACCAGGACAATCCCGCCGTGGTAATGAAGAAACATTTGCGATCGCAGCACGTATTCCTGATCCGGTAGAATCTTTGAATCTGGCACCAGAAGTAGCAGAACAACTCAGTCGCCTTACTGCCGTCCAAGAACAATTAGAAGCTCATCCCCTACATGAATCAGGCAATGCGGCAACGCTTTTTAAGCGCCGCGCCCGCTATGTCGAACTAGAAGCCGAACTTGAACAGTTACAAGGGCAAGTAGAACAACACTCACAACGTCATTGGGAAGAGTTTCTGAATTTAATCTCAATTCTGCAACACTTTGGGAGTTTAGATAACTTAGTCCCCACAGTATTAGGGCGAATCGCTGCCGCCATTCGAGGTGAAAATGAGTTGTGGCTAGGTTTAGTATTCGCTAGTGGTGAATTGGGCAACTTAGATCCGCAGCATTTAGCAGCAGCAGCAGCAGCTTTGGTAATGGAAACACCCCGTCCAGATAGCAAGGTTAACTTTGAGCTGAGTAATGAAGTGGCAGAAGCCTTGAAAAAATTGCAGGGAATTCGCCGCCAAATGTTCCAATTACAACGGCGCTATAACGTAGCGTTGCCTATATGGTTGGAGTTTGAGTTAATTGCGATCGTGGAACAATGGGCGTTAGGAATGGAGTGGACAGAACTCTGCGAAAACACCACTTTAGATGAAGGCGATGTGGTGAGAATTTTACGGCGGACGTTGGATTTATTATCGCAAATACCCCACGTTCCCCATTTGCCAGACTCTTTCCAACGTAATGCCTATCGGGCGATGCAGTTGATTGATCGATTCCCTGTGAATGAGGTAGTTGAATGAACAGGACACTCTTAGGGACTTTGAAATCAAAAAATCCTCAACTACTGATTGTGGGGTGGACATCTTGCCCACCCGTAGCCAAAGGCGGGCTTTCCGGCCTACCCCACAAGATTGGATAATTTATTTGTTAGAAATCCTTTACGCGCTTACACACGGACTACACAGAGTATTTGATTATTCACAAAAACATCGCGGGTCGTATGGAAGCCACTTGACTGCTCTGCTGTGGAGGAAACACGCCACGAGTGGTTTTAAAATGATAAAATTAAAGTGTGAGTAGGAATAATCATTTGCGCTTTCGCCCTTGGCGTCTCCCCTTGGGAGAAGAAATGTTTTGTAAGTAGTGACCCCTGATTTATCTCGTACCGACACAAGTTGTAGCCCTAGATAAACAAGTAACGGGAAAACATGGAGCGTACCTAACTGGCTTGTGATGAACTCGGAAAGCAGAAGTAATTAAAAAGTAAGCGCAATTGCAATACCTCTCGTACTGGTCAGCCCTGAGCGCAGTCGAAGGGTAGTTGTCTTGAGCGTCTAGGGGGATATTTGACTATCCCTTTTAAGCTAAGTCTTAGAGAATCTGCGCGTCTTTAGACCGCAGAGTGTCAAACCTGAGTTCCGATCGCTAGCCGTATTCCCCAGAATAAGATTAAAGTTGCGATCGCAAGCCAGTCACGCGCTTTTAATCGTAAGTCGTGCCACTGGACTCGATGCTCATTGGGACTGGTAAAACCTCGCACCATCATTGCATTCGCCATTTGATCAGCTCGTAAGAGGAGATTTTCTAACAATCTCTCTGCGACTGTCATCCAAACCTTGAATCCTCCTTTTAATCCTAGCTTTTTCCAATTAATTGCCCTTGTCATCACAGAGCGAAATAAATTTTGCACTTCTTCTAAAACCAGGGGAATAAAGCGCAAGGATAAGGTTAAAGTTAAAGTAATTTCTGTGACAGGCAAGTTGAAGCGTCGCAGGGGTTGCATTAAGCTTTCTATACCAGATGTGATTTCTTCTGGTGCGGTTGTCAGCAGATATAGGTTGGTGCTATAAATTACGGTAAATATAAGTGTACTCAGGCGTACTGCTAAACTCAAAGAGTAGCGAGTCACTTTGACTAGGCCTTTGTGAAATAGCACGTAGCTGTATTTTTTTTGATCGCCTACTTGCTCTTGAACAAGATTATTGGCGTTTGATGGCTGAGTTAATATTTGTTCATTAGCTGGTAGGCGTGACTGATAATCTACACCCATTCCATCAGGACTGATAGCTGCGATCGCGAAGACAAAAAACGATAGCATTAATAGCCAGCCCATTTGCTGCCGCCATACTCGTCGGGGAATTCTCGCAATCAAGGTGGCAATAATTAATAATACCACCAGCAGCACCCGCCAAAAATTATTGGCCAAAACATAGCTTGTTAAAAAGCTCATCAACCAGGCAAACTTGACTCGCGGATCAATTTTATGAAGCCAAGTTTGGGGTTGTTCTAAATAAAGTCCAAGTGGCAGCGATCGCAATAAATCCATTATTTTAGAGTTATCAGTTAAGAGTTAGCAGTTTTGACTTTAACTCATAACTCCTGTACAGATGCGATTAATCGCGTCTCTAACTTATTTTGACGCGAGTTGCTCTATTCACATTACCACTTTCGGCATCACGGACTTTTTTACTCCGCCACAGTAAAATCATTGGCGTGCCTTTAAATCCTAGTTGTTGCCGGAATTGGCGTTCAATGTAGCGGCGGTAGTTGTCGTTGAAGCGTTTGGAATCATTCACAAATAAAGCGATCGTTGGTGGTTGGCTACTTACTTGTGTACCATAATAAATCTTACCCTGACGCCCACCACGGGATGCTGGCGGTGAATGCCAACTAACGGCATCTGTTAAAACTTCGTTAATAACTGATGTGCTGACACGGCGTTTGTGTGATTCCGCCGCCGTTTTTACCAATTCTAGAATCTTTTCTACTCGTTGTCCTGACAAGGCACTCACAAAAATTGTTTCTGCCCATTCGGTAAAATGTAAGCGTGATTGCAGAGTTTTTTCGTAGTCGTAGATTGTGTAAGAGTCTTTTTCGACAGCATCCCACTTATTAACGACGATGATGCAAGCTCGACCTTCCTCGATAATCCGCCCAGCTAATTTTTGGTCTTGCTCGGTGACTCCATCTACAGCATCTATTACTAATAAAACCACATCAGCGCGGCGAATCGCTTTGAAAGCACGGTTAATACTAAAGAATTCTGTGCCGTATTCTATGTGTTTCTTTTTGCGAATGCCTGCGGTGTCAATCAAGCGGTAGGTTTGTCCCTCTCGTTCAATGACGGTATCAATAGCATCGCGGGTTGTGCCAGAAATTGGGCTGACAATTGCCCTCTCTTCCCCGACAAAAGAATTGAGTAAGCTCGATTTGCCCACATTCGGACGTCCCACAATTGCTACTTTGATTTCATTAGTATCTGGGATGTCTTCAATAGCAGGGATGTGATTAATTAACTCGTCGAGTAACTCTCCTGTGCCACTGCCATGAATCGCGGAGATGGGGTAAGGTTCGCCCAATCCCAATTCCCAAAATTCCGCAGCTTGCATTAAGCCTTGTTCTGGGGATTCACATTTATTTACAGCTAGTAGCACAGGTACGGGTTGTTGGCGCATCCATTCGGCTATTTCTAAATCTGCCGATGTGGGGCCTGTTTGACCATCTACCACAAAAATAGCGCCACACGATTCTGCAAGGGCTGTCATTGCCTGTTGGCGAATCAGTGGTAAAAATTCGGTATCATCATTAAAGACTAGACCACCAGTGTCTACTACTAAAAATTCCCGACCATTCCAGAAAGCTGGTAGATAAGTGCGATCGCGTGTCACTCCCGGTTCATCATGGACAATCGCCGTTTGTTCCCCGGCGAGTCGATTAACCAGGGTGGATTTGCCCACATTTGGGCGTCCGATAATTGCAACAATTGGCAGTGCCATAAAACCAGGGTGAGTGAGAGGTGTAGTATATCACGTACTTACATTTTACTCACTTTAAACTTGAAGTTTTAATAATTTCACAATCATCTGCAAAGATGCCTACGACGGGCTGTATGGCGATCGCCATACTTTAAAAAATAAAAAAGGTAGGAAATCCTACCTTTTACCCAAAAAAAGCATTTTGTAACCAAATACCAATTTAAATATCACACACTCTTTTGACAAATCTATTGCAAAACTATGACGAGTGTATGACGTTTAATTTGTAATTGATTTCGCTATTACTCCCAGTTGCAACCCAGGCGGATAACTAGCTTCTTCTTTAATCCGCTTAATTTCAGCATCCGTTATTCGCAAATTTAACTTTTGTGCCAACGATCGCACAATATCTCCCCGATCAATTATCCCAGCTACAGCGCCAGCCGGAGAAAGTACGGTAATTCGAGGTAACTGCTCATTTTCTAGCTTGTTAATTACCTCAGCGATCAATGTTGATTCCGTAACGGTAGGTATTTCTGTCAAGGGATGCACAATGCTGTGTAAAGTTTCGGTTTCCCATTGACTCCTTTGAGTTAAACGAAAATCGTCAATGGAAACTAGACCCCGATAACGTCCATCAGAAGCAGCAAAATAAACCTGTGAAGGAGCGGTTTCCAACAGGTATAAATCGGCAAAGGAGCGCAATGTCTGGTCAGCATCAATTACCCGAAACTCACGCGTCATGGCATCAGCCGCCGTTACCTTGAGTAGACTTTCTTGCAATGTAGTCATGCTGTCATAGCTGTTGGCGTTGCGGACAGCAAACCAACCTAACAGCGCCATCCACAAACCAGTTACTAACTCCCTTGTCAATAAATCTACAACAAATCCGGAAGCGATCGCACCATAACCCAAAATTTGCCCCGCCTTTGCAGCCCAGTGTACGGCTTGAAAGCGATTACCTGTTATTTGCCATAGTGCTGCTTTTAACACTTGTCCTCCATCTAGAGGTAAGCCGGGAATCATGTTAAATAGAGCCACAACCAAGTTAATTCTTGCCAAATCTCCAACCATAACACTCACTGGACTCGTATCCGGGATCACAGTAGCTCCCAGCTGGAGTAGGAAAAATAGGATGATACTCACCAAAGGTCCAGCGATCGCTACTTGAAAGGCTTTGGCTGGAGTTTTAGATTCTTCTTCAATAGCAGCAATCCCGCCAAACATAAATAGGGTAATTGAATTAACTCTAATGCCTTGCGATCGGGCAACCAAGCTATGACCCAATTCATGTAACAATACCGAACCAAACAGCAGCAGTGCCATAACTATTCCAGCACTCCAAGCTATAACATTCCCCCATTCTTGATAAGCTACCCCAAAGTTGAGAGTTGCCAACCCTAAAATCACAAACCACAACGGGTCTAAAAATAGGGGAATTCCAAATAAAGACCCAATTTTCCAATTTGTTTGCATTACATTGTCCTAACACTAGATATCGCCAGTAGTTTTTATACTGAGATACTACACATAGTCCTATACACATTTATATTGAGCATCAATTCGGTACTGCCGAGTCACAAAATGCTCTTATTTCTAGAATAGACAATTAATGCCTGTGAGCAAAACTCTACCAGAGTGGGAAGAAAACGAGGGGACGCAGTGACGCAAAGAAAGTATTTGAGAATTTTTCCGCGTCACTGTTTCCCCGCGTCTTCTTGAGTAGTCAGAAAGAAAAATCAGATTTAGGAGTTTTGTATTGATTGCGACGTTACAACTAACGCCTTTGTCATTGCAAAACTACAAACGACCAATGTTAGTCAGTCCTAAAACGATGCCAACGCCGATAATGTGACCGAAAGCCATCGCCGCGACGAATGTTGGAATACTGATCGGCAGGATAGGGAACTTGGGACCAACTAGGGGTTTTTCAATCCTAGTACTTAGCAAAACGACTACTAAGCTGCTGAGGCTGATGATCAGCGCCACTGTGGGATTCCACGCAGGGGTTGCGGGAACGGATGCAGGTACTGCTAGCAAAATAGATGAAATCAAGTTTTTGTCTCCTGAATGGAAAAGTTAATCTAGACCTACAAGATTATAAAATTAGAAAGCCCAAAAGTTTTTGAGATAGTTTAGACTTTTCTAATAATTATTTTAAATGTGTCAGATTTCCATGCGCGTTAAGATTTGCGGCATCACTCAACCACAGCAGTCTATAGCGATCGCCTCTCTGGGCGCAACTGCACTAGGATTTATTTGTGTACCAACCTCACCTCGCTATGTGACTACATCCCAAATTCGGGCAGCAGTGGCAGAACTCCCGGCAAATATTGACACAATTGGTGTTTTTGCCAACGCTAATATCCCCGAAATCAGTCAGATAGTTGTTGATTCGGGGTTGACTGGTGTCCAGTTACACGGTGATGAATCAGCAGATTTTTGCTCCCAATTACGTCAAGCTTTACCCAATGTCGAAATTCTTAGAGCACTGAGAATTGGTAGTCCTGAGCATCTTGACACAGCGATCGCTTACACAAAATACGTAGATACTTTACTGCTTGACGCTTACCATCCGCAACAACTTGGTGGTACAGGCAAAACCTTAGATTGGAGAATGCTAGAGCAATTTAACCCCAATTGCCCTTGGTTTTTAGCTGGAGGATTAACAGCAGATAATATTGTAGAAGCTTTAAATCAGGTTAGTCCTAGCGGCATTGATTTATCTAGTGGTGTGGAACGTTCACCTGGAGATAAGGATTTAGATAAGGTAGCCAAGTTATTTGAGAAATTGGGGAGTAGGTAGGGAGTAGGGAGTAGGGAGCAAACAAATAATTATTATTCCCATTCATCCCCCTACTCCCTACTCCCCATTCCTTAAAAAAATCCTGATTGGTGGCGAATCAAGTTAAAAAATTCTTCGCGGGTTTTGTGTTCCTCTTGGAACACACCAACCATTGCGCTAGTGACAGTCCAAGAACCTGGTTTTTGAACCCCCCGCATCACCATGCACATATGGCTAGCTTCCATCACTACGGCTACGCCTTGAGGTTCTAGAATGGTCTGAATTGCTTCGGCAATTTGGCGGGTTAACCTCTCCTGGACTTGCAAACGACGGGAATACATCTCCACAATTCGGGCTAGCTTACTCAATCCCACAACTTTTTGGTTAGGGATATAAGCAACGTGGGCTTTACCCATAAATGGCAGCATATGGTGTTCGCACAGACTAAAGAAATTAATATCTCTAACCAGTACCATCTCACTATGCCCTTCATCAAAGATGGCATCGTTAACGAGTTCTTCAAGGGATTGGTTGTAGCCACTGGTAAGAAACCGCATTGCCTCGGCCACTCGCTTGGGTGTTTTGAGGAGTCCTTCGCGTTCGGGGTCTTCGCCAACTCCCAATATTAGTGTCCGCACGGCGTCCTTCATTTCTTCCATCTGTTCCTCTTTTGGCTGGAACAAATCCGCTTCTCGCCCGTTATGAGTATTGCGATCGGGTCTAGGAGTTATGGCTTCTGCCAAGTCTGGATTCAGAGGCGATTGAGAACTATTTGAACCGTTGGAACTAACGATAGTCATGATTCAGTCTTGGTTATGGTTTGAATTTAGTTATGAGTTATGAGTTATGAGTTATGAGTTAAAAATTCTAATTCCTAACTCCTAACTTTTAACTCCTAACTTCGCAATTAGAGTGCGCCAGCACTGGGCATCAGGGTTAATTCATCAATAACTGCCTGTTGTGGTAACAGAACTGTGTAGAGAATTGACTCAGCCACAATTTCCGGGGTTAACATTTTGGAACGGTCTAAGTTGGCATGGACTGTTTCTGTGTCCCAAAGTTCGGTATTGACTGCGCCCGGACAGATAGCTGTTACCCGAATGCCGTGAGTGCGTTCTTCTTGTGCCAGGGTTTGAGAGAGGGCAATCAAACCAGCTTTGCTGACGCTGTATGCTCCCCAACCGGGAAACGGTTGCTTGGCGGCTATTGAGGCGACGTTGATTATTGTGCCTGTGCCCCGATCGCGCATTGAAGGCAAAATCCCCAGAATGCACTGAAACACACCAGTCAGATTCAAGTCAATTACCTGCTGCCAGTCCTCTAGGGGAGTTTCGCTCAAACTACCTGTATAGCCGATGCCAGCATTGTTTACCAGAATGTCTATATCACCAAAGTCAAGAGCGATCGCTTGGATCTTTTCTTTTACTTGTGACAGCCGCGCTAAATCTACAGCGTAAGCTTTCGCTTCTACCCCGGTATGCTGTAGAGCTTCTCTTACAGCCTCCAACTTATCCAAAGAACGGCTGACTAAAGCGACATCTATTCCCGCTTTTGCAAAGGTTAAAGCCGTTGCTTTCCCAATTCCACTACTTGCCCCAGTAATCAGGGCGCGTCGTTTTTGCTCAACACTCATGGTGTCTCCCAATTTTTTGGCAGTTCCTAAAGCCTATTACCAACCAATTATTCACACTTCTCGGCTTGGTATAGATTAAAGGAATCTAAAAATCTGATGATTTTCATTAAGTAACTGCTATAATATAGTGCAATAGTCGGCAGATTGTAGGTTTTACCAGTGAAGACAACAAATCATCGCCGGGTAAATCACGCCGTACACTCAAATTAAATTACTTAATAGTAGAAAACCCACTCAATCAAATTGAGTAGATTTGCCGAAAATGCAAATGCCTATGGCTAGATTGTTAAAAATCTTTAAGCACATAGGCAATTATAGCATTTCTGCTCTGCTAATCAATTATTATGCAATGCCGTTAGTGGGCAACTTCTGTAAAAACACCAATTTTGCGGAATTTTTCATAGCGCAGTTGGCGGCGTTCTGGAGAGGTTAAACGATTGAGTTCGTCCAAATTTTCTAGCAGCACTTGTTTGAGAGTGGTAGCGGCTTTTAAAGGATCAGAATGAGCGCCACCAGTGGGTTCAGGCAGTATTTGGTCGATAATTCCCAACTTTTTCAGGTCGTGGGAAATAATTTTCAGAGCAACGGCGGCTTGGGGAGCCTTACCAGCATCTTTCCACAAAATGGCGGCACAGGCTTCGGGAGTGGCGACAGTATAAACGGAGTGTTCAAACATCAGTAGGCGATCGCCTACGCCAATACCGAGTGCGCCACCAGAACCACCTTCACCAATGACTGTGCAGATAATTGGCACATCTAAGCAGAACATTTCCCGCAAGTTGTAAGCGATCGCTTCTCCTTGACCTTGGTGTTCTGCTTCCACCCCAGACCAAGCTCCTGGCGTGTCGATAAAAGTTAGTATCGGCATACTAAACTTGTTAGCGTGTTCCATCAACCGCATCGCCTTGCGGTAGCCGCCAGGGTAAGGCATTCCAAAGTTACGGGCAATATTGTCTTTGGTATCTCGACCTTTTTGATGACCCAACATCACCACAGGTTGCCCACTCAGACGACCGACACCACCAACTAAAGCCGGATCATCACCACCACAGCGATCGCCATGCAATTCCATCCATTCATCGCTAATAGCCTGGATGTAATCGAGAGTACTGGGGCGACGCGGATGACGAGCGACTTGCAATCGCTGGGACGGGGATAGACTAGTGAAAATTTCCTCACGCAGTTGCATAGCGCGTGCTTCTAGTTGCCGAATTTGACCAGAAACATCGACACTATTTTCTTCTGCAAGTTGCCGAATTTGATCAATTCGGGTTGCGAGTTCTGCTAAGGGTTTTTCAAAATCTAACAGTAGCGGTTTACGCTCGGTAGTTGCCATCGTAGGGATTATGAATTACGAGTTATGAGTTTTTCAGAGTGGGGAGAGACGCGATTAATCGCGTCTGTACAAATGACCAATGACCAATGACTAATGACTAAACCAACAGTGGTCTAAATCCATGTTTTAGTGATACCCGACCAATCTGCTCCATTTTGTCTACGGTAATCTGATTCCGTCCCCAGGAAAAGTTCGTGTATAACTTCTCAAATTCCAGCAGCATTGATTCGGCAAAACAAGCAAACAACTGGCGGGCTGGCACGTCCATATTGACGATTTTCATAATTTTCCAGTCAATATCCAGGGAATGCTCTACAATCCCACCATTTAACACGTATACACCAGGATGCTGAATTTTCGTCGCTAAGTTTTTAGGATAGCCACCATCAATCAACAAACAGGGTTGTTTCAAAGTGGTAGGGTCAATTTCCACGCCTTTGGGCATACTGGCAACCCAAACTACAATATCAGCTAGGGGCAGTGCTTCTGTCAAACCCATGATTTTTCCCCGCCCCAGTTCGCCTTGCAATTCTTTGAGACGTTCTTGATCACGAGCTATCAACAGGAGTTCTTTGACATCTGTTCTTGCATCTAGCCAGCGTGTAACTGCACTACCAATATCCCCAGTTGCGCCACATATAGCAACAGTGGCGTTTGATAGATCAATTCCCAGTTGTTTTGAGGCTTCTTCCACCTGCTTACAAATAATGTAGGCAGTATGCGTGTTTCCTGTGGTGAAGCGTTCAAACTCTAGTTTAATGTTGCGGACTTGGCTAAACTGCTCTAACTTAAAGTTTTCAAAAATAATTGAGGAAAATCCGCCTAAAGCTGTGATGTTAATGCCATGCTTCTGTGCATGGGCCATAGCGTTGAGGACTTTGCGCGTTGCGGCTTTGATGCGGCGACTTGCTAGCATCTCCGGCAAAAAGCAAGATTCTACATACCGTCCTTCAATTTTTTGCCCAGTGATGCTGGTGACAATAATCGTATCGACAATTTGCGGCGGGGCGCTGCACCAAAAGTCTAGCCCTTGATCGGCATATTCTGGGTATCCCAATTCTTGAGCTACCGCTTGAGCGTGTTCTAAACTAGAGAGATGTCCAATTAGACCAAACATGTATTGATTATTAAGCTTATGCTGTCTTGAGCGTGTGGAATTTAGTAGAGTTAAGAGTTGGGAGTTAGGAGTTCTGAGTTCTGAATTTTAACTAATGAGCAACGCCAGTTGCTTCTCCCTACAGCCCTTCTCCTAAAGGAGACGCTAGGCGAACGGGCATCCTACGGCAGGCGCTAACCTCTCCCAAAGAGAGCAGGGGAGACGCTGCTGTGTAGCTTGCTTCTCCAAAGGGGTGGCAAGTCGGCAGAACCGCCCAAAGCACTGGCTCCTCAGCACTCGTTACTCAGCATTTTTTTAAGCGGCGGTGAGTCCGTAGGCTGACAAGCGCATAATATCGCGTGTTGTGAAACCGATATTACTTAATGCTTCACCGTACTGAATCATAAAGGCTTCTACCAAAGCATCTTTTTCCATTGCCATTGTGTGGGCATCACCCTCTACTTGGTTGAGCATTCTCCAGACGATGGGTAGGTTCTGGCGGTTTGCTTGTTCTAGTTCAGCTTTGGATTCTGTAAAGTGTTCTTTCAACCAAACTTCTCCAAAGTTGAGGTGGCTATATTCTTCTTTTACTACTCCCTCAGTGATTTTACGGGCAAAATCGTCGGCGACGTTGATATAATTTTCGTATGCTGCGATCGCAAAACATTCGATAATTAAAGATTGAATCAACAGACAAGTTACGACCTTTCCTTCCGCCGCCGCTATTTGGAAATTTTGGTCTAGTCCAGAGAAAAACTCCTTGGCAAATTGCAAATCTGGGGTGACTTGCAAATTGCGCCCACAAGCTTCAAATCCTTTCTTATGGCGACTTTCCATCTTGGATAGGCTAATCAATTCATCATGAGATTCCGGCAGCAGTTGGGCTAGTGTGATGTAATTTTCGTGGGCTTCTTGTTCCCCTTCAATCACGATCGCATTAATCCGGCTATAAGCATCTTTGTATGTTTCGCTCTTGAAATCTAATTCTTTAAATTGGTCTGCTAGCTGCTGCATGGTATGTTTACTCCTGTAAACTTGAATTAATTATTTGACACCACGATTCAATTTACCCTATGAACTGAGGGTAATAATCACTGTGCTTTAATTTAACTTAACAAGTAACTATGTTTATAGATTAACTGTTGCTGAGGGCGATGTTCTACTACTAGGGAAACAAATACTTTGCAGATCAAATTATGTCCAAACCAAACCCGAATCTGAAATCTGGCGATTTTTTGAGTCTAGTAGTGTTACTGCTAGGGGCATTTATCGTTCTTTTACCTCTGTTTGTGGTCTTTCTTACCTCCTTTGCACCGACGGCCGCCAGCCCAGAAAATTTGTTCAAAAATAACTGGTCTTTAGCTAATTACCGCGTTGCATGGCAACAGGGAAAATTTTTGCTGGCGTTTGCTAATTCTACCTTGGTAGCGATCGCGGTGACGGCGTTTCAGATTGTCACTTCTGCTTTAGCGGGTTACGCCCTCGCACGGCTGAAGTTTCGGGGACGCCAAGCCCTGCTATTAGTCGTTTTAGCAACTTTGGTGATTCCCTTTCAGTTATTGGTGATTCCCATCTTTTTGGTTTTGAAGTGGGGACACCTGATAAATACCTATGGGGCGCTGATTTTACCCACGGCTGTCAACGGCTTTGGGATTTTCTTATTACGTCAATATTTCCAGACAATTCCCGTGGAGTTAGAGGAAGCCGCGGCCATCGATGGGGCGAACCGACTACAAATTTTGTGGCGGGTGATGTTACCTTTAGCGCGTCCGGCATTGGTAACGCTGTTTTTGTTCACCTTCATCGGTGAGTGGAATGATTTGTTTAAGCCTTTGGTGTTTACGACACGTCCCGAATTAAGGACGGTGCAGCTAGCGTTGGCTGAGTTTCAGGAACAATTTACGAATAATTGGCCTTTGATGATGGCGGCAGTGACGATCGCCACAGTTCCAGTGATGGTATTATTTCTCATCGGTCAACGTCAGTTTATTCAGGGTATTGCCACGACGGGGATTAAAAATTAGCGGTGAGTGGAAGCCCACCTGAGATTAAAATTTAAGCATTAAATTTTGTGACAGTATGCGAAATTCTTACTAGCCAACCTGAATCAATAATTATATACATCCTGTAGGAAATGGAAACAGTCATGAACCCTGAAACATTACAGCAGTTACAAGACGAGATTCAAGAGAAACTGCTTGAAAGCCTTCATAACGCTGACTTATACGCAGTGCTTGAGAAATACGGGGTATTAGAAGATAGATCTCTGATAGTTCAGTGGGAGTGCAATCTTGACCTAAATAAAATCAAATCTGGTGATGCAGTTGATGAACAGCAACCTAATGAATTATTACCAGCCAACTCAGGACGCCCAGGACAGGGAATTGTCCTAATGCAAAAATCATGGTGTATCCCTTGCCCTTCAACTGGCAGCCAAGTCGGTTGTAACTGCTAAGGAACGTGGATTAAATAAAATGCAAAACTTCATCCTGTCTCTAGCCTCCCTCTCCTTATAAAGGAGAGGGATTGAGGGTGAGGTAAGCCAAGGACATAAGAGGCTCGATAGGGTTGGCGTAGCTTCTAGTAGAGAAATGTGACTGTGTGTTGCGTCGGAAACCTGCACAACGCACTGGTTCCCTTAGAGGTTGTTTGAAAAGTGGTTGGCTGTGATTTTAGGTACTAGTTGATCCCCCCTAACCCACGCCAGACGCTCATGGGGGAAACCCCCTGTTCCCGCGCTGGCTCCCCTTAAAAAGGGGGGAACCAGAATTAAAGTCCCCCAATTTATCGGGGGATTTAGGGGGATCTAAAACGTTTTGCTACCGAGAAGAGGACTTTTCAAACATCCTCTTACAGGAATTTTATTTTTACTTTATAAATGATCCCTAAAAAGTTTATTCTAATGAGTATAAAAATGCTGAACTTTGCATTTACTAGTTAGGCTACAGAGAGAATCTCAAGTATCCCTATACCTAATTAGCAAGGAGCAGTATTTCAATATACTTTTATATTTTGGGTGTAAGTTTGTCATGCCTCGATACCGAAGCAGTTGGTACTGGGAGTTAGGGATAGTGAGTACTTTAGCAATTGCTGGAGTGCTGACTTTCTTTGAGAGTTTTGCCTTAGCCCAAATACAAAAAGATGGCACACTTGGATCTGAAAGTTCAATCATTACACCAAAGCTAATTGATGGTCAGCCTATAGACCAGATTGATGGCGGGGCAGTTCGTGGAACAAATTTGTTCCACAGCTTTGAACAGTTTTCTGTCTCTGCGGGAAGGACAGCCTATTTTAACAATCCAATAGATATTCAAAATATTATCAGTCGGGTGACAGGCAATTCTATTTCTAATATAGATGGCATTCTGAAAGCTAACGGCGCAGCCAACCTGTTTCTGATTAATCCTAACGGCATTGTTTTTGGGCCAAATGCTTCTTTAAATATCGGCGGTTCATTTGTAGCTAGTACCGCGAGTAGCTTGAACTTTGCTGATGGTATAAAGTTTAGTGCTACATCTCCTCAAACTACACCCCTGCTGACAGTAAGTGTTCCCATTGGTTTACAATTTGGAACAACTGCGGCTCCTATCCGCAATCAATCCCAAGCAGAACCAGATGGCGCAGTTAATATCTTTGGAGATGGCGTTGGTCTACAGGTGCAGCAAGGCAAAACCTTGGCACTTATAGGTGGTGATATCACGCTAGATGGGGGAAATATCACAGCAGAGCACGGAAGGGTTGAGTTAGGAAGCGTCGCTGGTAATAGTCTGGTCAGTTTAAGTCCAACGAACCAAGGTTGGGCATTTGGATATGAAGGTGTTCAAAATTTCCAGAACATCGAATTAATCAAATCGAACCAAATTTCATCTACCATCGATACTCATGGAGAGGGTAACAGCAATGTCCAGATGCAAGGCAAACTTGTGCGGATAGCTGGCAGTAACGTAATTCTAGTTTATCCCTTCCAAGATCAATCAGCAGGAAATTTGACAGTAAATGCCTCAGACTCTGTACTAGTTGAGAAAGATGCATTACTGCTTACTCAGAGTTTTTTGACTGGAAACTCTGGAAACATAAATGTTACTACTAAAAAGTTGGTGGTCAGAGATGGAGCGCAATTGCAGGGGCAATTGACCATAAACGCCTCAGATTCCGTGGAACTAATCGGCGGCACCTCCATTGCTCCCTTGCCAGATCGTAGTGATTTAATATCCAGTGGATTATTTAGTGCAACTTATGACAATAAAGATGCTGGCAGTATCACAATTAATACTCGAAAGTTGCGTATCGAAGGAGGGGCAAGTATAACAACAAGCTCTGAGAGTATATATAACAATACTGCTAACCAAATTAAACTAGCTACAGGAAAAGCAGGAAATTTGACGGTGAACGCCTCTGAGTCCGTAGAACTAATTGGAACCTCACCAAATGGTTCTAAGGTCAGTGGCTTGTTTTCTAGAACTGAAGGGTATGGAGATGGCGGCAACTTGACGGTAACGACAGGGCAATTGATTATCCAGAATGGGGCTGCAATTTCTGTGAGCAGCCAAGCTGAAAATAAGGTAAGAAGTTACGGAGATCCAAATAAGTTAGGGAAACCAGGCCAAATAAATATAACCGCTCGGTCCATACTTCTGGACAACAAAGGAGAACTCACATCTAATAGTGAGTTAGGTCGAGGCGGGAATATTACGCTACAGGTGGGGGACTTATTACTGATGCGCCGCGAAAGTAAAATAACCACTAACGCAGGTACGACAGGGCTTAGTGGAGATGGCGGTAATATCACCATCAAAGCACCTAATGGCTTCATCGTCGCTCCTCCCTTGGGAAATAGCGATATCACCGCCAATGCCTTTTCTGGCTCTGGTGGTAAAATTGCAATCACTGCTAAAAACATCTTTGGGTTTGTGCCCCGCACTCGTGCAGAGGTAGAGAGACTTGATCCAAAGGAAATCAACGTGAATAACCTGATAACAAGTGACATTACGGCATTTTCTCAGCAAAACCCTTTATTAAGTGGCACTGTACAAATCAACTCACCAGATGTTGACCCTAGTAAAGGATTAGTGCAATTACCCATAAATCTGGTTGATGCTTCGCAGCAAATTGTTGCCGGTTGTAATACTGGTGGAAAAATAGCCAGGAGTTCATTTATTGCGACTGGGCGTGGAGGACTAGCACCCGATCCCACCGAGCCATTGATAGCTGATGATGCGGTGCTAGCAGATTGGATTACACTGGAACCAGAGAGTAAGAATCGTGCCGGCGCTATTCAGAAAAGAGTGGTTGTTCACAAGCAGCGAAACACAGAAGAAAAATCACAAAAAGTTAATTTTGTCAATGAACCTACTCAAATTGTGGAAGCCCAAGGGTGGGTTATAGATGCCAATGGAAACGTGGTTTTAGTTGCTCAAGTACCCACTGGGTCGCCCCATAACTCCTCACTCGTTGCTACATCTTGCGCTGCTAATTAGAATTTGAGACATGGTAGTTTTAACACGGCTAGTGTTAAAACTACCATCCCTAAAACCTCAGTTTTGCATTGCTTTCTCGCCCTGAAACTTTATCCCCAGTGAGGGGAGAGAGGAGAGCAGGGGAAGCAGGGCGAGAATAATTCTTCACTCCACATTCCCCATTTCCTAACTCGTTTCCTGAATTTGCAAACGAATAGTATGTTCAGTCGCACCACTAAGTTGCAATTCCATGATTTCACCACCCAGAGGCTCCAAGCAAGTGAGGAGCGATCGCAAGTTGGGTGTACTTGCGCCAGTATCCACATATAATCGATCTGCTAAATTACTGATCCGTTTCCAAGTCATGTAAAGTTTAGCGATCGTTTGTTCCATCTGCGATGCTTGATTCACCAAATCAGCAGCTATGCTCAAACAGCCGACTCTTTGTGCTTCTTCTAAGGCTGTTTCAATATCAACATCTTCTTGCGTCAGCGCCTGAACTTGAGCCGCCCCTTTGAGATATTTCGCCAAGTTACGCGCTTCGGTAGTTACCTGTTTCAGGGTATCCACATCGGGGTTAGCAGCAATTTCCTTTTGGATAAACTTTTGGTGCGATTCTGGCAGTTTTTCCATTTCCTTCACCAGTGGGGCGATGTAGCGTGGAGGAAGGGTGTTATCTGCGGCTTTTTCCTTGACTGCTTCGGGTAGTAAATCTGAGGACATGGCTGTCCATTCATCGCTGAGTTGACGCACTTCCCGCCTAGTGATGCGATCGCCTTTTTGTGCGGCTTCACTCACCATCTGTTGCACTTCGGGGGATGCTTTGGAGGTTTCGATAAATGCCCGTTTGCTGAAGTTGTTCACAGATCCGGGGTCAAGTTTACCGTCTTCAATCAGAGTATCGGCACTATTCGCCAGTTGAATCCAGGAGTATGCTTGACTCTTGCTGATTTCCCGCTCTTTTAGCCATCGCAGAAAGCCAGTACCGCGTCCGTCACCACCAATTTTCTCTCTATCGCGGATCGCCCGTAAGATTCGCCCCCGCCAGATTTCAGTTTGCAGATCAAAGCGATCGCATACCTGCCAAGCTATTTCTAGCTGCTGTTGAAAATCTGACTCTAGAATCTGTTCATCTTCTGGATCGGGCAGTTCAAAGCTGATATCTGCTGGCTGTTGCAAAGCAGCAGCAAGGTCGTTGATGGAGTCGGTATCTTGCACGATTGATGACTAACTAGTGGATGCGATCGGCTTATTATGCCACAATCTGTAGATTCTAACCTAAGAGGTGGTGCGGTATCTTGAATTACAGCAAAATGGTAGAAAGGGGTAAACTACCTCAGCAAAGTCTTTAATTGCTCGAAGACAATAAAAATAAAACGATGAACCAGGTAGACTACCTCCGCATTAGCTTAATCGATCGCTGCAATTTTCGTTGTCAATACTGTATGCCAGAGGGAGTAGAACTGGACTATATCCTTAAGCAACAAATGCTGACTGATGAGGAACTGCTCACCCTAATTCAAGAGGTATTTATTCCAGTTGGCTTTACCCGGTTTCGTTTAACTGGGGGTGAACCCTTATTACGTCCGCGTGTGGTGGATTTGGTCGGCGCGATCGCAACTCTCCCCCAAACTCAAGACCTCTCAATGACCACCAACGGGTTTTTGCTGGCTCCGATGGCACAAAACCTCTACAATGCTGGTCTGCGACGAATTAATATTAGTCTGGACTCTCTTGATCCCGACATTTTTGATCAAATTATCGGTAATCAAGGGCGTTCTCGTTGGCAACAAGTTTGGCAAGGGATTCAAGCAGCCCATCACGTCGGATTCGACCCACTGAAGCTGAATGTGGTGGTGATTCCTGGCGTAAACGACCACGAAGTTCTCAATTTAGCCGCCCTGACACTTGACAAACAGTGGCACGTGCGATTTATTGAGTTTATGCCTATTGGTAATGTGCATTTGTTTGGCGATCGCGGTTGGGTATCTTCAGCCGAGTTACGACAACAAATTTGCGATCGCTGGGGCTTGACAGAATCCCAAGTTCGTGGTGCTGGACCTGCTGATGTCTTTCAAATTCCCGGTGCGAAGGGGACACTGGGATTTATTAGTCAGATGTCAGAATGTTTTTGCGATCGTTGTAATCGGATGCGCCTGAGTGCCGATGGCTGGCTGCGTCCTTGTTTATTGAATGAAACTGGTCAAATAGATTTAAAAACTGCTCTGCGTTCTGGTATCAGCACCACTCAATTACAAGAGCAAGTCAGGCATTTATTAGGAATTAAGCCAGAAATTAACTTTAAAGAACGCGATTCTGGCATTTTAGGTACATATACCCGCACCATGTCGCAAATTGGGGGTTAGTCATTAGTCATTGGTCATTTGTCCTTTGCAAATAACTAGGGACAAATGACTAAGGACAAATGATTATTACGCTTGTCGTGAGTAGTATTCCACCACAAGTAGTTCATTAACTTGTAATGCCACCCATTCGCGCTCAATAACGCTGTTAACTTTACCAACCAACTTAGTTTTGTCAAACTCCAAATGACTGGGAAGGTTAGCCAAACCTGGATATTGTAAGTTAGTTTCCACCATTTTCCGTGATTGTACCCGATCCCTGACCGCAATTACTTCACCAGGACGGCATTGGTAGCTGGCAATATTCACCACACGACCGTTAACAGTTATGTGACTGTGATTAACCAGTTGACGAGCTCCTGGAATAGTCGGGGCAATACCCAAGCGGAAAACGGTATTATCCAAACGCATTTCTAGCAATTGCAGCAGCACTTGTCCGGTAGAACCAGTAACACGTCTGGCTTTCCGCACATAGCGCAGCAATTGCTTTTCAGTCAAACCGTAGTTGAAGCGGAGCTTTTGCTTTTCCTCTAGACGGATAGCATACTCAGAGCGCTTCTTGCGGTTCTGACCATGCATACCAGGTGGGTAAGCGCGTCTGGCGCTTTTACGAGTCAATCCTGGTAAGTCGCCCAAGCGACGGACAATTCTGAGGCGTGGCCCTCTATATCGGGACATGAGTTTCCTTAATCTAATCCTGTTTAAACTTTACCCAAACATTCCATTTTGACATTCCCCTGATCAGAAATCAGGGAATTCTTGGTTTTTTGAGGCTGCTTGCCTTGGTATGACGTATCATACCAATGTAGAGGCATCAATTGCGCTAGTTGCTTTAAGTCGGTAGAGCCGACGCACTGGCTTCCAAGCCTGAATTCCGACGTGCCCCGCCGTACTCCTGCCAATAAGTTTTTTGTGTTTATTTAGTTTCGTAGGCTACTCAATCATCAGATTGGTTTACGCAGTATTCTTACTCGGAAATACTTTTTACGTTGCCTACTTATCATTCAAACAGTTATATTAGCACAATTTTCGACATAATTAATTATGTATATACTTTACTCCCGCCAAAATTCTTTGATTGCAGAGGATTTTAAAATAATTTTTTTAAAATAATATTTGAGTTAGCATAACGTTGGGTGTTTGGAGAATGGCAATATCAATGAGCAAAAAAGTGGTTAGCAAAGGTAAGAACGAACAAGTCAGTTCCACCTCCAGGATTCTAATAGTACCAGTTTTGGCTATAGCTGGATGGTTAACAACGATCTTGCCGAATGTGGCTGTTGCTGCCTCTTACAGCAATGATTATAGTGTTTGTGCGGGTCGCCTTTTGAGCGTGGGTGTCACGGCAGAAGCGGCATCACAAGGTTGTGCAAAGGCACTACGTCCAAGGGATTTGGCTGCTTGCGTGGTTAAAATTGAAAAGCAGACCCAAATTGCCGCGACAGATGCGCTTTCTACTTGTGGAAAAGCCCGGCGTCCTGAGGAGTTAGCTACCTGTGTAGTCGGCGTCAGCTCTAGTACTCAGGAAGCAGTTAATCCCGCAGCTTTAGATTACTGTGGCCGTAGTTTGTTGCCCGTGCGCTTTGGTCAGTGTGTGGTTGGCTTCCATAGTAGTAAAATCGACCTTCCTGCTACCCAGATATTGGAAACTTGTATCGATGCTAGTGATAGCGTTATCGGTGCTTCATCTTCCTCTACACCGCCGAGTATAATTCCTACCGGATCAAGTCCAAGTATCGAGACAAACCCAGTTCCAACGCAGCCGATTATTCCAACGCAGCCGATTATTCCAACGCAGCCGATTATTCCAACGCAACCGATTATTCCAACGCAACCGGGCACTAATTAAATTTCAGTGCTTTTTAACTCATCCCCCGGCTTGAAGCCGGGGGATTTCGAGTCATTAGTCATTCATTAGTACCAATGACTAATGACTTTGGAAGCAGGCGGCTATTCCGGACACCCAAGAATGTTGGGATGGGATTCCCGCCGATTTTCGGTAATTGACTGAAAATACAGGTTAATTTTTTGTAGGGTAGGCATTGTAATGCCCACCCTACTATCACTAGAGCGACAATATTTATATAAAATCCGCTATAATTTCCTTCTGCTTGCAAATTATGCAAACTAAATACTTAAACTTAACAATACAAAAGTCACAACCAATTTTGTGACTTTTGTACTAATAGTACAGTATTACAATGTCAATAGACCAACCACGCCCTTACTCTTAAGCAAGGGACAAAATCAGTAAAAAGCTTACTTTACCAGCTTTTTTAATTTTGAATTCAGCGTAATGGCGCTAGTCTTCTCTTTCGCCAAAAGCTGTCTGCAATACCACTGCAATACCACCGTCTTGGTGATATTTATCTGCCCAGGCACGGATAACTTCATCCAATTCTTCCATAGCTTGCTCCATTTTTTCTGGGAGGATATCAAGTTCTTCTAGCAAGCGCATGGCATTTCGTCGCCGTTCTGCCCAATTTTTCATCATGCGGAAATACCGCGCGGTATCTTCCACCATGATGTAAGTACGTTCTTGATCGTCTGCTGGGGCATAAAAAGGACGGGTAAGTGCGTAGAAGGGCATTCCCCAAGGAGAATCAATCCGTGTTACCGTGCCTGAATAGAGTAAACGGCGCTTGATATGCTCACCCAAGGCTTCACTCAAAGGCATTTGGTGTTCGGGTGGCAATTCTTCTTGCGATCGCTTGTGCAAAAACTCAATCAAATCTAGAAACTCAAAAGAGCTAACTAACTGGGCATCAGGTAGATTACTTGGTAGTTTCTGCTCAATTTGTCTTTTTTCTTCACTTGTCAGATTGCTACCAGGAACGCGCGATCGCCCCGGTTGCCAAGGATACTTTTCTAGCCAGACATAAGGCAATTGAATCAGATAACGCGGTTCCTGAGAACCCAACATCTTTAACAGTTTGCCTTCTGTTAGCGCCTGTCTTACTTCTTCTACAATAATTTTTACGCGTTTCGGCTCCAGGTGGTGCAAATGCCCTGTCATCCGCAGGTTTTGTCCCTGCTCCAGATAGGTCATGTAAATTGCACATTTTGCTGCTGTTGCGGCTGCGTCTAAAAATGCCCCATGCCTGTGCCCACTCGTCCGCATGGCACTAAAAGCCAGATAAAGCATGATCTGATCCATCGCACTGGGGTCAAGACGTTTGATCAGATCTATGTCGTTACTCATATGACAGACAATTGAATAGCACGTTTACACAGTTTTTAATCGAGTGAGAATAGGGTAGTATACACCTGGTTCAAGGCAATGTCTTCACGTTCAGACTATATTAGTATGCGATAACTATCAAATCTGTGGTAGCCCAAACTACCATTCTCACATATTCTCTGGTACACAAGCAGATTCGGTGGTTATTACTAAAACTGTCTCTGCATCTGACCGGAAAATTACAGACATTACCAAGTCCAGCTTCAAGGCGGTTTACATCCCAAGATCAACTGTGGTGCAAGTAATCTACAAAGCCTTTCAGTTTTCTGGGGTTTTTCTCATCTTTCAAGAGCAACAACCTCAAGCTGCTTACACCTAATTATGGCACTATGCCGACTGGGAGTAAAAACTAGTTTGCGCGGTTCATCTGGGATCTCTGTTACTCGAAAAAGATGGGTTTTTTCAGCTTTGGCAAATTATTTGTAGCACACAGATGACTAGAAATAATTGGAAGTGGTCTAAAAAGAAATCGCTAGGTGTAGCCACATTCAGAGGTTGAGCCACACGGCTGGTTGTGAACTCTCATCCCGTTCACAACCTCCAGTGATGTCTCGGCAGTATCAGCCGTTGGGTTGAGGGAAGATAGTAGACATCAAGTAGAGCAATTAATTCCAATTTCAAAATACCTGTTCTTTTTTCAAATATCGTTATTTATCATATCATTGTTTTGGGGATTTGGAATGAACTTATGTACTATAAAGTTGATCAATCATGCTTATTAAAATACTTCCCATTCTGGTTAAATCAAGGTTTGATGATATTTTCATGTTTACTCCTAAATCTAAGTCTGATTTATCGTTTTCTGTTGAGGATTGGACACAGAACGCTGCGATTAATTCAGACTGAATCGCATACCTATAAGCCTTTGTTGGTCGTGCTAATAACCTGAAGATTAGTTACTAGCCATAGATATAATAAAACATATTGGATTGCATCTGATGATTATTTAGAGATTTTCTCACAATGAATTTATATTTTGTCATGAAAGAATTTTAAATTTTCATGATTCAACTAATTCATTGGCTACTTTCAAGTATGTTTTTACCTCGCTGTTTTAGATATTTGAGGGACTTAAATTGCGTAGATAGTTTGTTGCTATAAAAGAAGGAGAATCCGCAGCAGGCTACAATATAAGCTTCTTTCTCTGGGCATCTGGGCGATCGCAGTCCAACTTGACGTTTTACAGACCTGCAGAAATCAACATACCATCTCACGAAACACAAAAGCATAAAAATGAGGAATTTGGAATTTTGCGTTACCCGCAGGGGTTTTGGTAGGATAAAAGTACTAGCTGTTTCATGGGCGATCGCTCCATATATTCATGTAGCTAGAATAGTCTCCCACGCTGAAAAAACGGGTTACTCTAAACATTTGTGCTACTTCTTGATCTCTTAGTTTCAAAATGTGCTGCAATGGTCTAAACTCCTTGCCAATTTCCTCTGTGAGCTAGTACTCCTCCTCAATTGTTTGAGTCAGTACTACTCATACTGCTTATATATACGTGTTTTCCCTATCTGTATCAGGCTAAATTTCTAAAAATATATTACAAGTCAAGTAGGGGCACAGAAAAAGCTCATGTGTGTCAACTTAAGCTGATAATCTGCTTTGAGAAGACGTTTTGCCCTCATCCCCTAACCCCTTCTCCCAAGTTGGGAGAAGGGGAACTAGATAATTTGCTCCCCTCTACCAAAATTGGTCGAGGGGCTGGGGGTGAGGGTCAAACCTCGAAAGCTTGCCAAGCCTAACTTCTACGTTAAGTTGACACTAATAAGCTTTTTCTGTGCCCCTACCATGTATTGCATCTAAACCAGAACTGCTATAGATATAGGAATTTAGTGTCTAAATATATGGAATAGTTCCTAATTCAATGGTCAAATATAAGCAGACCCGCTCATATCTTTCAAATTAGGCGTTTTGAACGGCAATACCTACGATCGCATTAGTTTGGAGAACTTACAAGTGGGCGTCAGAATTCATGCCCAGAGTGATGGGAGGTAAAGTAGCTCCCATCACAGCTAAACTGATTGAACTCGCCATTTAATTCGTGGGATTAGAGGGTTTAACCTGATTTCGCATTGTTTCAAAGCTGAAAGCAGCCGCGCCAAAGGTTACTAACAACACTCCCAGAATTTGCACAATGTCCAAATTTTCTTGAATGATTAAGCCAGCGAAAATCACGGTTAAAACTGGAATAGTCCCACCGATGAGCGCCGATCGGGAAGCCCCTAGTTTAGTAATACCAACATTGTTCAGCAAATATCCGGCAAGAGTTAGCACACCCAAAATAAATGCGCTTAAAACCAGTTCCAGCATCTTAGAGGGATCAACTATCAAGTTCCAACTGGTTGGTAAAGGTAGCATTAAGCAGATAAAGCTCAACAACAACATCGTAGCGAAGTTAATTAAAGTAAAAGTCACCGGATGCAGTTTGCTAGCACAAACCCGTGTCAGAATTATGTAGGCAGCAAAAGCCACCCCCGAAAGAATCGCGGCGCTACTTCCCATTGAAATATTACCCATACCTGTGCTGGGAGAACCGCTTAAAACCAACAATTCACCGCAGCAAATCGCGGCGATCGCACTGATCCGAAATATGGTAGGGCGATCGCGGAACAGAAACCACGACAATAAACCAGTAACCATCGGATATATAAAGAACAGTGCGATCGCCATTCCAGTTGTGACTTGAGCGATCGCAATGTAGATTAGCACCTGAGACAAAAACAGAAAGCCTCCACTCACAATCGACAACAGCAAAATCTGCTTAGTAGCTGCATTAGCAGGTGTGGGATTTCCTCGAACTGAATTAGCCAAGTTTTCCAAGTCTTGCCACAGTCTGGGATGCAGTATTGGAGACAACAGCAGCATCAGTGGTACTACTACCATAAACCGGAGCGTCAAAATTAATAGAGTATTGCCCAAAGTCGGTGGCAGCAAGCGCTCTACCTCTAATACTCCAAAAATCTGGGAACCTTGGTGAAAAATTATTTTGATGGCGACGTTATAAAGCGACGATACCACTGCCGATAAGACAATCAACAAGAAACCGATTTGGAGTGTAGATAAGCTGGATGAATTAGGCGATCGTGATTGTGGGGGCTTTGCTTCCGGTTGCGGCTCTAGGGCAGTAGTCGATGAAGATTTAGCTTTGCTCTGTGACGCGTTACTGCGGAGGAGAGAAATTGCTTCAGCAGCGTTTCTCCTTCGTGAAGGTGGCACAGATACAGTCGGAGGCTCTGATGTCCTTTCGTTTTCCAGCAAGTCTTGATTGCGGACAGAAATTGGTTCAGCAGCGTTTTCCTTTGGTGGCGGAACTATAACCGCCGGCGCGTGTGATGTCGTTTCCCTTTGCGATAAGTCTTTGCTGGGGAGAGAAATTGGATTTGCGCCGTTTTCTTTCACAACCGGCGCGTGTGATGTCGTTTCCCTTTGGGATAAGTCTTTGTTAGGGAGAGAAATTGGATTTGCGCCGTTTTCTTTCACAATCGGCGGCTGTGATGTCGTTTCCCTTTGGGACAAGTCTTTACTGGGGACAGAAATTGGGTTCCCGCCGTTTTCTTTCACAATCGGCGGCTGTGATGTCGTTTCCCTTTCTGAAAATTTATTGGGGATCGGGGAAATTGGCTCAGGCGAATTTCTGACTACTTCGCCAGACTGTGGCGGGGATGTCTCAAAAGAACTGTTTTTCTCTGGCTCGGTAAACTGCAAAACAGTAGGTTTCCCTGCTGTTGCTGCTTTGCGTGAAGTTTCTTCTAGTTCTCCATGTAGGCGATTAACAAACTCCGCCAAAATCGTTTCCCCTTGTTGCTGCTGGCTATACATCCGTGACAACTGTTGGGAAAGATTACTTTGATAGTTCTTAAGTTCTTGTTGCAGCGAATTAAAAGTAACAGTAACGGTGTCATCCAGGCTGTCAAACATGTGTTCGACTTTTTCATTGATTTCACCTACTACAACATTGCTACTCACTTGGGCGGACTTCAGGGCAGTTTGTTCATAAGATTTGCCCTCGATGATTTGGTTAGCTAAAGTTGCCAGAGAGGATTGCAGTTGTGAAGATATATGCTTTGCCAGAACTTCTGCCAGTTGACGAATTAACGCTTGCTGCTCAGTGATTTGGCGCACTTGTTGTAAATGCTCTTTTTCCTCCACTAAGCTTTGAATCTCATCAGATAACCGATTTTTATCTGACTGAAGCCGCTTTACGTCTTCCTGCAAAGCTCTGAGGACGTTCTGCTGAAGATTTTCTAAGTCTTCAACTACAGCCCAAAGAGCATTTTCTGCTGCTCTAGGTAGCTCGCCTCTGACTCTTGGGTTTTCTGGTTGCTTCTCGAATCGCCCCATTAGCTTCTAACCTCTAACACCTTGACGATAAAGCTGCTTCCCGTACACTTGCTTGGCGCTCATAGTAATTTCCTGTATTTTGTCAGATAAATTAAAAGTTTTAACAGCACTTGGGCATTTCAACGTAATTCTGTCATACTGGACACAGGTTAGCAAAGGGTCAAATTTGCTCCACTGCTTACTACACGGTCTTATCTTCAGCATTGACAAGTATTTGGTCAGTTTTAATTTTCATAAATATATTCGCCAATGAGATTTTTAGTTTTAAAAAAATCTCACTTAAAATAAATATTTATTGTTTTGCTGCCAATAATAGTTAGCAAGCACTTACGCATTGACGCATTCGCGGAGCGTCTCGTAGAGAAGCGACTTTTCCCCAAACATCGCCACAAAATTGTCTGACTTGCGAAACTAACTGTAAATTTGTCTGGAATGTAACTTGTGTGACAGTTTACATCTCTAAATGGAGATTAAAGTATCTTTCTGTGGAAATTCAAAGTTACGCTAACCCCTGCACACATTCTAATGAATGAGCAGCAATTCTGCAAAAACACGCTTTTTTGGCGTTGTTGCAGTCTAGGTCTTACTTTGAGTAGATACAATAGAGGAAAAAGTTAGGAAATATTAATAATTATTAGAGGAAGTGCGATTCGTTGTTAGTTGAATCACACTAATCAATCCGTACATAAACTAGCCAACCTAATCTAGCAATAAATAAAGTTGAACTCTCGGTCTGATATGGGTGAAAGCCCCATCTACCAGACTCAGGTATGACTCCCTATCTGCCTACACTGGCTAGACTCGGTATCTGGAGGGTGAAGCTCTAGAGAGATGCCGTATCGCGGAGCGTCTCCTTGGCGCAGCCTTTCGTAGAGAAGAGTTGGCAGTAAGCTATGCACTTTTTCATGAAAGCTGCATTTACTTTGCCACTGCCAACAAATCAACCTGAAAACATTGCGATCGCGCTTTCACCATAAAAAAGAGTTTAATTTACTTCCATCCCACAAAAAAAGCAACACAACCTACAATACGGATATCATAAGTACGAAAGTTTTCTTTGAGAATCGTTTCTAAATCTTCGCAAGTATCATTTGTATTGCCAAATATTCCTTTAGCATTATATGTACGCATTAATTGTTGGGCAAACAGATTGTGTGATACTCCTTTGCCAAGAATAGTTGTTCCAAAAATTATACCACCATCATTTAGCGAAGTTTTAAGATTTCTGAAAACCACAGCTTTACTCAATATGCTATGACCAGAAAGACAATGCAATAAGTAGTTCAGTCCAATGGAATCAAAAGTTAATGCTGAAGGTAATGGTTGGAAAATATTAGCAAGCAAAGTAGTCGGCTTATATCGATGTATCCGATGTGCAGTATATTCGAGAGCATTAGGATTTAAATCAACTAAAGTAATAATAGGATTAGGGTTGGGAAACTGACACTTGTCTAAAAAATAGCCACTTCCTACCCCAACATCTAGATGTTTAGCCGATACGTGTTGGTTATAAAAATTAAGAATTAATTGAGTTGGGCATTTCCAGAAAAACGTATTTGATAAACCTAATACGAAAAAATCATAAATCATCAAAAGTGATTTATTGTAAACAGCTGCGCCGGAAGTTGCATCAACATTAATAGTAATTTCCGGTTGTTGAGTAGAACTATCTTTCATTTTTTTTCAGTGATATTTATAGCAATAGTAGTGTTACTGTAACTGCTCATACTTCAGTGCCAATAAACGCTGCGATTCATGAGGATTATTTTGGATATGCTCAAATATACTGCTCATAGTCGTTTTGGTTACAAACACCCATTTATATTCTTTTACCACATTTTAATTCTTTTTCGGAGATGTCTATTAAAGCATTCGTTTGATGCCAGTTAAGTTTGGATTCTTTATTAAAGACACTCCATGTTAAGAGTGCGGGTGATGCTGGAAAAGGCTTTCAGCTATTGAATTACTAGTTCATTTGTTCGCGTTCAAAGGGCTGGACTTTGTGAACATACTAATTGCTGCAACACCAAACGCACCTACATCAAGACATTGCCTATAATTATTTTCGTTGATTCCTCCAAGGGCAAAAACCTTCATTTGCGTTGATTCACAAGCCTTACGGAGCATACTTAGACCAATTGCTTTTGCTTCTGGATGAGTTTGTGTCTCAAAAATGGGTGAAAAAAATACATAGTCTATTCCGCACTGTTCCGCTTCTTTTATAGATTTCAACGAGTGGCATGACTTGCCAAACAGCACATTAGGGTTTTTCGTTTGATGAGTTTTAATTTTGTCATTCTCTCTAAAATGAAAAGCACTAACCAAAGAAGATTCATGATTAAGAGAAAATGGTAGTATGATTGGTAATTCCTTATAAGGCAAATTCTCCAAAATTATATCTATAGTTTCTTTGTTCGCATCATATAAACGCACATAGCAAGAATCCGCACCATTATTGCTAGCTATTTTTCCCCATTCTATAACTTTTTTAACAAGCTTTGAATTGTCATGAGAAAGTAGCTCTTCGGCAACTACTGATGTGGTATCAAATATTGCGATTTTTTGAAAATATTTTACTTTTAGTGTCATCAGCTTACCCTTCAATAACTAAGCCACGCCATGAGTTACGCAAACAATTATAAACTGCTTAATTGGTAAGCCTTTCCTCTGGGTAGTCTGATCACACGCTACCAATTTTTGAGAGCAGCGATCGCAGCGTGTGCAGTGAAAGTTGCACGCACGGTTCTAATACCCGCCATCGACTCAACCTAAAATCCGGGCGATGCTAAAGAGGGCAGCGCTAAGGATAGCACTCACGGGGATTGTAATTAGCCATGCGGCGGCAATACCTTTTAGTGTTTGGAACTTAATCGACTTGATATTTTGCACCAGTCCAATACCTACTACACCACCGACGAGGGCGTGAGAGGTGGAGACTGGTAAACCTAGCCGGGAGGCGATGAGGATGGTGGTAGCAGTGGCAAGTTCGGCACAAAATCCACTACTAGGTTGCAAGGCAATAATGTTTTCGCCAATGGTGGCGATGACTTTTTTACCCCAGACAGCTAAACCACCAACAATACCAGCACCACCAAGGATTAAAATCCAAATGGGGATAGTGATACCATCTGTAGGTACGCTACCAGTGCGATTGATGTAGACGATCGCAGCTAAAGGAGCGATCGCATTTCCCACATCATTAGAACCATGAGCAAAGGCTACAAAGCAAGCACTCAGCAATTGGAATCGGGCGAATAATCTTTCTACGGGATTGGGCATAGGGTATTGGGTAGACTCTTCTGTTTGCCCTGTTGTCCCCTTGTCTTCCAATTGTCGCCAACTAATGATTGTGAGTCCAACTGCTGCTACTCCACCCGTTAATAGTGGAATGTCGTAAGCAGGGATTGTAAAACCAATTTGCTCTATTACAAAATTGGTTAGCGGTTCAGTCAGCGAGGGTAATACAATTACACCAAATACACCTAGCAGTAGAGTACTCAGCCAGGGAATCCATTCTTGTAACTGCACTAATTGATTGGGTTGATCCAAAATCCAGTGCTTGATTTGACTGTAGAATAAAGCAGCGATCGCACCACTAATTAACGGCGTTAAAATCCAGCCAATGGTAATTAATTTAATTGATGACCAATCAATTGCATCTACTCCCAAAGCTACCCAACTAAATCCAGCGATCGCACCAACAACCGCATGAGAAGATGAGACGGGTAAACCCCGTGATGTAGCAATTTGCAACCACACACCACACGATATTAGTACTGTTACCATCCCAGTAACAAATATTTGGGGTGTAGCTACGAATAAGGCGGGATTAGCAATTTTCGTGGCTAGGGTTTCTGTTACCTCATGTCCAAACAATACAGCACCCGTAAACTCTAATACCCCAGCAATTATTAGTGCCTGTTTGAGCGTAACAGCTTTGGAACCTACAGAGGTTCCCATCGCGTTAGCAACATCGTTTGCTCCGAGATTCCAGGCGACGTAGAAAGCTAGTAGAGCGACTGCAACTTGGGTAATAAGCATTTTTTTAAGGCTGATGGCGAAGCAGGGGAAGATGGGGGAGAAAAAGTGCTTCCTCGTCCCCCTGATCTTCTTTTATGGATAAATTAAGATTTTATAAGTATCCGGTGTGGGTGCGATCGCAACTTCCACAGCTGCTGATAAATCTTTTAATGGATAGCGATCGCTAATCAACGCTTTCACGTCTATCCTCTGATTAAATACAATGTCAGCTGATAGATTCTGAAGCCGATAAGATGAGCTATAACTGCCGATCAAGTCAATTTCCCGACGGTAGAGAATATTAGGGTTGATGGCAAGTTCCACTTCATCAGGGAATTCGGCGAAAAACAAGATTTTGCCACCTTTGCGGGTACAATCAAGTGCTTGAAAGAAAGCTTTCTCACTCGGAACAGCCAGCAGGGTAACATCAACACCCAGTCCACCAGTTAGGGCATGGATTTTGGCGGTTAAATCGGCGTCACGCGCATCAAAAGCCGCCTCTGCACCGACACTCAAGGCTTTTTCAATTCTAGAGGGCAGTAAATCGGTAGCGATCGCTTTTGCTCCAAAATACTTCACCAACATCATGAACATTAACCCAATTGGCCCAGCACCAGTAACTAATACAGTTTGTCCTGGGGCAATTTGGGCTTTTTTCACAGCTTTTAAGCAGCAGTTAGTTGGTTCGACAAAACTCGCTTCTTCAAAACTGATGCGATCGGGGATGGGAATTAACCCACCATTTTCTACAATATGTCCCGGAACCTTGACATAATCGGCAAAACCGCCGCCACTAGCGTTAAAGCCTGCGGTAGTGGAGATGTTTTTGTAGACATCGCACATGGAGAAATTATCATTTAGGCAGTAGGCGCAACGCATACAGGGGATGTGGTGCATCACTGCTACTCGTTGTCCAACTTGCCAACCTTTAACATCATTGCCTAATGCTGCGATCGTGCCGGCAGTTTCATGTCCAAAAATGCGCGGCGGTTCATACAGTGGATAACGAATTTTTTTAATATCTGACTGACACAACCCCACAACCCGCACCTGTACCAGCACTTCATCTGGTTCCAGAGTTGGAACTGGGATATCTTCGTAAGACAGTTGATTAACGCCTCTAAATACCTGTGCTTTCACGTTGGTTTTTCCCGCTCAATGTTATAGATGTAACATTTAGTGGTTCAGGTTAGGTGATGAAAGTGCGGATTTTTTCGGAAAATTTTGGTATCTGGTTACTCAGCTTATCTAGTAATTCGACAACAGTCCGAGGATTTCTTTTATAGTTTTGAGATTGTATCAGTAAGATTTGAACCATTATTTTAGGATATTGTTCAAATAGATCACAAAGAAAATCATCTGGTGACTGTGTTCTTATATTCCAATAGTTTAGATCTTGATCCTGAAAGTCTTTAATATTTCTGGTAACAATAATCTCCGCTTTAGCAACTACAGCAGCAGCAAGAACATGACGATCTTTATGATGATTTGTCATTAATTCTTCCAGTTTTATAGGTACTTCAATCATCGCTTCGGGAAAAGCTGCTTTCATGACCGTTTCTAAATTTCTCGCTCCCTCATTTGACATATATCCTTTATTGATCAGATTTCCTATTGCTTCATCTAAGATTTTTTGTGACCAATAATGTACATACAAACCAGCCTCAACTGTAGAAAGTAAGGTATCTCGTAGGTACATTGGAAACAAAACACAAGCATCTAAGATTACATTAGGCATAGTAATTTGACTATTTTAATTATTCTTCATAATCATAAAGTCCAGCTTCTTGACTCATTTCTATTAGTTCCTGTAACAATTGTCCACGTTTAGTATCCCTTTGCTGTTTATATTTGATTAAATGCTCAAATTTCACCCGTCTATGAGTTCCTACCATAATGTAAGGAAGCTCACCCTGCTCTAATAATTTAATCAGATAGGGACGTGACACATTCAACAAATCAGCCGCTTGTTGTGTTGTTAACTCTGGATTATGTGTAACTATAGATACATTTTTACCTGATGCCATTGCCTGCACTACTTGACGTAATACAAGACATACAGAATCAGGAATAGTCATTTCTTCGCCGTTTGCTGCTGCTAATTTCAGTTGACTATTTTCCTGATTGAGTATGTGTTCAAATTGCTTAATAGCTTCAGCTTCGGCTTCTGTAATCAGACTCGAATCAATAGGCAGATTTTGATTAGATAGGAAGGTATTCATAAACAGGGTTAGCTTGGTATTTTGTTTTGATTGTATTACACAAACGCAACAAACGAAAATTGGATGTAAAGTAAAATCCTGAAGAATGCAAGGCAAAAATTGAGGATAAATGTCGAGGCTAAGACACGTTGCCATTGCTCTGCTATAGTGTCTAACCAGTCAAGGTAACTTTTGTCGGTTTTAAAGTCCCTATCGCCAGTGATATTAGCTTTTTTGGTAGTATGGTAGGGTGGATCTGTGAGTATGAGGTTGACTGAATCATCAGGGAGCGATCGCAACACATTTAAGCAATCTCCTTGATAAAGAGTAACTTCAGGGGATTCTAGGTAAATTGTCATCACTAAAACTAAAATCTGTTAGACCAATAACATAGCATCCCTCCACCGCTTCACCCCCGCTTCCAAACAAGTTCTCTTGCTTGATTTAACCTAACTGGAGAAAATATGGGGACACTCCAGTGAGGTTAAGGGATGGTTCATCAGACATACACAGTTGATATCTTAGTTGTCGGCAAAGGAACCGGAGTCACTGCGGCTGTTATCCAAGCGGCGCGACGGGGAGCCAAAACTATTCTGCTGAGATAGTGTTACGGCTTCCGTAACGCTGTATTATTTTTGAATATTTTCTCAAGATTTTCTCCGAGACGCCAGCAATGACTATTCGCCATGCGACAGAAACTGACTTACCTGCAATTGTGGCAATTTATAATGCTGCAATTCCTAGCCGCATGGCAACTGCTGATTTAGAGCCAGTATCTTTGGAAAGTCGCCTTTGTTGGTTTAAAGAGCGATCGCCTTCACAACGCCCAATTTGGGTAATCGAAGTAGAGGGAGTAATTGCTGGATGGCTTAGTTTCCAATCCTTTTATGGGCGACCCGCCTATAGTACGACTGCCGAAATTAGTATTTATATAGCCCCTCACTTTCATCGGTGTGGTTTGGGACGACAACTATTAGCACAAGCAATTAGCGAAAGTTCTAGTTTGGGTTTAAAGACCCTACTATGCTTTATTTTTGCCCACAATCAACCCAGTTTAAAACTTTTTGAAACATTTGGTTTTCAACACTGGGGACATTTACCTAAAGTTGGCGAAATTGATAGCGTTGAATGCGATTTAGTAATTATGGGACTGCGAATTAGTCAACCTGTTGTTTAATATAAAATTAACAATGCTGCAACTGTGTCAACAACACAACAATTTCATCAATAGCCTGCCGCACATCTGTTGCAGGTTGCTCCGATTGATTGACGATAATACTAAAAACCAACGGCTCATATTTAGGTGCATTCATATATCCAGATAGAGAAACCACACCCGTTAACGTACCTGTTTTTGCTTGGACAATGCCCTCAGCAGGTGTGTTTTCAAAGCGGCCTTTCAAGGTTCCACTTTTACCCGCCACTGGTAAAGATGCGCGATACACATATCCTGTTGGTGTTCTTGCTATTCCTCGCAAAGTTTGTACAAAAGCTTCTGGTGTTACTAAGTCACGACGTGATAAACCCGAACCATCCACTAAAACATAATTTGCTGGATCAACTCCCAATTGAGTTAAACTTGCTTTGACAACTTCCAAACCGACATCAGCGCTAGTCTGATTTTTCACTCTGAGTTTTTTCACAGCTAATGCTCTCAGAAGTGCTTCAGCATAAAGATTATTACTATTCTGAAGAGTTTCCATTAATAATTCAGATAAAGGTGGCGACTCTACAAATGCTATTTCCTTTTGATTAACACCACCAGTGACTACTAATGTTTGCCCCAAGGTAATTTTTTCTGTTGCCAAAGCAGTACGAAAGCGCCGTAAGAAGTAATAATTAGGGTCAACTACAGGCAAATCTATTAAAGAAGGTTCAGAATTCGTTGTCAGTTGTCCTTGAATTCGTAATACTGTTCCTGATAATTCGCGGGTAACGTTGACGTAGATTGGTTGATTTTGGGCAACGGTTACTGACTGATTAATTATCCGCCATTGTTTCGTTTCGCCAGCATCAATCCACAGCACTTGTAAAGATTTACCTACAGCCTGGGGTACAAGTTTTAAGCTAAAAATATTTTGATTCAGAATAAAGCTACTGACTGGTGCGCCATAGTCTGACTGCACATCTTCCCATTGCCAGGTAGGGTTAACAATATCTCCTTGAATATAACTATCATCAGCTATCAATCGCTGAATTTGAGTAATACCTTTCTGTTTTAGCTGCTGTGCCAATTTTTGCAATTGAGTATCACTTAAGCTGGGATCTCCTCTACCGACAACACGTAAAACACCATTGCCATTCTGATAAATTGAGGTGCGAATCCGAAAATTAGCACCCAACTGCTGCAATGCAGCTGCTGTTGTCAGCAACTTCAGGTTAGACGCGGGGGTAAAATATTTCTGAGCATCCCGACTGTAAAGAGTTTGCCCGGTTGACAGGGGTTGTACCAAAATTCCCCAGCGCCCCCGACTGAATAAGGGACGATTGATTACAGCATCTATAGCTGTTCCCAGTTGCGTAGAGCAAATTGATTTTGTGGTAGTTGTTGGTGCAACTGGGGTTTGTGCTTTAGCTGCTGACTGGGTAACACTAATTTGAGTACCCACAAACAGCAGCATCAAGCCAAGAGAAATTTTTCTGTTCATCAGATAGTTCTTAAAACTACTTGATGATAATACCTTGGTGTGGCATTTTTTTAACGTTAGTTCGATGGGAGGAAATTAACGCTTTCCTTTTACTTTTTGTTTTTCCTCTTTTTCCTCTTCTTCCTCTTCCTCATCTTCCTCGTCTTCCTCGTCCTCCTCGTCCTCCTCGTCTTCCTCTTACGGTGTACACGCAAGTTATTGAATTACCCCACCCTAACCCTCCCCTTGTAAAGGTGAGGGAACTAGATAGATTTTCCAATTTCCCTCCTTTTCAAGCTGCGGTGTATACACAAGTCTGAAATAGCTGATAAATCTGGATTTTACCCCACCCTAACCCTCACCTTTACAAGGTGAGGGAACTAGATTTCCTATTTACCCCCTTTATAAGGGGGGATTAAGGGGGGTAAACCAGGGAATAATAAGCACAGTCCAGGAATATGAAAACGCTGATGACAAAACTCTATAACCAAACCTCAGAAAAGCAAAAACGGCAAACTCTTAGAAACAATATGCCCCCATCTGAAAAAATAGTTTGGGCAAAACTTAGAAATCAACAAATTGAAAGCTGTAAATTTCGCAGACAATACAGTATTGACAGATTTGTAGTGGATTTTTATTCTTCGGAATTGAAACTTGCCATAGAAATTGATGGTGATAGTCACTATCAAGATGGAATTCCAGAATATGATCGCGATCGCCAAGCATTTTTGGAATCAAAAGGTACGAGGATTTTGAGATTTACGAATCAAGAAGTTTATCAAGATATTGATGGTGTGGTGGATAAGATTAGGGAAGTTATTTGTAAGTTGAGGGAAGTTACCCCACCCTAACCCTCCCCTTTATAAGGGGAGGGAATTAGATGTTCTAGTTTTCCCTTTCTAATGTTGATTTAGCGATCGCATTTATTGATTTGGAGTTCGCATTTATTGATTTGGCGATCGCAATTTGCTATTTTAGCGATGCCTACGCGTTTGTTATTTCGCCAGTCGCATTTATTGATTTGGCGATGCCTAGGTTGGGCTACGCCAACGCAATTGTTATTTTGGCGATCGCTATTGCTGATTGCACTTATTCTCAAACAAAAAATCGAGCTGGAAAATGAAAAACTCCACCCACTCTTGGGATGGAGTTTTTGGGCATTCAGAATTATCAAAAAGCGTTACAACTTAGTCCCACACTCAGCGCAAAAATTGTGAGTAGGAGCATTTTTGGCGCTACAGTGGCTACAATAAACTGCTTCTACTGCGGCTTTCGGCGGTTGCTTCTGCAAGCCGACCATTTGAGCGTTGCTCTTGCCAGGGATTACCATTGGATAGCAGTTTTCGTCTCTGGTGACGTGGACATTCACGATTACCGGGCCGTTATGTGCCAGCATTTCGGCGATCGCATCTTTCAATTCACTGCGATCGCTGATTACCATGCCCTTAATCCCATAGGCTTTTGCTAATAACTCTACGTCTGGCATCCCTACTTCCATGTTTGAGCATGAGTAACGCTCACCATAGAAGGCTTGCTGCCACTGGCGCACCATCCCTTGCCAGCCATTATTGATAATTAATGTCTTGACATTTATCCCATACTGTGCTAGTGTACCAAGCTCCTGTAAACACATTTGGAAACTGGCATCACCGCTAATACAGATGACTTCTTCATCAGGAAACGCCACTTTCGCGCCCATTGCCGCAGGTAAGCCAAAACCCATCGTTCCCAAACCAGCACTAGAAATCCAGCGCCTTGGGCCATTCTTCAGAAATTGTGCTGCCCACATTTGATGTTGTCCGACATCTGTCGTGTAAAAAGCGTGGGGTGCTTGGCGACTGACTTCTACAATCACTTCTTGGGGTGAAATGCTGTCGGCATGGTGCGGCACTATTAGAGGATACTCTTCGCGCCAACGGTTAACTAAATTTAACCACTCTTGGTTTTGATTCGGTGTAGCCTTGACGCCTGTTTCTTGGCATCGACGCAACAAGTCTACTAACACGTTCCGCACATCGCCGACGATGGGCACTTCAGGAACGCGGTTTTTGCCAACTTCTGCGGGATCGATGTCGATGTGAATTACTTTGGCGCGGGAGGCGAATTCGTCTAACTTGCCTGTAACGCGATCGTCAAATCTAGCGCCAACGCAAATCAGCAAGTCACAATCACTAACTGCAAAGTTAGCGTAAGCAGTGCCGTGCATCCCCAACATTCCCAAAGCTAGGGGATGATGTTCGTCAAATGCACCGATCCCCATTAAGGTTGTGGTGACAGGGATATTGAATAATTCAGCTAGTTCTTTTACTTCTGCATGGGCACCAGCTGCGATCGCACCACCACCGACATATAATAGCGGACGGCGACTTTCAGTAATTAACTGGATCGCGGCATTAATTTGCCGAGGATTTCCCTTTACCGTAGGACGATAACCGCGTAACTTCACTGAACCTGGTTTCACAGGTACATAGTCAAATTCTTCTAAAGCTACATCTTTGGGGACATCAATCAAAACTGGCCCCGGACGCCCAGTGCTAGCGATGTGAAAGGCTTCGGCGACAATTCGCGCCATATCTTTAGGGTCACGCACTACATAGGAGTGCTTCACAATCGGTAGGGTAATGCCGTAAATATCAGTTTCCTGAAAGGCATCTGTACCAATCGACGGACGTGCTACTTGCCCTGTAACCACAACCATTGGGATCGAATCCATGTAAGCTGTGGCGATGCCTGTCACCAAGTTAGTTGCTCCTGGTCCAGAAGTGCCAAAGCATACTCCTACCTTGCCAGTTGCACGGGCGTAACCATCAGCAGCATGGGCTGCGCCTTGTTCGTGTCTGACGAGAATGTGCTTCATAGCACCAGTTGCTTGCACCTTATACAGGTCGTCGTAAATTGGGAGAATTGCCCCACCAGGATAACCAAAAATATAATCAACGCCGTGGCGATGAAGGCTGTCAAGCAGAGCAAAACCGCCAGATGCACGTTTGGGTAGGACTGGTGGGCTAGAAGTACGAGACTGTTTGTGATTCTCGGTTTCTAGGAGACTAATTGGGGAAAGCGATGGCACGGTCAAACCTCAGACTATAGCTAAAATCAATGCTGATTTCTGTAGTTAGTATTTCATTTTAATTGAAAAGTTCAATCAAAATCTGAGAATTTTTTATATTAAATATAAATCTAGACTATTAGCTTACATTAATTAAATTACGTCTTGCAAGACTTTGCGGGTATTTTTCCAAGCCCAAACCCCGACAACGACGACAACAATACTCATTCCGACAAGTACAAATCGCAAGCCCAGAGCATCAGTTAATGGCCCAGTAATCGCTAAAGGTAACGCCAGAGCGATGTTAACAGCATGATTTTGAAAGCCAAATACTTTACCGTGCATGGTAGGTGGTGTTTGCTGTTGAATCAAAGTTTGCATGGGCACACCAATTAAGGCAGCACCTATACCCAAAAATGCACAGAGTCCTAGCGCCAGCAACAAGTTATGTGTAAAAGTGAACACTCCTAAAACTAGTGCAATCATCAAAAATCCAATTAAAGGTAGGGGCTTGTGATGAAATTTCTCACCCCAGTGTCCTAAAATCGCTGCACCAAATACCATACCCACCCCTGCTGCTGCTAAGAAAAAGCCAAACTGTTTTTCTTTGAGACCAAACTCTGCGGCTAATCGAATTGTCAGCACTGTTAAGGCTGCAAACACACAATATAAAGTTGTCAGTTGCAGCATGGCGTTCAAAATCAAAGGGTTTTTCTTGAGATAGCGCAGACTCTCCGTGAATTCAGCCCAAGGGTTATTTGATGCCCGATTTTCCTTCGGTCGTTTGGGTTCTTTAAATTTAATCGGCTGGATGAGAACACCCGATAATATGTATAATCCACCTACCACAAGCTCTTGACCGTATTCTTCTCCCATCAAGCTTTTCGCCAGACTTAAAATCGGCTCTCCGATCGCAAAGCCAACAATTAAAGCTCCCATCATCGTACTGGTAAACAGTGCATTCGCTGCCAACAAATTCTCTCGCTTCACCAACAAAGGAATCGCTGCTTGTTCAGCTGGTGCAAAAAACTGCGTCACCGTGGAAATAGCAAAAGTCAGAATTAACAGAATCAGGAACTGTCGGGGTAACAAGGGCAGACATAGCGTTAATATTCCCCGCACGGCATCTGAGCCAACCAGAATCAGCTTTTTTGGCAAGCGGTCAACAAAGATACCACCAGCAGAGCCGAACAAAATTGCTGGTATTGTAAAGGACAGCATCAAAGTTGAGTACATGGAGTTTTGTGCCAACCCCGGAAGCGGTGGGTAGTTCTCCAACAGAGCAATCAGCAAAACGAAGAAGACCTTATCAGCTAACTGGGACAACACTTGCCCAATCCACAGGAGCATAAAACCACGGTTTTTTAGCAGTGCGCCAAACCCTTTATTAACAGCAGTAGGTTCAGTTGGAAACATTAAATACTTTCTTTGGGTAGATGGGGCATTGGGCACTTGTACTGAGCGAAGTCGTTGGCGTAGCCTCTCGTAGAGAAGTATTGGGCATTGGGGAAAATAACAGACGCGATTAATCGCGTCTCTCCTCCTAACTCTTGTACAGACGCGATTAATCGCGTCTCTCCTAACTCCTAACTCCTAACTCTATTGTCCGGATTAATTTGCTTCATAGCGCTTTAACAGCATAAGCAAAAACTCGGCTGCTGTCAGACGACCTTTGGGTGGAAAAATCCCAATAGACGAATCTACCCAGCAGCCTTGTACAGTTTGGGGGGATTTCCACATTGACAAATGATCAACTGCTGGCTGTGCATAAAAGTTATCTTGCCCACTACCTAGCAAACAGGAACTCCAATTAGTGAAATAATCATGGCTCATCCGATGAATCGGGAAATTACCCTGTAGTGGTACTCCCCATCCATCTATAGCAATAAACGCTTTCACATGACCACCGAAGAGTTGCCACAAATATGCTGCTCCTATTGCCCCGACCACGCCAGCACTAAAGCTAATGAATATAATTGGTGATTTTAGCTGAAGGGAGTTGCGATACCTGCGGTGAGCTACACTAACGCGCAAAAATTGCAAAATGTGAAATGCTGATAAAACCAAAAAATCCTGACCCGGATAAACCAGTATATTAGCTGGCTTTTGACTGACTGAGCTATGAGAAATTAAATCTAACAATTCTACTCTAAAACTTTCAGTTAAATCTGGCTGATGAATTCCAGGGCAAATAATTATACTCATCCGTCTATCGTATTAGCAGCTTTTACAATCAGTAATAATTTAACTTACTAGAAAGATTTCGGCATGAGTTTGAGCGCTTACAACTCATTTTTTCAGTTGTGTAGATGTTGACTGTTCTCGAAATTCGGGTTCTAATTTTTCTTTAGATTTGGACGGAGTAACATACGCCACTGCACCCAGTCCAGCCATTGCACCGCCGATGATATACATAATATTTCTACTCAAATATTGAGAGCCGACGTATCCAAAGGCGATTGCTACGACTGTTGTAGCGAGGATCTGAGGTAGTTTCATATTACTTAAGATGCAGTTCTTTAACTAATTATAAAGTGATTGGAGACGCTCTAAGCATCTGTCCTCACTATGATCAATCAAGAGGTCGAGGGTATAGATTTCTAGAATCGAGTTGGAGCAAGTCTGGAAAATTGCTCTAGTTAGTTTAATTTTCATCCTCTTAAGTATTCAAAATGCGATCGCAGACAACCCATTCCGGCATCATCAGTTTGCTGACATACAACAAAAACTCACCTAACTAGAAAAGAGGTGCCCAGTACGCAGTAATAATCACAGTACCTCTTTTGATCTATTATTTTCATTTTTCCACCTATCCTATCCCCCTGGATGGGATAATATGTTACTAGTAAGGGGGATGTTCAACTATTCCCTAACTTCATATCTATCTGCACTTTGGTTATTTATATAGAGGAACTGATTGTGGTTGCCACGCCGGAAAAAGTACAACACACCCACGAGCATCTATCAGGTAAAGACCGTGTAGCCGTATTGCTCATGGGCTACGGCGAAGTCGAAAGCTACGAAGATTTCGCCAACTATAACGAACAGGCTTTAAATCTTCTGACAGCAAAATTTGCACCAGTGCCAACCTGGATTTATCCCCCCTTGGCAAAACTTTTGGCGCTATTTGACCGCCACGAGTGGGGACACACACACCACGATTTTATCTCCCCACACAATGCCATCTTTGAACAGCAGCGTGCTGGGATTGAGAAGAATTTACAAGAAAAATGGGGCGATAATGTCCAAGTTTTCAAGGCTTTCAACTTCTGCGCCCCTTTCCTACCCAATCAAGTCCTGGCAGAAATCAAAAACCAAGGCTTCGATAAGCTGCTAATCTACCCACTGCTAGTTGTTGATTCTATCTTTACCAGTGGGATTGCGATCGAGCAAGTTAACAATGCTCTGGTTGAATTAACTGATGGTGAAGAACACTGGGTTAAAGGACAGCGCTATATTCCTTCTTTCTTTAATGAACCAGCCTACATCGATTTGATGGCTCATCTGGTTGAGGAGAAAATTGCTGATTTAGCCGCAGCTTATTTACCTTCTCAAATCGGCATTGTGTTAATGAACCACGGTTGTCCTCATAAAGCCAAAGGATTTACTTCTGGGATTGCCGAAAGTGAAGCGATGTATGATTTGGTTCGGGATAAGTTGATTAACCGCTATCCCTTAATCTCAGTGGGTTGGCTAAATCACGATACACCTTTAATTGATTGGACACAGCCAAATGCAGAGCAAGCGGCAAATAATCTGATTCAATTGGGTGCGAAAGTAGTAATATTTATGCCTATTGGCTTTGCTACAGAAAACCACGAAACTTTATTGGATGTACACCATATCATCCATACTTTAGAAAAACAGCATCCTGGTACGAACTACGTGCAGATGGCTTGCGTTAACGACCATCCAGAATTTTTGGCGATGGTAGCGCAATGGGCTGATGCTCATATTGCACAGCTGTTGTCAGACCAATCATTGGCAGTTAATTCTCAAGTAGCTGGAGATCACCATCACCACCATCACCACCATTAGTTGATCTGAGTAGGGTAGGCAAAGCTTTGCCCACCCTATAACTAATTTACGCCCCGCAGCTTGCGAGTATTATCAACTAAACTCTGAGCAAATTGATCAAACCTTTGAGAGAGTTTCTCATCTAAAAGCTTACCTTCAGGACTGAACGCACCCCAAGCTTGTCCGATCGCAATTTGTTCGGGAATCACCCAACCATGTACCCAACGGAGAATTAGCCGTAGGTCATTTAGGGCGTTGCTATTAGACTGACCACCCAATACGCTGATTAGTCCTGTGACTTTATCCGCCAGTTGATCAAAACTCATCAAATCCAGAGCATTTTTCAGGACACCACTAACGCCACCATGATACTCAGGTGTCGCTAAAATTAATCCATCGGCGCGACTGACTGTATCTTGCAATCTCTGAACATCTGGATACTCTGGATACTCCTTTGCGCCAGTGCAAAACGGTAGCTGCAACTGCCGTAAATCCAGAATTTCTACCTCTGCACCCACAGCTTCAACCCTTTGCACTGCTACTTGCAAAGCAAGCTGGGTATAGGAGCCTGGTCTTAAACTACCACCAATGCCAACAATCTTCACCATAATTAACCCACAAACTATTAACTAGCTACTATCGTCTGATTTTATAAAACGGAATCGTTATGACTATACTTATTTTAGCGATTTGTGTCGGAATTTTGTGTGGAAGTTAGACTAGATAAGAAAAGTGTAATTTCCAGTTATTACAATTTTGAAGAGAAGAATAGGCATCAAACCATAGCTCAACTTGTGCCAGCAGACAAAGGGTAATTATTATGACAAATTTGGGAAAAAAAGCATTGAGAAAAGAGCAGTCCTCAAAGCGAGTTGCCTGGGTTGGTGCAATCGCTGCTAGTTTGATTATCTTGCCAGGAATTTTCGGGAGTACTCCGGTCTTGGCACAAAAAGTAGAGACTACCCCTCTAAATTATGGTGACTTGCTCAAGAAAGCCAAGGCGGGAGAAATCCAAAAAGTAGAACTGGACGAAACCGAACAGCTAGCAAGGGTTTATCTCAAAGGCCAAAAGGATGATACACCACCGCAACAGGTGAGACTTCTAGCACAAAATACAGAGTTGATTAACATACTCAAAGATAAGAATGTTGATTTTGGCGAAGTTTCCTCTGCTAATAGTCGAGCTGCTGTGGGGCTGTTGATCAATCTCATGTGGATTTTGCCCCTGTTGGCTTTAATGCTATTGTTCCTCCGGCGCTCTACTAATGCTTCTAGCCAAGCGATGAATTTCGGCAAATCCAAAGCTCGCTTCCAAATGGAGGCAAAAACTGGAGTTAAATTTGAAGATGTCGCCGGGGTTGAAGAAGCTAAAGAAGAACTTGAAGAAGTTGTGACTTTCCTCAAACAGCCAGAAAGATTTACGGCTGTAGGCGCACGTATTCCCAAAGGAGTGCTGTTAATTGGCCCTCCTGGTACTGGTAAAACTTTACTAGCAAAGGCGATCGCTGGGGAAGCCGGTGTCCCATTCTTCAGTATTTCCGGTTCGGAATTTGTGGAAATGTTCGTTGGTGTGGGTGCATCTCGCGTGCGCGATCTCTTCAAAAAAGCCAAAGATAATGCTCCTTGTCTAATATTTATCGATGAAATTGACGCAGTAGGTAGACAACGGGGCGCTGGTATCGGTGGCGGTAACGACGAGCGTGAACAAACCCTCAACCAACTCCTCACCGAAATGGACGGTTTTGAAGGTAACACAGGGATCATTATTATTGCTGCCACTAACCGCCCAGATGTCTTAGATTCAGCGCTGCTCAGACCGGGACGCTTTGACAGACAAGTGATGGTTGATCCACCGGATCTGAAAGGGCGACTGGAAATTTTGCAAGTCCACGCGCGGAATAAAAAAGTTGATCCTAGCGTATCATTAGAAGCGATCGCTCGCCGCACTCCGGGTTTTACTGGCGCAGACTTAGCCAACTTACTCAACGAAGCTGCCATTCTCACTGCTAGGAGACGCAAAGAAGCTGTCACCATTTTAGAAGTTGATGCTGCGATAGATCGAGTTGTTGCAGGTATGGAAGGTACCGCCTTGGTAGACAGCAAGAGCAAGCGTTTGATTGCCTATCATGAAGTTGGACATGCTTTAGTGGGCACATTGCTCAAAGAGCATGACCCTGTGCAGAAAGTTACACTCATCCCACGCGGACAAGCGCTAGGATTAACTTGGTTTACTCCCAACGAAGAACAGGGGTTAATTTCGCGTTCCCAACTCAAAGCCCGGATTACTGCTACTTTAGGTGGTCGCGCCGCCGAGGAAATCGTTTTTGGTAAGCCAGAAGTGACCACAGGTGCAAGCAATGACTTGCAACACGTAACAGGGATGGCACGGCAGATGGTGACACGCTTCGGGATGTCAGAATTAGGCCCATTGTCGTTAGAAAATCCGAGTGCAGAGGTATTTTTGGGACGCGACTGGATGAATAAATCAGACTATTCGGAAGAAATTGCTGCCAAGATTGATTCACAAGTACGCGAAATTGTCAACAATTGTTATATCAAGTCCAAAGAACTGTTGTCAGAAAACCGCATAGTTTTGGAGCGTTTAGTAGATTTGTTAATAGAACAGGAGACTATTGAAGGTGATTTATTCCGCAAAATTGTTGCTGATAATGCTCAGGTAGCGGATGTAAAATTGGCTGTACCTCATTAGGGAATTTAACAAGGGGCTTAAGCCCCTTGTTGTCTAATTAATTGAAATGTTAGCAATTGTGCGATCGCAAACCGTATCCATAAGAATCGCTTGGCGCAGACAGCATCAATTCTCGCTAATTATTGCTGTAAATCAACCTGGTAGAGAAACAGGAAGTGCGATCGTGATGAAAAGTGATCAATGCGATCGGCTGATTTTACGTTGAAAGCAACATTTTTTACCGCAAAGTGGGTCAAAAAACTAACAATACAAAAATACTATTAAGAATGAATGAGTTGGAAGATATACAAAACTATACTATCTATTTACCTAAAGCAGACTTTGATGCAGACAGTTTGCTGTTAATCTACTTAAAATGAGTAAATTTTCAGTGGAATATCTGTGTATCTTCTGCAATTGGGGTGGTAAGTAGTGAGGATCTCTCTAATAAATTCTTAGAGATACAAGCATATGACAAAAGCAACCCAAGCGATCCGTAGTTTTTGACAAATGATAAAAACCATCAAACTGAAATTTGGAAGAGGCTCAGGATTACCCTCAGAGGAAGTAGTCACAACGCCCATAACTGTATTTGTAGGCCCAAACAACTCTGGGAAAAGCAAAGTTCTCTCTGAAATTCACTATTACTGCACAAGCGGTCAACTGAACATAACAGATGTAATTCTAGAAAAGATTGAATTTCATACATTCTCAATTGAAGCGGCTGAAGAAAAGATTAAAAAGTCAACTCTTCAACCACATATAAGTGAAGCGCTCTTACCTGATCATATAATTGTTGGAAAAAAAGGAACGAGGCATCAAGTTCCTAGACAGAATCTTTTGAATGTCTTACAAAATCCTAATGGTCAGGTAAACTTGTTTTGCCCGTGGTATCTCTCCTTTAATACTCTCCTACTAGACGGTAAAAGCCGTATTAGTTTGATTGGGCAACAAAGCGCTGGTGATCTTCAGCAACCTCCTCAAACAAGCTTTCAAGTGTTGTTTCGTGACGATGCCAAAAGAGATGAAGTTAGACGAATTATTTATGACGCTTTTGGGACATACTTCGTTATAGATCCTACTTTTCTCGGACAACTTAGACTACGCTTGTCATCTCTTCCTCCTAAGACAGATATGGAAGAACGTGGGATTCACGATGAAGCTGTGCAATTTCACTCAAAAGCATTCTCTGTTGAGCAAGCCAGCGACGGTGTAAAAGCATTCACTGGAATTATTACAGAGATTATAGCTGGTGATCCTGCCATTATTCTAATTGATGAACCTGAAGCTTTTTTATATCCACCCTTAGCTTTCAAACTAGGAAAAGAAATTGCTATTTCTAGCTTAGGCTCTCAAAAAAAATTGTTTGTATCAACACATAGTCCAAACTTTGTAATGGGTTGTATACAATCAGGCGCACCAGTCAATATTGTGAGACTAACTTATCGGAGTGAGGTAGCTACTGCAAGAGTTTTATCTAACACAGATATTCTTAGATTGATGCGAAATCCTTTGTTGCGCTCAATCGGTGTGCTTGGGGCGCTATTCTATGAATTTGTTATCGTGACAGAATCTGATGCTGATCGCGCATTTTATCAGGAGATTAATGAGCGACTGCTACGTTATAAGCCAGAGTTGGGAATTCCTAACTGTTTGTTTCTCAATGCTCAAAACAAGCAAACTGTCCAAATAATTATCAAGCCTTTGAGAGAACTGGGTATACCAGCAGTTGGCATTGTTGACGTTGATATCCTCAAAGATGGTGGTCAGGATTGGACAAACTTTCTTAAAAGCGGCTTTATCCCGGAACTTGAGTATTACTCACTTGCTAGTTTACGAAATGCTGTCAAGCAAAAGTTTGATGCCACAGAAAAGAATATGAAACGGGATGGTGGCGTAGATATTCTCTCTGGCAGTGACAGAGAAGCAGCAAATAACTTATTTGACAAACTTGCAGAGTATGGTCTATTTGTTGTGCGGAAGGGAGAGTTGGAGTCTTGGCTTCTTCAACTTGCTGCGCCTGGACACGGGCCCAGTTGGTTGATTAACATCTTTGAGAAAATGGGAGAAGATCCAGAATCGCAATATTATCTCAAACCCTCAGATGATGATGTATGGAATTTTTGTGGTGAAATAAAAAAATGGTTTACTAATCCAAATAGGAAAGGCATACCTTCATAGAGTTTTTCATAATTCCAATTCCCTCAGCGTTATTCCTAATCAAAGACTCGTTAAGCCGAAATACTGATGGCAATTTGAGATGTGTGAAGTACAAAGTTGAGTTGATACGTAACAGGATCGCTCGGCTGCCTTTTTGGATTAAATGGTCGCAAGTTACAATAATAAATAACTACAACTCTCTTGCCAACAACAGTGTATGAAGTTCAATGTAATACTTGATCGCGATGAAGATGGGGTTTGGATTGTCGAGTGTCCCAGTATTCCTGGTTGTGTTAGTCAAAACAGACAACAGAAGAAGCCCTCGAAAATATCAAAGACGCGATCGCAGGCTGTCTTGAAGTTCGTGCAGAACTTGGTTTACCGCTCACTGTTGAGACTCATCAAGTAGAGGTTACAGCGTAATCTGCAACAGCCATCGCACAATCAAACATCGCATTGGGATGATTTACCTCTAAACTCAGTTCAGCAATTTCTCAAGCTTTTTGGTACAGTATTCTAGAAAATCCAGATCACGAGAATAGGCGTTTGCCCTTAGTGATGGCTGCGCCATCGCTCATTGCAATTGCCAGTTTATTGCTCAAAATCTAGAACGCAGTTGCTATGATCAAACGCCTGCTTGTGGTAGAATCTCCGGGAAAAGTCAAAAAACTCAGTCAAATTCTGGGTGCAGATTGGAAAGTTCTGGCCAGTTGTGGTCACATCCGAGAACTTAGCAATGAAGGGGACGATTCCTTGGGTTTCGTCATGGACGGCAATAATGTTCGGTGCAATTACGTCCCGCGTGACCAACGAGCCAAAGAAACAATCCAGAAACTCAAGTCTGCGGTGAGGCAGGTTGATGAAGTTGTCTTAGCAACCGACCCAGACCGGGAAGGGGAGACGATCGCTTGGCACCTGAAAGAAACGCTGGGTTTAAGAGAACCGAAACGAGTAATTTATACTGAGATTACAGCATCGGCGGTGCAGAGTGCGATCGCTAATCCCAGAAAGCTAGACCAAAATTTGATTGGTGCTGGGCTGTGCCGAGATTGCCTAGATAAGTTGGTGGGTTACAAAGGTAGCCCTTTAGTTTGGGCATTGAATAACGGCGCTAAGAGTGTTGGCAGAGTCCAAAGCGCGACGTTGCACTTGATTTGTCAGCGAGAAACCGAAATTCTGGCGTTTGTCCCCCAAGATTACTGGAGTGTCTGGGTAGATTATGCTGAAGGATTCCGAGCTTTTTACAAAGGGACGGTCGATTCTGCCAAAGATGCAGCAGACCAAGAAACTGAAACTGACGATGACGCAAAGGTAGGTAATAGTCCAGAAACGCCGGAGTCTAAACGCGTTCTTTCCGAAGCAGAGGCAACACGTTTAGTTGAAGAAGCACTGCGGCATCCTCATCAGCTGATTCATCTTGAAGGTAAAGTCGTTAACCGCCAGCCACCTCCACCATTTACAACTTCCAGCCTTCAGCAAGCAGCCGGTTCAAAGCTGAGGTTTGCTCCTGACAAAACCATGCTTGTTGCCCAAAAGCTTTATGAGGCAGGGTTAATTACATATATGCGAACAGATTCAGTAATGCTGAGTCCAGAATTTTGTGCCAGCGCCCGTAAATGGTTGGAGCAAAATGATCCGCAGAATGTACCGCAGCAAGTCGCCAAGCATCGCAGTAGCAAATCGGCTCAAGAAGCACATGAAGCGATTCGTCCAACGGATGTGTTTCGTCCCTCAGTTCAATTGCGTTCTGAACTTCCTGATGATCAGTTTAATCTGTATGTGATGATCTGGAAACGGTCAATTGCTTCTCAGTGTCGTGCTGCCCAATTGCGTAAAACTTTGGTGATTACTCAGTCTGGTTCTCTACTGTGGTCAGCCAGAGGGCAAGTAATTGAATTTTACGGTTATGCCCGGTACTGGAACAATCTCAGCAAGGATAGTGTTTTACCTTCATTACAACAGGGACAAGCATTGAAACTGGAGAATGCTGGACATGAGCAAAAGCAGACTCAGCCACCACCTCGTTATAGTGAACCAAAATTGGTGCAACTGATGGAACGTAAAGGAATTGGTCGCCCAAGTACTTATGCTCCCACTGTTGCTACTTTAAAAAAACGCAATTATGTGGAGTTGAAAAAAGACCATCTTCAACCGACAGCGTTAGGGTTAGAAGTTGATGCGTTTTTGCTTAAAGCACTGCCTGATTTACTAGAGGCGGAATTCACAGCAAAAATGGAAGATGCCCTTGATGCAATTTCCGAAGGAAAAAACTCTTGGCAGGATTATTTAACAAGTTGGAATCAGAATTATTTTGTACCAGCGCTCTCCAAAGCTAAAACTATAGTTCCAAGTTCCTCAATAGGTAAAGCTAATGTGATAACTGAGCGGAAATATGAAACTTCCAAGACTCGATGCCCTGAGTGCAAAAATTTTCTCGCCAAAATTCCCAGTAGTAAAGTTAAAAAGAAATATTTTTTAAAATGCACAAAAAGCTGTGAAAATGTTGTGCTGTTTTGGAGCGACTTTAACAAAACTTGGCAGCCACCACAAACTAAAGCAGTCCAAGCTGAGAATCAACAAAAGCCTCCTGTGAAAACGACGGCATATCCCTGCCCAGTATGTAAAAAACCTCTAGAGGAGTACAGTTATATAAAAGATGGGGAGAGTAAGACAATGTTGCGATGTTGTGACCCGCGATCGCGTCAGGATACTAAACATAAAGATGTGGCTTATTTCAGTACGCAAAATGGGTGGTGGAGTCCTAAGTTTGGGGAGATAAAACCTAACTAATTTTAGCTATTAGTATTAATCAACAACGTAAGCATTACCATTACTCATGAACAGAGAAATCCAGACGTGAGCAAGTTGCCTCGTAGATCAAAGAATCCTCTCTTCGAGACGCTAACGCGAACGTGCCTTTAGGTCGAGGAGTGTCAAAAATGGTTAGCAGAGGAGATTAAGGAGAAATAACTTCTGATTCCCAATAACCACACCTTTACGGACGGACACCACTACCGTTATCAAGATTAAAACTTCTTAACATTTCGTTACACTAAAGACATCGAGAAGGACGAAAGCAAACCTCTCGAAGCTGAAATCAAAGGTGAACGACATGAATGGCACAATTCGGGTTGGTAATCTCTTCGGAATTCCCTTCTATATCCATCCGTCGTGGTTTTTAGTTCTGGGTTTGGTAACTTGGAGCTATAGCAGTGGACTGGCGGCGCAATTTCCCCAATTGTCTGCGGGATTAGCTTTGCTACTGGGATTGATGACAGCACTGATGTTATTTGCCTCTGTCGTCGCCCATGAATTAGGCCACAGCTTTGTTGCAATTCGTCAGGGAATTGATGTCAAATCGATCACACTATTTATATTTGGCGGTTTGGCTAGCTTAGAAAAAGAGTCGAAAACCCCAGGTGAAGCTTTCTGGGTAGCGATCGCTGGTCCAATAGTTAGTTTACTACTCTGCGGTATCCTTACAGTTATTGGTGTTACTACTGCTGCATCAGGGCCGTTAGCTGCAATTCTTGGTGTTCTGGCTTCTGTTAACTTGGCATTAGCCCTGTTTAACCTGATTCCTGGCTTGCCCTTAGATGGCGGAAATATACTGAAAGCCATAGTTTGGAAAATTACAGGTAATCCTTATAAAGGTGTGACCTTTGCGAGTCGAGTTGGGCAAATCTTTGGTTGGGTAGCAATTCTTTCTGGTATGGTTCCCCTACTATTATTTGGCAACTTCGGTAACTTCTGGAATTTGTTAGTTGGCTTCTTCTTATTACAAAATGCTGGTAATGCGGCTCAATTTGCCAAAGTGCAAGAAAAGCTCACAGGTTTGACAGCCGAGGATGCTGTAACTCATGATAGCCCGATTGTATCTGCTAATCTTAGCTTGAGAGAGCTTGCCGATGAGCGAGTCATAAGTGGACAAAACTGGCATCGGTTTTTAGTGACTGATGATGATGGACAATTAGTAGGTGCGATCTCTGTTGATAACTTACGAACCATCCCAACAGCACTGTGGTCAGAAACTCCAATCAAAGAAGTTATGCGACCAATTACCGAATCTACCACAGTCCAATCCGATCAACCTCTGCTGGAAGTCATGCAGTTACTCGAACAACAAAAGCTATCTGTCCTCCCCGTGATTCGTGAGAATGGCGTTCTAGTTGGAATCTTAGAAAAAACTGCAATTATCCAACTACTGCAAAGCCGAACTCAACCGAACCCTGCATAGTTTATTGACATTCTCCCACCAAGCTACACTGTGGTGGGAGATTCTTGTTCCACACTAAACAAGAGTAACTAGACGTAAAAGCCAATAGCTTAAAGGATTTTAAACAAGATTACCCCGTTAATAAACGATGGTGCGATCTCTAAAGTTCGATAATTTAAATAAATCAAGTATCATATTCTTATATTGTTAGTCAACGCCTGATCTCTCAGTCAGACTAGACATAGAGAATGATATATGAATTCGACAAATCCTCCTGAAAACGTGATTAATTGTTTGCAGACTATTTTGGATGCCACTGCTGCGGGAAATTACGAACTTTTTCTTACGGTAGGTGATTTAGAGTACAGAAGAGATATTACCAAAGAAATATTTGACCAAGTTAGCTCCCCGCTAATTCCACGCATGTCTGAGGGTTATACAACTACTTATTTCGGTCATCTCAAACAAGGAGAAACTCAGACCTATTTGTGGAAGCTGAGTTTTGCTGATGATGGACATGAATTTATAGTACGTGTGGGGATGAAGGGAGACAAAGTTAATCTGATATGGATTACTTAAAATATACCAAATCTGCTGTGATAGCACGTTGCCAAGTTAATTCTTTTGTAGTTTCATCCCAATGCCAGCGTAATAAGTTAGTGGATTGACTCTTAATAATTCCTGGTAAACCAATTGCTTTTCTAGGTGCATTAGTAGCTAAAGCGATCGCATTTTCTACGTCACAAATTCCCCATTTTAGCAAATTCTGCACTCCCACTAACAACGGTAAAGTCGTCCCCGACAAAGTGCCATCGGCCAGTTGTGCCGTACCGTTTTTAACTTCAATTTGCCGACTATCCCAAGGATACACGCCATCGGGTAGCCCCAAAGGTGCAAGGGCATCGCTGACCAGAAACAGCCCTTTTTCTTGATAGCTAGCACGAAGTAAAATTTGCAGCATTGTGGGCGAAACGTGTTTACCATCAGCAATAAAACCACACATCACATCAGGATGAGTAATTGCTGCCCCTAATAATCCTGGTTCGCGGTGATGTAATGCTGGCATAGCGTTGAAAGCATGAGTTACCATCGTTGCACCCTCCTCAAAGGCGCGTTGGGCTTGGGCAGATGTTGCTTGAGAATGCCCTAAACTGACAGTAATCCCCAGAGAACGCAAATATGGAATTACTTCACCAGTGAAATCTAACTCCGGTGCTAAGGTGATGATTTTCACAACATGAGCATAATTACCCAAAACCCGCTTTACCTCGTCAATTGTTAAGGGTAACAAGTATTCTGCTGGGTGTGCGCCGCGCTTTTGGAAATTCAAAAATGGGCCTTCTAGATGTACTCCCAGAATCTTGGCACCTGCTTGTTGACTGGGAATAATATCAGCAATAATAGTAAGCGATCGCTGAATGTTTTCTACTGAAGTTGTCACAAGTGTCGGTAAAAATCCATCTACCCCTAAATCCCACAAAAATTGCCTTATTTTCTGGAGTATATGAGCGTTTTCAGCCGTTAAATCAGGAAATGCCAATCCCAATGCACCGTTAATTTGCAAATCAACGCCGCCTAGAGAAATCCAGTCACCTGCTACATCTACTAGGGTAGTACGGCTCTGTACTCCTACTGTACGCATTGGTAAGATTTGCTCAATTATGCCCTCTTGATTAACCAAGAGCATCTGCAAATCTTTGTACCCTGGTACTCTAGCATTGATAATATCTACAGGATTTTGTGTTGCTTGGGTCATCACAGTGGCGAAAAAATAGCTAAATCCTAAATCTCATCCGATTTTAGATGAAACAATCGCCGATTAATCCAAAATCCAAAATCGTTCGACTGAGCGTAGCCGTACCCCTCCGGGGAAGCAAGCTACGCGTAGCGTTCCGCAGGAAAGTCCAAAATCCAAAATCCAAAATTTTATGACTCCCCTAGTTGGTATTATTATGGGCAGCGATTCTGATTTGCCCACCATGAAAGATGCGATCGCAGTTTGTGAAGAATTTGACGTTGAGAGCGAAGTGGCGATCGTTTCTGCTCATCGTACCCCAGAACGCATGGTGCAATATGCTCAACTTGCACACCAACGCGGTATTAAGGTGATTATTGCTGGTGCGGGTGGTGCTGCCCATCTGCCTGGAATGGTAGCGTCTTTAACTCCACTTCCTGTGATCGGTGTTCCTGTACCTACTCGTAACTTACAAGGTGTTGATTCTTTGTATTCTATTTTACAAATGCCTGCGGGTATTCCTGTAGCAACAGTGGCGATCGGTAATGCCAAAAATGCCGGACTTTTAGCAGTACAAATCCTCGCAACTCAGCAACCAGAATTACTAGAAAGAGTGCAACAATATCGCCAAACCCTATCTGAATCAGTAATTGCAAAGCAAGCAAAACTAGAACAACTAGGCTATGAGCAATATTTACAGCAAATGTTTTAAATAAATTTAAACACCAGAGTAGGAAAGCAGCAAGTCTTTTTCCTCTGCCCAATGCCCAATGCCCCATAACAAATGACTAACCAAACGATTCGCGTAGTTGCCCGTTTTATTGCTTTGCCTAATAAAGTAGAAGAACTAAAAGCTGTACTGTTGGAACTCATTGAGCCAACCCGTCAGGAAGCAGGTGCGATCGAGTATGAGCTTTTGCAAAACCAGTATGACCCAACAGACTTTACTTTTATAGAAGAGTGGACTTCTCATGAAGCCCTGAATACTCATCTAGATTCACCGCATATCCAAGCGTTAGCAGCCAAACTCGAAGGTTTAGTGACTGCTGCACCAGATGTCGGTCGATACGATCTTTTGGCATAGTGTCATAATCTGATTTAATTTGCTTTGCCTTAGCTTCTGCTAACTTAGGATTCTCTGGATTATCTGCCATTTGCAGAGTTAGATATTTTTGCTTCCCATTGTAAAGCTGACGTGGTAAATGTAGTCTGAGTCTTTCTTGAAATGATTCGACACCGACTGAACCTTTAGCTGCTTTATGTTCTACCTTCATTACCATATTCTCCATTGACTATGGAAATTCTCTGCTCTACTATCGTCATAGTCAATTCATAGTCAAAGTCAAGTTAAAAAATCTAAAAACCACCACTAGTTTTGCTACCGTTACTAGGGGTGTTTTTATTGAATCCTTGATAGCTGTGGCACAATTCAAATACATAACAATACTACTCAAGCCCGAATGCAGTTGTCTAGAGTGTCCCAAAAGTTTCGATTACCCTGAATCCCCAGAGAGAGAGTCCACCTAAAAAATGATTTTTTAAGTTGACATCTGGGTAAGTTAACTGTACTCATTCAATTTTCACAACCAATGAAAAGTGTAATAAAATTTGTACAGCCAAAACGCCTAATAACATTAATCCTTTTTTTGATATTCATGCATGAGACCAGAATTTACTTCAATTATATTGGACAGTGCGGAAAAATATCTGTTCACAAAGATTGCAAATAAAAGAAGCCTCAAAAATTTTAAAATTCTTGAAAGTTATTAAAATTGTCCGCAAGTTATTAGATTGAATCTCCAGAGAGTTTTTTAGCGGCTGCCCAGGCTTCAAGGCAATTCCAAGCTTCTTCATAGGAATCATGCGTATGTGTACATAAGGCGCAAGGGTTAGGTTTCTCGTCTGATCTAATAGTTAATCGCCACTTTCCAGAGTTGTTTCCTTCTGGATCGAGTAGTTCCAAGACTTCAATGATTTTGTGTTCCATTGCTCAAAGGCATACATGACTACTCACGGATTTTAAAATCATCTTTTTTTTGGAGGAAATTTTGCAAATCCTTTATATGACTGTAAACTTCTTTAAATTCATCTTCAGTTCTCTGCCATTTGTGATCAATCCTTTCCCTTAATCCATTGCGATCCAGTAAAATTGCATCCTTGTAATTTACGTAATCCTGCAAATGAACTTCAAGTCTTTTTTCTAAATCCTTGATTTTTTCAGCATTGCTGGCATATCGCTTCAATTCTTCCTCAAGACCGGCTATTGAGAATGAAATTTTATTAATTTTGCTAATAATGTTGATTGCCACGCTACCAAGCATAACAATGCTGCCAACAACTCCTAAAAATATTCCTGTAGTTTGAAGACTGACTGTTATTTGTGGTTGTGGTGAATCAGCAACACCTACAACTGAATATGTAGTATTCATTTTCTTAAGTACCTACAAATTCCCATATTTTGAAAGTGCAATCCTTAAAGTATTTTGGAACTTCAAAGGAGACTTGATAATTAGTTGGAAAGTGCAAAAACTTAATGATTGCTGGCGTGTAAAGAGAAATAAAGCGAAATTCACCGAGTGCCAACCCTAACGAAAATGGTACGGGAATAACTTGATGCAAGTATCCCGCTTTGTACCAATTTGGTCTAACAGTTGTAACAGCAACTTGCACAGCTACAACTGATGAGGAGAAAAGATGAGTAGGCTCAAAAGCTGCTATCGGCTGAATAATCATCTGTCCAGATATAGTTGCATTCTTAGTGGAATCCATTATTAAATTCCACCTACTCGCGTCGGTAAAATCAGTCACTTAATCAGTGATCATCCTTCTCGATTCAATTACGGCCTTAATTGTTCTGCCATTTAATTTAGTACTAATACCTTTCCAAGTTAAATTAACAATTCCTGCTGGGGTTGGTTGTTCAATAGTTGCACTCTTTAGCCCAGAGTAACGAACTCTTTTAATCGCCAAAACTAATTTAGTGGCAGCATCCACAATTTCAACCTCTGCCGTTCTCAAGATGCCATGCAGGAGCAAATCCCCCACGTCTGTTAGAACAACCTCTCCCTGGTGAGTTCCACTTACATCAGTAATACCTGTTGCCGTCGCCCAAGCAGGATCTAGATAAAGTTGTTTTGCACCACGAAAATAAAAGGTAAAAGGTTTTTCAGTTGCATCTAGTGCAAGCTGATTACCAGTAACGGATAGGGTTGCGTAAAGTCCAGCCATATTAATTGCTCCTTATATACTAAATGAAATTCCGATGGGTCTTGACGACACAAGAGCGCACGTAAAGATTTTTAACTTGTTTTCCAATGATGTTTTTAAAGGGTTTAGTAGACGGACATATAATTATTTTCCGTTTGGTAACTGTTCCCGTTGCTGTCGCTGAAAGCCCAATACTAATTTTGTTGGCCAGTCCATTTTTTTCTAATTCCACAGCTGACGTTTGGCGCAAACTAGCTGGGGGTGGGGTCGGCATATCTGTAAGCCCAATTACTTCTTTGATGCCGTCATAGGTAAGGCTATCAAGATGCAGTGCATAATTAATCCCGTCCAATACCAAGAGATAAGATTTTAAAATTGCCATAATTAAGTTTGTTCTTACATCTATTTGATTTTGATGTTTTTATGTAGCAAAATTTTATCTCTATTAACAAGCAAGTGCCATTACCAAATAGTTGCTATAGCAATAGAACAAGAATAAATAGAAACATCAGTTTGATACTTGAATCAAAGTTAGCAAATCATATGTAAAATTTGTAACCCCTCAACAACGGTTACACGGTAGGATGGAATATCGCGCCTTAATCCCCGACATAAACAACGACGCATCTACGGACTATTTACCGTAGGTTTCATGACGTACCAGCGTCGTCCTAACTTGAAAGCTTTAATTTGTCGAGTATAAATTTTTCGCATCATAGAGCTTTTTGAAAAATGATACTGTTTGCAAGCTTGTTTCAAAGTAATAGCAGATTCTAGATTATCGGGGATTTGCCACCAGGGACGAGGCTGGACAGTATCATTTGCCATTATCATTTACCACTTGACGATCCAATCGGGTAACACACTAAGGCAACCTGTAGAGTAAAATTTTGCCATTCGACATTTAACCGTAATTTCTGCAATTGAACTACTCGGCTTAACTAAACATGATTTGCTTTGATAAGCTCCAACTAAGTAAGCTGAATCAACTAATGTTTTTGCTGCTTTTAAAACTAGCAGTCCGTTTTCTTCATCTTTGGAATGAATTGTAATTCGGCTATTGTCCTTGAGTACGTAGATTATTTCCCAGCTACCACGCTCGTAGTTTGGTATAGGTGCTTGAGTTAATTGCAGCTTTTGCGGTTTGTGCTGAGGTATTGTAATCCGATATTTCGGAGAGCCAATAACCTTGCCAGTACTATCGACCTCAACAAATTGATAAATCCCTTGAGGGCGGTGATACTCTGGGCGAATTAGCCAGCCATCAGGGCAGACAGCGTAAGCATCACCAGAAGGAAAACGTTGATTAAATAACGTAATTCGACTTTGAGCAATTAAGCTAGAATCATTTGATTTAACAGTCATTAATTGGATTAACTCGTTATCCGCAGTGGACGGAGTTGCCCCAAAATGTGATGCAATCGTAGGGTTGTAAGTTGCAATTAAACTTTTTCTAATTACTGCCCAATCTCTTGTAGGCATAATTAAGAATTAAGCTCTTGATTTCTAGTAGTTGTAGCTTCCGTAATTTTGGTTTGGATACTGGTATTTAAGTTTGTAATTTCTGTCTTAATTTGTTCAGATAGAATCGCCGATGTTTTTGGGGTTTCGTTATTAATTACTGTTAATGCATCTGTTGTAACAATCAAAGCTCCAGTTTTTAGATTTATATCTACTGGGTAGTATTTCCAGTTACTCTCTGACAGAATACCGTCATCTTGCATAGCGTTAAATCCGATTGCAATTGTATTAATTGTTTTTTCGGAACCATTAAGCAGTAATGCTCCAATCTCTCGTACCTCGTTTAATAAATTAGCAAAACCATTACCATAGCCATTTTTGCAACTTGCTCCATCAGCAATGGCAATTTGTTTGAATTTCAGAGCTTCTGCTTCTTCAGTGCCTTCGACGACGTTTATTGATTGTGTGGTATAAACAGGATTTTTATCTTTGTCACAGTGATCAAATATTTGTACAGTTATGGATGAAGTCTTCACTGGTTTCTCTGGTTTATTTTTAAGATCATCTATTTCCTTTTGCAGCGCTGCATCAGCTGCAACCTGTCCGGCGGCAAGAATAGTCGCCAGTCCCCTAGCATCGGACACAATTCTTGCTACTGCTTCACCTTCACCTTCTAACAGTCTGGTAGCCGTTTCAAGCTCAGTTTGTGCCAGTCTACTGCCCGTTTCAAGCTCAGTTTGCGCCAGTCTGGTAGCCGTTTCAAACTCAGTTTGTGCCAGTCTTGTAAGCGCTTCAATATCAGCCTTTCCCGAATCTTCAATACTTTTTAAACCATCTTTAAGAGAGTCTCCCAAGCCGTCGATTACACTTTTCTCAGAATCAGCAATTGATTTAATTTCATCTTTAAGAGAGTCTGCGACGCCCTCTATTACGCCTTTTTCAGAATCAGCAACTGATTTTAGTTCATCCTTTTCAGCATCGGCGATTCCCTTAAATTCGCCCCTTTCAGCATCAGCAATTGATTTTAGTTCATCCTTTTCAGCGTCAGCGATTCCCTTAAATTCGCCCTTTTGAGCATCAGCAATTGATTTGAATTCATCTTTAACAAATTCACCAAATGACTTGAGTTCAGTTTCAGCAGTCTGAGCGACTCCTTTGAGTTCAGTTTCAGCAGTCTGAGCGACTCCTTTGAGTTCAGTTTCAGCAGTCTGAGCGACTCCTTTGAGTTCAGTTTCAGCAGTCTGAGCAACTCCTTTGAGTTCAGTTTCAGCAGTCTGAGCAACTCCTTTGAGTTCAGTTTCAGCAGTCTGAGCAACTCCTTTGAGTTCAGTTTCAGCAGTCTG
>NZ_JBALCE010000006.1:0-99702 GCF_036919815.1 Nostoc sp.
AATACATCAGCAAATACCTATATAAGCTAGGTGTATTATAATAAGTTAACAGTTCTTCTTTTACTTTTGTTACTCCATGAAACTTATTAAAAGCAATTTGATTTGGTATTTGCTGATGTATTAAATTACAAAAATCATTAAATGGTTGTTCTACTTTTTCCCTAAAATCTTTGTGTTCTTGAGAGTTGTAAATATTATTACAGCTATTAAAATATTTTTTTTGGTAGTTTTTCATCAGTTCAAAAGAATTGAAATCAAAGAATTTATTTGACTTTTGGCTACTATCCATTATTTTGCATTTAAAAGATAATGTTTTCTCTTAACTCGCCACTATATCACCTGATGCTGCTGCCAAATTTACAACTGGTGCTAAAGCAGCTATATAGCCTACCGTCGGTCGCTAAGGTAACGGGTGTATTAAGACGATCGCTGCGATCGCAGACCAGAAAAACGCTAAATTGTGGGTTGAGGATATCCTGATGCTGGAAAAACTTTGAGTATTTTATAGATGCGGATGAATGCCTGACAGCAAGCGTAACACGGAGACAAAAAAGTGCAAATCACTAAGCGCAATGTTGAGTTAAGAGTAGATGGCAGCTTAATGCGTGTTTATGTAGCGGCTCCCAAAGCAGCAGGAAAATACCCTGGTATAGTCTTCTACAGTGATATTTATCAGTTAGGTGATGCAATGATTCGTCTAGCTAACTACTTGGCAGGATACGGCTATGTAGTAGCAGCCCCAGAAATTTTTCACCGAATTGAGCCAGTTGGTTTAGTAATTGAGCCAGACGATCTGGGACGGATGCGGGGTAATGACGATGCTCGTCGAACCTCCGTAGCTGATTATGATGCCGATTGCCTTGCTGTGATTGAATTTCTGAAAACAGAGAGTACGGTTTCTCCAAATCAAATAGGTACTCTCGGCTTTTGTATTGGTGGACATTTAGCATTCCGCGCCGCATTTCAAAGCGAAATTAGGGCTTGTGTCTGCTGTTACCCGACTGGTATTCCCAGTGGCAAACTGGGTAAAGAGGTAGCCGATACAATCGAGCGGGTAAGTGAAATCAAAGGCGAGATGCTAATGGTGTTCGGTACACTTGATCCTCATATCCCAGATAGCGATCGCCAAACCATAATTAGAGCAATTGAGAATGCTAACATACCTCACAAAGTTTTCTTATATGAAGCAGAACATACTTTCATGCGTGACGACGGTTATCGTTATGATTCTAGTGCTACCACCTCTGCTTGGTCTGAAATAGTAACTTTCTTGGGGCGCATATTTGCAGACTGAAAACTCGTATTATTGCGTTCTTCGGTTAACAGTTAGTAGTCCGTCAATTTTGAATTGTCTGCAACGCCAACAATCCAGCACCGTAAACAGGCTCATACCTCGGAAAAATCACATTTACATTAGGAAACTTCTTAACAAGAGACGCTGCAAATCTTTCATGTATCTTGGATTTACACCGCCATACACTTCCTGTTGTGACTACTTCTAAAACTGAGTCAGCATTAAAAATGGCTGCTTACACCTATTTGCCCAAAAAACCCTCGATTGACATTTACCCAAATCCTCACTGCCTCCTGGCGTTTTTTACTTCCGTCGAACTTACGTTAGGTTAGGGAGAATCAAGCCTTAACCCCAGCCTATTGAGATATAAACAGGACTTACGCAAAAAAGTTCTGAAGTAGAGGTAATACCCTGCGGGAAGCTAAAGCTACATGAATTACCGCTACGAGAAATCAGGTTTTTGAGACAATTTTGCGTAAGTCCTATGATAAAGCAGTCAATTTTTTCAACCAATATACTACACGGTATTTTCATCATTTTATTTTTTGGATATCCCTGAGATCAGTTTTAGTAGGTTTCAGAGTTTTTTGCTTTTTTAATAATTTAAAGAGAAGTATCATCTTTTACACAAATAACCACAGACACAGTATGATTTTTCTTGGTGAAAAGTATGGTTTTTGGGGAGGATAATGTGATGCGCTTACCGAATCGACAGCAACGACACCAACAATTAATAAACCAATACGTTCTATCGCGCCGTACTATGCTAGGTCTATTAGGTCTAGCCTGTACCCCTGGCTTGGAAAACTTAGTCAAAGGCGAGACTCACCCTTCAAAGTCAAGTCCTCCTGCCAATCCGCACATCCCAACTTTACCGCAAGATGATCCACTCACAACCCAGCAAAAGCGTCAACAGCAGCTAGAACAAACACGTCAAGAATATCAGATCGCATTGCGGCTACCGACTTCTGTCCGCGTAGCAACTTTACCTGCCCAGGAGGTTTTTTCTAAGGGGTATAACAATAATCAGGTTATTTTGACAGAGAAAGCGAGAGCGAATCAACAGGCGTTTTTCCAGAATCCTCAAATCTTTCTCAGGCTAGAAGACTACGCTGCGGTTTTTCCTGTTTTGCCTTTACCAGATGTCGCCAAGACCTTCCGAAGCGATGCTACATTCGCGCAACAGCGACTTTCTGGCCCCAACCCAATGGAACTAACCAATGTCTTGGCACTCAATTACAGCCTCACTCAAAAACTCGGAATAACAGATGAGATTTTTCAAACTGTACTGAGATATGTACATAAAAGAGGGCAGATTAGGGAAACTCTCAAAAGTGCCACTCAAAATGGCAATCTGTTTGTCACCGATTATGCGTTACTCGATAGTGATACCGTTACTCCGAAACAGAATCATTTTCTGACTGCCCCAATCACACTCTATTATGCTGATAGCGAGCGCAGGCATTCGCGCTTAATCCCTATTGCCATCCAACTAGGACAAGTTCCCGGAATAAGTCTGCTTTGTACACCAATGGATGGAGTTGACTGGACTTTGGCTAAACTGATCACTCAGATGGCTGATTTTTATGTCCATGAGTTAGTACGTCACTTGGGGCAGACCCATCTTGCTTTAGAACCAATTGCACTAGCTACTGTTCGTGAACTAGCGGCTTGCCATCCCGTGAATGTGCTACTAAAACCCCATTTTGAGTTCACAATGGCAATCAATGCCTTTGCGGATCAGGTACTGATCAATCCTGGAGGATACGTAGATATCATTTTCGGAGGCACTCTTGAAAGTTCACTCAATCTTACAAATCAAGGTGTTACTGAAGTTTTTAACAACTTCAGTAAATTTGCTCTTCCTACTAATTTACGCCAGCGTGGTGTCGATAACCGTTCTGTACTGCGAGATTTTCCCTATCGTGATGACGGGTTGCTAGTCTGGAAAGCCTTAGAAGAATATGTTAGCCAGTATGTAGGAATTTACTACAAATCCAACCGAGATATCCGTGAGGATTTTGAACTGCAAAATTGGATACAAGCTTTACAAAGGCCCATTAGTGAGAAAGGTTTTGGTGTGGTTTCCCTGCCGCGCCATCTGACCAACCGTGACCAGTTGATTGATATACTGACACAAATCATTTTTACTGCTGGTCCACAACATTCAGCTATTGCCTGGATTCAATACCAATACATGGCTTTTATTCCTAATATGCCCGGAGCAATCTACCAGCCTATTCCGACGAGTAAAGGCATCATCCGAGACGAGAATAGCCTAACTAATTTCCTACCTAGTGTTCAGCCAACCTTTGCTCAGGTCAACCTCATGGCAGTGATTGGCACCAAGCAAGATCCCAAGGCATTTACAGATTTCGGCGTGAATAGTTTTCAAGATATGCGAGCTATTGGTGTTCTGAGAGGCTTGCAAAGCCGTCTCCAAGGTTTAGAAGAACGCAATAAATGCGGAAAGGAATGTTACCCAGGCTTTCTACCCTCCCGTATGGCTAACAGTACAAGTGCATAAGCTTGCGAGACAATATAAATGGTCTAGAATACAGACAAAATAAGCTTCATAGCCCTCTCCCCTTGTTGGTAGTACGAGAATCAAGCCTTAACCCCAGCGTAGTGAGATATAAACAGAAGCCGGAGGGTTAACTTGTGACCCTCGCACTTCTTTATGCAACACACTACCTTCACTTCTTAGGCAGCCTATTTAATTGAATTTGGAATTTTCTAACGGCGTCTGCTGCCAAAACCACCTGAACGGCTGGGTGCTGAACTACGCCCACTACCAAAACTACTACCAGAATTGCGTCTGGGTGAGGTGGCTCTGCCAGAGGGTCGCAAGCTACTACCACCAAAACCAGAACCGGAAGGACGGTTATTACCTGTAGTGCTACGCGGTGTATTGCGTATAGTTGAATTTCCCGGATATGACCTTCTAATTGTGCCTGTATTGCGGAACGCAGTGCGATTTGTCACGGCTGCGGGTGGCGCATTATAGCGAGTTTGGTAGTTTTGAACTGCTTGGCCATAGCTTCCACCATATCCACCGAAGCCACTTAATCCTTGACCTGATTGATAGACAGGGGGTACATAATATTGGGGTCTAAACAACATACTACCAATTGCCTGACCAGCCAAGCTACCAGCTACAGACCCAGCAAACGGTGCCCAGAAATTATTTTCTCGACGGACTACAACCGTCTCTTGTTGTCCTGTTTGAGGATTGGTTTTATTCTCGGTAACGTTGTGGACGTATTCAATTTTAAAGTCTTCCGTCACATATAAAATCGGTTGTCCTTTTTCTACTTTTAGATAGCTTTTCTTACCTTGCTTGATTTGATCATCAGTTAACCGTGCCATTTGCAAATTTTCGGTTGCAAAGGTTGGGGGATTATTGTTAAGTAAAAACAGGCTGTATTCCCCAGTCGCATCGTCATAAGTAGCTTGTTGTATTTGATATTCACCGTCACTCAGCTTGGTGTTAGCAGAGCTTTGGCTAACGTTCTTAGCGGAAGAACCAGAATTAGTTTGGTTTTCGCCTCCACAAGCGACAGTTGTCAGACACAAACTCAGAGCTAAAAAAACGGCTGTAAATTTACGTACTATGGTCATGATCATTGGATTATTGTCCTATCTCTGAGCTTAACAATTTCTGGATGTGAATAGTAAGTACGGACTACCCAACAGATTACAAAGGAATCAATTCTGGATAATATTGCAACAGTTGATCGCTAGTGAGTTCATCGCCTAACTGTGCTGGGGAGAAATGTACTTGAATTGCCTTGAGGTTATGTTTGTAGTGCAAATTGATTAAAGCTTTAAAAGCTTCCTTCAGGGACTGAACGTTAGAAAGATCAGTTTCTAACTGTGGTATTTCTCCTTCATAAGCTACTGTAATTATCACAATGACGTTGCGGGTTACAGGTATAGATAAAGGTTGATTCAATCCAGAGTCAGAACTGTAATCTGGTTCACTAAGATATCTTTGGGCAGAATCAGTAAATAATTCATTCACGTAATCTCCCGCCTCTCCTTCATCCCAAAATACATCGCCTTCGTTGGCAGCAGAAAGCCAATATTCATCGTATTGCAACAGGGTTTGACTAATTTCTACCAATCCTTCTCCCAAAACTTCTAAATCGCCATCGGCATCGATCGCATCCCGTCCAGCACTATTCAATACTCCCATAATTGGGGCTACCTCACCTCCCCCTAAGTGCAGAAATAGGCGAAAGACTACATAGCGATTTCGACCGATCATTTTATTAAAGGTATCGCGCATTTTTATCCTCCAGAAATTTGTTATTTGTCATTTGTCATTTGCCCTATGCCGAATTACTAATGACTAATATAGTGAAATCCTTTGAAAAAATCTATAACCATATCTAAGGAAGGCAATATATATTTTGTGGAATGGGATATATCATCATAAGCTGAAGTATTGAGAGCAGAGCGATTAATAAATCTTTTCCCAAAGTTGGGATGGTCATGGACAATCAAATTGTGGGCGCTGGAATTCGTTAAAATTATTTGGGTTGGGGCTTGGCAAAAATTTAATTTTGCGGCGACTGCGATATTTCTTTTGATCTGTTTAATTGTTGTAGCCTGACTTATGGCTTGCTCTACAAGAATATTTAATTGTTTCACCATATCCGGCGATTTAAAATCTTGCTTTGCAACAACTTCACTGTTAATCATTTCTACCAGACTGGAAATATTCTTTTGGGTAGATGCCGCATCTAGAAAGGGAAGAATCACAATGTAAGCAGTGGAAAATAAGGCTTCGTCGCTATCTAGATAAAAGGTAAAAACAGTGCGACGACGCCCACTGTCGATGCTTGGGGGTTGTTTCAGCCCCCGGTATTCTTGAGCAATTTGGTAGTAAGCACCAGCGATCGCAAAATTGGCTTCGTGTTCTAGGGCTGCATCAACAATAATCCGAATTGTTGGCGGTGTTTCGTTAAAAAAATCTCGTGAGTCTTCGGAATCGAACTTTTGGATAATGGAGCGATCGCCTGCGGGGCTAAGATCAAGCCATTCACAAGTCATACCTTCGGTTTTTAAACCAAACCTGGAGGTGGCATAAAGTTTTGCCCCAGTTAAAGTTGCTCCTGTTAAATCAGCACCGATCCATTCCGTCCTAATTAATTTTGCCTGAGTTAAATCGGCGTGGATTAAACTGGTATTCGTTAAATTGGCATTGCTTAAATCTGCGCCAATTAAATTAGCCCCGCTCAATTTTGCGCCGCTCAAATCTGCCCACCGGAGATTCGCCCCCCTCAAATCTCCCCACCGGAGATTCGCCCCGCCTAAATCTGCCCCGCTCAAGTTAGCATGGCTGAAATTGGCTTGCCTGAGTTCAGTATCTCGCAAATTTGCACCGCTCAAGTCAGAACGACTCAGGTCACTGGAGTTTAAATTAGCCATCTCCAAGTTAGCTCCCGTCAAGGAAGCGCCTCTCAAGAGTGCCCCACTCAAGTTAGCCTGACGGAGATTCGCTTGGCGGAGTGTCGCCTCTCGCAGATCGGCACTCGTGAGGTCAGCCTCCGACAGGTCGGCGCGACTGAGGTCAGCGCGAATTAACTCGGCGCGGATAAATGAAGCTCCTTTAAGTTGAGCGCGACTAAGATCGGCTCGAATCAAATTAGCAACATTGAAACTGGCGTTATTCAAGATGGCGTTAGATAGATTCGCGCCACTGAGTCGGGCTACATTCAGCTTGGCATTGCTCAAGTTAGCTTCACTCAGATTCGCGCCACTCAGGTTAACTATACTCAAATTAGCATCGCTAAGATTTACGCCACTGAGTTTAACCCCACTCAAGTTAGCTTCTGCAAGGTCAACACCACTAAAGTTTAAGACTCCTGCTGCATATTGTTCCAGTAATTCCTCTACAGTCATTGATGCTACCCCTTGGATGCCAACTTTAATAGCTGGTAAAGTCAGAAAAAACAGATCAAAATCAAAAATGAATATTGGGATTTTAGGACTGGGACTGATCGGCGGCTCTTTGGGTTTTGATTTGCGATCGCAAGGACATCATATCTTAGGAGTTAGTCGCCGTGAATCTACCTGTGAAAAGGCAGTTGCCCTCGGTAGTGTTGATCAAGCATCAGTTGATCTGAGCCTGTTGGCAACCGCAGAGGTTGTATTTATTTGTACACCTCTCGCCCTCATTGTGCCTCAATTTGAACAGTTGATCCCTCATTTGTCTCTCGCTACTGTCGTCACTGATGTCGGTTCGGCGAAAGCACCGATAGTCAAGGCGATTTCTCCTCTTTGGAATAATTTTATCGGCGGTCATCCAATGGCGGGAAGAACAGACAGTGGGATAGAAGCTGCACAGAGGGATTTATTTGTCAATAAACCTTATGTATTAACACCGTTAACTACAACACCAACTACTGCAATTACCATTGTGGAAGAAATTGTGCGATCGCTGGGAGCAAATATCTACCATTGTCAACCAGAGCAACATGACCGCGCTGTTAGTTGGATTTCCCATTTACCTGTAATGGTCAGTTCCTCGTTGATTGCGGCTTGTTTGAGTGAAACGGAAACAGATGTTTTGGAATTAGCCCAAAAGTTAGCTAGTTCAGGTTTTCGGGATACCAGTCGTGTGGGTGGTGGAAATCCAGAGTTAGGCGTGATGATGGCGCGGTATAATCGTCAAGCATTGCTGCGATCGCTCCAACAGTATCGCCACAATCTCGATGAGTTGACTAACTTAATTGAGCAAGAGAATTGGGCAGTTTTAGAGTCAAAGTTGAAATTAACCCAACAGGCACGACCTGATTTTGTTGAATAGTTGTCGGGTGCGTTCAGCGATCGAGAACGCACCCATTTTCAGATTTAAATTCGGAATTCTCAATTGTGACTCCGAAATTATTTTCTGACAAAATCTTTAAAAAATGCTACTCAACAGTTTAATAGTCACCAAACCGATGTACTATACAGATAAATTTGCAAAAATCAACAATGGTAGAACGCCCAATCAAAAAATCGGAACGTCAGTCACAAGCAAGTACTGACAACAATTCCGAAAAGTCGGATTCTATACCTCCTATTGAATCCAAACCCAAAAGCTCAAAACCGACTCGTAATCCTTCCTCTGGCACAGAGAAAAAAGCATCTTATGGGGATGAAAAGAGGCAACCGGGGAATCCTGCCCTAGCGCGTGGCCCAAAACCCGCTAAACCTCCAGCCAAAGTCACAACAGAAGAACCTGAAACCGAATCGGAACCTATCTCTGAAGAGTCTGAAGACTAACATTATAAGTGTTACGTGTGATGTGGGAGGCTATAAGCAGATGAGTACTGAAAATTCTGGCATCGAAGGCAGCGAGCGTACCCCACATCAGCATTGGGTTATTTTTATGTTGAATGCTTTTAAGTAAGTCGGTGAGAAAATTTATAGGTATGTAACAAAATTTTAAGATTTGGAATTAGAGTTAAATTTAATACGTTGTGTATTGAAGTTTCCTCTTTCCCCTCCAGCTTGAAGACCATCAATAACTGTGTAGGCAAATTCTAACTCGTCGTCAAACATTTGTCCTGCCACTTCACCTTTTTTGAGGTGTTGCCACTCTAATTCAATTGGGTTCATTTCAAAGGAGTATTTGGATAAAAAGAAGATGTACAAACCCATCTTTTCCCACTTTGTCCATAAGTACTGCACTTGTATGCATTGATATATTAGAGGATGTTTGAAAAGATTGGGCGAATAGAATTCGTTACTACACAAACTCTCGTCTTCCTCCGTGGACTAAGAAAAAATCAAGAGTTTTTAACCTGCGGAGGCAGGTAAAGTCTCGTGTAGCAGCGACTAGAAGTCGCTGCGGCAAACATTTTTTGGTTTCAGCGTGCAGTTGATGCCAGTCCCAAGGCTGCGGTGTATGCTGGGATAAAGAGCGATGTCTACCACGAGCTATGCCTACGCTTAATTTGACTAACTCTATTAATTAACGTTGGATTAGCTTTTTTTAGCCGGTGTGTGCGAAGTCCAAAGCCCTATTGGTCAACTACGCCCTAGCATTTTTGCGGGTTATTGTTATACTGCCATTATTGCTGCTTTTATTTGCCACTTAAATCCACTAAATATTATTTTATCTAGTCTTTTGATGGGACTTTTGTATGTAGGCGGCGAATTAGTACAGATTAAATTGGGACTTCTTTTAGCTTTAGCTAGGATGTTTCAAGGTATTTTGTTCTTTTTTCTTTTAGCAGCAGAGATATTAATTTACAACCGAGTACGAATTAAATAAGAGGGCGATGAAAAAGCGGAAATAACTAATGACAAATGACAAATGACAAATGACTAATATTTAAGGAGATTTAAGGTGTCCAGTCATAAATTAACTCTCAGTTTGAAAGTAGCAATGATTATATTGCTTACTACTGCTAGTAGTTTGAGTATTAGTCTGCTTGTAGGCACAACTAGACTTGACCATTTGTTGGGAATTCAAAAGTTAAAAGGCGATCGCACTAAAACGAGTTTAGGTAGGGCAATGAGTGCATCTGCACACGTTGTTTCCCCAGCAATGAACCAGATGAATGAAGTGCCAAAGCCTTTTCAGGGAACAATCGTTTATCAAGGGAAACTAAAAGCAAATGAGAAAGTCATCGCCTTGACCTTTGATGATGGACCTGGCCCCAAAAATACGGCACAGATTTTAGAAATTTTGAAGAAAAATGATATCAAGGCGACATTCTTCATGGTTGGAGAAATGGTGAAGTATTTTCCCCAGATTGCCAAGCAAGTGGCTGCTGATGGTCACGTAATTGGTAATCACACATGGCATCATTGGTATTTTCAAATGGATGGAGCGACTGCGGCTAGTGAAATTGATCGCACAGCAGACATCATCTACAAGACGACAGGACAGAAAACAACTCTGTTTCGTCCCCCTGGTGGCTTTTTGAATAATGGATTATCTCAATATGCCAAAAACCAGAAGTACGCCGTCATGATGTGGTCAGAAGAGTCAGGAGACGCTGAACGTCGTTCGCCTCAAGTACCAATGCTGGTCAAAAATGTACTGAAACAGGCAAAACCCGGTGCAATTGTACTGTTGCACGATGGGGGCGGCAACCGTTCCAAATCTGTCAAAGCTTTACCAGAAATGATCGCAGGTCTGAAAGCCCAAGGCTATCGATTTGTGACGATTCCCCAATTACTGGAAATACAAGCCCAAGAAAAAAGTGTGGTGACGGCAGTATCACCTACGGTTACAAAGGATGAACATCCAAACAATCAGCTTAATCATCAGTGATACGCTACGGGCAGCTACCTTTAATTTTGGCAGCATTAGGTGAATTAGTGACCTAGCCCTGAGCACTCATATATGACTCACGAACAACAAACCGCAATTGAAGGGATCTATGAAGTCTGTATTGGCATCCCAGAGGCAATTTCGGCAATTCAGTATTGGGAGCAATTTGGCTATCGTATTGGTGAAATGGGTGAATTAACCGCAGATATAGCCAATCAATTATATGGGGTGAATTCATCTTTACGTTCAATCCGGCTTTACCACCAAAATGCAGATCATGGTTTGCTGCGTGTGCGTGATGATGTCGAAACTAGCTATGAATCTTCGCTAGCAGGTCGAGATATTTTTGACCTTAACCCTGGTGAAAAGTTTATTGTGACTACCTTTGATGATCCGCGTTCTTCTAAGTCTGACCTGATGGCTGCACGTAGTGGCAGGCTTTACATCGTTCGATTCCTAGAAGATATTAATTTAGAATCGCGCTTTGAAGCAGCCCAACCAGGTAGCTTGGGGATGTCTTTATATACCTATTGGGTTAAGAGAATACAGGAGTATTGCGATCGCATCAAAGCAAGTATTGCACAAAAAGTTACAGACATTATTAGTAATGAATTTGGCGAGAGGAGTTTCTCCTTTGTTGCGCCAGATAGCTACTTCTGGACTTTGCTAGAAGGGAATTAACTGTGGAAAACACCGAAATGAGAAAGCAAAATGCCATTTGGAGTAAGTCAAATAGCATTTTGCTTGCGGAAAACACCAAAATGAGTAAGTCAAATGCCATTTTGCTTGTAGAAAACACCGAAATAAGAAAGTAAAATGCCATTTGGAGTAAGTCAAATGGTATTTTGCTTGTAGAAAACACCGAAATGAGAAAGTAAAATGCCATTTTGGGTAAGTCAAATGGCATTTTACTTATTGAATTAGACTTAATCAAATGCACTTTAGATCAGTGGTCATACTCTTAAATAAGTCACACATCACCTTAAAAGTTTAAATTTCTTTATTTACACCAATAGCCAGTTCCTTTTTACTATGTTTCAACTGTTTCCAAAGCGCCCTAATTTGCTGGTAAGCTTCATCTGAAGATAGCTTTCCGCCTGTTTCTAGACAAGTGATGTAAGTAATTTTTTGGGCAAATTCTTGGAGGTTGGCATTAAACACTAAGTTCTCTGGCTGGAATTTCCCATAATATCGACTACGAGGGTAAATAAAGCTGTTTTTGTCTTGTGAGTTAGGCTGTGTCATGAGTTTGCTATCTGTAATTTTTTATGAAGAGTTCTAGGCTTGATTTTTATCTCTGTGTAAATACACAGCAAAAAATTCAAATTCCAGAATAAGTAAACATTTTAGTTAAAAATATATTTTATGGCTAGTGTAAGAAGGCACAAATCCAGCCACCATCTCAATTATCCAGATAAGTTACTCTAAGCCACTTGTTAAAGCTAGGCAAACTTCCGCCTGTACTATATCTATGGGGATTATTAATTTTAAATTTTTAATTCGGAGCAAAGCGACGTGACTAACTCAGCACCAAGTCGTTTAGGCGAACTCGCTAACCTGTTTTTTAAACTAGGCGTCATCGGCTTTGGAGGTCCGGTTGCTCATATCGCCATGATTGAAGATGAAGTGGTTAAGCGGCGTCAGTGGTTGACAAGGGAGCATTTTCTAGATTTGCTGGGCGCAACTAACCTAATTCCTGGGCCAAATTCCACAGAAATGGCTATTCATATAGGATACATCTATGCAGGATGGCTAGGGCTGATTGTGTCAGGTGTCTGTTTTATCTTACCTGCGATTCTAATTACTGGCGGGTTTGCTTGGGTTTATGTTACTTACGGGACTCTACCCCAAGTAGCTCCTTTACTTTATGGCATTAAACCGGCTGTTTTAGCAATCATCATCAATGCCCTGTGGGGCTTGGCAAAAAAGGCTGTGAAAACTCGCCAATTACTAGTGATTGCTTTAGCTGTGGCATTACTGACATTATTATTCAAATTAAATGAAGTAATTGCCCTATTAATTGGGGGATTGCTGGGTATGCTTTGGTTACATTCTGGTGAGAAAAACGACAAACCAGGAGATAAAGCCAACTTTCTAATTGCTAGTCTCAGCACAGGTGCGACTTTCAAGGCATCAGTGGCTGTTGCTGCATCTGCATCTACAGCAACCAACGTTTCTTTATGGCAGTTGGGCTGGTTTTTTCTGAAAGTCGGTAGTGTCTTGTTTGGTGGTGGCTACCTTTTGGTGGCTTTTCTCCAAGGAGGATTAGTTGAAGAATACGGCTGGTTGACACAACAACAGTTATTAGATGCGATCGCAATTGGTCAATTTACGCCTGGTCCAGTACTATCCACTGCTACCTTTATTGGTTATATCATTGCCGGCATACCTGGGGCAATTGTTGCCACAATCGGAATTTTTCTACCTTCTTTTGTTTTTGTTGCTGCCTTGAATCCCCTAATCCCACGTTTACGGGCTTCTTCTTGGACTAGAGCTTTTTTGGATGCTGTGAATGTTAGTGCTGTAGCACTAATGGTTGTTACTACTCTGCAACTGGGGGCAGCGACTTTAACATTACCACAAGCCCCATTTGTAGATTTTCTCGGCTTTGCGATCGCCATTGTCTCAGCAATTTTAGCTATTCGTTTGGGCATTAATAGTGCATGGCTAGTCTTTGGTAGCGCTTTAATTGGATGGGGTGCTTCAGTCTTGGGCTACACTCGATAAAATTGCATCCTCAAGCCGTTGCGATCGCAGTGGCTTGAGGATGCTGAAACCAATGCGATCGCAACGAAGTAAAACGAAGCAATCACAAGTATTTATCCAACATGATATAACAAGTTTTTCTAGCCTTAATTTCCATTTGAGCAGATTTCTGCCCAGAAAAAAAGGAGAGTAGCAATACTCTCCTAAGGTAATATGAGCGAGAATTTCTTTTCTTAATGTGAGTTCGACGAACCACTCCCTGCCTTGAACTAAAGTTTAAGTTTGTCCTTCTGCAAGTGGGAGAGTCACGGCTTTGCGTACTAAAACCTCTTAAAGGTTTTTTGATTTAGCTAATTAGGCGGACACTATATGAGCCGTCGAATTCACATTTATCTTAGCGATGAAAGCGACGATCTTGACGTTCACGTAATTCACGAGCATGTTGTTCACGGAATTGACGTTCACGCAATTCACCAGCGCGTTGTTCACGCACTTGACGTTCACGCAATTCACCAGCGCGTTGTTCACGGAATTGACGTTCACGCAATTCATAAGCGCGTTGTTCACGGAATTGACGTTCCTGTTGGACTCTACCGTTATTAAAAGCTACACTATTTTGATTAAAATGATCATGCTCAGATTGAAATTCAGCAGCATTAGCATTTTGAGAAAGAGCAGCAATTGAAGCAGCTGCTAATAAGCCTCCAAGAAGAATAGATTTAAAGCTGTTCATATATCCTCTATCTGCCTTGCATTACTTGGTTTGTATATTCTCAATCTAATCAGAATAATCAAGTACCCGCCTGTGATAAAAGTCATGTTTAAATAGTTACTTTTGTCACTAATACTAGGATTTATATTTGATTTTTTAAATCGGATAATGGTCGAAACCTTACCTGATATGGACATCCGCGCATTCAGCCAAAAAAACTAATCTGATTGGAAAGCTACTTAATAGACATAGGAAAAGAAAATAGAATGTAGAGACGTAGCACTGCTACGTCTCTACAAGGGTTCTGGATAACGCATATTTAATTTCTGGAGATGTCTAATATAGATATCCGACTCGATTAGCTGACTTCAGAACGATGCCTGAACTGAGCTACGCCTACTTAATACCAGCACCCCCGTAACCAACCTTATCGTCTTCAAAGTCTGTTATCGCACAAGCAAACTCCCTAAAAGCTGTTTTAATCAGAACCTCTTTTGTTCCCCTTTCCAGCGAAGAATTGCGTATGAGGTCTGTTAATTCTATGAACAACAGAGAAAACATAAAACGATCTTGGCGGTCAACTTGTTTCAAGCAAGACGATATAAACTGATAAAGCTCTGTTTTTCTTGGTTTAGTTTGTTCATCCCATATTTGCAACCCAAGCCGAAGAGTTCTCAAGCGAATTTCATTACTATTGAAGGACGCGTCTTTGTAGCGGACTGATACGCGTTGGGGTATTTCCATGAGTTTTAGCTATACATAATTCAATGTAAAGTAATTATTCAGTTATATTTTGGCTCAACCGGAAAAATCTGATATTTAGCTTGAAAACAAGTGACAGGTGATCGGGAATAGCGAAAGAAATTTTCAATCTGATATCTCCGTTGAATTACTCATAACAAGACTATTCAAGGTTTTTAGCAATATAAGTATCGTGCCTTTTGTTCTGACAACCTAAGTTTTACAGCAATCTGAATGGACTCCAGAAGTTATCAAGCAGCGACAAGAAGACTCTTTGCAAAGCCTTAGAAAGATATGGCGGCTGTAAGTGCGATCGCTTATCCATAAAACGTTAAAGGAGTCTTCTATCAATAGGTGTAGTTTTTAATTGCTAAAGCCTAATTTAAATAGCTGATGCTCCCCAACAAAATTTTGTTCAGCACAGATTAAACTTTTCGCAAAAGTCAATTTTCTGAAAATGAAAACACAGATAAACACTGATGATTTACCTGTTTCTATCTGTGATTATCTGGTTTCAATACCTGGGAATTAAACGATTAGACTTGTTGTATTCCTGGACGACCATCTTCAACCACAAATGAAGCCCGCTCACTAATCGTGCCAGATGGAGTTGTGACGTTTGATAAAACTAGGTAGTCTGTCTTCCAGGTTGTGGGAGTCAGCGCACAGCGAACATACCCCCGTTGACTGTTGAAGAACTTAATGTGTGGGTTGTCGGGTAAGTAAGCTTCAACTCCGGGGATGGTATCTGCTCCATCTCCACCGGAGGTTATTGAAGTACAAACGAATTCACTCCCAACCGTAGCAGATTGTGGGTTATTAAAGTCAGCCTTTAAATTCATTGCCCAGTTGGAATGGATATCGCCTGATAAAACTACTGGATTAGATGGTTTGCGCTGTTCTAAGAAACCCATGAGGCGATCGCGGGAAGCCACATAACCATCCCACTTATCCATGCTGTAGACTCCGCCTTCCCCTGGTTGTCTGTCTATCTGAGCAACTACAACTTGTTGAGCTAAAACGTTCCACTTAGCCTGTGAGCGAGCTAAACCATTGTATAGCCAGTCTTCTTGACGCTTGCCAGTAATCGTTGCCTTCGGATCTAAATTTTCTGGGCAACGTTTTTTGGTACCATCACCACAGGGCTGATCGGTGCGATATTGGCGGGTATCTAGGACATGGAAGGTCGCTAAGTTACCAAAGGAGAGCCGACGGAAAAGTTGCATATCGGGGCCAACCGGACGCGAGAAGGGACGCAGTGGCATATGTTCGTAGTAAGCTTGATAGGCAGCAGCCCGTCGTTTTAGGAAGATTGCCCGATTCTGATCTGGTTCAGTATCAATTTCTGATATGTCGTTGGCGTAGTTGTTTTCTACTTCGTGGTCATCCCAGGTGACAATCCAGGGAAAGGCTGCATGAGCTGCTTGCAGATTGGTATCGGTTTTATAGAGGGCGTGACGGTTGCGATAGTCTTCTAAGGTAACAATTTCTGCACTATTATGCTTTCTGGGGCGATCGCTTGAAATTCCTCCTTCATAGATGTAGTCTCCAACATGGACTACCAAGCTGAGGTCGTCCTGGGCGAGATATTTGTAGGCAGTAAAGTATCCTTGCTCATAGTGCTGACAGGAAACAAGGGCAAAGTTTAATTTATTTAAGTAGCCACCTGCTAAAAGAGCTGTACGAGTGCGACCAATGGGGCTTGCGTCTTGGCCGACTATAAAGCGATACCAGTACCACGTATCAGATTGCAGTCCCTCTACCACAACTCGAACTGAGTGAGCTAGTTGGGGAGTTGCAAGTACAGTACCTTTGGAGACAATACGCCTCATATCGGGATCGGTTGCTACTTCCCAGCGAATTGGCACATTCGCAGGTGGCATTCCACCTCCGTCTAAGGGTTCAGGAGCTAGACGAGTCCAAATCACGACGCTGGTAGGATCGGGATCACCCGACGCTACACCCAAAGTGAAAGGATAATTGGAAAATCTGCTTTTAGCGAGCGCTCTTTGAGGAGAAAATTGGTTAGCGATCGCCAAACCAGACAATGCTCCTGCCCCGACAATTAAGTTGCGTCGTTTGATTCGACTATGCAGGAACTGCTCAAAATTCCGGTAATCTACCATTTTTTACTCCTAACTAACACGTAAGTTAAAGCACAGCAACAGCCAACACGTAGACGGCAGGTCTTAGGTAAACTTCGTAACTAACTCTTTTACCAAAATCAGGTTTTAATTCCCAATTTTTTATCCTGGTATCAATGTGTTAGATGTTGCTTTGCCATATAAAAGCATATTAGTAAGAGATTAATCCTTGGCAAAGAAAGCGTTAATATCAACTTAACCAAGGTTAGATTTCAGCCCTTTTCATTGATGCTACTTTTCTTTTCATCATCCAGCCAAGGCTACAAGCCAAGAGAGTCCCAACTAAAGGTGTAGGTTCAGGTACTTGTGTATACGAAACTTTACCGGATATGGGTTTAGCATTTGGAGAAGTTCTAGAGAAAATTGTAAAATCATCACCAATGATTTCGTAACTTATAGAACTCGAAGGATTAGATTTATCGTTGAACAGATAGTCTAATCCCAAAGACGTTTGTCCTGTTAAGAATGTGGTTGGAAATACCAGGGGAAATTCTGGATATTTAGTATCATCTTTTTCAGTGTAAACGGTAGAGCCACCGTCAAATTTTAAAGAGAGTGACTTAATGGTGGCTACGGGATTCTCTTCATGACTGAAAGTTGAGTCATCAAAGCTAAAAAAGCCATTTCCCTTAGTTACCGGACTATCAACTGTGAAAGCGTAATTAATAATTGCAGCAGATACCGATTTTGCATCTACAGTAGCAAAACCTAAAGTAAAAGTAGCAGCAGCAAGCACTAATTTGGAAACGAATTTCATCTCACTTTTCCTCACGATAAACTTTTCTAAGTAATCCACACTACAAAGTATAGAAATAGTTAGTTTCTAAGTTGACTGCAATACAGACCTAACCCCCAGCCCCTTCCCTTGTAGGGAAGGGGAGTAAGATTCAAAGCCTCTCTCCTTTTAGGAGAGAGGAATGGAAGTGAGGTCAAAGTGTATTGCTTCCATTCGATAACCGCTATACTTTCTAACTTACTTATTTCCCAAGTGGGTATTCATCACTGATTAGAACAGTGATAAAAATCAATGATTTTCACCTTTTTCAGAAAAAGAAATAAGTCTCCAATGAATTGGAGACACCATGATTTTAGAATCATGAGTTTAAGCAAACTTTAATTAGAGGTAAAAATCAAATCTAATTTACAGCTATTTTCAGGTAAATAGACCACACGGTAGGGGCACAGCATTGCTGTGCCCCTACGACAGATGTGGTTCAAATACATGAAAACTACTGTAAGTTTGCCAATGCAAGACTTAGTAGATAACTAAGATATTTCTGATAATTTATAAATAACTAGTACAGTGTGGCAAAAGTTTGCCTACCTTTAACTAGACAAGTAGGGGCAATACCCTGCGGTCAGCTAAAGCTACATGAATTGCCCCTAACGCGTGGTCTATTTACTGGTCAATCTGTTATTGTTCTAACATTTGGAAGAATCGCGTAAAATAATCCGGGAACGTCTTTGCTGTACAACCAGGATCTTTAATCACAATCCCTGGAACCTTTAAACCAGTGACAGCAAAAGCCATCGCCATTCGATGATCGTGATAGGTTTCAATTGCTGCCGGGGTAATCGGGCTAGGCTCAATTTTCAAACTATCGGCAAATTCTTCAATCTGAACTCCCAGTCGACGCAATTCTGTAACAACAGCTCGAATCCGGTCGGTTTCTTTATATCGAATATGTTCCACATTACGAATAGTAATCGGTGAACTGGCAAAGGGCGCGATCGCTGCTAATGTTTGCACCAAATCTGATATATCATTCATATCAATGTCGATGCCTTGCAATTGCTTAGGCCCAATTACTTCGGTGTAATCATCGGAGTGATTAATTTGGCAACCCATCTGTTCTAAAACATTCAGCCAGAGAATATCACCCTGACAAGATTGTTTGGTCAAATGTTTGACGCGCACCCGTCCACCCGTGACGGCGGCGGCAGCAAAAAAGTAAGAAGCATTTGACGCATCAGGTTCTACTATATAATGTCGAGCTTGGTAACGTTGACCCGCTTTAATCTGAAATTGATTATCGCCGATTTGAATCACCTGCACGCCAAAATCTGCCATCAGACGACAGGTCATTTTGACGTAAGATTGAGAAACTAATGTCCCCTCAACCTCAATGCTCGTATCTTGTTGAGCATAAGGCGCAATCATCAGCAATGCCGAAAGTTGCTGACTTGTTTGGTTCGCCTTCAACCGAAAATTTCCGCCAGCAAATCCCTGGCTATAGAGGGTGTAGGGCATAAACCCGGAGTTTCCCTCAAAGTTAACGGTTGTTCCACCCGTTTGCAGCACCGTTAACAAGTCGCCCATCGGTCGTTCTCGCATCCGGGGAACGCCATCTAACCGATATTCGCCGTTACCCAGTGCCACTAGTGCCGAGATAAACCGGGCTGCTGTGCCTGCCAAACCCACAAATAAATCTGCCTGTTTAGCCGGGATATCGCCTCCCCTTCCCGCCACTTGAATCTCAGCTAGATGAGGATTCAAAGTAATGGCAATGCCTAATTGCTCTAAACATTTGGCAAAATACTCGCTGTCTTCACTAAATAAGGCATTTTCTAAAATGGAGTCACCTTGCGCCAAAGCAGCGACAAGCAACGCCCGATTAGTAAGACTTTTAGAACCGGGAATTTCTACCGTGGCATCCACTGGCCGATTTAGAGCAGGAATTGCAATGGTATCCACGTTAAACCTCTACATAGGCGGTCAGCTACAACTATTATATATTGCCATATTGTGACCAAAAGGGGCAGGGGAAGAAAAACTATTAACAAATTCTGGGGGTTTAAGTTGCTTGAGCTTCTAACAAAACGTTCGGCTACGCTCAGTCGAGTCGCAGCAAGTTTTGTAACGGGGATAAAGACAAGAGCCACAAAACTTAATTACGAATTACCTGAGTGTAGGGGTAGCGAGTCAGCTGACTCCTGCAAAGAAGCAAGCTACGCGCAGCGTCTGGTAGAGAGCGTCATTACGAATTACGAATTACGAATTATTGACTCATGCCCAATAATTCTTAGTTGAGTGCAAAAGCTGACGCTGCTTTAGGAAATACTTTATTTATTCACCTGACTAATCTAGAACCCAGGCATTATCAATATTAAACAGATTAAGTAAGTCGGCGTTAAAAAATCAGCCCATGTGACGAAATGTAAAATCAGCAAACAGCTTATAAATTATTGATTCTATAGTTTTACAAAACTAAACATACATGGCTTTTATCGTGCTGACCTACTTAATTGAACTAAAACTGGTAATAGAAGAAGAACATATCTATGCCCAGGTGATCACACAATCATATATTGATGAGTATCTTTTTCTGCTTCGATTTACAGATGTTCTCCCAAAAGCGATGCCTGACGACAAGCCGCTAGCTGTCTACGCAATTCTGAATGCACTCTCTCAGCCTGGGTGAGATTAAAGCATCAATATTGGAATTGTAACAAAGGCAGGTGTATGTAAATATGGTGAAGCGAAAAAGTAGCTAGTTCAGCTTTTTTTTTAAAAAGTAGCAATTGTTGCTGATCGAACCAAGCGATCGCGGTAAGATTTTGGACTTAAGCCTAATGCAACTCCAATAACTCCTAGGACTGAACGAATAATTAATAATTCGTAATTTATGCTATAGAGCAACTAACTTGAGTTTTGGAGGTCAAAATATGATTTCTTCTCAAAGTGAGATTAAATTACATCCAAAGGACAAATGACCAACTTAAACAACTTTCAAAGACTAATAGAACTTGCAAATGATTATGGAATTATTTGCCAGCCAACACCAGAAGAATGCTTGATTGCATCCTTACCTGGAGACGATGATTTTTTATTAGCTTTTACTTGGTCTGGTACACTTGAGGGAGAGCCGCCAGAGCATGAATTAATTGCAATTAGTGTACAGGATCTAGTCAAAGAAGTTACTGTTGCAGCTTGGCAGATTCCTATTTATTTATTCGGAAACGTTTTAAGGCAGGCTCAGATGCTTGTCACTGCCCACAAAGATTTTGTTAGCTAACAGACAAGAAACTTCCCAATAAAAAAACATCCCAAATTTTCTTGTGGGATGGGTGTCCGCACCCGTCCCATATTCAGGGTGGGCTTTTCGGGCCACCCCACAAAATTGGATAATTTATTTGTTGGAAGTCCCTAATAGGACTTAAACATTTTTGAGGAGAAACAAGCCTCAAACCCATGCAGGGTAAGGGAAATACACTAAATACTCAAACCCACATATATCAATAAAATAAGCAAAACGATGTCAAAGTCTGTCTAAATATAGATTTGAGGCTTTTTTCTGGGTGTTTTTTGTCTAAGTCCCACTAACTCAAAAAATTAAAGCTGTGGTGACGACAGCTTAAGCTGTGGTTAATAACGTTCTAAGTGTGATAATTAACGCTTAAGTTGTGGTGACGACAGCTGAAGCTGTTCTTATGAATGGTGAAGCTGTGGTTAATAACATTCTAAGTGTGATAAGTGACGCTTAAGTTGTGGTGACGACAGCTGAAGCTGTTATTATGAATGGTGCAGCTGTGGTTATAAACGTTCAAGTTGTCTAGGACTTACGCAAAGCTACACACGGTAGGGGCAATTCATGTAGCTTTAGCTGACCGCAGGGTATTGCCCCTACTTCGGCTATTGTTTGCGTAAGTCCTGTTGTCGTTAAGACGCAAGAAGATGACAAGAAATTAATTTTCCCACTAGACATCTCTTATATCTAGATTTTTAACTGGTTGCTACTCAAATGCTACTTAAAACGGTAGCCTGGAATAATTCAGCAACTCACACACATTGCATCATGTTACCTAAACCCAAAAAGTACTGGACACCCCAGCACTGGGCAAGTTGGAAGCCTTTCGGGATTGGCGAACAGTACCCCAACAATTACTGGGAGGTCTTTCGGGCAATCTGGTTATCTCGTGACAAACTACCATACGCGTGGAATATTCTCGATAAAGGTGTCTGTGATGGTTGCGCTCTCGGAACAACCGGGATGAAAGATTGGACTTTAGATGGCATCCATCTCTGCAATGTGCGGTTGCGGCTGTTGCGGATGAATACTATGCCAGCTTTTGACTCTGTGCTATTAGAAGATGTCTCGCAGTTACAAAAGCAAAAAAGCGCCCAATTACGCGACTTGGGACGGCTTCCTTATCCGATGATTCGTCAACGAGGGGAAAAAGGCTTTCGTCGGGTGAGCTGGGATGAAGCTTTAGAGGTAATTAGCGATCGCATCCGAGCTACCACACCAGACCGCCTCAGTTTCTATGTTACCAGTCGCGGTACTGTGAACGAAACTTATTATGCCACCCAAAAAGCTGTGCGGGCAATGGGAAGCAATAATATTGATAACGCTGCCCGCATTTGCCATTCTCCCAGCACGGTGGGACTGAAAGCTGCTATTGGTGCAGGGGCTACCACCTGTTCTTATAAAGATTGGATTGGCACTGATTTATTAGTCTTCATTGGCTCCAATGTTGCTAATAATCAGCCTGTTACCGTCAAATATCTGCATAATGCCAAGAAAGCTGGCACAAAAATTGTAGTTATTAACACTTACCGTGAGCCAGGAATGGAGCGCTACTGGGTGCCCTCAATTGTGGAAAGTGCGGTTTTCGGTACAAAGTTTGCCGAAGACTTTTTCTTAATCAACATGGGCGGGGATATAGCATTTTTGAATGGCACTATTAAACATATAATTGCTAACAACTGGGTAGACCAGTCATTTATAGATTTACACACAGTTGGCTTTGCCGAACTCAAAGCATCGTTAGAAAGCCAATCTTGGGAAGAATTAGAGCGGCTTTCTGGTACATCCCGCGAGGCAATGTCCGCCTTTGCGAAAATGGTCAAAGAAGCTAATAAAGCTGTATTTGTTTGGAGTATGGGCATTACCCAACATGAATGCGGTGAAGATAATGTGCGAAGTATCATCAACTTAGCTCTCACCAAGGGTTTTGTCGGTCGGGAAGGCTGCGGTTTAATGCCAATTCGCGGTCACTCTGGGGTGCAAGGTGGCGCAGAGATGGGATGTTACGCGACAGTATTTCCTGGTGGCAAACCTATCAACTCAGAAAATGCTGCCCAATTGAGTCAACATTGGGGCTTTGAAGTGCCAGCAAGTAAAGGTTTAATTGCTCCAGAAATGATTAACGCCGCACATCAGGGACAGTTAGATGTGTTGTTTTCCGTGGGCGGGAATTTTTTAGAAGTGCTGCCAGAACCAGATTATGTGGAAGTGGCGCTGAAAAAAATACCGTTGCGGGTACACATGGATATTGTTCTCTCCAGCCAAATGTTAGTGGAACCTGCTGATATTGTGGTGCTTTTACCTGCGACGACTCGCTACGAAATACCAGGGGGAGTTACACAAACTAACACTGAACGCCGGGTAATTTTCAGTCCAGAAATTCCGGGGCCACGCATTGGGGAAACGCGCCCAGAGTGGGAAGTGTTTCTAGAATTAGCAAGGCGAGTAAAACCAGATTTGGCAGATAAGCTGGCTTTTGCTGACACAGCTGCTATCCGTCAAGAAATTGCTCAAGTCGTCCCCCAATATGCTGGTATCCAACACTTACAGCAAGCTGGTGATCAGTTTCAGTATGGTGGGTCACATTTATGCTTTGGTTGGAATTTCCCTACGCTGGATGGGAAGGCACACTTTGGCGTATTATTGCCACGACAAAGAGAATTACCAGAAGGTTGTTTCTTATTAGCAACGCGCCGAGGCAAACAATTTAATAGTATGGTGCAGGAACGCAAGGATGCAATTACTGGAGCAGTGCGAGAGGCGGTGTTAATCAATGCTGCTGATGCCGCACAGTTGGGTTTAAAAGATTGCGATCGCGTCATTCTTAAGAATGAGTTAGGCGAGTTATTCTGTCAAGTCTATATTGCCCCAATTCAGTCAGGAAACTTGCAAGTACATTGGCCAGAAGGTAATGTGCTATTAGATAAAAGTAAGCGATCGCTCGAAGGTGTACCTGATTATAATGCGATCGTGCGGTTAGAAAAAATCTAAATCAAGTCTCATTTTTCCAGCTTTCACATTTCCAACAGCATATCCATTAACTTGCATGAAGGCTACCGCAAAAATGATCATCTCTACGGTAGTTTTAAATTAATAGACATCTCTGAAAAAGAATGTAGAGATGTAGCACTGCTACGTCTCTACAAGGGTTCTGGGTAACGCATATTTGCAGTTTTCATGTATTTGAACCACATCTGTTGTAGGGGCAATACCCTGCGGTCAGCTAAAGCTACATGAATTGCCCCTACCGCGTGGTATATTTACCTGAAAATAGCTGTAATTTCTGGAGATGTCTAATGACTACTTTCAGTTATCCCCAATTCTAGAAAGCTATTGAGAGTTCTTGGACTTACCTAAACCATCGCTTGCACCGCACTCAACATAAAATTAACCCGTTGCTCAAACTCTAGATTTTTAATCGATGCGACAAATTCATCTGTTCCAGCAGGTAGTTCATAGTCGGACGGCACTTGAATTACGGTTCCATTGTCCATTCCTTGTGCCAGTAGTAGCCAAACCTCTAATTTGGCATTGGGACTTAGACTATTATAGGTTTGGTTTCCACCATTAATAATGTCCCGTTGTGCTTGCAGTTGCTCTTCTTTAGACAACTGCAATAATTTGTCAAACACTGCTTTAGCTATAGCTTCTACGCTTTCAGGAGGTGTCGGTTTTAGCTGGTCTTTAAGATCCAAGTAACCGAACCAAAGTAGGGCTAGCTGAGTATCTACATCAAAGCGTTGAAAACTTTCTAAAGCCGGTTTTGTACTTTCATCAACTGTGTAAGTCATAAAAAACTCCAACTAAGTTAAGGCTATTTTGATTTCGTCACTTACTAAGAAAATTTGCTTTCAGTAGCTTCATACAACTTAACAAACAAATGGAGATAGATAACACTACTTAGGGTATGAATAGGACTCACTACATAAGACAGAGATAGATAGCTTAAGCTGCTAGTTACAAAAATGCCTGCTTTGATGTATATGAGAGCAAAAATAAAAGCTAAAACTTTAAGTAACGTCTGTGACTGTAAGCGATCGCTCCAAGGAGTTCCTGATTATAATGCAGTAGTACGCCTACAAAAGCAAACCTAATATTAACGCTTTCTGACTGCTACGCTCGACTTAATATTACTCCAAAACTTGCAGCCATGTCTGTCGCCAAAGATTTTGAAACCCCAGAAGATGTTATATTTCCACCAGGGGATTTAGAAAGTAATGAGCCACCATTGGAAACATACCTACATTTGCAGCAAATGCTGCTATTGATAAAATGCATTGATTGGTGGTGGCGGGACCACAACGACTTTTTTGCTGCCGGCAATCTTAGCATTTATTACAGTCCACGCCAGCGTAAATCCCAAGACTTTCGGGGGCCAGATTTCTTTGTCGTTTTAGATACTGAACGCAAACCCCGTGATAGTTGGGTTGTTTGGGAAGAAGACGGCAAATATCCAAATTTGATTATAGAACTGCTTTCAAAGTCAACCGCAGCGATTGACAAGGGCTTAAAAAAACAAATTTACCAAGATATCTTTCGCACTCCTGAATATTTTTGGTTTGACCCCAAGAATCTCGAATTTGCTGGGTTTATTTTGTTGGGTGGTACGTATCAACCTATAGAACCCAACCCACAAGGATTGTTATGGAGTCAGCAGCTAAGTTTCTACTTGGGCGTTCATGAAAATCAATTACGCTATTTCAATGCGGAAGGACAGTTAATGCCTACACCTGAAGAAATTGCACAGTGGGAAGCGAATCACGCCGAACAAGAACGACAACGCGCTGAACAAGAACGACAACGCGCTGAACGCCTAGCAGCCAAATTGCGAGAACTGAACATTGACCCAGAAAATTTATCACAATAATGTCAGCCCCACAAGCATAATTACAAATTAGGATCATTTATTCTCGACAACATCTAGACTTGTCCTAGCTACTGATTTAATATCAACATCTTGATTATTTAACAGCACTATTATGGTAGTATTTTGATTAGGTAAATATGCAAGCAATGTTACGAAGCCATAAGCTGTACCACTATGCCCAATTGCTTTTGCCAAAGGAGATGAAAACCGTTCTACACCCAACCCATAGCTATAACCTTCGCCATTATCTTTAAATTTCAGCATTTCTTTGAGCATCTTCGGAGAAAGTAAGGTTTTTTTGGCAAATAACGCTTTGGCGAACTTGGCTAAATCCTCTGCTGTTGAAACCAAGCCACCATCTCCTAAACCATTGCCATCATTGACTTTTGCGTAGCTATCTAGCTTACCATCCTTATTGCGATCGCCATAACCTGTAGCGACTTCTCCAATTGTCGGTTCCCGCAGTTCCGTAAAGGTATGTTTTAATCCTAATGGTTTTAAAATCTGACTGCGGATTGCTTGTGCGAGAGTTCCTTTAGTTATATTTTCAACAATCAGTTCCAATAGAATGTAGTTGCCATCAGTATAAATAAATTTTTCTCCGGGATTTGCACGCGGTTCTTCTGGGTACATATACGGAATAGCTTCTCTGGCTGTCCAAGGCTGTGAGCGACTTCTTTTCGCTGTAGCTTGAATAAACTCTTTTGTTTCTAGGTATTCCGCAATCCCACTGGTATGGTTGAGCAGTTGACGAACTGTAATTCTGTCGCTGTTGACAATATGAGGACTGATGTCTGTTGGTAGATAGGTAGCGATCGCCTGATCTAATTCTATCTTCCCTTGTTCCACTAATTTCAGCACAACCACCGCCATAAAAGTTTTACTCATACTGGCAATGGCAAAGCCATCTGTGGGTTTCATGCGGGCTTTAGTTGATAAGTTATTCACACCAGATGCTCCCAGCCAATCACCTTTAGGTGTAGTAATATACATGACTGCACCAGGAATTTTTTGTTCTACAACTATCTCATTTAAAAGTCTCTGTAGTTGAGAACTTTTTCCTACAGTGGAGGTAGACATGACTTGTTTTGCAAGAGATTTTTCAATTACTCGCTGACTAATGTTATCACCCACTAGGTATCCTGCAAAACCAAGGGAAATCACAAAGACTATTGCAAATAAAATTTTGCTGAAAGCCAAAAGTTTTAGGTTCATTTTACTTCCTAAACAGAAACCTAGCCGAACTAGCTCAACAGCACAAAGTAGTTGGTGAGCATCAAAAAGACATCTAATATACAAATAGCATTACTCTGTTTCCAGATTAGTATCAAAATTTCAATTCACCAACTCTCAAAAATATGATAATGCCAAATAAAAGCAAAACCAAAGCCACTGTTTGGGTAATGGAAAAAGGTCAAGTACGGCCCCGTTTAGATCATCTCACTACTGAGGAACCTTTGGAAATTCGTCTTGTTCCTCTTCAGAAAACGGTAGCTGTAACCATGCGAACGCCAGGGGCAGATTTTGAACTAGCGGCTGGTTTCCTCTACAGTGAAGGAGTCGTTAGCCGCAGGGAAGATATCCGACGTATCAGCTACTGCGTAGATGGTGAGCAACGCCATAACATCGTAAATGTAGAACTCCGGGATGGGTTGATTCCCGACTTACAACCTTTGGAGCGTCATTTCTACACTAGCAGCGCCTGTGGGGTGTGTGGTAAAGCTAGCCTTGAGGCTTTGCGTTTGCGGGGATGTCCAGTGATTCCTGCTGGGCCAACGGTAACACCTGAGATCATCTACAGCTTACCAGAGAAGCTCCGCCCTGCTCAAGGTATCTTCACTGCTACAGGGGGTTTACACGCTGCGGCTACCTTCGATGCTCAAGGAAAATTGTTAAACCTGTGGGAGGATGTTGGGCGACACAATGCTTTGGATAAATTGATTGGTACAGCTTTGCTCAGTAACGAGTTACCTTTAAATAATTGTATTGTCCTGGTTAGCGGACGCTCTAGTTTTGAGATTTTGCAAAAGTCTACAACTGCTGGAGTTCCCATTGTCTGTTCTGTTTCCGCTCCCAGTAGTTTGGCGGTGTCTGTCGCCAAGGAATTCGGGATTACCTTAATTGGATTCCTGCGCGGAGAACGGTTCAATATTTACACTGGTTTGCAAAGAATAAACGCTGCTTAAGAACACATTGTGCCATACCTTTGGCAAGCCCTCCGGTGTAGCCACTAGCAGTATCAGTTGTCAGTTGATTTTGGACTGACTGTAACATTTCTATTGGGCGTTCCCGCTTCTCCTGTTTTTGAAGTGATTCTAGAAGCTCCGCACCTTCTCCCAAGGGGAGACGCAAGCGCGAACAGGTCCGAGTCATGTCACGTAGATCAACATACATACAACTGATAATCCAGAGGGCGAGCATCCCGATCAGCCAGTGAAAGGCTGGTCAGCTGGATGTATGGTTGGAGCTAGTTCCAACGAACATTATCAGTAAACCACAAACTTTTAAAAATCAACGTAAAAATAAGTGTTTCAGCCATCGTGAATCAGGAGTATTCACCATTGGTTTTAAAGGTATCTTAGAGCGATGTCTACGACGGGCTACGCCTACGCTTAAAGATAGCTAAGGGTATCGTCTGAAATGCTCAAAAAAACGTTGTTTTGTGATATCCCTGGCTTTGGCTGAAATGTTTGCTTGGGTTTTGCTTCTAAAAAACTTTTTGGTTTACTGATTATAATGAGTTCATGCCTTTGGTAAAAGCAGATCCCCGAGAAAAAGATGCCCCCGGTAAGTATCAACATTGGACAACTGTGATTAACGGTAATGAATTTTTAGACGTTTTTCCTTTATAATTTTTTATACAATTAATTTCTGAGGTGAACTTTTAAAACTCCTTAGTTCACCTGATGAGAAACTACTTCGGCTCTAATATTATCTAGTAAAAATGGATTCTAGAGTGAATAAATTGTTGACCAGACAGCAGCATTCAAGACTGGGTAAGGAAGTGCTACAAGATTGTAATCTTGCAGACTTGACACAGCAACAAATTCAGGAATTGAAGCAATCTCTTTGGGAACACGGAGTTATTGTTGTCAGAAAGCAAAAACTGACGGCATCACAGTTAAAGGAGTTTGCCATATATACGTTCGGTGATTCAACCCTGGGTTATCGCCCCAAGCCTCTAGATCCCAAAATCAATCCAGACTTACAAAGTTCTGGAGTCTCCATTTTAGGTAATCCCAAGGGTCTTTCTCAAGAGGTCGTAGGCAAAATTGCTTGGCAATGGCATCACGACAAGGACCACCTCCCGAAAACTGAGGGACTGGATATGAATAGCCTCTATGTGGTAATGCTTTATGGCGTGGAAATCCCTAGCGAAGGAATAGATGGACAGCCTCACACCACCAATTTTCTTGATATGGTAGAAGCTTACCAGAATCTTGATCACCAACATCAGCAGCAATTACAGCCATTGTGGATGTATCACTTGGCGGCTATGTCCCCACAACCAGGCGTGGAGATTCCCAGAAAATTACATCCCATTGTCTCTACTCACAAAGTAACTGGGCATTATTGTCTATATTTGGGATCAGACAGTTCAATTCTCAAGGGGCTAGAAGAGAAGCCCGAAGAAGCTAAACAGTATTGGCAAGATTTATTTGCCAGAATTATCGACTCTACCCCAATTTATGCCCATATTTGGCAACCTGGAGATATTGTGTTTTGGGATAACTCCCAAGTCATGCATACAGGTCTACCCTATGATGCAAAAAAGTATAAGCGGATTGCCCTACGGGTTGGAGTCGTCAATAACACATAGTCCGAGAATTTCTCAACAGAAATTTGGTGAAAAATTAGAGGAAGTTTTAGACTGGCGTAGAAGTTGTTGGTTAGCTTCGACCATTTTCAATTTCTTGTTTTGTTAACAAAAATCCGTCAAGAACTACCATCTTCATCAAGTATCGCCATAATAGAGATATTGACAACAATAATGGTGTACAAGTTTGAACATCAAGGAAACGCGAGTTTATAGGGAAATTAAGGAAGAGGGACGAGAATAGGGACGACAGCAAGAGGCTGCTAATCTTGTAATTCGACTGCTAACTAAGCGATTTGGAGAAGTTTCTCTTGAAATGCGATCGCACATTTCCAGTCTAACTCTACCTGTTCTCGAAGATTTGAGTGAAGCACTGTTAGATTTTACCAGTATCGCTGATTTACAGGCTTGGCTAGAAACGCGATGATTAAATAGCCCTAAACCAAGCCTTAGTCTCAGATTTGCAATCAGACTTTGTATGGTAGTTCTGCACCCACTTTCAGATTTTATTGACAGCGATTTTGCTCTTAGCGACTTATCTTATAGCTATTGGTACGAAGGGCGTTGTTTGCAAAGTGGCGCTCGCTTAAAATTACCCCGCACCTCAATGTCAGAAGCGATCGCTCACAGTTTAATGCAATACTTTGCTAACAATGACTGTTATTCTCGTGAAGGCAAAATGTATGGGATACTATTGGTTGAACTGCCAAATGGCGAACAACGGGTACTCAAAGCCTTCTCCGGTCTTTTGAATGGTTGCAGTGTGGTTGAGGGCTGGGTGCCGCCAATTCCCGGACGAGAGGAAGTTGCTTTAGAGGAAGCCCGCACTTTGGCACAATTGGACGCGATTAAGCAAGAACTCTTTACCTTGAAGCAACTGAGCGATCGCCAGCAGTACCAAACCCTGTTTGATCAGTTTGAGCAACAGTTGCAAGCAATGAGCGATCGCCATCACCATTGCAAACATCAACGACAGGAAAAACGTCAGCAAATCTGCAATACACTCACTTCAGAAGCACTGACTATTGCCCTGGAACAACTCGACGCAGAAAGTCGTCAGCAGGGAATTGAGCGACGACAACTTAAACGCCAGCAAAATGCGGTATTACAGCCCTTTGAAAAGTTAATTGCAGCCACGGATGCGCGAATTAGCGAACTTAAACAACAGCGTAAAGCACTCTCCCGTCAATTACAAGCTCAGATGCACGCTAGCTACAGCCTGACTAATTTTTCCGGGCGATCGCAATCATTGCAAGAATTGATGCCAGGAGGCTCTCCCACTGGCACAGGAGACTGTTGTGCCCCAAAGCTGCTCCATTATGCCGCAACACATAATCTCAAACCACTGGCAATGGCAGAATTTTGGTGGGGTGCGTCTTCTGTAAATCAGGATAAAATTCCGGGAGAATTTTATGGAGCATGTGCCGAACGATGTCAGCCATTGATGGGGTTTTTGCTCTCAGGTTTGAAACCTATTTCAATCCCTAATAGGGATTTTTATACAACTAGCCCACTTTTCCCTACCAAAACAGAGATCCCGATTATTTATGAAGACGAATGGCTGATTGCTGTAAACAAACCGACTGGGCTACTTTCGGTGCCTGGCCGTTATCGCGATCGCCAAGATAGTGTTTTGAGTCGCTTACGTCATCTCTTAGCTGATGGCATGGCACTTGTATCTGTGCATCGTCTAGATCAGGAAACTTCTGGTATTCTGTTGTTGGCACGCGATCGCCAAACCCATCGCCAACTTAGCCAGCAGTTTCAGCAACGCCAGATTCACAAGGTTTATGAAGCTATCCTTTCCGGTGCTGTGACAGTTGAGCAAGGTGTGATTGAACTACCACTGTGGGGAGATCCGGAAAATCGCCCTGAGCAAAAAGTTGATTGGCAGCACGGTAAACCTAGCTTGACACACTTCCAGGTTATAGCCAGAGAAGGAAACTACACCCGCGTAGAATTTACGCCGTTAACAGGACGCACTCATCAGTTGAGGGTTCATGCAGCTGATCCGCGAGGACTTGGAGTAACTATTTTAGGCGATCGCCTTTATGGATGCTGTGCAGTTACCAGTCGGTTACATCTGCACGCCAGAGAACTTCGCTTCCAGCATCCGCAGTTAGAAAAAACGCTGCATTTACAAGCGATTACGCCCTTTTGACGCATCATATCATGTCCGCTTGACTACTTATTAAACCCCAAGAACCCCAAAGAGCTAAAGCTGCCCTTTGTCTCCCATAACAGCAAGCCTATTGCTATTTAAATTTGTATGTGATAATTTCTGCTTGTAGTAAATAAACGTATATCCGACCGATTTACCGTATTTTCAGGAATTAAGATCACAGCTAAGAGACTTCCCCATAAAAAAATACCCCACAAGATTGAATAATTTATTTTTGGAAATTCCTTAGAGCAAGATTGGATGATTGATTTTTTGGTAGTCCCTTAACAACTTTATTCGTAAGGAATATCACGCATGAGGAAAGTATTAATTCTCGATGCCAACCAACAACCGTTGTATCCAGTACGCATCAGCCATGCTAGGCTGCTATTGTCACAAGGTAAAGCTACCGTATTCCAGCGATATCCCTTTACGATCATTCTGAAGGAGTCCCTTTCTCATCTAAAACTTGAGCAACTTGGCTTCAAGATTCACCCTGGCATTAAAATAATTCGTAATTCATAATTGAATTCTTAACTACGAATTACTTGCAATCAAGAAGAAACAGTCTATCGCCGTGTAGATAACAGCGATGCCGAAGGACACGCACAATTAACAAGTAACTGAAGTGCTTCGGCATAGCCAGCCGTAGGCATCGCTTCAAGCAGGTGATATCTAGCGCCTGTTACCCCCAGATGGTGATATTCACGCCGTCAAAACCACATCCCAGAGCGCATCTGTATCTATCTTCTGGGTAATGATACTGGTTGCGTCTTACCTCACCCATTCATCAGAGAATTTCACAGCGTCAAATCCTTTGGCTCTGGATATTCCAACGCTCCCTGTAAAGACGAAGAGGAAAAAGAACATGTCCAAGTACGATAGACCACAACCCCCTGTATTCGAGCGAGTTGAAGACGAACGCCTGCACCGTAAGCAACGCCTAGCTGCTGCCTTTCGCCTGTTTGGTAAGTTTGGGTTCAGTGAGGGAATCGCAGGCCATATTACGGCTCGTGATCCGGAGTTTACAGACCATTTCTGGGTCAATCCCTTCGGGACATACTTCGGTCACATCCGAGTTTCTGACCTGATCTTGGTTAACAAAGAAGGTGAAGTGGTTAAAGGTGATGCTCAAGTAAATCGAGCCGCTTTCGCCATCCATTCTCAGCTTCATGAAGCTCGGCCTGATGTGATCGCGGCGGCTCACGCCCATTCACTTTATGGTAAAGCTTGGTCTAGCTTAGGTCGTCTGCTTGACCCCTTAACTCAAGATTCCTGTGCTTTTTACGAAGACCATGCGCTATTTGACGATTTTACAGGTGTTGTTTTAGAAACTTCTGAAGGTCAGCGACTGGCGCAAGCCTTAGGGCCAAAGAAAGCGATAATCCTACGTAATCATAGCATTTTAACTGTGGGACATACAGTAGATGAAGCTGCCTTTTGGTACATTAGCTTAGAGCGATCGTGCCAAGCCCAACTGCTGGCAGAAGCTGCGGGTAGACCGACTACTATCAAACACGAAACAGCCCGTTTAACACAAACTCAAGTGGGGTCACATACAACTGGGTGGTTCAGCTTCCAGCCACTTTACGACAGGATTGTGCGCGAAGAACCTGATTTGCTGAATTAGTGATGTGTTTCTTGGCACTGCAACAATAGGCGCGGAAGTATTAATTTACACCACTTCCCGCTACTTTAGATCAAATTTCCCTGAATTGATTTATATACTCCGGTAAACCTATAAGTTTATAGTATTGATATAGTTCAGAGAAATCATTTTGATGATTAACCTAATCTTCCGCCGTTTCATTGCCAAGTGGATATCCTTGATCAAGTTGAGGAATATCCCCTTTAACAACCAATATAAATTCTTCTTTTTTCCTCCTTTGCCAATAGTGGGGGCTTTTGTTACAGGTCTTTGTCTGAGCTTGCTATTTGCTGCCTGTTCATCTACACCTACCCCTAATCCCAGTGCCATATCTGTTGGAAATTCTGCTTCCAGTAAAGCCACAGTAGTCAGATTTGGCTATCAGAAACAGAATATTTTGCTGAGAACTAAGGGTGTTTTAGAAAAGCGTTTTGCACCAGAAGGTATCACTGTACAGTGGGCTGAATTTCAAGCGGGGCCACAATTACTAGAAGCCATGAATGTAGGTAGTATTGATATCGGCGCTGTAGGAGAATCACCGCCAATATTTGCCCAAGCAGCAGGAGCATCACTAACTTACGTTGTTGGTATTGCTGTTAGTCCTGCTAGTTCAGCAATTCTTGTTCCCCAAAATTCCTCGATTCAAAAAGTTACTGACCTAAAAGGCAAAAAAGTTGCCTTTCAAAAAGGGTCTAGTGCCCACTTATTATTAGTCCAAGCTTTAGAAAAAGCTGGATTGAAATATACTGACATTGAACCTAAATATTTAACTCCAGCTGATGCCCGCGCTGCATTTGTCAAGGGTAGTGTAGATGCATGGGTAATTTGGGACCCCTTCTATGCAGCAGCTCAACAGGCAACTAAAGCCAGAGTCCTGATTGATGGCACAGGAATTAATAAACAGGGAGGATATTATTTGATGAGCCGCAAATTTGTCACTGAAAATACGCAAACTGTCAAGGCAATAGTGGAGGAAATTCAAAATGTAGAGAAATGGTCTCAACAGAATCGAGAAGAAGTAGCAAAAACTCTAGCACCTGTGTTAGGAATTGATCTAGAAACGATGACGAAAGCAACTAGTAGACGGACTTTTGGGATTGTACCAGTTGACGACAATCTGATAAATCTACAACAAGGTGTTGCAGATACATATTATAAATTGAAGTTAATTCCCAAGCAGGTAAATGTGAAGGATGCAGTGTTGACAAAAGAAGAATATGCGGCATTTTCACCAAAAACTTAACCTAGTACAGTGAATTGGCTGTAAGGGCATATATCCCTATGCCCCTACAGATGGAATTAGTGTTAGTAATAAAACATCTGACAATTTTTGAAATGTGAATCTGGAAATTGATTATGACTAATCCTATAGAACTACTGCGATCGCGCTACGGTGAAATTCCCTTCAGTCCCGAAATTGAATGGAATGATTCGCTGACAGCATTATTATCTCACCGTTCAATCCGATCTTATCTCGCTGATCCTCTACCACAGGGAACTCTGGAGTTACTAATCGCAGCCGCGCAATCTGCATCTACTTCTTCTAATTTGCAAACCTGGAGTGTGGTAGCAGTCGAAGATCAACAGCGCAAAGAGGAGTTATCCAAATTAGCCGGAAATCAAGCACATATTAAGCAAGTACCTTTATTCTTGGTTTGGTTAGCAGACTTAGCCCGTCTAAGCTACGTTGCTGAGAGTCGCGGCATATCTGATGATGCGCTGGAATATTTGGAAATGTTTGTGACAGCAACAATCGATGCAACGTTAGCGGCGCAAAACGCAGTAGTTGCAGCTGAGTCACTCGGTTTGGGAACAGTATATATCGGTGGAATTCGCAACCACCCACAAGAGGTAGCAGAGATATTGAATTTGCCCTCCTCTGTGTATGCTGTATTTGGGTTATGTGTGGGTTATCCGAATTCTGAGGTAGAAGCAGCGATTAAGCCAAGGTTGCCCCAGTCAGCGATATTGCACCGTGAAACCTATAAATTGGTAGAACAAGAAGAAGCGATCGCTCACTACAATGACATCATGAAAGAATTCTATACTGAACAAAAGATGGATGTTGCTGGCGATTGGTCAGAACACTCAGCCCAACGGATCGCAACTGTTGAGTCATTGAAAGGGCGCGATCGCTTGCGTGAAGTTCTCAATCATCTCGGCTTCAAATTGCTATGAGAATAATTTACTGAATTCACAGGCGATCGCACCAAGATTAAACTAATTGTGAGATGGAGATGCGATCGCTTCACTCGTTTGATTTCTTGATTAAGTCGTAGTTCCAGGTATAAAAACCGATTTTATTGGGAACTCTAGAGAATCGCCCTGTACGATAACCCCGCGATAATTCCTTCTGCACCCCGCCTTTTACCTGTTTAAGTTCATCTTCATCAAGTTTTCCATAAATCCCTTCAATGATTTCATTAATACTGAAAACTTTTGAAGAATTTTGTTCTAAAAAATCGGAAATGGCATCAATCAAAATTAGCTTTTCAAATGGTTCAAGTTTTGGTACTTTTGGAGGTATTGTTTCCCGAAAAGATTGGGGATTTTTGTGCTTGTTTTGCCCAAAGTAATTCTTAGTTTGATTAGAGGTAAGCAAACGTGAATCTAGAGTATAATACCCAGGCTTCCCTTTAACAGATGACCAATTATGGGTTTGTCTACTCTGGGTAAGTGAAGATTGAACTCGACCTTTAACTAGTTTGAAGATATCTGGCTTTAGCTCTCCATAGAGCGATCGCACGATAACGTCTATGTGAACAATTGTGCCGATCTGTTTTGCCAACAGCCGTTCAATCGCATCGGCGCGACTTAAAGATTGATACTCTGGCAACATGGGAATCTCTACCCCATATAGCGATCGCTGTTGAGTTGATCTTTCTGTTTCTATAAGTGGTAATATGGGCGGCTCTAGTAATTCCAGAGTATCTGTAGCTGCGTCAAATTCTCCCGACTTGGAATCATCCCATTGCAAGAGTTCAAGAGGGCTAGGTTCTTCCAGTTTAATATCAGAGTTATCAGTGAGAAATAATAACGAATTTTCTTCTTTTTGAGGGGTGAATTCTTCGTCGGCTACCTCCGAGGCCAAAGACCAGTTAGATAACAAAGCTTCTACGTGAGTCAGATTGGCTTTGGCTTGGGTATATAGTTTTTCGTACTTTTCAACTTTGGGTGCGTAGTAATCTCGCAATGCTAACAGTGGCTCTAAGGCGCTTTGGGGAAGGTCTAAGGGGAAGGGACTATTCATAAAATTTCAATTTAGCTAGGATTTGATGCAGCAGCAAGGTGATAAAACAATATATTTTAGTATGAATTCATACTAAAAGTTTTATTGGTCAATTTCAGCAAAAACCCCAAACTGCAATTACAGATGAATTACTAGAAATTATTGTTTCTAGTTATACTCTAAATGCCCACCGCAAGTATCGCCCCCATTCAAGCGAGTAAAGTAGGGGAGCGATGCCTACGCTGATCAAAAGCAGAATCAAAAAAAATACTCCACCACTGAGATCGATCAACGGTTAACAGTACTCATGTCAGGGTAGCGATCGCCTGCTGCCACATCTTTTGGTGCAACTGCTTCAAGTCGATTCAACTCTTGTTCAGTCAGGGTAATTTCGGTAGCGGCAATATTCTCCTCCAAATAAGTACGGCGTTTTGTACCAGGAATTGGCACAATATCTTCTCCTTGAGCCAAAAGCCATGCTAGTGCTAGCTGACTAGAAGTTACTCCTTTTTCGGTAGCAATTGCCTTGACTTGCTCTACTAATTCCAGGTTCTTATAGAAATTTTCACCTTGAAAGCGAGGAGAATTTCTTCGATAGTCATCGGCTGCAAGATCATCAGGGCTGGTGATTGCACCTGATAAAAACCCTCTTCCTAATGGGCTATAGGGAACAAATCCAATTCCTAATTCCCGCACAGTAGGTAGAATTTCATCCTCTGGATCGCGAGTCCACAAAGAATACTCTGTTTGTAGTGCGCTAATCGGATGAGTAGCTTGCGCCCGTCGAATTGTAGCGGGGGCAGCTTCGGAGAGTCCTAGATAGCGGACTTTACCAAGCTTGACTAACTCTGCCATTGCCCCGACAGTATCTTCGATGGGTACGGTTGGATCTACACGGTGTTGATAATAGAGGTCAATCACTTCAACTCCCAGACGTTTTAGCGAAGCATCGCAAGCTGTCTGGACATATTCTGGTCTGCCACTAATCCCTTTCCAACCACCATCTTCAGTGCGGACATTGCCAAATTTGGTTGCTAACACTACTTGATCTCGGCGATCTTTAATAGCTCTGCCTACTAGTTGCTCATTAGTAAACGGCCCATACATATCAGCAGTATCAAGGAAATTAACCCCAAGTTCTAATGCTCGATGAATTGTAGCGATCGCCTCAATTTCATCACGACCACTATAGAACTCAGACATTCCCATGCAACCAAGTCCGATAGTTGAAACTTCCAACCCAAGTTTGCCTAGCTTTCTGGTTCTCATAAAATAATTTCCTAGTCAGTAATTGGTCTTAAGAATATTAGGTCTTTTAGTATTATCCCTTTCCCGATCATCAAGTCATCTATTCTTAGAGGTATTTACTGATATAAGTGGGTTGAAAAATTTAAAAGTCAATATTTTGCGGGTACGCCATTGCGCGAAGAGGATTGTCGCATAAATCGCTAACATCAAACAGAGGTTTTATTCTTTTTTGATTTCTGTTTTAGGTTGTCTGAAATTACGTTTTTTGTACTCAAAATTCCCAAAGCCAGCAACCCTAATGTGACGGAGGGTTCTGGAACAGACTCAACTCGACGGAATTCGATGGGTGTGGCGATAAGCAAATTACCTTTCTTTTGAACCTCACACGACTCAAAGTCGCGTGATTCCTGCTTCAACGATCTCTGCCTGAAAAGATTCAGGACTTACAAGTTCTTCACAGGCGTTTAGAGCCTCCGGGATACCCACGGTGGCTATTAATCTTAACCCCTCACTCAGAATATTTAAACTTGCGTTTAGGTCTCTGAAGTTGTGATTATCACAACTGGGACAAGACCATTCACGCAGCCTTAAATCTTTAACTAATGGGTTTACAAAACCACAGCAGTTACAAGTCTGAGATGATGGATAAAATGTACCAACTTTCTGCACAATTCTGTCATGCCACAAAGCTTTATATTCCAACATGGTAACGAACTTAGTCCAACTAGCATCTGAAATACTCAAAGCTAATTTGTGATTTTTTACCATGTTGGCAACTCGCAAACCCTGTCTACGACACGCTCCGCGAACGACACAGATAATGCTGTTTTCTTTGATTAACCGAGTTGACAGCTTGTGCAGAAAGTCATCTCTCAAATTCGTAATCCGAACGCACACACGAGCCAGCTTGATTTTCGCTTTGACTCGGTTACTACTACCTTTTACACTTCAGGATAGTTTCTTATGTGCCTTGCGTAACTTCCTTTTCTTGGTTCTGTAATACTTTGGATTATCTACAACTTCACCGTTACTAGTAACGAGATAGGACTTAATTCCCAAATCCAAGGCAATATTCTGTGTTACCTGGGGATATTTCTCTATCTCAGTTTCACACAGTATACTAGCAATATATTTACCAGAAGAAGTCCGAGTTATTGTAACGTTTACAAGCTTTCCGGTAATGTCTTGCGACTTGTGAAACTTTACCCACCCTAACTTCGGAAGCTTTAACCGATTCTCTATTATCTGAATATTATTGTTAGTAAGGTTAGTTTTGTAAGACTGTTTACACCCATGCTTATTTTTAAATTTAGGAAAACCTACACCCTTCTTCCCTTTGATCTTCTTTAAGTCAGCAAAAAAGTTTTTGTATGCTGTCTCTAAATTCTTGAGTGAATTCTGTAAGGCAAACTTATCTACTTCTTTCAACCATTCAATTTCTTTCTTGAGTATAGTTAGCTGTTGACTACAAGCGTTGTAGTTTCAGGTTTTTCCCTCGCTTGCATATAACTCTTTCTTGAGCACCAAAAAGCAGTTGTACACATATCTGGCACAACCAATCGTCTTATTGATTAAGACTTCTTGATTATGTGTGAGGATGAGAGTAACTTTAAATGCTTTTTGGATGGATGACAATTTATTGAATTTGCTGAATATCTTTCAATCTTAACACAAAGTCCTACTTAAGAGAGAGCGCCTAACTCATGACTGGAAGTCACGAGTGTGCGGCTTGAAATATCAAAAATCTTGTCTTATCAGAGGATATTTGAAAAGTATTTTTGGTAACATCTAAGCATCAGAAACCTAACCCCCCTAGCCCCCCTTGCCTACATTCGCGCAGCGTCTCGTTGGCGAAGCCTCTCGTAGAGAAGAGAGGGAATGGGGGTTTCAAAGCCTCTCTTTGCTTGCCTAACGGCAGGCTGATGCCAACGGAGAGAGGAATGGAAGCGGGGTTTCTAGTATACTTTACGACTTTTTAAACATCCTCTTAGCTCGACTTTATCCAAAATGAGCAACTAATTTTTCTTTATCCGGCAAAAACCCTGGTTTTTTAGCAAATACTTTTTCCACGTCACAGATTATCGATGAAGTTCAAAAAGTAAAACAACCGTCCCATAGAGGTTTCAGCTTAGGTGAGCGCGTTGCCAAAAAAATGGATAAAGTCGAGCTTAGATGTCGTGCGATCGCGTACCCGCCCGCCGTAGGCATCGCACCCGATTAAATGGGAACACTATTAATAATTGTGTTCCTCACCGCCATGAAATTATTGAATTTTCTCAAATCCAAACCAGCTATTACAGCCTTAGCGATTGCAGTAAACATCACTGTCATTGTCATTGATGTACATTCTTCCAGTTCAAATCCTCCCATTGTTAGAAGTACAATTACTCAGTCCCAATCACATCTTCAACTTGTTCACACACTGACTGGGCATAAAAAAGTGACTTTTGGTGTTTCAGCAGTTGTGATTAGCCCCGATGGGCAAACTCTGATTAGTGGAGGTAGAGATGATACAATTAAGGTGTGGAATCTACGTACTGGGAAATTGTTGCAGAGTTTAGATGCTCATTCAGATGGTGTTACTTCAATTGCGATTAGTCCAGATGGTAAGAGGATTGTAAGTGGTGGAATAACTAACCCAACAATGAAGGTTTGGGATTTACGCACTCAATTAATGCTTACGCTTAACATCGAAAGTGGACATACCCAGCCAGTAGAAACCGTTGCTATTAGTTCAGATGGTAGATTGATTGCTAGTGGCAGTGATGACCACACAATCAAGCTTTGGGATTTACAGAAACTTAAGCTGCTTGATACTATTACTGCACATTCAGAATTTGTGAGTAAAGTTGCATTTAGCCCTGATATGCAAACCCTTGTGAGTACTGGGGGTGGCGATGACAATACAATTAGGCTAATTTCACTGCCAACTAAAAAAACACGCCATATTCTCAAAGGACACAAAACCCCAGTTGATGCTATTGCGATTACTCCAGATAGTAAAAAGCTCGTAACTGGCAGTTTTGGTCAGCTAGTTTCTGGAAATCGGGCAATTAGCACCCTGAAGTTATGGAATCTCCAAACTGGAAAACTGCTGCATGAGTTTACTGACAATTTTAGTTCAATTGATTCTCTTGTGATCAGCCCCGATGGAAAAATTCTGATCTGCGGCAATTTTGATGGCACTATTAAACTGTGGAGCTTAGAGACTTTGAAACTGTTGCAGACCTTTGAAGATGGTTCCAGTTCTGTTTTAGGGCTTGCTATTAGTCCAGATGGTAAAACTCTCGCTAGTAGCAATGAGGATAGCATTATACATATTTGGCAAATTAACTATAGCGGTTCTCGTCCCTCGTGAGGTACAAGAACCCCACCCCCAACCCCCTCCCCGCTCTTCGAGAGGGGGCTATGATATACCTCACTAGGTTGGGAACCGCTATAACTGTATTAGCTATTACCTACAGATGGAAATTTAAACGCCAAAAAAACAGATTTTACGAATCACCTGGAAAGGTGTATTTCCGTATTTAGGGACTGATTGATGACCACGTTGATTAAGCTGTCTACCAGGCGATCGCGTGATAAAAACATGAGTTCTTTTCCATACAAAATTTCTTGTAGAATCACGTAGGATACCAACGAACCAAAAAAAATGTGAGCCATTGCTTCTGGGTCGGTAATCCCTAATTCTGGATGAGATGCGAAATACTGACTCAGCATTTGCCGACCACGCTGCACAACGGTTTGGGTATAAAGTTTGGCTAGTTCAGGAAAGTTTTGTGACTCGGTGATCATCAAACGCAACAATCCTAAATAATCGGGATTATCAGCAACTTTAGTTAAATAAATTTCCGCAACTTGACGCAACAAAATCGCTGGTTCGCCGTGCAATTTCTCTGTGGAAAAAATGCTTTCAAAACAAGCGATCGTCAACCGTTCTATCAACGCTTTAAACAGCCCTTCTTTATCTTGAAAGTGACTGTATATTGTTTGCTTCGACACTCCAGCCGACGCGCTGACACGATCCATACTTGTTCTAGCGTAACCCTCCTTCAAAAATACCCGTATAGCTCCTTGCAAGATTTGCTCCTGCTTGGGAGTGATCGCAGGTAAAGGATTTTCTAGTTGCGAACTAGGGTTTTTCGGCATGAAGAGTAAATTTTTTGACGTATCTCTTGTTTTATCATACTAGACTGTATAGTATGATCACAAATAATTCCGAATTTTCGATTTTCGTTTACAAAATATTTTTTACAATCCAGGGTGCTACCATGACTCAGACTATCCCGACATCCCCGGAAAATCTTAAAGATTCCCCAGTATCGAAGCCGCAGCGCTCTAAGAAACCGATTCCTTTACTGATCGGGGGGGTGCTGGTGGTGGTTGGCATTGGCTACGCTGTGTGGCGCAGTCAACCACAAGCATCAGTGAATGTACTGCAAGTTAGCGGACGAATTGAGGGTTATGAAACCGAGATTGGGATCAAGCGTTCTGGAAGAATTGAGTCAATAGTCGTGCGGGAAGGGGCAGCAGTTAAAAAGGGGCAAGAGTTAATTAAGTTAGACAACACAGACGATCAATTGCTGCAAGGACAACTGCTGGGTACTCAAGCGAGAGTGACATCTGCTAAATATGATGAACAGCAGGCAATTTCAGATGTCGAGCAAGTCGCTAGAGAAATTCAAGAAATTAACAGCCAAATTAACGAAGCCAAACTGAATTTTCGGCAATCGCAAGGGGATACCCAAGGTAGAATTGAGCAGGCACGGGCAAATGTAGCAGCAGCCAGAGCCACATTAGTGCAAGCACAAGCGCAAGTTAAACAGGCAGCAGCAGAAGTTAATTTAGCAAAAATCAACCGCGATCGCTATGCCCAATTAGTCAAAGAAGGGGCGATTAATCAACAACAATTCGATCAAGCACAAACCACCCTTGAGACTGCGATCGCAACCCTAGAAGCACGACAGGCAGCAGTTAATGCCGAACGCCAACAGTTAAGTGCTACATCAGGGGCGTTAACTCAAGTTAAAACTACAGGTTTGAATCCTGAGATTCGCAACGCCCAGTTAACAGCATTAGTCAGAAAGCAGCAGCAAAGTGATGCTCAACTTAAATCTGCACAGGCGAAAGTCAACTCTGCCCGTGCCAAAGTCAAAGATGCCCAAGCATCAAATCAGCAAATCCTTACCCAGGTTGCAGACTCCAAAAGAGATTTAAATGTAGTTAGTCCCTTAGATGGAGTGGTAACAGCCCGTAGTGTCGAACCAGGTGCAATAGTTAGCAGTCAGACTAATATTTTGACAATTGTTGATCCCAAGACAGTGTATTTTAGAGGTTTTATTCCCGAAGGCGATATTGGCAGAGTGCGTCTAGGACAAACAACGAAAATCTTGATTGATTCTGCGCCAGGTAAACCACTAGAAGGTAAAGTAATTGCGATTGATCCGCAAGCTTCATTTACACCAGAGAATATTTACTTTCAAAAAGATCGAGTCAGACAAGTAGTAGGAATTCGGATCAAAGTCCAAAACCCTGATAACTGCTTTAACCCCGAAAATCCTTATACTAAATCAGATTTACCCTGTGCCAAAATGGGGATGCCAGCAGATGCCGAAATCAAGCTAAAGGCAGAAAGCAACTAAGAGAGCATACAACATTTCATTAATTCCTCGCAAATTCTCCGCGTACCTCTGCGCTTCCCTCCGCGCCCCTTTGCGTTTAAACTTCCCCCCTCAATTCTCTTTTCCCAGCTAGGAGGCTAAATAATGCAACAGCAAACAACAGTTGTTACTCCAAACCCACCACAATCATCTAATCTTCCCACCACAGCAATAAAAGTTCATGGCTTGCACAAACACTATGGAAACTTAGCTGCTGTACGGGGAATAGATTTCAGTGTCAACAAAGGCGAAATGTTTGGATTAATTGGCCCTGATGGTGCGGGAAAAACTAGCACCTTTCACATTTTGGGCGGTGTGATGGAAGCAACGGCGGGAGACGTACAAATATTTAATCAACCTGCACGAGATGCCCGATTAATCACAGGTTATCTCACCCAACAGTTTTCGCTGTATTTGGATTTGAGCATTGATGAAAACTTGCGTTATGCAGCAGGGTTGCGGCAAGTAACAGATGATTTATTACAAAAACGTCGCAAGAAATATTTAAAATTAATGAATTTAGAGCGATTTAGCGATCGCTTGGTGGGACAACTTTCTGGTGGAATGAAACAAAAGCTGGCGCTATGTTGTGCTTTAGTTTCTCAACCAGAAGTTTTGTTACTAGATGAACCTACCACAGGTGTTGATCCAGTTTCCCGGCGGGAATTTTGGGATGTGCTAGGGGAATTATCAGCCGAGGGGATGACAATTGTAGTCGCTACACCATACTTAGACGAAGCTGAACGCTGTAACCGCGTGGCTTTGATGTACAGTGGGCAAATTCATGAAATTGGCACACCCGCAGACTTACGGGCTAACTTAGGTTTGCATCGCTTAGAAGTGCGAACAGCAAATCTGGAAGCGACAGAACAAATACTTTCCCAGACTACCCAAACAAATATAGTAGATGTGCAAACTTTTGGCGATCGCTTGGATGTCCTCGTCAAAGATATAAATTCTGGCGAAATCCAAGTGCGCGAACTACTGCAACAACATCAGTTACCTTCCCCCAATATCGAGCATGGCGAACCCACATTAGAAAACGTCTTTGTCACGCGCCTGCGACAACAAGGTTCCGTACCGCAATTTTTCCCATTTCCTCGTTTTCGCAAAAGAGGACAGGGGGAGACTAAAGGAGTAGCCATCTACGCCCACAATCTGAGTCGGATCTTTGGTAAATTCCAAGCCGTTAAAGATGTCAACGTCGAAATCCGCTACGGCGAAATATTTGGGTTGTTAGGTGCTAACGGTGCTGGCAAAACTACCACAATTAAAATGCTGTGTGGATTATTAGAAGCCAGTGGCGGTGAAATTTCCTTGGGTGGTGAAACAGGAAATCTGCGGAGTGCAGACTTACGGCGACGCATTGGTTATATGAGTCAAAAATTCACCCTTTACGACGATTTAACTATTCTGCAAAATCTAGAATTTTATAGCGGAGTTTACGGTGTACCCCGCAAACTCCGACGAGAAAAAATTGACTGGGTAATTGCTACTTGCGGCTTAGAAGGACAAACAAATATGATTACTGGACAGCTACCGGGAGGTTGGAAACAGCGAGTTGCTTTCGGTGCTTGCGTGATGCACGAACCAGATATTTTATTTTTAGACGAACCAACATCGGGAGTAGATCCGTTAGCGCGTCGCCAGTTTTGGAAGCTGATTAACGACTTTGCCCGCAACGGTACAGCGATTTTAGTCACAACGCACTATTTAGAAGAAGCTGAACAGTGCAACCGCATGAGTTTTATGGTTGCAGGAGAAACCGTCATCGAAGGTTCGCCAAGTTCTGTCAAAGCCTCGCAACCGGGACAACTAATAGAAATTATTGTTAATCAAAACCAAGCTGCTTCCAAGATACTCAAACAACACTTTGAATCGTGGCGCGTCTCGATTTTTGCTGATAGTTTACACGTTGTCCTTGATCATCCTGAACAGGAGATAAATCAACTAACTCAACTTTTAGAAGCTAATCAAATTACCATCAATTCTTTGCGTCCCATTCCTTTTTCTTTAGAAGATGCTTTTATCGGTATTGTCCAGCGATCGCAAGGATAGGAGTAGAAATTTTAGATTTTAGATTTGGGATTTTAGATTGAATTCCCATCCCAAATTGAATTGCTTAATCCCCAATATATATGTATGAAAAGAATTTTTGCTCAATGTGTAAAAGAAATAGCCCAATTTCGCCGCGATCGCCTGACATTAGCGTTAGCATTTTTGTTGCCATTCATCGCCCTAGTAATTTTTGGCTTTGCGATTAGATTAGAAAGTAAAGATATTCCCTTAATTGTGCAAGATTTTAACCGCACAAACCTAAGTAGCAGCTATATTGAACGATTGTATGCCACTAATCAATTTGTGCCTAAACAATGGTCTGGTGGCAATCCTACACGCGATGCAATAGATAAAGGAATCGCCAAAGCGGCTGTAATTATTCCGCCGGAATTTAGCCGCGATATTCAAGCAGGAAGAAGTACAAAGGTGCAAGTACTAATCGATGCGAGTGATGTTAATAATGCGCGTGTAATTAAAAATAGTATTCAGAGAGTCACAAACTTTTTCATGCAAGAGCATGGACTGATCCCTGCTACTAATAGTATTACAGCACGAATGCGTCTATGGTTTAATCCTGGGAGATTAGAATCGTTGTATATTGTACCAGGAACTTACGGCGTTGTACTGTGGATTTTTCCTTCATTGCTGTCTGCGATCGCAATGGTACGCGAAAAAGAAAAAGGGACAATTTTACAAGTTTATGCTTCCAGTATTAGTGCCACCGAACTATTACTTGGTAAAGGATTAGCATACTTATTAATTGCCATCGCCGAGGCATTAATAGTTATGATATTAGGCTCAATTATTTTCCATCTTGGCATAGTTGGCAACCCGATAACATTACTACTTGGCACATTACTATTTCTGACAGATAGCGTTCTTTTTGGGTTACTTTTAGGAGTCCGTAGCAGTAACCAAAATGCTGCTGTACAAGGCGTTTCCCTCTTAGGATTTATCACATCCTTATTACTCTCAGGTTTTATTTATCCCCTCAACAATATTCCTTTCCCCTTATCAGTACTACCTAACGTAATTCCAGCGCGTTATTACATTAATATCACTCGTGATGCCTTCGTGCGCGGTACAGGATTTGCCGGAGTTTGGTTTGATTTAATCATGCTGGCAGCTTTAGGATTAGTATTTTTCAACATATCACGCCGAGTTTTAAGTCGAATGCAATTACCAAATTAATTCTCTGTGTTCTCTGCGTCTCTGTGCTAGCCTGCGGCAAGCCGCTCCGCGTCTACGATAAAAATGAATTTTATGAAACTTATTCAGCGTCTATTTGATAATCCATTTTGGGCACTAGTGCGGAAAGAAATTAATCAAATTCTCCGCAATAAACAATTAATTGTTTTGTTAGTTGTCCCCCCGACAGTCCAATTATTACTGTATGGCTTTATCCTCAATCCCGACGTTCATAACTTACGATTAGGTGTCATTGACTATGCCAACGTCAGCGCCAGTCGAGAGTTAGTTTCAGCCATGACATCAAATCAAATTTTCACTTTAAAATCTGTACCAAACAGTGAAAAAGTATTGAGTCGTCAGGTAGAAGAAGGAAAGCTAGATGTCGGAGTCATAATTCCTCCCGATTTTCCGCGTCAACTGGCACAAAAATCCGCAGAAATTCAAGTATTTATCGATGCAGTAAATGCCAATACAGCCGGGATTGCGGGAAATTATATGAATCAAATTATCCAGCAATATAATCTGCAATTAACCCAAGGTAAAGCAACTCCCCCAATCTCACCTCAAGTTGTATTTCTTTACAACCCCGGACTTACTAGTAGTTGGTTTTTTGTACCAGGAGTTATGGGTTTAGTTTTAACATTAATTGGCACATTAGTATCAGCAATTACTGTTGTTCGGGAAAAAGATACGGGAACTTTAGAACAATTATTAATGACCCCGGCTGCTAACTGGCAAATATTACTATCGAAAATAGTCCCTTTAGCATTTTTATTAATGGGAGATGTCTTATTAGCTATCACATTAGCAACAGTAATATTTCATGTCCCATTTAGAGGTAATTTCCTGCTATTTTTTGCCCTATCAAGTATGTATGTATTTGTCGGGATTAGCCTGGGTATTATGTTGGCGACTGTGAGTAGTTCTCAACAACAGGTAGTGTTGACATCTTTCTTTATTAATTTACCAATGGTACAAACTTCTGGCGCGATCGCACCGATTGAAGCCATGCCACCTTTCTTTCAAGTCCTGTCCTTACTGAATCCCCTGCGCCATTACATTGCGATCGTTCGAGGTATTTTGCTCAAAGGCGTTGGCTTAGATGTACTGTGGATGAATGTTTTGGTTTTAGTCGCCTTTGCTGTTGTGTTATTAACTATTAGTATTAGTAAGTTTCGCAGTCAGTTAAGCTAAAGGATATATTCAGATTGATTCTTGTAATACCTGCAATCCCCATTTGTAGAGCGATCGCACTAATAATTTATCTAAGTTTGGCGAAGTGCTAACTTGTTTAAGCAGTTCTAACATCAAATCATTGACAACTACTGAATCTTCTGAAATTTTTACTGAAAATAAATTACCATCATTCCAAAGAGAGCGAATTTGACTCAGTGTTACTGAGCTACCTGAATGAATTACTTGATTGCGTTTTCTGCGGATGCGATCTAATAATTTAAACCATTTATCATCTTGATTTAAACTCCGAGATTTACACCAAGCTTGAATTAAATCAACCATTCGTGGTTCATAGGCTATTTGATGTGCTTGGTCTGGTGGTATGGTCAAAAATCCTTTAGCCAGCCAATTTTTTTCTTGGGATTGAATATACAGCAATCGTTCTAAAATATGGGCAAATTGAATAAATGCTGTAGTGTAATTTTGGCGGTAAAGCGGTAGTTGAATTAACAAAGTAGACTCCCAAGCTTTGGTCATGTCATCGGATTTGATTTGATTTAATTGTTCTTTCCAAGCTTGAATTTGTTCGCTATTTACTGCTTTAGCAACATCATTAGAACCTAGCCAATCACCAATAATTTTTATAAAATTATCTATTTCCCAGTTCGTATAGCTTACCAAAATTCCTGCCAATTTATAGAGAATTTTGTGACGAATTTGATGTACTTTTAACCAAAGTTGTGCTTCGGAAAAATCGCCCCTTTCCCATGCAGAAACTACCCGCAAGCGTTCTAAAGACCAGAAATAGTCTCCCATCGGGATGAGTTTAAAAGTTTGGGAATGAGCAGCAGTTCTAGCACCATTTTGCAGCGTGGGGAAGAATTCTTCTGGTTCATCGGGACTGGTGTTAAAGACTTGACATTGACGCACCAAAGCAGCTGCACAAATTTCTACAGAGGATGCGATCGCAGGCGCACATCCTTTATTTTGTATCCATAACACAAATTCTTCATCGCCAGAAGGAGAAAAATAATCCCGTGCTTCTTGCAATACTAAAATTTCTAGTTCTTGACGAGTAGCATTAGTGTCATTTGCATTAATTAGTGGTGCGTGAATATCTACCCTGACATCAGAAAAAATACTTTTAATTTTTCCTGACATTAATTTTGCTAACCAAAGAGTATCAAGCCGACGAAAAAACCAAGAAACTGCTTCTGGTTGGTCAGTTCCCCACAAGATAATATGCTTAAGACCCTGCTTAATCCCAGTTTCAATAATTTTCTGGTCTAAAAGCAGTTCAACTTGGCTAAAGTCACCACCAAGCCATTCCACACAGTATTCATAATACCGCTTACCTAAATCTCTGGCACTCCAGGGAGAGGTTTTCTCTTTTTCTTCATGAGTACCACGTTCAATTCCTAATTCGTGATAAAGTTCGTTAACATGGCATGGATAGCTAGAACTCATAATACCATCAGCACCAAAAGAACGAATTACTCCATCTTTACAACGCCAACCTATTTGGCGAGTACCCACGGTGATAATTAACGTATCTACGCGATTAGATTCAGTGGATATGATTGTCATAGGGGGAAGATTTGGATAGAATTATCTAATATTTCTAAATACTTTTTGCGGGGGTCTACCTTAGCACCAAATACTGTTACTACTTGGTATTCTTGTAAATCTGCAATCCATATAGGGGAAGGTTTCACTTCTCTACCTACTTTTCCGCAAAGATTACCGTCATAATTACCATTAAATTTCAAGTCTTGACTATGCAGAACTACTAATGCATAGGGTTTATCAAAATCTTCTTTTGCAGAACAGATAATTATTCGACAATTAGCATCAATAGCTTCTGTCCATTGGTTATTTCTGGCTGTACCACAATTTTTTAGTTGAAGATAATTGAAATTAGCACCTAACGCTTGTAATGCTTGATAAAAAGCTTCTAGTTTTTGTCTAAATAATTGCTGAAATTCTTTAGGAGTTTTTGGTAATCTCCAAAATGAATCTATGCTGTCAGGTATTATAGTAGAACCACGCCACCAAGGAGCATATTGGCTATTTTGCCGAGAATAACAAGGTCTTCTTGCACCTTGACCAATACCACCTAAATTAAACATTAACCAAGTAAGATTTTGAGCTAATTTTTGCAGATTAGCTTGTTTATCTTTTGGGATTTCTGGTGAGTAATTTAATGTTAAAATTCCTTTTTGTTCACCACATTTATCATCATGACTCTGAGGTTCTTTTTTGGTAATTCTTCCTTCTAAAACTCTGACCATTAACCAACCATATTCTTTATTAGGATTAATCCCTCCAAATATTTTATTTTCCCATGCTTGAACTTGTGTTGGTTCTAGAATTCCTAATGCAAAAGTTCTAAACCAATAACGTAGCAGAGATTTAAAAGCAACAGGTCGGACTTCTGCATGATTGATTGTATCTGATCTTAAATTTCCATTTGTATGTCTTCTATAAGGTTGATTAATATTTCTAAACTTCTGTTGCCCATGAATTAACTGACCTTCTAATATAAATTCAACACGGAAGAATTCACTTTGATAAGTAACTTTACCTGCGGGATTTAATTGACCATAACCAGTATTAACTTGAGAACCTACGCCAGCTTGTAATCCAGTAATTAGCCAATGTTTAACTTTTTCTAATATTTGATTATCTTGACAACCACTTGCTAAACGTAAGCCAATAACAAAGATGGGTTTTTCTAAGCTTAAAAATGGGTTAGGATTGGGACTATATTTTGGTGAATTATTCTCCCATTGCCAAATATTATTAGCCATGTCTACAGCTAATACCTGTTGTCCGGGTAGAGGGTAAGCATCCAAAAATATTACTTTACCTGAGCGATCGCTTTTATTTTTCGCGTCTAATGAACCAAACCAAGGTGCAATTTGTTTTTCTGCTTGTTTCCAATCTATTTGCTGTTGAGTGATGATTTCCCGAATAGCTTGGGTTCTAGCTATACCTCGCAAGGTACTAGAGGGAATATAAGGCATACCTAAAGCATCAAAAGCAGGTAATAAAATACTCTCTGGTCCTCGATGTCCCCCGACTCGAATTCTCCAAGGACATTGAACTTTAAAACTATTTTTAGCTATTAATTCTGTGCGTTTGGTGAGGTGTTCTAATCGCTTTGAGTAGTTTGCCCCCTCTTGGGCCATTTGCAATATTTGTACTTTTGTCTCATTTTTGTATTCAGCATCAGGCGATCGCATCCAACGCAGATATTCTACAAAACTCGCCTCTGGATGTGGTTGAGGTGGATTTTCTGGGTTTAACCAAGGAGAGGGTATAGGAGGCGAACCGCCACTATGACCGCTACCATGACCGCCATTATGACCACCAACACCAACAGTAATTACTTTTTTGGGTTTATCCACATCTGATTTAGCGGTTGTAGGTGGTTGAGGTTTTTTAGGTTTATCAAATACCATTAGTTTGAGTCTCCCTGAATATCTGAATAAATAGCAGTAGCCCAAAAACTAAACTCTTGTGCTAAAGCTAGTCCCAATCCTGTTAAACCTAAATATTCATCTATATCAAGATTTTTTAAAGTTACTAAACCTTGTTCATTAGCTAAATTTGCTATTCCTGATAGTTCTTGTAAACATTCAAAAAACTTTTTTACCACCTGCTTTTTACCTTTCATGTTCTCAGCTAAGGCTGTTTCTTCAGCTTTTAGTCGCATCATTCCCCAAGTAGAAAGATAAGTGTAAAGTTCAACTGATTGTCCTTTTTGTTGCTTCAAACGAGTGTCATCTTGATTGGGTAGGGTACGCAATTCATTTAAAGCTTCATAAATTGGTGTTGCAATTGTTCTAGGGTCGAAGGTCATTTTAATTAATTTCTTTACTACTAAATGTTTACATCCACTGCTGGACAAATCCTCGTCCTAAACTTTCTTGTCCACCAATTTGTAAGATTTCATTAGTGGCTAATAAATCTTTAAAATCTTTAGATGAGTTTTGGGCTGTACTATTAGCTTGAGATGTGATTCCCCAAGGTAAATACATTAATGTATCTGGAGGAATTGCTTCTTCATAACGAAAACCACCGTCTACTGATTTGTGTTCATCAAGTTTAATTTTTACTTGTCGCCATAAACTCATTTGAACTAATGTAGTACAGTGTTTATCTGGTAAAACTAATAAACGATTGAGAGAAGTTGTTGCTGATGATTTGGGGACAAATTCCTCCCATTTATCCCAAGGTTGTAATTTATCAGCTTTGATAATTGCATCTTTGAGGTAAACAGCAGATTTACCATGAGGAAAGTTATAACTATATTCGGGAGGTATAGTTAAATTACTACCTTGTAAACGTTGCCAACGTTGTAGTAACATCGGACAACTAATCCAAACTACACTATGACTTAAAGAAGGTACAGGTAGCCAAAGTATAGAAGCATCACCAATCCAAATATCACCTTGTTCTAATTGTTTACCATCTTTTAAGTCATTGCCAAATAGTTGATATTGCGTATCTTTCTCTGTGACAGTTGACCGAACTTTACCACGAATTGTACTAGAAGGAATATAAGGTAAATTAGTATGAGATTCACGCGCAATTCCTAGTAAATTACCTTCTTGAGTTGTACCACCTGTGTGTAAGGGAGATAGAAGATACAGGTAAATAGAATTAATCATGATTATTACCTTCTTGTTTGTAGTTAATCCACAAGAATTCTGAATAACCAAGTTTTCTCCAAGTGTTTACCTTGGTTTGTTCATTATCTTGAAATAAAAGTTGCGGTTGATTGAGGTAATACAAAGTACCAGGAGGTGTAGCAAAAACTTGCGGCGCCGGAATACTTTTACTCGCTTCTGCTTTTTCTCGAAAACGGCAATTAATAGGTACTAGTTTCTCTGTTGCTACACTGACTAAAGATCCTGGTGTTTGATTGCCGTTAATAGTATGGGCTAATTTCCATTCCCAAGGATAAGCACGGCAAATCGCCCTTTCTGTCCCTTGGGATTTATCTTTGCGTTCAAAAGTACCTGGTGTCACCAAGTAAGCGATCGCTTTACCTCCACGCGCAAAGTTAGCTTGTGATTGTTGTTGCAAACTTGCCCACTGTTCGCCTAATTCATCACAACGCTGCAAAATAGTCCGATGTCCTTCTCCTCCTAATCGTAAGCTGGTTGGAGTATCGATATTTTCGTCTATGCCAATTGCTAAACTCCACCCAGCATGGAGGCGAATTGCATTTTCGACAAAATAACCATCGGCATCTTTAACTTGTCTTGTTCCTTCTTCAATGGCATTGTGCGATCGCGTCTCTATTGTCCAAGGTTGATCTTCATGACTCCCAGAAATTACTTGCCAATGATCTTTTTCTATCTTTCCGGTTTGAAGATATGTTTTGACAACTGAGTATGGCAGATATTGTCTAAATTTAGCTTCTGAACCGTCACCTTTTACAAAATCATCTTCCTCGTCTTCTGTTAGTAGGTTGACAGGTTTAACTAAAGGACAAGGTTGAGTCTGATCACGTAAAACAACATTATGTAAATGAGATGCAGTTTCCCATGCTAAAGGAACAAGAGGTGTAGATTTCACAAATCCTAATGGACGGGGAAGATATAGGGTATTTCCTTTGTTTTCATAACAAAGGAAGGGTCCGACAATATTAAAGTCTTTCTTCTCTCCTAATAGTCCCCGCAATGCCCCTGCGATCGCATGACCATTGGGAGGAAATATACTACCCGCCCAAGCCCTTTCTTGTGGTGAAAATGGTTTGGCATCTCTTAACATTAATATATCTAATGGTGTGAGTTTATACCAATACATTAATTATCACCTCCTAGTTTGATGTCACGGTTGCGTTTGACAAAAGCTGCAAGTTTTAACCAGTTTTGGATTTCATCGTCTAAGTCTTTTTCTTTGGTAGTCAGAAATAAGGCTTGGAGAAAATCAGCTAAATTTCGCTGAAATTGCTGTTTGGCTTCTTGTTTGGCTGTGTCATCACCTTGGAATTGGTCACGGCGATCGCAAAATGCTTTTGTCCACGGTAAAATTGCTTCAGGACTCGGTGCTGGGTGTTGATTCCACAAACTCGCGGCTTGTTCAAATATGGCACTGTCTAATTCTTTGGCTGTAATTAATAATTTCTGCCACTCATGGAAAACATCAAATTTGGCAGTGGATTTTAAGGTGTTGCCGTTACCGTATAATACCCGTACTTGTACAGCATCTTTTTGGTCTTTTTTACCTTCCTTGAGATAAAAATGTTCTTTGGCTTTGGCTTCTGCTGACCAGAGACTTTCTAAAGCGATCGCTAGTGGTACTGAATGATGGACAATAACGATACCAAAGCTAATAGTTGCATTCTTCCCCATCGTGAATAATGGTCTTTTGGCTACTTTTGTGTGTCTTTCCAAAGCAGTCCAATAATCGCCATTGCTGTCAAATTCATCTTGAGGGTCTTTCTTTCCTTGAAAACATTGGCGAATATCCCATAACCAGTTATCCCATTCCCAAAGATTGGTGTAGGCTAAAACATCATCTCCACCTGCATAAATCAAGCGTCCAGCATAACGCTGTTCTGTCAAAAAAGGTACTAATTGATTAGAAAAATCTAACAAAGCCCGACTCAGGGCATTATGTGTTGATGGCCCCATGCGTTTTTTGACTTCTAAAAACTTATGAAAGCTTTCTAAAGATACTGATTTATCTTCCTTATCTTTTAATTTTGAAGGAATATAATCTCGATATTCTTTTAGTTTTTCACCCTGCAACCATTTACTCATATCGTCACCATCACCCGCCGCTAATACATACCAATCAGCAGGGTTATTACTGGGATAAGATTTATGAATAATTTTCGCAATATCTTGGCGATAATCATTGATTAAGTTTGCTGATATTTCTAAATCTTCAACTACCCACCCTAGATTTAGTAATCGCGGATGAAATTGTTTAAATTGAGTATTTTCATGTTGATCAATCTAAGGTATACCCCATTTTTCATGAATTACATCTAGTTTTTGTCCTCGGTCATCCACCCAATTTTTCACTGCTGCACAAGTTCGATTAAATATTTTTAATTCTTCAGAATCAGCATTTTTTAAATAACCTGCGACTCCTGATGTCAAATCTGGATAAGAAACAGCAATTTTATCTTTTGAGATATTCAGTAATGTCGGGAGGATTTTATGCAAACATCGTTTGACTGTCTCTGTAGCATTTAGTTGTTCACTGCCATCAAACAAACCTACGCGTTGTTGCCAATATTTTTTAGTTTCACCTTCAGTTATCCAATCCTCACCAGGATGCACCACTGGGCCAATACCAGAAATGGTGGAACGCGGGCCAAAAGCTGTAGGTAGTTCCCAATTCCGAGCATTTTTTACTGCTGCTAAAGCATATCGATTGGTGTCAAAAATCGATGCCCACCAAGAACCAACATTTACACTGAATTTTCGTTTTTGTTTTTCCCAACGTTGTTGATATGCTTCCCGCAGAAAATTTATTTCATTATCTTGAAATAGGTTTTTATTTTGGTTAGTTATATAAGCTTGATTTTGAGCGTTTAGCCAATCTAAAAATTCTGTCTCTCGTTCTTTAGGAATAGCGGCATTTTTGAGAAGTTTTCCCTCTTTGCCTATGGGTAAAGCTGTCCAATAAAATTGCCATTGAGATTGTAACCAACCTTTCCAAGTGCTGCTGTTTGCTTGTAAATCTGGCATCCAATGACGTTGAGTTTGTAATTCGTCAAAAACCAAATCACCAATTTGCGCCCACTCTTCTAAAAGTGTTTGTTTGACCAGTTGCATCGCTGCTTGCACTTTATCTTTTGGCAGCACTAATACCAATATGTTAGGAAATCCTGCCGTTAAAAGTGAATTAGCTTCAGGTTTTTCTCTCCATTTTTCAAACTCAGGAAATTCTTTTAATAGCCAATGGTCAATTAATGGTTGTTGGTAGAGGCTGGGATAAAGAAAGCAATCAGGGCCGTATTTTAGGGCAACTTGCCAACAGACTTTAGCTGAGAGATAGTGCAATAGCCAAGAACCTGCCCAAAAGTCTCGCATTTTGCGGCTGGCTTTGATGAGTTCTTGGACGGGGGTAAAAGTGAAGCTGGCTAAATAAGGATGAGATAAAGTTTTGTTGGTTGGCCAGCGTTCAATGTCTGCGGTTGTCAGATCATATCCTGCTAACGCGCCAGCCAAGGCTGCTGTAATACTACCATGACTCCAAATAGAACTATCTGGTAGGCGCGTTTCAGCTGGCATCAACATCAAAGATTCATCATCAAATTCTTCACAAGTAGCTGCTGGTAAACAACGCCATAGCCACCAAAACAAACCCTTAATTTTTTCGGGATTTGTTCTCAACTCTTTTGGTATGGCTTCTAGTAACTTTTGTTCTTTTGAAGTTAAGTAATCCTTGCGATTTGTCGCTAGCATTTCTGAATGCTGCTTAATTTTGAAATGACGTTTTTCCCCAGATAGCAGGTGAGATATTTCTAGACCTTGTTCTCGGTTATTACCTTGAGCATAATTGACACTTGTGGTTACACTACCAATAGCACCCCGATCGCTTGCTGAGGCAATATAATCAGCTTGGTGGATGTGTTCTAGAATTTTGCGTCCAGATGTCTCTGGGTTCCAGTTATTCTCACGCCAGTTTTGCATGACTTCTAGTTGTTGCCAGAAGCTATTTTCACCACGTCCACTATTATTGTGTAGCGCTTTTAGCACAGGATCATGAAGTAATCCCCAAATTTTTGCTTGCCAGTATGCTTCCGACACAGGTTTGCTTTCTTTGATAGTGACCGCTATTGTATAAATCTAAATTAGCGATCGTCCAATAAATATTAATCTTGATGATTGCTAACAATTTTTAGCTTAATCCTCTCCTAGCAAGGTTTGGAGTAAGTTAGTTTGCAGTTATTTAAATATTTTTATATTTATTTATTTACAATTTGAATTATTTCTACTTAAACCTCATCTAAGTTGAGAACGGTAGTTTTCGCCCTCACCCTAAATCCCTCTCCCAGATATGGCAGAGAGCCTCGGAAACCTAACCCCCCCAGCCACCCTTCCCTACAAGGGAATGGGGGTTTCAAAGCCTCTCGACCTTTCGGGGAGAGGTTTGGAGAGGGGTTTCTAGTATACTTTACGACTTTTCAAACAACCAGCGAGTCGAGAGTCAATTTTACATCAATAGAAGACAGTGTTTTTATAGCGTTTCCATTCAATTAGTTTCTCCAGCGAGTGGAGACACGAAGCTGAAGTTTTCTACTCCATTGAGAAGGAAGATGGTTTCCATTCAATTAGTTTCTCCAGCGAGTGGAGACGCTAAATGAACACCGAATACACCGTGAGATATCAATATGTAGAGTTTCCATTCAATTAGTTTCTCCAGCGAGTGGAGACATACACCACTTGTCCAGTTACAGAATTCGATTACATCGGGTCTACTTGTTTCCATTCAATTAGTTTCTCCAGCGAGTGGAGACTCAAGGCAAGAAAAAAACTACCGGGATAAAGCACTCAGAGCTAGTTTCCATTCAATTAGTTTCTCCAGCGAGTGGAGACCCCTCGATTTTAAACCCTTATCCAGCCAAGAGTCCAGAGGCAGTTTGCGAGGGGGTCAGAATTTGAGACAGCAAAATCAAAAACATCGGTGAAAAAAATCCTTGAAACCCTTACAAGACAAGGCGGCGATGGGGTAAACGATATAATCAGCATTTCCGCGATTTCCAGACGCCCTCGCAACCAAACTAAATAATTAGCGAACCTGGAAATTCTGTAACAGGTGGACCCACACCCCAACATTCCACCTGTTCTAAAGTATGACGTGATAGAGGGTAAAACCGCAGATTATCTTCAGCCAACTTAACTATTTTCTGGAGTCGGCGACGCAGTTCCTTATATTTATCAGCAGACAATCGACATTCAAACACCGAATATTGAACACGTTGACCATAGCCTTCTAATAAATCTGATACTTTTTTGCGGCGTTTATCACAAGGAATATCATAAACCACCACATACAAAAACATATAAACTAACGAATCTGATAAGGCTGATAAAGTGAGCTAGGCTTATAGACAAACTGCTTATACGCCTTAACCTGCTGCGTCAACAAATCCCATTTCGGTTGTTTCTCTCCAGAGTCAGTTTGAATTTCTTCTTCCATCCTTTGTAAAAAAGCTTGAAGATACTTCCGCCGTCCAGAATCATTTAAATAACATCCTCCATCACGGTAATCAAAATCTTTTTGGGCATTCACCACCTTACTATTTACTAACCACAACACCAAAGAATCGACAATTGGGGCGCGAAATTCTTCAATTAAATCAGAAGCTAGCGCCGCATGACCATCATGTGCTTGGTGCAAACAAGCATAATAAGGATCAAGTCCTTGAAGTTCAATCAATGCTAATAAATGATTCCAAAGAACCTGATAGCCAAAACTCAACATTGCATTCACAGGATTTCCAGGAGGACGACGGCTACGCGCAGTAAACACAAAATCTGTATTAGTCAAACACTCAGCAAAAGCAGAAAAATATTGTGCAGCACCAGCACCTTCAAACCCCATCAATCTCTCAACTGAATCAGCCTCCGCCGCTTGGTTAGCCAAATAATCAAGACTTTGCAGCACATTTTCTAGAATCTGAGACTCTAGTCTTTTTCGCTGTCGTCGCATCAACACGCGACTATTTTTTAACTTTGCCTGCACAATCGCACGCGCAGAGATTAACTTTTCCACTGGTGACAATTGCTGCTGATAGCGGGATAATTGACGATATCCCCTAGCGATCGGTAAAATTCTGCCATAGCAGAAACCCATACGCGATAAATAGGTAATCGGAATATCTCGCCATAGACAAGCGCGAATTGCTTGGGTGCTAACTTGCGACTTACCGAAAATCAGAACTTGTTCCAATAAAGGTAATTGCACCTCACCGCAAATAGTCTCTCCTTGCTTAACAAGCAAAGTTTCCTGCTGCAAACACACATAACAATTTTGTTGAGAAACGTAGAGAGTTCGCATAGAATTATGAATTTTAAATTATAAATTATGAATTTGTTGTTACCCTAACTTTTCGCGTTGTCTGGTAAACCTCTCTCTAAATCTCTCTCCTAAAAGGAGAGAGACTTTGAATTTTCCCCCTTAGAGGATGTTTGAAAAGTATTTTTGGTAACATCAAAGCCTCCCAAACCTAACCCCTCTAAGGCGTGTTTTCAAACCTTTCTTGAAGCACCTGAGTTTTTGGAGATCCCCCCAACCCCCCTTAAAAAGGCTTGCTCTTAGAGTTTCTTTTCCCCCCTTTTTAAGGGGGGTTAGGGGGGATCTTCGAGTTTGAAAACGGTTAGATTTTTCGTAGGCTTTTCCAGATGAAAAGTCAGATTGTTACCGCCACCATCGCAGGAGATTAGATTTCCGTGAATTACGATTTATCGGCTGAGATGAAGCTGTTAACCCTGCATTCTGTCCTGATTCCAGCCCAGCAATAACCCTATCTGCCACGTTGGAAACAACATAACTAGCGAAAGTCACTAATAAAGTATTGATAATTACTGCCATCAAACCCAAAGGTGCAATCAGCAAAATCACCAAAGTAACGCTTCCATTGAAAAATGATACCAAAATATTACGTAGTTTAGCACCGCGACGAGAAATATACACAGTTATAAATATGACTTATGTAAAGGTTGATATTCCGTACCATTACTAACTACGATATCCCCTAACTCACCAAGAAGCCAGTAAAAGAAAATAATTGATGCTGTAACTATAACCAAGCTATAACTATTGTATATAAGGAATTCACGCTAGATTATTACTCGCACTACTAATATTTTCTAATTCCTCATGCCCAAAAAATCTATATCTCACCCCTACGCAGATCGCCTATCCTTTGAACGCCTGATGTTGCTAATTGCAACTTTGCTGAAGAATCCAGGTATAGGTTGTCCCGATTTAATCAACAGCAATTATGACAAACAACACGATGCACTTACTCAAGTACGAATATCCCTACAGCAATTAGCTGTCGAGTGTAGAATCAAATTACCAGAAGATTATCCGGCGATCGCTACTCTGCGAAAAGACTTACAAACCTTGCGCCGCTACAGCATCCTAGAACGCCGAATGTATCGTTGGGGATATTATCTGGGTACTGGTGCCATGTCTCAGACAGAATTAAAAGTAGCTTTTAATGCCTTAGCATCCCAAGCCAAATACCAGGGAGATCCGCAGTTAAGGCGAATTTGCGAAATACTTAACAAAAGACTGCGGGGATTAGACATGGAATTACAAGGTAAGTTTTTTTACCCTGTCAGACAGCATCTCAACCGTGCCATAGTTTATACATATCCTGAAGAAATGGCTGCACAGGGAGAGAACCGTAATACACTATTTCACCAGTTACCAATGCTAGAAACAGCCATTAGCCAAGGACAAACAATAGAAATTTCTCGTGCTAGTGACCCATATAACAATAGTTGTATTGGACTCTTACAGGTAGTTCCTTTGCAATTAATTTATCATGATATTGCTTGGTATCTGCTTTACGAAAACTCCGAAAATGGGCATTTAGCAATTGGACGGCTAAACCGCTTTAAAAATTACTGCAAAGCCTTGAATGATGGACTAGGTAGAGGTCTAGAAGCACAAAAAAATAGTCTAAACAAGGCTTATCAACTACTAAAAAATGGCTGGGGTTTGTATTTAGGTCAACCTCCAGAGCAGCAGCTAGAACTACAAGGACAGTTAGAATTGTTAACAGTAAAAGTGCGTTTTTTTCCTCCAGTTACAGCTTTCATTCAAGAGGGGGAACTACGTCACCTCAAGCAAAAAATTATCCCTGGTTTAAAAAATGAAACTACTGGTAATCCTAGCTACGTAGATTATATAATTACCCTGCCGCCTCGCTCTTGTGATGAGTTTAGTCTCTGGGTTTATCGCTATATGCACAGCGCACGAGTTATTTCCCCACCTCATTTGGTAGAAAAACATCGTCAAGCTGCTCATGCTTTACTATCTCAATATGCAACTCCTCTTCAGGATGCTAAGTAGACGTCACCGTAAAAGGGGGTTGAGGGTGAGGTTCCTTGCTCGCCGCAGGTGTTGCCAAGGGGCTTACGTGCCGTTGGGCGTTCTTTTTGTGAAATCTACCATATTTAACCTTGATTAAGTAATTGTATACTCGACTGAATTTCAAGTTACAAAAGAGAAAATGGTGTTGGGTGTTGCAATTTATGAATCTGCCTTTTCGGACATTGGGAGTTGCGCCAAATGCGTGGACAGTGAATCATGCGATCGCAGATATCACTCGTCTTCAAAAGACGCCACAACCGGTTATTTTATCAACTGAAACTAAAACCCTGCGCCTAGACTTGGCAAAAACTGCTATCCTCGTCATTGATATGCAAAACGACTTCTGTCACCCTGATGGCTGGTTAGCGCATATCGGTGTAGACGTAACTCCGGCGCGTCAGCCCATTGAACCTTTGAACAACTTACTTCCAGAACTACGTGAAACTGGTGTTCCAGTCATTTGGGTAAATTGGGGAAATCGTCCCGACTTGCTCAATATTAGTGCTGGTTCGCGTCACGTCTATAATCCCACAGGGGAGGGTGTGGGATTGGGCGATCCCCTGCCAAGCAATGGTGCTAGAGTACTCATGGCAGGTAGTTGGGCCGCAGCAGTTGTAGACGAACTAGAACAGATTCCCGAAGATATTCGTGTGGACAAATACCGCATGAGTGGGTTTTGGGATACGCCCTTAGATACTATTTTGCGGAATCTGGGAAGGACAACATTATTTTTTGCTGGTGTTAATGCTGATCAATGTGTGCTAACTACATTATGTGATGCCAACTTCTTAGGATATGACTGCGTTTTAGTTAAAGACTGTACCGCTACCACTTCTCCTGAATATTGTTGGCTGGCGACATTGTATAACGTCAAACAATGCTTCGGTTTTGTCACTGACTCGCAAGCAATTTTAACAGCACTGCAAAAGAGTTAGAAGTTAGGAGTTAGGAGTAGAGACGCGATTAATCGCCTCTCTACAGGAGTTAGGAATATTTAGTAATTAGTGATTCTGTGAGTTAGATATACAACTAACAACTGAATATTCAGGACTTGGATTTGAGGAATTTTCATACCCATCGATAACTTTAGAGGGGATAAATAAATGTACGCTACTCGTTGTGTAATTCCGGTTATCAAATCTCTCAAAGATTACCAAGTATATCGCATTAGTCCCAATGACTCTAATCGATTAGCAATTATCTTCGATTCCATAAATGCTAATACTTCCTTGACTTGCTGCATAGAAATTTTTGATGTTGGTGGCCAAACACCCCCAAATCGCCATCAGTGGGCGGTGGAAGTTTTTTTCGTGATCAAAGGGGAAGCGATCGCTATGTGTGATGGCAAGAGTGCCGTAATCCAAACTGGAGATAGTTTATTAGTGCCTCCCACTGGCACTCATTTGATTAAAAATACTGGTTCTACTCGCTTGTACACGTTGACTGTTATGGTTCCCAATGAAGACTTTTCAGAATTGATTCGCAGTGGTATTCCGACGGAGTTAGATGCAGAAGATATGGCAGTACTAGGAAGATTAAATGCTTTGATGCCCTGTTAAAATAATTCGGAATTCGGAATTGAATTAGTATACTAGCCCTAGCGAATAGAATTCGCGGCTATACAGACAAAACCCACACTTCTCTACGAGAGGCTGCGCCGACGACAAGCTCAGTGACCGCCTCCGTGGGTTAAAAACCCTTGGTACAAATCCCCTAATTTTAATTATGGGGATTTCTCTGTTCACTTTTAATGTATTTTGCTCAATTCAAAATTGATAATTGATAACTTTTGTCTTCTTGTACTTGTAACTTTCCATCTTTAGTTAGCTTCATCTTCTGCCCCCGCCACTCTATAGTGTTGCCAATAAAGGCAAAACACCAAATAGCAAAGCTTAACAAGTCGCACCAAGGAACCAGCCACAGAAACTTTTTGACAATTGGATCTTTCAGACTGATAGTACCAACAACCCAAGCCATTACCAATCTTGTTACCCAACAGATACATAGTGCTAGCCATCCTAGCATTGAACCATTCGTGGCAATTAGCAGCAGCAAGCTGGTGACGACACCATAGGTAAAAATTAGTCCTAGATAACCCCAAGGACGAGAAACTCGTTTACAAAGCGCCCAACGAATCTGGCGCTTGATGACATCAATTAAGGTACTGCCTTTATGTAGATGTTCAACTATGTAATCGGAAAGCACAACTTTGTAACCTGCTTGGACAGGTAGATAGCCAAGTTGGAAATCATCTGCCAGATAATCAGCGATCGCTTCAAATCCACCGATAACTTCTAGTACTTTTTTCGGCATGGCAATGGTGCAACCAAAGGCATATTTTATACCATTTTCCTGGATTTTGCTGACTAAAACCCCAGCATGAAACTCAGTAGTAATACTAATAGCCTCTAATGTCGATATCCATCCTTGAGTTAAGGTTCGATACATACAAGTAACTACACCCACGCTTTCGTCTTGCAATGGCTGGATAACTCTTTGCAAATAGTCTGTTCCAACTCGGATGTCACTATCAGCAAGGACTAAAATTTCGTATTTAGCTTTGGCTACGGCATTGGCCAAGTTGCTAACTTTCAGGTTTGTACCGATGACGCGATCGCTTACGATCAGCAGAATATCCAAATCTGAAAAATTGGCGATGATTTTCTCTACAACCTCTATGCAAGGGTCTTTAAAGTTTCGCACAGCAAAGATGATTTGATATTCTGGATAGTCTTGCTGACAAAATGAGGCTAGGTTTTCATAAGCATCGCTATCAAGCCCACAAATGGGTTTGAGGATACTAACAGGTGGATGAAACTCTAGATCAATTGGCCGGGGATCAGCAAAAAAAGTTCTTGCTGCATAAATTGCATAGCAATAAAACCAGATAGATGATATGCACAAAATTAGCAGGAAATCAATGATAATCAGGTGAAGATTTGTGAAGAAAGTAGATATAAACATGGAATTGATTAGCAGGCTGTAATGTTAGCATTTTCTCGATTCGCTGCTAAGAAGTTTAGGACTTTTTTATGTATATTAAATGAAATTGGGATGACAAAGTTATTACTGAATTCTGAATTCTGCCTTCTTCTCTAGGTGGCACGTTGGGATAGTAAATGGTGGTTGGTAATTTCAAAGCCGTTACTAAGGAGCGCTTCGCGTACCTGCTCACTTAATAAAGCAGCAAGTTCTGCTTCACCTGCCCCGATAGCTCCATTCAAAGGATCGTTATGAATAGCGGTCGCTGGATGAGAGTAAATCTCCACCAAGTTTGCCTGGATTTGGGGTATCAACCCAAGCAAGTATTCTTCTGTAATGCCACCAGTTTGCAATAAACCATAAACTCTTTGGGTAAAACTAATACCTTGGGATTTTAACATCTTCTCACCATAGCGGCGTAGTCTGCCGAATACTCCTGACCAAACTAGCTTTGTCAGCAGATGACTGCGATTAATTCTCAGGGTTAACCCCAACTCCTCACTAGGAAGACGAATTACTTTAATATCAAATTCTGGTGCCAAGTCAACTAAAATACGCAAGACTACTGGATGCATGTGCAAGTGCAAATGTCCATCCACATGAGAGAGAGGCAAACCAGTTGAACGGTATTTTTCCAACTGGGCGCGAATTTCTTGCCGCAATTCTTGACGGGTTTCCCTGACAAATTGATAGCGTAATCCGGCAAACAATGGACTGTTGGAAAAGTTACCTTGTTTGTCAACTAAATGGGGTATTTGCTCTGGCGGTAGGACAGAGCGCCCACATATCAATACAAGATGTAGACCAACAGCTAGGTTTGGGTGGGCATTTGCCAAAGTGACAGCCTCTTTTGCAGCATCAGCGCTCACCATCAGGCTGGTACTTGTTAGCACTCCTTGTTTGTGTGCTTTGATAATTGCTTGATTAACTCCTTCGGAGTAACCAAAGTCATCACCATTGATGATGGCGAATCGCTTTGCTTGCATAAGTTTTGTATTTTTTCTGATAATTGAGCTATTGAGTTAGGGATTTCCAAGAAATAAATTAAATCGAACCACAGAGACGCAGAGAAGCCAGTGCGTTGGGGAGCCAGTCCATTGCGGGGGTTTCCCCCGTTGAAGGAACTGGCGTCGGGTTCCCCGACTTGTAGCACCTGGCGCGACACAGAGGAATGAGGAAGAGAGAGTTTTTTGTCAGGGCCTTAGAGGTTGTTTGAAAAGTTTTTCGCTGTGACTTTAGGCACTTTTAGATCCCCCCTAACCCCCCTTAAAAAGGGGGGAACCGGAATCAAAGTCTCCCTTTTTAAGGGAGATTTAGGGGGATCTAGAACTTTTTGCTACTGATAAGAGGACTTTTCAAATATCCTCTTAGACTTATGCCGATCCCAATCCAAAATGGTATTATGTCAATTGCTCTAAAAAGAACAATCAACAACTAACTAACAACTACTGATTCGGCTTTCGCAGTTGCTTGGGTGCGACGATCTTTTAAGTAGGAGAAAAATTCCCGCCCCTCACGCAGGCGGCGCACTAACATTTGGGGATCGGTGAGCATTTCGCTGACAATTGGGATAATCGCTCTGGGACGGAAGTAGAACTTACGATACATCTTCTCAACAGCATCTTCAATCTCAGCACTGGAGAGATTTGGATATTGTAGTGGAGACATTTGAATTCCTGAACTGGCAACTAAGGAATTGTTGCTAAACCAATTATTTTCTTGGGCTTGACGATAAAGTTCTGTTCCGGGATAGGGAGCTGCGATCGAAACCTGAATTGTATGAGGACTAATATCGCAAGCAAAACGGACTGTTTCCTCAATTGTTTTTTGGGTTTCGTCGGGTAAACCAATGATAAATGTGCCGTGTACGGTAATGCCAAGTTTATGACAATTGTCCATAAACTTCCGCGCTACTTCTAGCTTGACTCCTTTCTTAATCCCATCCAAAATTTGCTGATTGCCAGATTCAAATCCTACTAATAGTAGGCGTAAGCCATTGTCACGTAGTTGTTTAAGGGTGTCATAGTCCAGATTGGCGCGGGCGTTGCAACTCCAAGTCAGTTTGAGTCGCTGCATGTGTTCGCTAATTGCGATCGCACGATGTTTGTCTATAGTAAAGGTGTCGTCATCAAACATATATTCTCGCACCTTGTCGCCGAAGAGAGCTTTAGCTTCTTCCATCTCGCGCCCAACAGCTTCTGGGCTTTTAGTGCGGTATATGTGTCCCCCAATTGTTTGCGGCCAAAGGCAGAAGGTACATTTTGCTGGACAGCCCCGCCCAGTATAAAAGGAAATGTATGGATGCAGTAAGTAGCCGATAAAGTATTTGGTAATATCCAAATCACGGTGATAAATCGGCAATACACTGGGCAGAGAATCCCAATCGTGAATCAAGGGGCGGTCTTCATTATGACGTATATTACCCTGGCGATCGCGGTAGCTTAAACCTGTGATTTCCTCCCAAGATTTACCTTCTGCTAATTCTTTGCAGGTATAGTCGAATTCGTGGCGACACACAAAGTCAATAATTGGGTTTTCAACCAGCGTCTGCTCTGGTAATACTGCTACGTGCGCTCCAATCAAGCCAATCTGGATATTAGGGTTTTGAGCTTTGATAGTCTCGGCGCACTTCACATCATTAGGCAGCGAAGGCGTGCTGGTGTGCATAATAATTAGCTCGTAATCTTGAGCAATTTTGATGACATCTTCGACTGTTTGCCCATGTGGTGGTGCATCTATCAACTTACTCCCAGGCACAAGGGCTGCGGGTTGCGCCAGCCATGTCGGATACCAGAAGGAAGTAATTTCGCGCTTGGCTTGGTATCGGGAACCTGCTCCACCATCAAACCCATCGAAGGAAGGAGGACTGAGAAACAAAGTTTTTTTCATAGATATATTTTCTCATATATAGTTCAGGGCTTCTACCTAACACTTCTTTAGGATAAAACCTCAAAAGTAGCATAACCGATCGCAGTCCTAAATGATTTATTTAAATGATGTCCCATAAGTCCAATGTGAATCAAGTTTTCAATATTACCTGCTTTTAGTGCTGGCTTGGCCATTTTTCAGAAAGTTGACGATAATGACTAAATATGTATATTCATAGCAAAATATTCGTTAAATAAGTTTAACCTTTGCGTCAGTCCTAACAATTTACGGTTTCTCGAATAAAACCTCACCCTGGTTTTGCTACGCAAAACCTGTCCCTCTCCTTAGTAAGGAGAGGGATTAAAGTCAGGACAGGGTGAGGTTTTTGTTTTGAGTAATTCGATGACTTGCGTATACACAAGTCTGAAATAGTTTACTCACCTAGTTTTTCGCGTCAGTTTTACCCCACCTCCCCGATGCATTGGGGAGGAAATTAGATTCCTCTTTCCCCCCTTTATAAGGGGGGATTAAGGGGGGTAATTTGACTTGTGTGTACACCGTAGCCTCCGCGTGGGTGAGAGATTTGGAGAGCAGGAAAAACCCATCCCACAAAACGAGAAATCCGGGTTATGTATTTTTGTTTTTTCCTATGAAACAACCCTGGAGTTAAAAAGGAGGCTTGGGGGAATTTATTATCTATAATCTTGGTTTTGAATACTCCCCAAACGAGCAGCATCCCGAATGTTATATTCTGGTCGAGTAAAGCGATTTAGCTGCATCTCAAAAAAATCTCGATTGGCTTGTAAATGATTAAGATTTTGGTCATCTAATGGATATAAAAGCGCAGTTCGCAAGGCTTGAATTACCGCAGAAGTGACACAGTACATCGACCGTTGAAAACTAACTCCCAACTGAATCAACATATCTTCTTCACCCCGGCAATGTTGGCTATAGTAATCAACAAGATATGGTGGCAGAAAATGCAACATATCTTGCATTAATAATGTGGGAGGAATACCAGCAGTACCCACTGGAAATACATCAGCGTAAAGAATGCCATAGTGAAAATCTTTTTGGTCTTCCGGTACTTGACGCGCTTGAGCATTATAAGATTTTGTGCCTCGGAAGGGTGCAGTGCGGTAGAAAACTGCTTCTACATAGGGTAATGCGGCTTCATATAGCCACATGAAACCCTTAGATTTGGGCACAATTTCATAGCATTCGCCACGAATATAAACATGATGGTAAATGGGACGACCTGCGATCGCAAATATACCATTAACTAAGAAGCTCATCGCCTCTGGGACGCTGCTAATTGTCCCTTCGTCATAGCGGTCGGACATTTCAAAGAATACTGGGGCCATGATTTCCCAGAATAAGCCCAGATTAGCGTAGTATGACATCTGGCGGCACTGTTCCAAAAACATATCGGGGAACAGCTTGTAAAGTCCCAGCATTACGGGATTCCCTTGGAAGTAAGCTTTAATTGCCTTGTCAGCGTTGGCTTTGTATTCTTCTGAATCTAGGTAAGGGTCAAATTGCCCACCCATCCCCCTGTGCCATAACATCGCCCGCATACAAGCTTCCGCAAATTCCATGTTAATGCGATCGTGGAACAAGTGATGCAACAACTTCGGCATTTTGAAAGTTTCACCCTTCTCAATAAATGCCAAAAGTTCTGGATGTGCAGTAGCTTCGCCGCGCCAAATTCGTAAATCGGCATCATCGCCAGCATAATGATTATGCAGTTCTAAATACTCTTTGGGTAAAAAGTATTTAAAGAAAGGCAACGGGTTTAAAAATTCGCGTTCGGCAATATAAAGTAGGTCACGCCAGTAAAAATCCATCGGCACAGCATAAGCTTTGTATAAACCGATGATTTGCATCAAATTTTCTGGGGTATCGGGTAACATTGCACCGCCTGCTTCTAAGCGGTGAATTACTTCGGCAAATTCGTGATTAGAAGGAGGTAATTTAATTGCTGTTTTAATTGCTGTCATGGTAATCGTAAATTGGTAGAGACGCGATTTATCGCGTCTGGGGGATAGGTTTTGAGACGCGATAAATCGCCGTCTCTACAAGTGTTTTGATTTATTTCCTATTTCACCGCTACTTCAGAGATGACGGTTTTTTCCAAAGAGGGAATTGCAGCCACCATTGTTGTAGTTGTGGATTCACTCCAACGCACTAACCAAGTGGGTTGTACTCCCAAAAAGATGATAAAAGCTGCCAAAATTAAAGCTGGTATTTTCTCAGACCATAAAACTTTGGGATAGTAGGCTAAGTTATCGAGTCTGCCAAAACAGGTGCGGTTGAGGAGAATGACAAAATAAACTGCGGTTAATCCACTAGCTACTACACACAAAATTGTCGAGATGGGAAAGATAGAGAAACTACCTTGAAAGACGATAAATTCGGCAATGAATCCTGTTAAACCGGGAATACCAGCACTAGCCATACCACTTAAAACTAGTAGCGCACTAATTAGGGGTAAACCGCGTATGGGACTCATCAAACCATTGAGTTTATCTAACTCGCGGGTGCCAACTTTAGCTTCCACGACTCCCACCAAATGGAAAAGAATCGCCAGGATGATACCGTGGCTAAACATTTGGGCGACTGCACCCACAAGTGCTAAAGGAGTACCGGCGGCAGCAGCTAGCACTACATAGCCCATGTGACCGATAGAACTGTATGCTACCATGCGTTTGATATCTTTTTGAGCGATCGCAATTACTGCCCCATAAATAGTGCTGAGTGCTCCCCAAATCGCTAGATTCGGTGCAATAATACTCCAAGCATGGGGAAACATACCCAACCCAAATCGCAACAATCCATAGGTTCCCAGCTTTGCCAACACGCCACCAAGAAGAATAGCAATTGGTGCTGAAGCCTCAACATAAGCATCAGGTAGCCAAGTATGGAAGGGAATTAAGGGAATTTTAATCCCAAAACCTAATACTATTCCTGTTAGTAAAAGGAGTTGTTTAGCTATTGACAAGTTTTCTGTAGAGACTGCATCAAAAGCAAAATTGGTAGAACCACTCAGCCACACCATACCCAAGAATGTCGCCAGAATTAAGGCTCCTGAAACAGCAGTATAAATCAGGAATTTAATCCCAGCATAACCCCGTTTTTCTCCTCCCCAAATTGAAATTAGTAAGTAGAAGGGGATTAATTCTAGTTCGTAGAATAGGAAAAATAGCAGTAAATTTTCCGCGACAAAAGCACCTGCGACTCCTCCACTAACTAATAAAATCATCGAGTAGAACAGCCGAGGACGTTCAGTTTCTTTACTACTGCTGTAAATAGCAATCCAGGTCAGCAGGCTATTTAACACCAACATCAATATCGAAAGCCCATCAACACCTAATTGATAGCTCAAACCAAGGGTTTCATTCCAGGGCAAATACTCTTTAAATTGCATTCCTGGATTACTGATATCAAATTTTAGCAGGATAAAAAGGTTCCACAATAGAACTATCCCAGAAAAAACTAATGCTGTTAAACGAATGCGATTTTTAGGGATATTTAGAGGTAGTACCGCTATGAAAATAGCAGAGAAAATCGGCAGCCAAATCAAGATACTTAACATGGTAATTTGGTAGTTTAAAAAATTGGTAATTTAAAGTTCGCTGTGTTCATATCCCAGACTTCTTAAAGAAGTCGAGGATCTAAGTTTTCACGAATGATTTAGGACTGCTGTAATTGTCTCGGAATTGGTGCCAGCACCGCAATAAGGTGCATTTACAAGTTCACCTGGGAACGAGATTCGAGATTTAAAAAGCTACTCTACTATACTGATTCTGCCAGTATCTAAATCGTAATAAGCTCCGACTATTTTCAGCTTTTCTGCCTTGATTAACTCAGATAAAACTGTGGATGATTTCAATGTTTTAATTTGTGCCAAAACATTTGCTTTGCAAGCGTTTTCTAACTTATCTCCTGATTTTCCTTTTGAGCTTTCTACACTTGGTTTAATTGCCTCAAGCAAACTTCCAATTTGCCCTGGTACTGGAGCGCCTTTAAGCGCGGCATCTACCGCACCACATCTTTCATGCCCCACTACTAAGATGACTTTGGAACCTAATACTAAACTGCCAAATTCTAGACTACCAATTTCTTCTCGTGTAGCAATATTCCCAGCTACACGGCAGACAAATAAATCTCCAAGTCCTTGGTCAAAGACAATTTCTGAAGGTACCCGTGAATCTGCACAACTGAGAATAGAAGCAAAGGGCTTTTGACCTTTGGCAATTTCGGCTAAACGTGAATAGGTTTGGTGTGGATTACGACGTTTTCTTTGGGCAAATCTTTCATTGCCATCTAGTAATTCTTGCAATGCTTTATCGGGAGTAATTTCATCCTCTGCTGGGGCTTTTTCGGCTGCAAGTAAGTTTGAGCTAAGTCCGGCTGTCAAAACACCTGTACCGATGGCACCTGCACCAAACTTAAATAAACTTCTTCTGGAAAGATTTAATTGAGAATCTTTTATGCTCATGGAATTATTCTCACAATATTAAACTGTTAATTTTTAGTAGCATAGTTACTACTACCCAACTGTCGAGATTTGAAAAATCACATTTAAAAACTGCACTCCCCAAAATGGCCAAGTTACCCACATTCCTAAAACACCTACTCCGAGAAGAACAGTTAAGGCATAAAACTGGGTTTGTCCAGAGGTGCTGTATTTGAGACTTTCGCCACCTAATAGCGAAAATAAACCAACTAAATTAACGATGCCATCGACTACAAAGCGGTCAATCATATCGGCAAGTTGGGAAATTTTGGCAACGCTGAAAATAATTGTCATTCGATAGAGTTTTGGAGTGTAAAAGTCGTATGCCAGCAAGTCTTGTAAACCTTGCCAAGGGAGACGGATCGGTTTAGGAATATTGCCTAAATAAATCACGCCAGTAATGCTACAACCGAAAATACTCGACGAAATTAAAAGTAGTGCGACATCTTTATTTAAAGTTGCCCAATCTGGTAAAATTGATAAGCTTTGCAACACTAAAGGAAGATGTAGACTGACACCAACTAAAATCATCATTGGCAGAATCATCGGCCAGTGTGCTTCAGGCGATCGCTGACTCATTTGTCTAGGTTTACCGCCAAAAATTAAACCGAATTCTCTGGTTAAACTCACGGCTGTTAAAGTATTTACCGCTATCACAACTCCCACTAACCAAGGTTGCGTTTCCCACAACCCATCTGCTAATTTGATCAATGCCCAAAAGCTACCCAAGGGTGGAAAACCAATTAATCCCAAAGTCCCGACGATAAAAGCTATTGCGGAAATCGGGCGACGTGTCCACAATCCGCCTAATTGGGTGACATCTTGGGTGATGCTATTCCAGATAATTCCCCCAGTACTCATCACCAACAGGGCTGCGGATATCGCATGGGTGAGTACTAATAACAGCGCCGTTTCGGATTGTTGCACTCCCACGGCGATGAATACTAAACCCATGTATGCACTGACAGAATAGGATTGGCAGCGTTTAAGATCAATTTGAGCGATCGCAATTAAAGAAGCACCCAACGCTGTCACAACCCCAATACCCACCATTGCCGAGGAAACTATGGGCGAGAGGGTTAACACAGGTTGCAATTTAATCAGCACCCATGCACCACTAGCGACTACTACCGAGTTCCGCAAAATCGTACTGGGAACAGGGCCTTCCATCGCTTCATCCAACCATAGATGCAGGGGGAACTGGGCACATTTGCCCATCGGTCCAGCAATTAAGGCTAAACCTACGAGTGCCATTGTTGTTGGGTTAACATTTGCAGTAGCCGCCCACTGCGCTAGTTCTGAATAATTCCAAGTTCCGGCGAGAGGCCATAATGCCAACACGCCCATCAGCAAGAATAAGTCTCCCACCCGCTTGGTTAAAAAAGCGTCTCTAGCACCTGAAACTACCAACGGCTGGCTAAACCATAAGCCCACTAAGAGGTAGGTTCCCAGTGTGAGGACTTCCAAAATTACATAGCTAAAGAACAAGTTATTACACAGAACAAGGGCACATAGTCCCGCTTCAAATAATCCTAATAACGAATAGAAGCGTCCCCAACCCCAATCCATTTCCATGTAGCCGATCGCATAAATCTGCGCCAGCAAATTCAAGCCACTAATCACAACCAAAGCGCCGACACTCACTGAGGAAATTTCTAAAGCAATGGTTAAGTCTAAACCAGCCGTAGATAACCAAGGAATAAATACATTTTGGGGTGGCTGATTCCAAGTTGCTTGTAAAGCGATCGCACTATGTACAAACGCCAAAAATGTCATCACCAAATTTACATAACCCGCCGGTCTTGGCCCGGTTTTCCGAATGATCCCCGGCGACCAAGGCACGGCTAATAAGCCACCTATTAAGGCATAGCAAGGAACTAGCCAAACAGTCTCAAGTAGAAACTGAGCCATCAAATTACCTCTACATTTTCATCAAAAATTTGGGGTTTAAAATCAACTGGTGTTGATCCCAGCTAACTCAGCGACCGCAGATAATGCAAATTTATCTTTATTTAATCTTGTTAGAAACAGCTTACCGTTATATCTGTCAAAATGGAATTACTTTATCTAAATAAATTTGAGATAATTACTCTAATTAATTCTTATATAATCGACTATTTGATTAATGAATAATAGCTATTGTTTTTTATCTATGAATTGCTCGTGATATTAATCAATGGTAATCATTAGTTTTATTAATTGATATACAGCAGAATTCAGGAGTCAGAATCTGACTTTTCACGGCATCTAGAAAACCTCTCTCTAAATCTCTCTCCTTTTAGGAGAGAGACTTTGAATTTTCCCCCTTCCTGTATCGGAGGTTGGTTTTTCGTGGGCTTTTCCCGATGACGTGAAAAGTCAGCCTTGAAATCCACTATAAGTAGGGGCGTACAGCTAGCTCTGCATTGGTGTTAACTTAATTAGGACTTACGCAAAATATCTCTCAAACTCTGATTTCCACCGTTCGCGCAGCGTCTCCCCAACTCTTGTGTGTCCTCTGCGCCTCTGTGGTAGCCTGCGGCAAGCCGAAGCGTCTACGTTATTCCGTAACTTGTGCGTAAGTCCTATTAATGTGAAAGCTCAGTCTGATAGTACAATTAAACAATTACGTCAAATCTACCAGATGCCGAAATCTGACCTATTAGTTTTTCAGGGTGATGCTTAATTGTTGTATTCAACTACTGGAAATAAAACTTTTGAGCATCGGATGATGAGCATTTGAGAGAGAATAAAGGCTGAAAGTGTTGATTTTACGATGGTTGGTGCGTTCTTCGTGGGGGATGGTAGCGATCGCGATCGCTACGGGATTCTTGAGTGGCGGTAGTAGTGCTGGCTTGATTGCCTTAATTAGCCATGCTGCTAGTAACAGTTCTGCTTACCGCCTCACATCGATAATTTGGGGTTTTGTGGGGCTAGCAATAGTTGCACTAATTACGAGTATCATTTCTCAAGTGATGCTGATTCGCCTTTCTCAGAATGCAGTTTTGAAATTACAGATGGGTTTGAGTCGTCAAATTCTCGCTTCAAAGTTGAGTCATCTGGAACGCTTAGGGAATCCTCGATTATTGGCAACTCTCACAGAAGATATTCAGGCGGTTGCTAATGCTGTTTATCAGATGCCTTTCATTTTTATTAATTTAGCGATCGTTTTGGGTTGCGTAGCGTATATAACCTGGCTCTCTTGGTTAGTATTGTTAATGGTTTGTGGTATTTCAGTAGTAGCGATCGCTAGTTGTCAGTGGCTACTCAACAGAGGAAGGAAATTGCTGGCTCTAGCTCGTGAAGATGAAGATCATCTATTTAAACATTTTCGCACCATTACCGAAGGAGTCAAGGAACTCAAACTAAATTACAGGCGGCGTGAAGACTTTTTAGAAGGAAAACTGCAATCAACTGCTACCGAGTTCCGTCATCACAACGTTAACGGTCTAACCCTTTTTGCCATAACTACAAGCTGGGGTCAACTTGTCTTCTTTTTTGCCCTCGGTTTTGTCTTGTTTGTGCTGCCTAATCTGCTTGCCATCAATAGCGAAACTCTCTCTGGCTACATTTTGACCTTCACTTACTTGGTGTTACCAATGGATAACATCATCAGCAAACTTCCCCTATTAAGCAAAGCCAGCATTGCCTTGCAAAAAATCGATTCATTGGGTTTATCTCTAGCTAGTCGAACTGAAATATCGACTGTTCCACCGACGATTAAATCTGACTGGCACAGCTTGAAATTTCAAAGTGTTACCCACACTTACTACACAAATCAAGAAGACAATAGCTTTATTTTTGGCCCCATCGACTTGACACTTTATTCTCAAGAATTAGTCTTCATTGTCGGCGGCAATGGTAGCGGTAAATCTACCCTAGCGAAACTAATTACTGGACTTTACATTCCTGATGACGGCGAAATTTTGTTTGATGACGAGTTAATTAGCGAACAAAATAGAGAATGGTATCGTCAGCATTTTTCCGTGGTATTTTCCGACTTTTATTTATTTGAAGAACTTTTAGGATTAAAAAATTATCACTTGGATGCTCAAGCCACAAAATATTTAAAACAACTGCAACTAGACCAGAAAGTGAAAGTTGAAAATGGGCAACTTTCCACCACAGCACTTTCTCAAGGACAACGTAAACGGCTAGCTTTACTCACAGCCTACTTGGAAGATCGACCAATTTATCTATTTGATGAATGGGCAGCCGATCAAGATCCAGTATTCAAAGAAATATTCTACACTCAACTTTTACCAGAACTGCGATCGCGGGGCAAAACAGTGCTGGTGATTAGCCACGATGATCGCTATTTTCATTTAGCAAACCGAATTATCAAACTTGACTATGGACAAATAGAGTATGACAAAACTTAACCCAAGCGTATTGGTTAAAGCAGGGCTATTTCATTTTTCATTTAATTCAACCACATATATTGTAGGGGCACAGCAATGCTCATTGGTGTCAAGGTAAAAGTCTTTTCAAATCTCGTTTCCAGCCAGAGGCTGGAAATGCTGCTCCTGGTGGCTCTGCCGCCAGCAAGGGAGGCGGAGCCTCTAGAACGGCATTCCCAGTCGGAGACTGGGAACGAGACAGTCTCTAAAAGCTAGTTATAGACTGGCTTTCACGTTAAGTTGACACGTATGAGCTTTTTCTGTGCCCCTACTGCCTGGTCTATTTAAGACGAAAATTGCGGTAAGAATAGCGGCCACAACCTATTCACTGGCAATAACTATATCGTTGGACTTAATAACGGCATAAGCCTCTTTCCCTTCAGACAAACCCAACTCTTCAACCGATACTCTGGTGATAATCGAAGTTAACACAACTCTGTGAACAATCTCCAGCGTCACCTCACTATTAACGGCTCCGGTGACAACTCGTTTAACAACACCCTTCAGAATATTGCGGGAGCTAACTTTGAGTGGTTTCTTTTGAATACTAATTTCTATCTCAGGCTTTTGAGTGTAGATATCTTCCTCTTCTGTGTTTATGGTTGGTAGCGAGTTGGATGGTGAAGAGTGTTGATTAAGACCACGTACCAATTCCCGAAGAATCTCAGTCTTGGTTCGCTGAGACTGTCCACAAAAGTCTTCCAAAATCTTTCGCTCCTCTTCTGAGGTTTGGAATGTGACCCACCCTTGTTCTTTTCTAGGCATAATTTTACCGATATAGTTGGGAAAATCTTGGTATTATTGTTACGATTCTACGTAGCATCAATTTTAGAAAAAAAACCTGTCAAGCACCTTTTTTATGAAAAGAAGACACATTTTTAGCTTCCTGGGTATAGCAGTTGCTGGCTTGCTGCTAGCAATTGGTTTACCGTTGATTACTCCTTCTCCTGTAATAGCACAGTCAAACACCAGCATACTCGTGTCCGCAGCCGCCAGCTTAAAAGAGGCAATGGAAGAAATTAAGCCTCTTTACCAACAAAGTAAATCAGATGTGAATATTAGTTATAACTTTGGGGCTTCTGGTGCTTTACAGCAACAGATTGAGCAAGGGGCGCCAGCAGATATCTTTATTTCTGCTGGCAAAAAGCAAATGGATGCCTTGGAAGAAAAAGGACTCTTGCTAACAGGTAGCCGTACTAACCTGGCAAATAACCGTCTAGTCTTGATTGTGGCTCAGGATGTTGTTGGCATCGCTAGCTTCTACGATTTAAGAGATAGTAAGATTAAAAAAATTGCGATCGGTGAACCCAGAAGTGTACCCGCCGGTCAATATGGAGAGCAAGTATTAAAGAAATTGAAACTTTATGATCAGGTCAAGTCAAAATTGGTTTTTGCTAACAATGTGCGTCAAGTTTTGGCAGCAGTAGAAAGTGGTAACGCCGAAGCGGGTTTAGTTTATGCCACTGATGCCAAAATCTCCAACAAGGTAAAAGTCGTAGTCGCTGCTGATGATAAGTTTCACTCACCGATTGTCTATCCGGTAGCAATAATTAAAAGCAGTAAAAATACTTCTGCTGCCAAAGAGTTTGTCGAGTTTCTATCTAGTAGTCAAGTCAAAACTGTACTCAAAAAAGATGGGTTTATTGTACCTTAAAGAAGAATAAGCCCCTTATCTAGTTAAGGGACTGACAAATAAAAATAATACTCAACTACTGATTGTGGGGTGGGCGTCTCGTCCGCCCATAGCCAGCCAAAAGCGGGCTTTTCGGCCCACCCGGCAAGATTGGATAATTTATTTGTTGGAAATCCCTAATAAAGGTCTAAGAAGTTGCGGACTGTAATTTTTCTAGTCGTGCTAGCACTTCTGAACTGTGAATAGTTGGGTTGACTTTGACAAAAGTCTCGCGCAAGACGCCTTGAGGATCGATGATAAAACTGTGGCGCATAGATAAAAAGCCGAGCCAGGAACCATAAGCTTTACTCACTGAACCATTAGTATCAGCCAACAGGGGAAATTTTAGTCCCTCTGAATCACAAAATTTGGCGTGAGAATCAATATCATCAGCACTTACGCCAATAATCTGGGCGTTTTTTTGCAGGTATTGGGGTAAGTCTTGCTGAAAACGACGAGCCTCTATAGTACAACCAGAGGTGAAGTCTTTAGGATAAAAGTAGAGGACTAGCCACTTACCGCGCAAGTCAGAGAGGGAAATTTTGCCATCACCTGTATTAGTTGGCAAAGTAAACTCTGGCGCGGGTTGATTAATTGCAGGAAGTTTACCACCAAGAGCATCAGCAGCAGGGGTAAAATTCAGCCAGCTGATCATAGAAATACAGCTGGCAAATAATATGCTTAAAAAAGTGCGGCGGGAAATCATGGTGCAAACCAGAATCACAACTTTACACAAGTTTACAATTATTGGTCACTACTAATCTCAGGGGTATCTGTGCTTTCGATGTATTGGCTATCTAAGAGAAAGGCTCCCCTAGCGAAGCGAATACCCCAATATCCACCCGGTCTGCGGTCAATGACTATACCCTCTTCGCCAATGTGAATTACATCAGGTGGGCGCAGCATCGGCATAGGTTCAGCAGTTTTGACGTAGGCTGGTAGTGCCACGACACGGACTTTACTACCAATTGCAAATTCTTTGGACATCTTAATCAAGCTAGGAGTTTTGAATTAACTCATAACTCATAACTCATAACTAGCTTAAAGTCTACTAAATTGCGTATGGGGATAAATAGGGAAAGGGAAAGGGGATGAAGTTTTTCCCCTTTCCGCATCTTCTGCAAGAAGTCTATTAATTTTTGACTATCGAAAACAATGTCTATCTTGGAATTAGATGGGCAGCACTGCCCACCCCAGATTAATTAAGTATTTTTTAAAAGATTGGGGATTATCCAGGATTCCTTTGTTGACGATTTGGACGTGATTGTTCTAGTTTTTGACGCTGTTCGGGGCTGAGGACTCCTTGAATCTGTTGTTTTTCTGACTCCCGAATTTGTCGTATTTCGGTTTTCTGTGCTTCACTCAGATTTAAGTCAGCAAAATCACCTTTTCCGCGACCATGATGTTGACCTGGTTGCCGTTGTCCTTGACCTGTTTGCCCCTGAGCCTTACGTGCTTGCCACTCAGCCCGATGCGCTTGTTTTGCTGCATCTAATTTTGCCTTTTGTTCTGGGGTGAAAACTGCCTCCATTTTGGTGCGGCTATCACGGCGAATTGTCTGAATTTGGCTTTTTTGGGCATCTGTTAGATTCAAGTCTTTCCAAGGGCCTCTTTCTTTTTGTGGAGTTTGTGCAAGTAGCACGGGTGAAGCAGAGGCTGTTTGGGCGTGAACAGCAAAGGAGGTTGCAGTTAAAGTTAGAGCGATAGCTCCAGCGACTAGTGATAATGCTTTGAGTTTCATAACTTGTCTCGTGGTTTTTTCTTGGTTGGATGCCACTATCATAAGAACTTATCTTCAGTAGTCACATGAGGAGAAAGTCATGGTTTTACCCGTGACTAAAGTCATGATTCAATTTTGACAAATGTGATTGACAATAAATAGTTAGGAGTGGGTAGTTGAAAGTTAAGAGTTAAGAGTTAGGAATTTGGAATGAGCAAGATTTTTATTATGATTGATTTATATAGCAATCCTATCTGAGTTGTGAAAATTATTTTGTTTAACGCGGCTCAAATATTCGGAACTCCTAACTCCTAACTCCTAACTAATCCATAACTGGAGCGAAGCAACTGATGATTCGTCTAATTCAAATTAAGAAACATCCTTTTCCGTCTCTGCTTTATCTGGAGTGGACACTACTAGTGATTACTGCATTGACAGCAGTTATACCACCTCCGTTACGGCAATTTCGTCATAGACCTCCACCTCCAGAACTATCAATTTGTGGTGTATTTCCAGACTTGTCAGTTTGTAACATATTGCCGCAACTGTCAATTTATAGTCTGATTATTTTTGCCTTAATGGGCTTAAGATTACCCAGGAATAACCAGATAACGAAGGTAATCTATACAGCTATTGAAATTTTGTTGATTTTAATGACTGGACTTTTTGGTGAGAGATTTGCTCGCCTTTTCCCCTTTCTTTACATAATTTTAGTGACTCGCAGTTGTTTAATTTTTCAGCTACCTGGGCGTTTATTCGTTACAAGTCTATCATTTACATTGTTTCTATTTACTACACAACTCAAATACCAGTTATTCAATTTTCAAGCATCACCACAAGCACAAGAACGATCTCGATTTCTGAGCTTGAATTGGTCGCTAGTATTTGGCTTAAGTTTAGTTTTTGTGTTGTTGATGATGAATGCAGTATTATCGGAACGGCACAGTAGAGAAAAATTAGCGATCGCTAACGAAAAACTCCGTCAATATGCCATGCGAATTGAAAATCAAGCTACCTTGGAAGAACGTAACCGCATTGCTCGTGAAATTCATGATTCATTAGGACACTCTCTAACTGCTTTAAATCTGCAATTAGAAACTGCTTTAAAACTGTGGCAATCTAACCCAATTAAGGCTGAAACATTTCTAGCAACAGCAAAAGAATTAGGTTCAAAAGCCCTAAAAGATGTCCGTCAATCTGTTTCTACTATGCGTTCTAATCCCTTACAAGAGCAGTCTTTAGAACGGGCGATCGCTAGTCTTTCAGAAAATTTTCATCACTCGAATGGCATTTTACCAATTTATCAAATCAACCTAGAATATTCTCTGCCACCTGAAATCAACACTGCTATTTACCGGATTACTCAAGAATCTTTGACAAATATATCTAAATATGCATCTGCAACCGAGGTTAAATTAGAACTTACTACGACAAGAGATAATTTACGATTGATAATTCAGGATAATGGTAGAGGTTTTGATTTAGGGCAAAATACTACCGGTTTTGGACTTCATAGTATGCGCGATCGCACTTTAGCACTAGGCGGTGAGTTTAATATTAATAGCGCTCTTGGTTTTGGTTGCAAAATTACAGTTAATATTCCCTTAGCGAGGTTGACATGATGATTAAAGTGTTGCTGGTAGATGACCAAAGTTTAATTCGTCAAGGTTTAAAAGCTTTATTGGAACTAGAACCAGATTTAGAAATAGTGGGAGAAGCAGAAAATGGGGAACAGGCGATTAATTTAGTTGCTCAATTACAGCCAGATGTAATATTATTGGATATCAGAATGCCGATTATGGATGGAGTTGCAGCCACGCGGGAGATTAAAAAACGTTTTGCCAAAACTAAGATTTTAGTACTGACGACTTTTGATGATGATGAATATGTATCAGCAGCGATGCAAAATGGAGCAATGGGTTATTTATTGAAAGATACACCATCAGAAGAATTAGCTGTTGCTATTCGTGCTGTTCATAAAGGATATACTCAACTAGGCCCAGGTATAGTTAAAAAACTGTTGACTCAGTTTTCTCATGTTGCACCAAGCCAGTCACTGCCTGTACCATCTAGTTTAGGTGAACTTACTCCTAGAGAAAAAGAGGTTTTGCAGTTAATTGCTAGAGGCGCTAGTAACCGAGAAATTGCTCACCAACTCTACATTTCTGAGGGGACGGTAAAAAATCATGTTACGAATATTTTAAACAGGTTAAATTTGCGCGATCGCACTCAAGCTGCAATTTGGGCAAATACATATTTATCCTATTTGAAAGAGCCAAGTTAATTAATTCGTAATTTATAATTATAACCTCTATAGCAATTCTATTTGATTCGTGAGAATTGCAGCAGATCCCCAACTGATCGTTAAACTTGAACCTAAAACTCTCTGGTGGACATTTATATACTACACTTGTACTATATAAATGAGTCTTGATTACGCTTAATTGTTTTATGGAAGTGATTTTAGGTGATATCACAAAGCTAGAAGTTGATGCGATCGTTAATGCTGCAAATACTAGTCTGCTTGGCGGTAGTGGCGTAGATGGAGCGATACACAAGGCATCTGGATCAGAACTAGTTGATGAGTGTAGGTCACTTAGAGGATGTAAGATTGGCGATGCTAAACTAACCAAAGGATATCGTTTACCTGCAAGCTTCATCATTCATACCGTAGGGCCAGTATGGCGAGGAGGTAATCACGGAGAACCTGAACTTCTAGCTCAGTCTTACCACAAGTGTATGCAAATTGCCGCAGATAAAGAGTTTAGTAGTTTAGCATTTCCTTGCATTAGTACTGGCATTTACAAATATCCTAAAGCTTTAGCAGCTGAGGTGGCAGTGAAAATATGCGATGAACAGCTACAAAAGAATGGTCGTCCCCAAAGAATAATTTTTTGCTGCTATGACCCAGAAAACTATGGAATATATACAAATATTTTAGGACTTACGCATTGACATCAGTAAATGAATATTGGTTAGATAAATTACTTTTAAACCGCAGATGCATAGAGGATGACACTTGCTTGGGAAGGTTTTGCAACTTGAGCAAAGTGGTCGTGGCACAGAGAGAAAGAACGAGATTTTTTGAGTTACTTTGAAAGGACTACTCCTAAAAATAAGTTTTTTTATAGCTTATTTAAATAACTCTAAACATTCATTTTTTAAAACGCCTTTTGTGACTTTGATGTTTCTAAATGATTTAGCAATCACTTCTTCGCAAGATATATTAATTTGTGATTGATTTACCGAGATTAAATCTTGAATTGAAGCACCATATACAATTTCTGATAAACCACTCCAAACACAAGCAGTTGCACACATCGGACAAGGTTCGCCAGTTGTATATATGCTATAACCTTCTAAAGAAGGATTTTTTAGTTTAGCTGTTAAACTGCGAATGGCGTTGATTTCTGCATGGGCTGATGGATCATTGTCTCTACTCACAGTGTTATGAGCTACGGCCATGACTTGGTTATCTTTAACAATCACGGCACCGTAAGGCGCATCACCTTCTTTTGCCTCTGCCAAAGCTAAACGCATAAAATATTCTGGGTTCATATAAGCTGGAGTTAATATAAGGATAATGGTTAATAATATCGTATTTCTAATGTTATAACTGGGAATTAAGATTAATTAATGGTCGAATATGTTACTAAGCAGACAAGATACAGAATTTTATTTAAAAGACCTGGAAACACCAATAGGTAAAGCGATTAATTTAACACTTGCCGCTATGGTGTTACTATCATCAGGAATTTTCGTGGCAGAAACTTATAATATTCCTGATTCTGTACGGTTTAAGTTGAATCTAGTCGATATTGCGATCGCGAGCATCTTCGCGGTGGAATATTCACTCCGTCTATGGAGTGCAGAAAATAAAATCAAATATATTTTTAGTATTTATTCGATAATTGACTTATTGGCGATTTTGCCATTCTTTCTAGGAATGGTGGATATTAGCTTTATCCGCCTACTGCGATGGTTTCGGATTTTACGATTAATCAGATTTATAGATAGGAAATTTTTATTCGCCACTATCAGCACCGAAGATGGGATGATTTTTACGCGAATATTATTTACATTATTTGCAATTGTTTTTATTTACTCTGGCTTAATTTATCAAGTCGAGCATCCGGTTAATCCTCAAAATTACGGTACATTTTTGGATGCCTTTTATTTCTCTGTTGTCACAATGACAACTGTGGGATTTGGCGATGTTATTCCAATTTCTGAATTAGGACGCTTGCTAACAGTATTAATGATTTTTACCGGAATTGCGCTGATTCCTTGGCAAGTGGGAGATTTCATTAAGCGAGTGGTGAAAACTGCTAATCAGGTAGAAACAGTTTGTTCAGGTTGTGGTTTGGCTTTTCATGATCTAGATGCTGGGTTTTGTAAAAGGTGCGGGACTAAATTATCTAGTCGCAGGATTGATTGAGACGCGATCGCGGCATATTGTGCTGTTGCTACCTGCATAATATTAATTTAGACTAAAATAATCATTCTCCGGCGATCGCTCAGGAAAGAGAATATAACCAATGCCTAACCTTAACCTCCTTTCAGAATATAAAAGCTTTGGTGGCAAACTCGGCTTTTACAGTCATTCCTCTTCCACCTGTAACGGTGAAATGCGCTTTGCTGTCTATCAACCACCACAAGCAACTCAAAAACCTGTGCCGATTCTCTATTTCCTCTCTGGATTAGCTTGCACAGAAGAGAATTTTATGGTAAAAGCGGGAGTGCAGCGCTTTGCGGCTGAGTACGGTTTGATATTGGTGGCACCAGATACTAGTCCGCGTAATACTGGGATTGCAGGTGAGGATGATGGCTGGGACTTTGGCACGGGTGCCGGCTTTTATGTTGATGCTACAGAAGAACCGTGGTGTCAACACTACCAAATGTATAGTTATGTCGTCCACGAATTACCTGCTTTAATTACCGCAAATTTCCCCACCCAACCGGAGAAACAAGGTATTCTCGGTCATTCGATGGGAGGACATGGGGCGCTTGTCTGTGCGATGAGAAACCCAGAACTCTACAAATCAGTATCAGCCTTTGCCCCGATTACTGCACCGATGCGTTGTCCTTGGGGTGAAAAGGCTTTCAGTGGTTATCTTGGCAACAATCAAGAAAGTTGGCGTGATTATGATGCTAGTGAATTAGTCAAAAAAGTAGGATATCACAGTTCAATTCTGATTGACCAAGGGACTGCTGATAAATTTTTAGCTGAACAATTACTGCCAGAGGTGTTTGAGCAAGCTTGTGCAGATGTTAACCAGCCGTTAAACTTGCGTTACCAAGAAGGCTATGACCACAGTTATTATTTCATCGCCAGTTTTATTGAAGATCATATCCGCCACCATGCGTTAGCGTAGCTTACCGTAGGTATCGCTTTATTAATTACAGCAGTTTTCATCTATTTAAACCCCATGTTTCTATAGAATTCTTATTTTATTTGGGAGCAAGACTACGAGAAAATACGGTGAGTGTATAAGTTAACCAAAAAATAATAACTCAGTATTTATCAACTACCGCACTTGTATTAATTTTTATATTGTAGTTAAACAAATAACCCCATAAATCAAACAGTATTCTGTCATGCTGTAGGAAAATCAATAAGACAACAGTCCTGATGTGCGATCGCTCAAGGGATTTTGGGTGATGTCGCTAGACATAGTGATCTAAGTCTTGGGCAACAACACATTTGCAACTAGATTAATCAATTAAATCTTTATTCTGGAGAATGACCATGTTAGATATTGATGAAATGGGTACAAAAGAGATGCATGATCTCTTGCAGAAAGTAGGACATGGACACTTAGGTTGTGCGCTTGAAGGACATCCCTATGTTGTGCCTATGCACTATTATTTTCAAGAGCCAAACATCTACATTTTCACGACGCTTGGGATGAAGACCAAGTATATGGACGCGAATCCAGAAGTGTGTTTGCAAGTTGAAGAAGTCCACGATCTAAAGCATTGGCGTAGCGTTACTGTGACGGGTCGAGCCGAACACATCACTCTTCAGCAAGATATCGATCGCGTGATGCAATTTGTCAAAACGCAAAATCCAACGCTTTCGCCTGCGATTAATCGAACCTGGATTGATGCCTGGGGTCGTGCGGAGGTCATGGCGCTCTACCGCATCCATCCTAGTGAGATGAGTGGACGAACCACTGATGGAGTCAGCAGTCAGTGAGAATCAAGATACCTCAACACTTGAGGTATCTCGATTCTACTAGGTCGAGGCTTTACCAATGACATTGCAGACTAACGGCAAAAACTCCACCAACAGGCTGAGGAACCGGACATTATAAGATTTTGAAAATCGGGAGTAGCTTACTACCCACCGCAAAATAACCCGCAATCGAGAGGTCAGTAATGCCAACTGCAACGGACTTTAAGGACTATTACACCATCTTAGGAGTGAGCAAAACCGCAACCCCTGAAGAAATTAAACGGGCTTACCGTAAGCTTGCCCGTAAGTACCATCCTGACCTAAATCCTGGAGATAAAGACGCAGAGGCAAAGTTTAAAGACCTGAACGAAGCGAATGAGGTACTCTCGGAGCCAGAGAAGCGGCAGAAGTACGATCAGTTTGGTCAGCACTGGAATCACCCTGGTTACAGTGAAACGCCGCCACCCCGCTCCAATAATGTTGCGACCGGCGACTTTGATCAGTACGGCGATTTTGATTCGTTTATCAACGATCTGCTGGGTCGATCGAGACGTAGAACCTCCACTGGTGGCTTTGATGATTTTAGTGGGGGATTTCGTTCTCAAGCTCCCGCACCAGATACCGAAGCCGCGATCGCACTCACATTTTCTGAAGCGTTTCACGGTGTCCAAAAGCGGCTGCAACTCGACGAGGAAACGATCAACGTCCGTATTCCCGCAGGCGCAAAATCAGGTAGTCGAATTCGGATCAAAGGTAAAGGTCGTGCTAGTCCGTTCTCTTCACAGCGCGGCGATTTGTATCTTACCATCGAGGTGTTGCCCCATCCTTTCTTCCGATTTGAGGGCGATAACCTCGTTTGTGACATTCCAATTCGCCCTGATGAAGCAGTTTTAGGGGCAGAAATCAGGGTACCAACCCCCGATGGAGGCGTGACGATAAAAGTTCCCAAAGGGGTGCGATCGGGGCAATCCCTAAGACTGCGCGGCAAAGGCTGGACATTGCCAAAAGGGGGACGAGGTGACTTACTTGCCAAACTTCAGATTGTCACGCCGAAAGACCTCAGTGCGATCGAGCAAGAATACTACGAAAAAATCCAGGCAAATAGCAGCTTTAACCCGCGTGCCCAATTAGAGGAGATTAAGTTATGACTTTCAGCCTTTCAAAAACTGTGGTTTCACTCGAAGGTGAGCAACTCTACACCTTTGAATATGCTGCATTGATAACTGAGACTTCGATTACGCTTGTGAAGTTTTATGTTGAGTTAGGTGTGATCGAACCGATCGGCTCTATGTTGCATTCCCGCGAGATTGCTAGAATTGCTCAGATTCAGCGTTTGCGTCAAGATTTGCGGCTGAACTTAGTTGGAGCCGCAATGGTGTTAGATATGGCGACTGAAATTGCCCAATTACGGGCACAGTTAAAAGTGTATCAGTCTCATCAATCCTAAAGCCGGGAATTTTAATCACTAATGACTTTTTACTATTTATAAATAATTAGTCAAATTGGTCTATGTCTCCAGTTATAAAACTTTTACAGTACCGCAAAAACTAATTACTAAAATAATAACACAGTTCGACTGCGCTCACTGTAAATGGAATAACAAAATATTGTTGCTTCTCTTCTTAGGCTCCGCCAACGCGTTTTTATATCGGTTTCGCTAACCCCACCTAAAATGTAGATGTTTTTATAGTATTTTTAGGTGGGGACTGCGCGAAACATTTTTTGTTCAAAATAATATAATAGAGTGTAAGCTGAAAAATCTCAGAGATAACTATGAATGTACAGCTTGTTAATTCTCTTGTCGAAGTAGTATTAAACCTCTCACCTGAAGACCAAAAACTCTTTCAAGAAAAGCTCTCTAATAGGCAAATAGAGGCAACCCCTCACAAAAATACAACCTCAACCGAAAAAGCCGAGCAATTTCGTCAATGGGTCGCTGAATTTCCTAAAAGTAATGCTAATCTATCTAACGGAGATATCCGCCGAGAAAATATTTATGATGATCAAGGCAGATGACAAACTATTTGCTAGATACGAATATTATTCTCAGGTTTACTGATACTGACTCCGTAGAGTGTGACCTGATAAACAATGCTATTTCACAAATCTTAGTAGAAGGTGGTCAGTGCTTTATTACCAAAAAAATGGGTAAAAGCCCCGTCATAAAGGACGGCTTTATATTAATATTATATTGTTTTATCTGCAATATTCCATGATAAAATATACAGATGATAGTGAGAGAAGCCAAGCTACTAGACGGAACTAAAGAACAATACCAAGCGTTTGACGATGCAATTCGCACTGCTCAATTTATTAGAAATAAGGCAGTCCGTTATTGGATGGATAATCGAAATATTGGTAAAGCGGACTTATATAAACTGTGTTCATACTTAGCCAAAGAGTTTGCTTTTGCATTAAAGCTAAACTCCGCCGCAAGACAAGCCAGTGCCGAAAGAGCTTGGGCATCCATATCTAGTTTCTACAATCGTTGCAAGAAAAAGGAGAAAAATATTGGATATCCCAAGTTTAAAAAGCATTGTCGTTCGGTCGAATACAAGGTATCAGGATGGAAATTATCAGATGATTGCAAGAGCATTGCCTTTACTGATGGGTTTCAAATCGGCTCTTTATCTGTATATTGCAATGCTCAAACAAGAGAAGATTTATTTAGACTCAAGATAAATCGCGTTCGTGTTGTACGCAAGGCAGACGGGTATTATGCTCAATTCTGTTTTGATGCTGACCGTACCGAAGTTGGGGTTTTTACTGGCAACGTTGTGGGCTTGGACTTAGGGTTAAAATACTTCACCAAAGACCAAAATGATAACGCTCTTATCTACCCCCAGTTCTTGAGAAAGTCTGAGCGCAAGCTTAAACGAGCGCAGAAACGCCTAAGTAAGAAATTTGTTAAGGGCAAAAAGCCTCAATCAAAAAACTACCATAAAACAAGAAAAAGTCTGGGTAAAGTTCATCTAAAAATCACTAGGCAACGTAAAGACTGGGCAATAAAACAAGCCCGGTGCGTAGTCCACTCTAACGATGTGGTTGTCTATGAGGATTTAAAGATTGCAAATATGGTCAAAAATCACCATTTGGCTAAGTCTATTTCTGACGCTAGCTGGTATCAGTTCACCCAATGGTTGGACTACTATGGAAAAGTTTGGGATAAAGCAGTGGTAGCAGTTTCTCCCAACTACACATCTCAGGATTGTTCCTCGTGTGGTCATCGAGTGAAAAAGTCACTTAGTACCAGGACTCACTCATCCTCTAGTTGTGGGATAGAAATTTGCCGCGATACAAACGCCGCAGTCAACATCCTTCAAAAAGGCATGAAAGTGTTGGGCATGGAGTGGCAAGCAAACAGTACCCAAGGGCATTGGGAATCTGCTTCGAGAGAAGAAAAGCTTGGGGAGAAGACCACCAATACTATTGATGAGCAATCTGATATAGCAAGCGGACTTTCGTGAACCAAGAATAAGAATCACCGACCTTTCACGGCGGTGAGTATGTCAAGTCTCAAGTTATTACTGAATTTTAGGTTGTAGCTACTCGTCCGATGACGGTCATTAATAAGTCCAGTTTTGCTTGGTCTGCAAGCTATAGGTTCCATCTTTCACATTTACCCGTTCAGGAATCAGATTTAAATCTCTAAAGGTATTTGCTTGGTGCTGTAGTGCAGTGAGCGATTGGTCGTCAATCGGGATAATGGCGCGTTCGCCACTATGTTTCTGTAAAGTTTCTACGATGGATGGATCGATTTCATGGTGTTCTGTTAATCGTTGAACAGCTTCTAATTCTTGTCTCTTAGCCCAAGTTCCAGCTTCGTTTACCTCTTCTAAAATCACCTTGAGCAGGTCGGGATAGTCGCGTACTAGTTCTGGAATCGCGTAGTAATAGGTCGGAACTTCTACGGAGGCTTTGTCACAAAATATACTCTCTAAGTCTGCAATCGAGCGCCCTGGATAAGCGCTTCGGGCTTGAGTTGCTGTGTAGGGAACCCAAATCACCCAAGCATCGACCTCACCCCGGCGGAATCGGGGCAGTGCCTCCGGCTGTGTCAGATAAACTGGCTCAATGTCGCTAAAATCAAGGCCGACTTTTGCCAGCGATCGCACAAGCACATAATGTGCGCTTGAGCCTTTATCAAAAGCAATCTTCTTACCCTTGAGATCGGCAAGCGTCTGAATTAGCGAACCTTCCGGGACTAGAATCGCTTGACCTTTGGGAGAGGTATATTTTTCTTTAGCTACCCGCACAAACACATGATCCGCCGCTTGAGAGAAGATGCTGGCCGTGCCACCGCCGCCGCAGAAGTCAATTGTCCCGTTGCTGAGTGCTTCTATCAGAGAAGATGCTGATAAAAAGCTTGACCAAGTGACACTCAGCCCATAAGGTTGCAAACGCGTTTCCAGCAAGCCTTGAGCACGGAGAACTTCCAGATTTGTCATCCCCTCTGGATATCCCATTTTGAGTTGCTTGAGCCGCCGCGCTTGCTCGGCTAAGGGCGTGTTGCTAGATTGACCCGAACGGCTAGAAAACCAGCGATCCAAAACTATACAAAAAATTATGCCTCCTATAAACAGTCCCACGGTTTCCAATAACTGCATTGTTGAGTTTTTGGGTAGTTTGAACTGATTCATTAAAGAGGATATCTGATTGCCAGATTCAGAAGCCGCAACAGCATAACCGTCAAAAACTAGAGTCAAGACCAAAATCGAGACAAGACCGATGCAAAATCTAACTGCAAACCTGTAGGTAGCCGATCTACGAGTGGCTGATTTGAGCGACCGTAAGATGTTTTGACCTGTGCTTTTAGGCAGAAGGTCAATCAAACGGCTAATCATAATGACTCCTTTGATACATATAGGTGATGGACATTGCCGGATGAATTGGAGATGGGGGATAAAGTCAAAACACCACTTGATATGTATAAACTACCAGATTTGCTCTGAATTACACCCAATATGGGATACTCACATTATCATATCGATATTGTGGGAATTCTCTACAACGGTTGAGCGATCGCTAGTTTTGGTGAGCAGATAGGTGTTGAGTGAGGGATAGTGATGGATTGGTTAATTGCAACAATTAAGATCGGGCTAGCTGCGGCTGTGGCAACAACCTTTGACGACAATATTTATCTGACTGCCTTCTTCAGTGAGGTTAATCGTACTTTTCGTCCTCAACATATTGTGGTTGGTGAGCTTCTAGGGTTCACGGCATTACTGACGGTAAGTTTGCTTGGTTTCTTACTGGGTCTAGCAATTCCGTCAACTTGGATTGGTCTACTGGGGATTCTGCCGATACTCATTGGGATTAATAATTTGCTCAACCTTAATAAGGATGACTCAGCCGAAGATAAGTCAGCCAATCTGAAAAGAAACTCTAAATTTCGAGGATTTGATTCCAGAAAGCGATCGCTCTGGGACGTAATCCGCGATCCGCAGACCTATCGCGTCTCTGCGGTAACAATTTCTAATGGCGGCAACAATCTTGGGATCTATATTCCCCTGTTTGCCACTAGCTCAATCCAAAGTCTGTCCGTAATTATACCTGTTTGCTATGCCATTCTTTTCTGCTGGCTGTTTATGTCCTATACTTTGACACATCTACCTGGTATCGCTTTAATACTCAGCCGTTATGCCCGCAAGATTTTCCCCTTCGTGCTGATGTGGCTGGGTTACAGAATTCTGATGGACAGCGAATCCTATCGTCTTTTTCTACCGAAAACTTGACAGACAAGGTTTTGGCGCTGATTGGCATTGTCTACAATTTATTTGTGGGGCGACGTATCTAATAACCGTTGTCGCTTGACTAACCCCAAAAAACCAAACCGATGAATCCCCAACTCTCCACGTTTTGGAGCTTACCCACGGAGCAGGTGCTTCAGCAGACGCGCTCGACAACCGCAGGGTTAAGCCGTCAAGATGCAAAACAACGCCTGAGCGAGTATGGTGCAAACAGCCTCAAACAAAAACACAAATCGAGCCTATTGATATTGTTACTCAATCAGTTCAAGAGTCCGATTATCTTGATTCTGATTTTTGCGGCGGTACTATCGATTTTTCTTAAAGATGCGGCAGATGCCACAATCATTTTAGCGATCGTGCTGATCAGTGGGCTATTAGGATTTTGGCAAGAGCGAGGAGCCTCGAACGCCGTCGAAAAATTATTGGCATTAGTGCAAGTTAAAGCAACTGTTTTGCGGGATGGTCAATCTCAAGAAATCCCCAATGAGGAAGTAGTTCCTGGCGATATTGTGTTGCTTTGTGCAGGTAAAAATATTCCGGGTGACTGTCTAGTTTTAGAGTCGAAAGATTTATCGGTGGATGAAGCAGCACTAACAGGAGAAACCTATCCGGTTGATAAGCTAAGTGGGGTATTGGCTGCGGAAACTGGACTGGCCAAACGCACCAATTCTCTGTATATGGGAACCAATGTAATTAGTGGAACGGCTTCATCAGTAGTCGTTCATACCGGAAAAGAAACTGAATTCGGCAAAGTATCGGAACGCCTGAAACTCAGACCGAGTGAAACGGAATTTGAAAGGGGACTGAGCAAGTTTGGCTACTTTCTCATGGAAGTAACGCTAATTTTGGTAGTTCTAATTTTTGTTGCTAACGTCTACCTGCATCGCCCAGTGCTGGAATCCTTTATGTTTTCTCTGGCGCTGGCGGTAGGTTTGACTCCTCAACTGCTCCCGGCGATCGTTAGTGTTAATCTGGCTCGTGGTGCTAAGAAAATGGCGAAAAAGCAGGTGATCGTCAAGCGCTTACCCGCGATCGAAAACTTTGGCAGTATGAATGTGTTTTGCACCGATAAGACGGGTACGCTGACCGAAGGAGAGGTGAAAATTCACTCTGCGGTTGATGTAAAGGGTCAAGAAAGCGATCGCGTTCTACTTTATGCTTATTTGAATGCCGCATCTGAGTCGGGTTATGTGAATCCGATCGATGCAGCGATTCGCCAATACAAAACATTCGATATTTCTAGCTATCAAAAGTTAGATGAAGTGCCTTATGACTTTAACCGCAAACGTCTAAGCATCCTGTTCAAGACAGAGAATACGCATCTGATTATTACTAAAGGCGCACTGAAAAATATTCTGGATATTTGCTCAACCGTTGAGACAGCTCAGGGAAAAACAATTCCCGTTGCAGATCAGCGACAAAAACTCCACCAACAGGCTGAAGACTTGGGCAGTAAGGGATTTAGAGCTTTGGGTGTGGCTTATCGCAATTTTAATCAAGATTCCTTCAGCAAAGACGATGAAACGAACATGACATTTATCGGCTACCTTGCTCTGTTCGATCCGCCAAAAGCTGGCATCGCTGACACCCTCAAAGAGTTGCAACTGCTAGGAATCACCCCGAAGATGATTACCGGAGACAGCAAGGCGGTTGCTATGAGTATCATTCAGCAGGTAGGACTGCCTGAACCAAAGGCGTTGACAGGCTCCGAACTAGAGAAGCTCAGTGATGAAGCCTTGATGCAGCGAGTCCAAGATACAAATGTCTTTGCCGAGGTAGAGCCAAACCAAAAAGAGCGGATCATCATCGCCCTGAAAAAAGCCGGGAATGTAGTTGGATATCTGGGAGATGGCATTAACGATGCCTCTGCGCTTCATGCTGCCGATGTCGGCATCTCAGTTGAGAGCGCAGTTGATGTCGCCAAGGAAGCGGCTGACATTGTGTTGATGGCAAAAGATTTGAATGTCCTCATCGAAGGCGTAAAGGAAGGACGGATTACATTTGCTAACACTTTAAAATATATATTTATGGCAACTAGCGCCAATTTTGGCAATATGTTTAGCATGGCGGGAATTTCTCTGTTTCTGCCCTTTTTGCCGTTGCTACCCAGTCAGATTTTGCTGACAAACTTACTAACGGATTTCCCGGAATTAACGATCGCTAGCGATCGCGTAGATAAGGAGTTAACTAACAAACCTCGGCGGATGGATATCAAGTTTATCCGCAACTTCATGATCGTGTTTGGTTTCCTGAGTTCAATATTTGATTATCTCACGTTTGGGGCGCTGCTGTTGCTGCTGCACGCTCAACCAGAACAGTTTAGAACAGGCTGGTTTTTGGAGTCTGTAATCTCTGCTTCGCTGGTTGTGCTAGTCATTCGTACCCGCCAATCCATTCTCAACAGTAAGCCAGGAAAATATTTGTTGACGGCAACCCTGGTAACTATTGGAGTAACAATCATCATTCCCTGGACACCTTTAGCAACCCGGCTCGGATTTCAAGCATTGCCGTTGAGTTTTGTGCTTGTCTTAGGGGCGATCGTCGCATTTTATATCATCGCAGCCGAAAGCGTTAAACATATATTCTACAACCACGTAAAATTTTGAGCCATCTGTACCCAAGGGAAGGTAAGTAGGATGTGGATTAAATGGATTAGCCTCATTTGTATTTTAATTTTAGTTGGGATTGGACTGGCTAGCATTTACGGTGGATATCGGTGGCAGTCAAATACCGATAAATTACGCGCCAAGTTAGCAAGTGGACGGCGGATAATTAAGCCCAAAATCTATGACCAAAAAGAGATTGAAGGCTTGCCAGCCCCAGTGCAGCGATTCTTTCGGGCAGTACTCAAAGATGGACAACCGATGGTGGCTGCTGTCAAATTTGCCCATCAGGGACAGTTCAATATGAGTGAGAAAGGAACCAAGTGGAGTCCGTTTACCTCCACACAACTTGTTATTACCCAGCGTCCAGGTTTTGATTGGGATGGACGCATCCAGATGGCACCAGGACTGAAGGTGTTTGTCCATGATACCTATGTGTTAGGAGTAGCCACCTTGCACGCATCATTACTCGGTCTGATCACCCTTGCAGATGTGCGCGGTACACCTGAAGTAGCCCAAGGTGAACTGATGCGGTTTTTAGCAGAGGCGGCGTGGTATCCCACTGCCCTATTATCCAGTCAAGGTGTGCGCTGGGAAGCGATCGATGATACCTCCGCTCGCGGCACTCTGACAGATGGTGCAACAACCGTATCCCTAATATTTTGTTTTAATACCGAAGGATTAATCAGTAGCATCCATGCTGCGGCTCGTTATCGTACTGTTGGCGGTGATCTGGTGGCAACGCCCTGGGAAGGTCGATTTTGGGACTATACGGTTCGCAATGGAATACAGATCCCCTTAGAAGGCGAAGTGAGATGGCAACCGCCAGAAGGCTCTTGGCCGTATTGGAGAGGGCGGATTACGGAGATTAACTATGAGTTTGCATCTTTTCTGCCTTTAAACCTTTGTGTCAGATAAAAAAGATGTGCTTTATTTACCTGATGTTAGCCGTACCATCGCTGAGTGCATAGCAGTCAACCGCCGCACAATCTGATCAATCTCTAAATCTAATATGCTGTAATCAATGACTGCCTGACGAATCGGTGTATGTCCTTGATTAACAGTTAACTCTTGGATACGGGCTGTACGCAGTGCTTGTAGGTGTGGTTGGATTTTTTGCAGCGTTTCTTCCAAGTCAGGCAAAGGCGGTGGGGTAATTTCCTGCTGTACTGAATCAGCTAACTGTTCTAAAAGCAGCGAAATTTGGCAGACAAAGGTTTCTAATTCTGGGAGTGGCACTGTTCCTCGAAAATGTTCCAGATGTACTGCCAAAACTGTCACGGCGTTAGTAAAACGTCCCATGTACATTAGCAGCGTCATCACTGGTTCTACTAATTCTTTGTGCATTTTGGGTTCGCGCAGTAATCCTTGGAATGAGGCTTGAGCATTGCCAATTGCCAGTCCAGTTTGTCGCCGTTGACTGATAATGGTAGAGTCACGCTCCTTTTTCCCCTGGTAAACAGCCATCACATCGCTAAAGTATTTGTGACATTCTCGTAGCGCCGTGGCGAGTTGACTGGGTAAACGATCGCGTTCCCAATTTGGCCAGATAAAGTAATGACTCGCAAAAGCTAATCCTGCCCCAATTAATGTATTCAACACCCGAAAGCCAGCAAATTGCCAACCAATCGGATGACCAATATCAATAATCAGTAAGACAAATATTGACAAGAAAACCACCGAATACCCATAGTTGAAACGAATCAGGGAAACGCCAAAAAATACTGTCAGCAGAATGATTGTATCTAGTACAGGCTGACTCGTGATGGTTGCAAGTAAAACAGCAGCTAACACAGCTCCCAAGATAGTCCCGCCAACTCGCTGGAAAAACCTCTGGAAAGTTGCACCCAAGTTCGGTTTGAGGACTAGCATGATGGTCAGTGTCACCCAATACCCCATTGGTAAATTGGTAATGCTGTATAATATTACGCCTACAGTTAGACTCAGACCAATGCGGAGAGCATGGCGAAAGATTGCTGAGTCTAAGGTGAGGTTTTCTTTGAGTAAATTTAAGAGCGATCGCTGTTCGTCTGCAACTAAAAGAAGTCTATCTACATCACGTTGACTCATCTTGCGATGATCGGCCAGAGATTTAGCTGTCTGAGCCGTGTATTGCAATTGCTTGATTAGCTTTTCGATCATCAACACCAGATTACTGAGAGCAACCAGAGTTGTATAATCTGTCTCACTCCCGGCAATTGCTGTTCTTTGCAGACTTTCTTGTTCTTTGAGTGCCTCATAGATGCGGTTGAGATTTCCCAGATCGATGCTGCTAGGCTTGCCAGATATGGCTTTCGCTATGGCTTGAAGAATCACTGATATTTGTGCGAGTGCATCGTCTACTAATTGCTGGACTGCGTGATATTGCTGTTGTTGGCAGTAAGTTTCTAGTAATTCTATTAAGCCAATAACTGAGCCAAGCAAGCGATCGCCATCCTGAATTAGCACCAATAACTGCTCATTCATCCAACTGCGAGCCGACTGTCCAATCCGTAATGTACCTAAAGTAGTCCGTGCTGTCTCTAATGCCTGTCTAATTTCGAGAATATTTTCAGGTTTTGCTACTTTACCTACAAATGCCTGAATGTAGTTGGCAATCGCACTGAAACAAGCAGCCACAGCTATCCGTAGTGGATCATAAGGTTTAAAAGGCCACATTACTAAAGAAAGTTGCATCGCCCATCCACCTGCAATTAGACATAGCAGCGATCGCATGAGTGCGACTTGCAAGTTTCCTGGCTGTGCGATCGTGGAAATAAATGATATCCCTACCACCAGACCGACATTTGCACCAGCATTACCGTACAGCGACCCCAAACCGGAAGCAAGTCCCCAGAGAAATGTTAGCACCACAGTTAGGGCTGGTACTTTCGCAACTAAAGTACCCACAAATACTGAAACAGCTATTCCCAAAGTAGCCGCCACCATCGCCCTAGCTTTGATCCGGTAAGGGCCACCAACATTCGCTAAGTTGACAAAGTAAGCTATTAAACCGATAAATAACCCGCTTTCCCTTTGGTTGATCAGTTGCCCAATTAGCATGGGAACCCCCAACGCTAACGCAGCTCGCAAACCGTTGGATATTGCTGGTTTTCCTGGCTCTGACTGGATCAGAAATATGAGGAAATTACTTCGATTTAACTGCATGGTTTTTGTAAACAAAACAAAATTTTTATCTGGATTTTCTTGATATTCTTATATATATAGCCGTCCTGGAAGCGATAAGATCAAAAATAAATTCATGTTGTGTTTATGGCAACCCAACTCAGTGAAGCCAAATCCCAAACTGAACTGGTAATCTCTTGGGAAGCCTTGCCCAAGGATTTTCAACTAGAGGATGAACCAGTGGAGAATACTGGTCAGCCACTTTTGGCTGGTGCTTTGCGTGAAAGCCTAGAAATCAGTGGATTCATCCAACCCCAGATGTTGATAGCTTCAAACTTTGGTCTTTGTGCGACAATCAACGGGCAATTTATTGCCAAAGCACCTGACTGGGTTTACGTGCAGTCGGTTAATCAAGTTTTGGGCAATCGCAAAAGTTATACACCCAATTTAGAAGGAAATATCCCCGCGATCGCCATCGAATTTTTATCCGAGACTGAGGGGGGAGAATATTCGGTAAAGCGAACTTATCCACCAAGAAAATGGTTTTTCTACGAGCAAATTTTGCAGATTCCCATCTACATAATTTTTGAACCAGATGGCGGTTTATTAGAATATTATCAACTAGAAAATAAACGCTATGAGTTAAAGCTACCTGACGAAAATGGTCGTCATTGGATTGATGTAATGGGCTTATTTTTGGGAACTTGGCAAGGAACAAAAGAAGGGGGAACTGGTTATTGGTTACGCTGGTGGGATCAAGCTGGTAATTTATTACCGTGGGCTGTGGAACAGATTGAACAAGAACGTCAACGCGCTGAACAAGAACGTCAACGCGCCGAACAAGAACACCAACGCGCCGAACAAGAATGCCAGCAAAAAGAACGACTGATTGCTTATTTACAATCTCAGGGTATTGACCCAAATAATTTGCCGCCGTTTGAGTAGAAAGTAAAAATCGCGTTTCTGAAATTAAGTAACGCCGTGTGCAACTTTCTCTCAAACCTAACCCCCAACCCCTTCCCTACCAGGGAAGGGGGGCAATAATCAAGCAGTCACAATATAAGGCGAGTCGATGGCTGCTAGACGTCCTGCATCTACCAAGGCTTGGTATACCATCACCGCTACCTCAGAGCGTGTAGCATCGTGGGTAGGATTAAGTTGTTTGAGATTCGGGTGATTGACGATAATCTTCTTTTGAGTAGCCTTGATTACTTCATCCTTGGCATATTCGGGAATCTTTGCTTGGTCATCGAAAGTTTTGATGGCGGTTGTACTATCAGCAGATAATTTCAATCCATTCACTAGGGAGACAATCACTTGCACGCGCTGGATATTTTTGTTGGGACTGAAGCTATTGTCAGGAAAACCAGAGAGAAATGAACCTTGATATGCCTGCTGAATTACCTTAGATGCCCAAAAGTCTGCGGGTACATCTTTGAATTTGATCGCGGGGCGGTTTGGCGATGGGTTGAAAGCTTTTACCAGTAATGCGGCGTATTGCGCCCGTGTCATTGTCGCATCTGGTTTAAATGTGCGATCGGGAAAACCATTAACTATCCCTAATTTGACTAATTCCCGAATAAACATACCTGCCCAATGATTACTAATATCGGTTAATTCGATAGTCGGCGTAGGTGTCGGAGTAGGCGTGGGTATCGGTGTAGGTGTGGGTATCGGTGTAGGCGTAGGCGTGGGTATCGGTGTAGGTGTCGGAGTAGGCGTGGGTATCGGTGTAGGTGTGGGTATCGGTGTCGGAACCGAACTATCTGCAAACTCTATATTTCCTGTGACTTTAGAGGCATCTATTTTATTTCCCACGGAAACCAGCTTGTTGGAACTGGCATTTTGCAAATCAAATTTACCGTTATTGTGTAGAGTATTGCCGCCTGGGTTATTAGTACTGCCGATATCTGGTAGGGCACTTGCAATCACTGTGATCCCATCGTCGGTGTTATTTTCACTGACATTGTTACGCAATACGGGACGAGCATTACCAGAGATGATAATCCCAGAACGGTTTTCAGAAATTTTGTTATCTATAAGTGTGGGTGATGCAGTATCACTAATCGCAATACCAAAACCTGTTTTGAAGCAAGTGTTACCTTGAATTTGACCTTTGGAATTTTTAGCGATCGCAATTCCATTGGCTGCATTCTGACTGAACACATTACCTAGAATAACTGGGTTAGCCTCACCTGTAGCAAATACTCCCTCCCGTTTACAGTTGGTGAAGGTGCTATTAGCAACAGTAGGGGCAGTTGATTCAATCCAGACACCACTACCACGACTAGCCAGATTTGTGACAGAGACACCCCGGAGTTCGGCTTTATCCAGCAACACAAATGTGACATTCTGACCAGCAAAAGTACGGCTCAAGTAGTTACCACTTCCTTCAATCAGAATGCGATCGCCTTTGTTTGCTTCATCACCCACTACTATTACCCCAGATGGAATAGTTAGCGGAAAGACTTCACCGCTAGCAGCATTATAATTTCCATCTGCCAGTTGAATCTTAGTGTTATCTATAGCTACCTTGAGGGCTTGGGTAATAGTTTTGAAAGGGGCTTGTTGGCTACCAAGGTTGGTATCGCTGCCTGTTACTGGATTTACGTAAAAAGTTTTAGCCATATTTATACTTTAAAAAACACATAGCTATCCTAGCGCTAACCATGAAAGTGGGTAGCGGTTGATGCATTAAATAACTTAAAGTACTTTTCATGTATTTGAACCACATCTGTCGTAGGGGCACAGCAATGCTCATTGGTGTCAACTTAAGCTAAAACCTGATGAGTGTATGAGTTTTGCCCTCACCCCCAGCCCCTCTCCCATCTTGGGAGAGGGGAGCAAATTCTCCAGTTCCCCTTCTCCCATATTGGGAGA
>NZ_JBALCE010000007.1:0-63289 GCF_036919815.1 Nostoc sp.
ACGACGTGTCATGATAACACTCCTCACTCTTCTGAATTTTCCATCAGCCACTAATTCTAAAATAGATTGATGCCTATTTGATGACACACCCTAGAAGGCTGGGGCTAAATAAATGCAGAAAGCCCTATTTGTTAGTCAAAGGTTGCTGTAGTTATAAAAAATGAGAACCTATGCTAAAACTTCAGCATAGACAAGACCAAAACCTCATCTGAAATTTAGACGTTTTGCGATCGCTGTCAAAAACCCACATAAAGACTTTTCACTTTAAATGTTGCTACAAATGGGCAGCAGAGACATTTATTCTACTTATCATAACTTTCTGGCATACCCACTGGTGATAAACCTGCGATCGCTCGTAAGTTTTGGCAACGAATCAACTCAGCAAAATTTAAACTGGAATGCCCTTCAATTTTAGCTACCGCTTCAATTGCAGATAACAGGTGCTGCGCTGCTTCTGCTTCGGAATAACCGCGCCGTTGTGCTATTTTAATTGCTGCTGCATCGGCATTTAACTCTGACTCTTGAGATTTATTAGTGCGCCAGATCCTCCAAGCCGCGATCGCACTTAATCCCCCAGCTACGGCTACACCTACCACATCTGACTGTGCTGCTTCCAAGAATCCGCCTACCAGTCCCGCCAGCACCATACCTTGATAAATGTCGGGTTTAAACCACTTCACCCCCGTCAACCAGCTAACCATCTGCAACAGCAGCAAATCTCGTTGCGGTTTTGTCAAGCGACGCCACAAATCGAAATTAATATATATCGGCCGCGCTTGATTCCAGGGTTGGGGAAAGGAGGCGTCAATCACTTTTGCTTGCTGTGGCTTACTAACAAGTTTTGTCGTCATCCGACCAGAAGCAGGCATCAAATCTAACAAACGGCGAATTTCAACATTTGGCTCCATAAATTTAATTATTAGCCATAATGTGGATAGTAACTATTTTAGTTATCATTCGTGTTAATCTTTGATTTGTGAGATACTCTCGCAGGATTTAAAAAAGCTGTTTTATAAGTACAAACCGTCGTAAAATAAGATTTCTAAATAAAATAGACAAATTTGTCAGAATAGTGTCGTTTGACAGCTTTTTTCAATACTACTCCCTACTCCCTACTCCCTGTCCTAATCATGGACGCTTTTGTTTCTATCCCGCCTGAATGGACGAATAAAGCAACACACGCTTATGAGTTTTGCTGTCCTAGCTGCCGCTTGAGTAGCTTGGAAGCTGAAAAAGTTTGGCTAAATCGGCGATCGCCTGTACTTACAGAAGACCGTCGTCGCAAATGGCAAGAGTTCTACTACTGTCAGTGTGGTTCTGTCTGGTGGGCTTGGAGTAGCGATCGCCCCCCAAAAGAGATATCCAATCCGCCAGATGATAATCCTACATAGCCAATTTTTTCAGATGAATGTGGATTTATTAATCTGCGACCATCTCCTATATTGAAAAATCTAAACAAAACCCCACCTTTAAGCGGGGTTTTGTTTACCTAATTCTGAGCTTTATATTTCATCACCCATTTTAGAAAGTGAAGGTAGTACGTAGAGTGCCTACATATTCAGTGTCGTTATTATTATTGTTCTCTGGATTAAAGATTACCAACAAGCCAGGAGTGACTTGAATATTATCGGAAACCTTGTACTTGTAAAGACCCTCTAAGTGATAAGATGTACCAGAGTCAAAAGTACTACCGTTTTTTATGCTACCACCAGTAACTTGGGGTGGTTGACCAAAGATCAGACCCAAGACGTTACCTTCTCCGCCAAAGTCTTTCAAAGCAAGTGTTGCACCGTAGTACCAAATTTCTGCATATCTACCTGCATTAGGACCAGTCTGAGCATCGGCAGTTGTATAACCTCCCCAACCACTGAGAGCCAACTTAGAGCCAAGTTGGAAGGTAGCCTCTGCACCGTAGTTGTCGGATTCGGTACGAGTGTTAGCCCCAAAAGGATTGTTAGCAAAAGCACTACCTGTAGCTTGGAAAAGGTTATTGACAACAGTATCACCTTGATAACTGCGGGCGTAGGTTAGACCAATATTAAAAGCTTTGCTGGGTTGGAAAGATAACTGACCAAAGATCGCGTTATCACCTTCCAACAGCCCATTATTAACGCTAGGGTCGTTAGCAGTCCTAGCTAGATAAGCACCGCTCAAGCTGATCGGGCCTTTAGGATTGAAGGTAACAGTTAAACCAGCCCCACCGGCACCTTGACGATAAATGGGGCTGAAACGTCCATAGCGAGAAAGGGCACCTCTGGCTGAGCTAGAAAAGTCAGGGTTGAAGTTATTCACATTCTCCCATAACTCTCCACCAGTCGCATCAACCTTGACACGCACTGCGTCGGTTAGGTTGAAAGCATAGTTGATTTTATCAATGCTAACGCTGTTGTTGCTGGGAGCACCGACATCAAAGCCCAAGCGGGTCATGTTAGTACCAGTCACAGCAGCATTAGAAACGATGTTGCCAGCAGTCAAACGGATTTGCAACTGGTCTTGACCACTAAAACTGCTGTACAAGTTCAAACGAACGCGGTCAGAAAAAGTGGTGTTAGAATCCAAGTTTTGATTTGAATTACCAGCAGCAACTGCCCTATTTCCACCAAAAGCATCAGACACGTTGAAAATCGCTTCCCCAACCAACTTGGTAGTAGTAGAGAACTGATTGGCTTCCAACTCAGAGGTGCGGGCTTCTAGTCCATCGACACGACCCCGCAAAGTTGCTAGTTCAGCAGAAAATTCTTCTTGTAAGCGCTGTAAAGTAGCCAAGTCTTGTTTACTGACTATATCGGCAGTGGCTGTAGCAATCAGTTCGTTAACCCGGTTTAGACAGGCATTCAAACCTGCGGCAAATTCATAACGGGTCAAAGCACGGTTCCCACGATAGGTACCATTGGGATAACCTGCAATACAGCCGTAGCGCTCAACCAGGGATTGTAAAGCTTGGAATGCCCAATCTGTGGGCTGCACATCCGAAAATTGCGAAACTGATGTTACTTGACCGATGTTGTTAGACTCTTGAGCTTCAGATAACTGGGAAACATTTGTTATTGGGTCGTTGACTTCAGCAGCTAAGGCGCTATTGGCAACAAAAAATGTAGCAGCTACAACAACCGGACTAACCTTAAAAAGATTCCAGAATTGTTTTGTCATGTTTTTAGTCTCACTCACACCTACTAATTCAATCATCGTAAAATACTTAAAATACTTTACTTTCAGAATTTTCACACACATTCACAGCAATGATTATACCTATCTCATGTGATAAATACAAGTCATTTAATATAATACTGAACCATAATTTTTAATTAATTTATTTGGTGAGCGCAAAATAATCCGGCGTTTGTGACGTAAAACTGTTCCTTCCGACTCCAACTGTTGTAGGAGCCGGGTAACTGTTACTCGTGTGGTATTTAAGACTTCAGCAATATCTTGATGGGTAACATTTAAATCAATTAGCTTGCCCTTATCGACATCACGTCCAAATTTTTCGCTTAACCACACCAAAAACTGCCATAAACGTAGCGAAATTGGTTTTCGATGCACAATCCTTAGTAGATCCTCTGCCTGTTGGATGTGAGACAATAAAGCATTAATATGTTGATGCCACAGATGAGGTGGCACAATGCTTATTTCCACGCCAGTGAGACATTCAATCTGGTAGGGCTTGACTTTAGACAAAGGATAACCAATCAGATCCCCTAACCCCCAATAACCGAGAGTGATAAATGTTCCGTTTTCACTCCAGGTTAAGGTACGAACTGCACCGTGATCAATATGCCAAAGTACGTCATTTTGAAGTGGAATTACTTCTCTACGGGTAAATATCTGCTGGGGTAATTGTCCCCCCAAAGCAGAGCTATTTGGCACGGCAGAAGAGTTTGATGTAGGACTTGTGGAATACATGGTTAACCGTAACTACATAATTATCAGGGAATCTCGCTATTTACAATGATTAAGAAACTCTAATAATTTGTATCAAATTTTACCTGTTTATCTGAAGGTGTATTTTTCTGAATCAGAGCTAGAGCTAACTCAAAATTTTTTTATGGAAACAACTTCTCGTTTAAGGTATCTATCAGTGAGATAGATCCAAAATGTTTTAGTTGTTTATCCTTAGTTTAATTGTGCAAGTTTAAGAAGAGGTAAGCTTTTAGTAAAATATTTAGTTAACTTATTTTTAATTATTTGATATTTTCTGAAGACTAAGTATGTAGGCGGAAATAATTATGAAAATAGTAGGGTGGAATGGCGCTTGCTTAAACTGGATTTAGATCCCCGACTTCTTGAAGAAGTCGGGGATCTAGGCAGCACGTCAATTAAGAGCGTTGACCGGTGACAATATATGCTACCCTTTGACCGATATTAGTGGCATGATCTGCCATGCGTTCCAGACAACGAATTGCCAGTGCCAGCAGTATAATTGGCTCGACTACGCCTGGGACATCCCGTTGTTGGGCTAAAGTTTGATAAACGCGATCGTAGGCATCATCTACAGTATCATCAAGATGCTTTAAACGGCGTCCACCAGCTTCATCAAAATCTCCCAAAGCCTTTAAGCTAGTTGCTAGCATCGCCTGAGCGTGAAGGGACATAGCTTCAATTTCTGGTAAAGACGTATGAGGCGGATAAGGAAAAATTTTAATCGCAATCTCACCTAAATCCTCAGCATAATCGCCAATGCGTTCTAAGTCTCGCACCAACTGCATAAAGGCACTCAAGCAGCGCAAATCTTGAACCGTAGGCGCTTGCAGCGTCATAATCGCCGTACAGTCTGATTCTATTTGACGATAAAAGCGATCAATCTTTTTATCTAATCGGGGAAGTTGCTCAGCTGCTGGTAAGTTACGAGCAAATAACGCTTGGTGGCTAAGGCGAAATGATTGTTCGACTAAAGCACCCATGCGTAATACATCTCGTTCTAAGCGCCTAATGGCGCGTGCAAGTTGAGGTCTTTGAGGATTGGGACTATAATCGATAGCTTTCACACTTGTTGTCTCAAACGTGAAGATATTACTAACTATAGTCTTGGCTTAGGGAGTTTGCCATAACTTCATGAAATTGGAGTTGCATCCACGCACCACCAGTTTCTGGATGGTTCATCGCTTTGATTGAACCACCGTGGGCGATCAGAATTTGCTCAACGATCGCTAATCCTAACCCATTGCCAACGATCGCCCCTATGGAGTTACCATCTTGGGGAGAATGCGATCGCGCTTTATCTCCTCGATAAAATCGCTCAAAAACGTGGGGTAAATCTACCTCCGAAAACCCGACTCCAGAATCAATAAGATTTATTTCGATAATTTGAGAAGCAGCATCGCCCCCATTATTCGTTGAGAGGATTTTTGCTTGGACGTGAATACTTGTACCAGGTGGACTGTACTTAATGCTATTATCTAGCAAGTTGAGAAAAACTTGGTAAATACGGGCTTTATCTGCCTTAATCCAAACATTTTCTGGGCCAGAATAAGAAAAAGACAGACGTTGATGCTGTGCCAAAGGTTCTAGTGTTTCCCAAACAGATGCAATCAGCGATCGCAATTCTACAGCTTTGACTTGCAATTGCATATTTGGGTTTGCTTCCATTTGGGTAAGTTCTAACCAGCTTTGCACCAAGTTAATCAGCCGGTCAACTTCTTGCATTAGGCGGTTAACCCAACGATTTAAAGGTGGTTCCAAGCGGTTTTGTAAAGTTTCCACAACTAAGCGAATCGAGGTTAGTGGCGTTCTGAGTTCGTGTGCTAGATCAGAAAAAGAGCGATCGCGTACTTGATTTATATCTAATAGGGGTTGACGATTTTCTAAAAATACTCCCACTTGTCCATTGGGTAAAGGCAAGCTAGACGCCCGCAAAGCCAGAGATTTTATTGTTGGCATCTCTGCGGCATCCTCACAAGATCGATGAAATACCCATTCTCCCGTCTGTGGTTTTTGCCGATCACGAGTTTGTTCAATTAAATGGTCAAGTTCGTAAGACCGTACCAACTCTAGTAACAAACGTACCTGTTCTGGTTGCCAATGAAGATACAAAATTTCCTGCGCCTGCCGATTACACCACAGCAGTTGATTTTCCTCATCTACTTGCAAATATCCCACTGGGGCAAAATCTAGCAGGTCTTGGTAAGTTTGCAACGACTGCTGCAAATCTTGCTGTTGCTGTTTCACCATCGCTATTTCCTGCCGCAACCCAGGAATCAGCAGCAGTCGCATCTTATAAAGATGGGACGTTAACGGTCGGAGTAAACGCCCCAGGTAGCGGTTAAGTTGAACCTGTTGCCAAACCCAAAACCCAATGCCTACCGCTAAACCCAGAAAAAATCCCAATAAGAGCATTTGAGTTGTTAGTTTCTTGGTTACAAATAAAAACTAACAACTATCTCAACTAATTATCCAAACCTATAGCCAAAACCTCGTACAGTCACAATATATTCAGGATGACTGGGGTCTTGCTCTAATTTTTCGCGCAACCAACGAATGTGAACGTCTACAGTTTTACTATCGCCCACGAAATCTGGTCCCCAAACCTGATCGAGTAATTGTTCTCGTGACCATACCCTACGGGCGTAACTCATAAACAGTTCTAGCAGACGGAACTCTTTAGGGGAAAGACTCACCTCTTGACCACGAACCAGTACGCGACATTCTTGGGGATTCAAGGTAACATCTTTGAATTTTAATACTGGTACTGGGGGTAAATTACTTAGGCGTTGGCGACGGAGTAAAGCCCGACAACGAGCCACTAATTCGCGCATACTAAAGGGTTTGGTCAGGTAGTCATCTGCTCCCACTTCTAACCCCAGAACGCGGTCAGTTTCACTACCCTTAGCACTGAGCATTAAAATCGGTACTGGGTTTCCTTGATGACGCAACAAACGACAAATATCTAGCCCATTGATTTGAGGCAGCATCAAATCAAGAATCACCAGATCAAAAGGAAGTTCCCCTGAATTGGTTTCAAAACTTTTGAGATACTCTAGAGCAGACCGCCCATCGGGTGCAGTTATCACCCCATAACCTTCTTCTTCCAAGGCTACAGCTAGCATTTCCTGGATTAATTCTTCATCTTCTACTACTAAAATACGGCTGGTTTGTCCAATGTCCGTTCTGGCAGAATATTTGGTCGATTCACTGGTATACATTGATCTCACAAAAGTCTAAGACCGTGGTTGTATCAATTAGAATGATTAAAAATTCATAATTCATAATTGATAATTCATAATTATGTTTTAAATCGGGATTCAAACCCCAACTCAAACAAGACTGCTTGATAGTTGCACCGGGTACAAACCCTTTTTAATTATGAATTATGAATTAGATTGAATCTATTATCTCGCCTTATTGCAACCACGCTTCTACTAGGGTTAATTCTTTTAGATTTTCTTTACAAAATGTAACATATACCACAGCAGCTTCCTAAATCATATCGGAATAGTAGCCATTAAGACACTGGAATCTCAATGACAAATTCTGTTCCTTCGCCAAGCACAGAATTACAACTCAACCGCCCATTGTGGGTTTCCTCGACAATTTGACGAGCGATCGCTAATCCTAATCCTGTTCCTTTCCCCACCTCTTTAGTTGTAAACAGGTGGTCAAAGATCCGATATCTAATTTCCTCTGGCATCCCCTGACCGTTATCTCTAATCCGAATTATAACCATTTGTTGGTCACTGGATACTTCGGTGTGAATCAGTATTTGCTGATGATCGGCTTGCACTTCAGCAAAAGAACGTCCCCCAACAGATGTATCGAAGGCATCAATTGCATTAGCGAGGATGTTCATAAATACTTGATTTAGCTGTCCTAAAAAGCACTTGACGGGCGGTAATTTTCCATAATCAGTGATCACTTCGATCGCGGGACGTTTTTCGTAAGCTTTGAGGCGATACTTCAAAATCAACAACGTACTCTCAATCCCTTCATGGAGGTTACAAGCAACTTTTTCAGCTGTATCGGCTCTGGAGAAAGTGCGGAGGCTGGTACTAATGTCTTCAATGCGATCGCTTGCCATCTTCATTGAACTTACTAGCTTTGGTAAGTCCTCAGTTAGGAATTCTAGGTCAATTTGTTGGCTATGCTTAATGATTGCGATCGCTGGAGTGGGATAATGTTGTTGGTAGCATTTGATATGAGTGAGTAAGTCTTGAGTATACTCTTCGGCATTGTCGAGGCTGCCTTTCAAAAATCCGAGGGGATTATTAATTTCATGTGCCACCCCTGCAACCAAATTGCCCAAGGTTGCCATTTTTTCATTTTGCACCATTTGTAATTGGGCTTGCTCAAGTTCTTGCAGCGATCGCTCTAACTCTTGTCCATAATTTTGAGATTCTTGATAAAGACGGGCATTTTCTAGAGAGATGGCGGCTTGGGTGCATAGCAGTTGGATAACTTCAATGCGATCGCTCGTAAATGCACCAATTGTCAACGGATTTTCTAGATATACCAGCCCGATGAGTTTACCCTGATTTAACATCGGCGTACACAACACACTCTTAGGTTGTTGCTGGATGAAATATGCATCGGCGATAAAATTAGTTTGTGCTGTTACATCATCGAACACAAGAGTTTTTAAGCTGTGTTTGACAGAGTTTACCAGTGTAATCGGAATGCCTTCGCTGGTTGACAATGGTACAGATACTAGAGTGACTCCTTCATTGATGGTGGCTACGGCTTTAACCACTAAGTTCCCCTGTTGGAGTACAAGCAAGGCAGCTTTTTGCGCCCCGGCATTTTCCATCACCACTTGCAAAAGGATAGTGAGTAATTGCTCTAATTTAATTTCACTGGAGAGAGCTTGTGAGGCTTTAAAGATGGTGGCCAAATCGAGGGCTTCATAAATATTGCTGCTAGAAATGTTTGTGTGGATAGTTTGATTTGGAAATGATGATGTATCGACGGTTAGACTTAGTTGAAAGCGATTAAGTTGCTCTTGTAAGATGGGAGACAGGAGTTGAGGATAGCGTTTTTCTAAGTCCTGGATTTTGGCTTTAGCACCCCAACGGGCATAGCAATAATAAGCTTCTTGCATATAAATTTGAGCGATTTTTTCTTTGCCCCAGTCGAGGTAGAACTTGGCAGCTAGTTCATTGCTCAAGGCTTGTTCTTGGATGTATTCATTTTCTTTAGCCAGAGAAATGGCGCGATCGTAGAATTCCATTGCTGCCATCTTTTCGCCCAAAACCCGATGGCGTTCTGCTTGCACCAAATCAAATTTGTGCTGGAAATTCATCGGTGCAAATTTAGCTCGAAACTGCAATTTTTCCTGGTTTTCGCCAACCTTCAAGAGTAATTGCTCCTGTTGAGACGGTTCAACCGTTGGATAGACAGCAAGCCGGGACAAAGAATCGTAGTAGTAGAAGACTGGCACAGATAGCATTCCTGGAACACCGTTGAGGTATTGATCTCCCTGATTTGCATTCTCAACTGCCGCCGGAAAATTCTCAAACAGATAACTGAGTATTAACTTATTTAAAAAAAATATATGGGGTGTTAATTCGTCTTCTTTGAGGAGCGCAGATAAAAGTTGTTCTTCTTGACAATATTCGCCAATAAGCAACTCTGGATTATTGCTATATTCGGTTAGATTTTTAATGCTTTGACAGACTATATTAGACCAATTTAATAAGCGCTGGTTTTTGGCAAAATGCAACTTGTAGGCTTTAATATCTGCTAGCAGGATTTCCAAAACTTCTTTGCCACTTAAATAGACATAGAATAACTTGAAAATCATGGATGTAAGCACATGAAAAAAATCGCCTGTCTCTAATCCAATAGTATGAGATTCCTGTAATAAACTTATTGAGGTGCGAACATGTTGTTTATTATATTGATTTAATGCAGCTACCTTAAATATAGTCATGCTTTGAACAGATTTTGCTTGAAATTTATCTACAAGCACTAAAGCTAGCTTACCAAATTCGTAGCCTGACTCCAGTTGGTTACAAGTATTAAGTACAATTCCAAAATCTGCATACCCTGGTGCAGAAAGTGGTGCATTGCCGTATTTAAGAGATAAATTCACTTCTTCGCAGGCCAAAATTGGAAACAGATACGAGCAATTCTGGTGGATGGCAGGAGCGATACTAGCCATAATCCGCAAAGCAACTAAAGCTTTGGGATCATCCATCAATGGCAAATCAACTAAGCCCTCAATACTTCTACCTGCCAATCTAGAGAGCGTGTTTAATACATATTGCTGAATGTCTGAAGGTGTTACTGATTTAGGTAATGTTACCCCAAGTTGCTCGAGAAGTTCACGCCCAGTTACGATCGCTTCCAATGATTGATCCCGCAACTGATAAGCTTGAAGTTGAACTTCATAAACTTTCACTCTATCCAGTAAGGTGGTTGTTTCTTGGATGACAACCTGGATCAGAGATTCCATCAGCTCAAACTCATTGTTGAGAAAGGCAGCTTCGGCGGCTTCTTCGTATAAATTTAGAGTCAGTTCGTAGGCGATTTCCCAACTATTAATCGTCAACAGCTGCATTCCATAATTGAGGTAATGAATTGCTGCACTATAAGCGGTAGCTTCTTTCGCTTTTCGACCAGCATTCAGATTTAACTGAGCTAATTGTTGACGTTCAGTCGGCTGGGTAATTAGTGCTATTCCACAATTTAACTGACTGACAATCTCAAAAAGTCGCTCCTCTTTCTGAGACTCAGAGGTATTTTGTAAGAGTAATTGACCAATTTTCAGATGGGTAAATTGTTTCTCTTCATCTGGAATCAGCGAATAGGAAGCTTGCTGGACACGATCGTGTAAAAATTTGTAGATTGGGATTTGGAAATTGGAATTAAAGGGGTTTGAGTCAGAATTATGCCCACTATCTTGAAAGAATTTATAAACTTCACTAGTAGGTAAAACTAACCCTTCTTGCAAAGCTTTCCATAAAGATGCTGCCGTTTCGGTTTCAGATTGTTCAGAAACGATTGCTAAGGTTAGCAAATCAAACTGGTTGCCAATGCAGGCGGCTAATTTCAACATATTTTGCGTTGCTGCTGGCAACTTCTGCAATTGTAGCGCTACGAACTTTACGACATCATCGGTGAGGGCGAGTGCCTTCACCGCAGCAATACCACATTGCCAGTACCCTTGATCAAAATTAAAACTAATCAGTCTATCTTCATACAATGCTTTAAGAAATTGCGTTGCAAAAAATGGATTTCCTTGAGTTTTTTGATAGACGAGTTGTGTTAGAGTGTGGGCAATTTTATCTGAACAACTCAAAGTATCAACCACCAATTGATTTAAACTGGCTTGACTTAACGGAGCTAAAGTAATATTGTGAATCGTGGCATTGGCTTTGCGAATATCCGCTAAAGTCAACATCAACGGATGAGCAGCAGAAACTTCATTATCCCGATAAGCTCCAATTAAAAGTAAACATCCACTTATTGACTCGTTCATCAGCAACTGCATCAATTTGAGTGATGTAGAATCAGACCACTGTAAATCATCGAGGAAAATTACTAAGGGATGTTCTTTTGTGGTGAATACCTGAATGAACTTTTGGAAGAGTAAATTAAAACGATTCTGGGCTGCACTGGATGAAAGTTCGGTTGCAGGTGGTTGTTGACCAATAATTTGTTCTAGTTCGGGAATTACCTCAAGAATAACTTGCCCCTGATCACTCAGTACTTGTGAAATTTTATTTTTCCAAGTTGACAATTGGGCATCACTTTCACTGAGCAATTGCCCCATTAAATCTCGAAACGCTTGCACAAAAGCAAAGAAGGGAATATTACGATTAAATTGGTCAAATTTGCCTTTGATGAAGTAGCCCCTTTGCCGGACAATGGGTTTATGAACCTCGTTCACCAAAGCAGTTTTACCAATACCAGAAAAACCAGCCACTAGCATTAGTTCCGTCTGATTGTTGGTAACGCGATCAAATGCTTCTAGCAGAGTTTCAACTTCATGCTCACGACCATAGAGTTTTTCTGGGATAATAAAGCGATCGCACACATCTCGTTGAGCAATTGGGAAACTTGCAATCTTACCCGTTTCTTTTAGCTGATGTAAACAAATTTCTAAATCATATTTCAGCCCGAATGCACTCTGATAGCGGTCTTCGGCGTTTTTCGCCATCAATTTGCTGACAATAGATGAGAGTACAGGCGCAATTTGCAGATTAATCTCGTGTACTAAAGGCGGAAGTTTGGCAATATGACAATGTACCAATTCCATCGGATCGTGCGATTGAAATGGTAATTGCCCTGTTAGTAATTCGTAAAAAGTTACACCCAAAGAATAAAAATCAGTCCGGTAGTCAATCCCCCGATTCATGCGTCCAGTTTGCTCTGGAGATAAATAGCCGAGTGTCCCTTCTAGCACATTAGGACTCATCAAGATTTGAGTTTCCCGTGGCAGCAGAGATGCAATACTAAAGTCAATTAACTTAACTTCTTTAGTTTCTGGATTAATTAAAATATTGGCGGGTTTAATATCTTTATGAATGATCAGATTACGAATTAGAATATCTAAGGCATTACAGAGAGCGATCGCTATTTGTAAAAACTGAATGAGACTTTGTGGTGTTCCCCCCATCCCCCCATTTTCTCCTCTCCCTTCCCACTGGTTGAGAGAAATTCCGCCAAAGTCTTCCATCACTAACGCATAGCCATTCTGATACGGTTCCAGGCTGTAGGTTTGGATGATTCCAGGTAGATTTAGATTTTTGGCAATCGTGAACTGGTTGCGAAACTGTACTAATTCACTGAAACTGGGATAAGCAGTTTTCATCAGCTTAATTACCACAGATTTTTGGTCAGTTTCTCGATTAGCGCGATAAACTAAGGTTCGAGAACCGTTGTATAGTTCTTTGCTAACGTCATATCCGGGAATGCTGACCATACGGCTTAATTTTTGAGACCTCAGTATTTAGTGTTCCCAAAAACAGGGCAGGATTTACAACTATAATTTAGTGATACCAAGTAGCTCCGTCATCTCGGCATTGATTCAGGTTGATGAACTGGGATCTCAATCATAAATTTGGTACCTTCTCCTAATGTGGAATCACACCACATCTTGCCATGATGTTTTTCTATGACTATTTTGTAGCTGATGGATAAGCCCAAGCCAGTGCCTTTACCGATAGGTTTGGTGGTGAAAAAAGGATCGAAAATGCGCGATCGCACTTTCTCAGGTATCCCCGAACCATTATCAGCGATCGCAATCTGCACCCGATTATCAGCCGTAACTTGAGTTGAAATCCAAATTTTACCAGGTTGTGTTTGTTGAGCAGATTCCTCCAGCGCATCGATGGCATTCGCCAGTAAGTTCATAAATGCCTGATTGAGTTGTCCGGGATAGCACTCAACCAAAGGCAATTGACTGTAATCTTTAACCACTTCAATTGCCAAAGACTCTGGTATTGCCTTGAGGCGATGTTGCAAAATCAGCAGCGTATTGTCAATCCCCTCATGAAGATCAACAGCTTTGAATTCGGATTCATCCAGGCGGGAGAAGTTACGGAGAGATAAAACAATTTCCCGAATTCGCTGAGTGCCAACTTTCATTGATTGCAGTATCTTGGGCAGGTCTTGATTCAGAAAGTCGAGATCCACATCATCCAAAGTTGCCTGGAGTGTTTGGGGCGGATTCGGGTAGTGCGCCTGATACGCCTGAACCAATTTCAGTAAGTCTTGACTGTAGCTATCAATATAAGTAATGTTGCCATGAATAAAATTGACAGGGTTGTTGATTTCGTGAGCAACTCCAGCGACCAGTTGCCCCAGACTCGACATCTTTTCAGTTTGAACGAGTTGCTGTTGAGTGCTGTGAAGCTGAGTTAAAGCTTGCTGAAGTTCTGTTGAACGTTGTTCTTTTTCAGTCAGCAGTGTTTTCACGCGTTCGATCAAATGGTTGAATGCAGTCGCTAAAATACCGATTTCATCCTTGGTGGTGACGGGGGCTTGCAGGTCAAAGTTAGACTCTTGGGTGACTTGCTGCGCCACCGATGTCACGGATTGCAGTGGTTTGGCAATGCTGCTCGAAATTCTAAATCCGATGATCAATGCGAAAATAACACAGCCTAAACTGGTGATAGCGATCGCAATCATTGTCGGTCTGGCTTGGGCGATCGCATTGTCATACAGCGATGACCACTCTAAAATCACGGCACCATTTACCTGTTTTTGATTGTTTATCAGGGGAACGACAATTGATTTAATCCCTTGGGGATGATCAACGCTCTTTTCCATAAAAGTTCTGAAGTTATTATCCTGCATCGTTTTCTGGATTTCATTGCCCTTGTCCTCATCAAAAATCGTGCCGACACTTTTAGGAACGGCATCCGCCAAAATTAGCTTCTGCCGATTGACCACCACAATGTCGCGCTTTTGCAGATCATGCAGCAAATTGGTCAAGTCTTGCAGTTCGTCGGAACGTTCAACAGAAATGGATTCGTGATCATTAGAGATATGGTGGATCGAAATAGCAAGTACTTGGGCAACGTGTTGAGCTTCGGCGATCGCCAGAGTTTCAGCAATTTTCTGGTTTTGGGCGATCGCAACCGCACCAACAAGGCTCGTTAATAAGGAAATACCAACAAAGCTTCCAAGCAGTTTGTGAGAAATTTTCATCGTGATAGATCAGCCATAACCATGTCAACCTCAAGTTAGTGTTCCCAGATATTTGAACCACAAACTTTGGAAAACTGGATGATCTTGGTAAAAATAATCTCAAGCAAAGGTAGAAAAACCTAAATTCGGTGGAATATCCTGAATCCGCCCAGGTCCGATCGCTCGTAATGCTTCTTTGAGTAGAATATCCCCAGTATACAAAGCACGTCCGACAATCACACCAGTCACGCCTTGAGGTTCTAACGCCAACAAACTTAACAAATCGGTGAGAGAACTTACCCCACCGGAGGCAATTATCGGGATGGAAATTACTGCTGCAAGTTCTCGCAAAGCTTCTAAATTCGGGCCTGTAAGTGTACCGTCTCGGTGGATATCTGTGTAAATTATCGCGGCTGCACCCAATTCTTGCATCTGTACAGCCAGTTGGGTTGCTAAAACTTCTGAGGTTTCTAACCAACCGCGAGTTGCTACGAGGCCGTTACGGGCATCAATACCGATAATAATCTGTTCGGGAAATTCTTGACAGAGTTCTTGCACTAGCTGGGGTTGTTCGACGGCGATGGTGCCGAGAATGGCCCACTGTACGCCTAAATTAAATAATTGTTGGACGCTGGTGCGATCGCGCAATCCTCCACCAATTTCAATGGGTACTGACACCGCATGAGCGATCGCTTCAATTGCCCCCAGGTTTACTACTTTACCTGCTTTAGCACCATCTAAATCAACTATATGCAATCTCGTAGCACCTTGATCTACCCACTGTTTGGCAACATCAGCCGGATTTTCGCTAAAAACTTGTGAGCGATCGTAGTCTCCTTGATACAGTCGCACACATTGACCTTCTAGTAAATCAATCGCTGGAATTACGTCCATTTATTTTTTCCTCATAACTCAATGCAATCAAACACTATAGCGGTTTTGACCTCTCTCCAAATCTCTCTCCTAAAAGGAGAGAGGCTTTGAGTCTTACTCCCATTCCCTCTCTTCGAGACGCTGCGCGAATGTAGGGAAGGGGTTGGGGGTTAGGTCTGTATTGGACTCAACTGCTATAGCTATAGCTATATTTCCTATTTTTCATTTGTTATTTTTAATTGCCTTACAGCTTGCCCAAAACCCAGCACAAGCAAGATGTTAGAAAGGGTCAAAAATACTTCTGCACCACCATGCAACCAATCTATATCTGCCAAAGACTTGCCATAATGCAATACAGCATAAATTCCGGCTGGGATGGTGATGGCAACAAAGACGAGAGTCCCGTAAAATCCATACAGCGCTAAACGCGGCATTTGCGGACTGCGGCTGATATACCACAAGAAACCCAAATAGGGAAACAGTGAAAGTGCAAACAGGGTTTCTTTAGAAATCATTGTTCTGATTTAATAGGTTTTGGTTCAACAGTGTTAGCAGATTTGGTAGAACGCCAAATCAAGAACGCTGCTGCCCAAAGCGTAAAATTACCAACTAAGGTCATGGTAGCTTGAAGCGTTACCAGCCATTCCAGAGATTCGGCGTTGTCGAAATAATGCCAAGTACAAGCACACATGGCGCTGACTAAAGCTGGTAACATGGCCAGGGATAATCCCCACCAATTGCGGTTATTAGTGAGTTCGCCATAAGTCCAGATTAACCAAATGGCGGCAATCCACTCAATAACGCTAGAAATATGAATAATCCAGGTGGGAATTGAAAGGGCGTTCATAAGAAAGTTAGGAGTTAGGAGTTAGGAGTGTCAAGGTGATATCTAGCTTGAAATTTATATTTGTTTAAACAAAATCTTCACTTATTCTTTTAGAATTTTAAAAATTCCGAGTTCAGAGGTTCAAGTGCCGAGTTCAGAGGTTCAAGTGCCGAGTTCAGAGGTTCAACGTCCGAGTTCAGAGGTTCAACGTCCGAGTTCAGAGGTTCAAGTGCCGAGTTCAAAGGCTCAACGTCCGAGTTCAGAGGTTCAAGTGCCGAGTTCAAAGGCTCAAGTGCCGAGTTCAAAGGCTCAACGTCCGAGTTCAAAGGCTCAAGTGCCGAGTTCAAAGGCTCAACGTCCGAGTTCAGAGGTTCAAGTGCCGAGTTCAAAGGCTCAACTTCCGAGTTCAAAGGCTCAACTTCCGAGTTCAAAGGCTCAACTTCCGAGTTCAAAGGCTCAACGTCCGAGTTCAGAGATTCAACGTCCAAGTTCAGAGGAAGTTCTAACTATCTTCTACACTATTGAAAGTAGAACTTGGGAATGAGTTTACCATCTGTATCGGGGACAGAGATTCATTTAACAATAGCTATTAATCTAAAATCGTTCGACTGAGCGAAGTCGAAGTCCAAAATGGTCAAGATGCGGGCATTATTGTCTGGGTATTATGGTAAAGGTAACGGTGGTGACGAAGCTTTGTTGGCAACGCTTTTGCAAATGTTACCATCTCACGTAACGCCTGTGGTGCTTTCTGGTAATCCAGAGGAAACGCGCGATCGCTACAATGTAGAAACCTACGATCGCATGGCTCCCTTACATATATTTGAAGCTTTACGCTCTTGCGATGCTTTGATTTGGGGCGGCGGCAGTCTCATTCAAGATGTTACCAGCACTATCAGCCCATTTTATTATGGGGGGCTGATGGCATTGGCGCAGAAAATGGGTTTGAAAACTGTTGCCTGGGCGCAGGGTATTGGCCCGTTAGTGCGTCCCCAAACTCGTTGGCTGGCAAGGCAAACCTTTGGTAATTGTACTAAAGTTAGTGTACGCGATCGCGCCAGTGCTGCTTTATTATCTGATTGGCAAATTCCTTGTATTATAGCTCCTGACCCAGTTTGGGCGTTGGAGTCGAAACCAGTACCGGGACTTTGGGATTTACCTGCGCCCAGAGTTGCGGTAACGTTGCGATCGCATCCCCAACTGACTCAAACACGCCTAGCAAACTTAACTAGTGCTTTGGTTGACTTTCAAAAAGCTACGCAAGCATTTATCTTACTATTGCCCTTTCAAAAAAGTGAAGATTTAAGTATTGCCGAAGCTATTCAACCCCAACTTAAAGATGTCAGCCAGATTTTGTGTCTGGAAGAACCGCAACTTTTGAAAGGTGTGTTTCGCGGCGTGGAGATGGCAATTGGGATGCGTCTGCACAGTTTAATTATGGCTGCTGCTGAAGGTTGTCGCTGTTTTGCTCTCAGTTATGACCCCAAAATAAATCGTCTCATGGAAGACTTGGAAATGCCTGGATGGGATTTGGCGAGTTTACCCGATGACCCCAATTTGATTAGTCTGACTTGGATAGAGCATTATGCTAACGGTGAGCCGTTATCATCAGAGAAAATCCAATCTTTGCTAGATAGGGCATTAATGCACCGCGAGTTATTGAGCCAAGCTTTTTGTAATAATTAAGACTAAAACCTCAGTAATTGGGCGGATTGCATATAGGAGTTTCAAAGCCTTTCCCCGAAGCGACTACAGTGTACACACAAGTCTTCAAATTACCCAAAAACCTCACCCTGTCCTGACTTTAATCCCTCTCCTTAGTAAGGAGAGGGACAGGTTTTGCTACGCAAAACCAGGGTGAGGTTTTCTTGAGCTATTTGAGAAACCGTAAATTGTGTCTAGAGAGACTTGTGTGTACACCGTAGCCCAAAGCAGAAAGATGAATGGAAGCTGGGCTTTTGGTATACTCTACGACTTTTCAAACATCCTCTTATGGCGGCAAGGGAGTAATTCTCAAACTTTTATAAATTGATAATGAAAATACTTAAGTATCGTTTATAACGACTGTTTAGGCGATATTATATACGATATCCAGAAATAATTATTGAGATCATTCTGATGATAAGCTTTGGCTTTTGGAACCTAATTATAGTAATTGTAGTTGCCTTAGTTCTCAAAAATAATTGGCGATTAGATGATGAAAAGGCAGTCTGGAAAAATTCTTTATTCTTAAAATCTTCTGTAATCCAAGGGTTGATACAATTTTTTCGTCAACCAATTGTTAACTTTCTCGTCCAAGCAGGTGTTGTATTAATCGTTACGAGATTACTCTGTTATATAGGTTGGCTAGTTTATTTCCTAAATCAACCAAATCCACCTTTCTGGGATTTTAAGTGGTATTATGTGGCGAGTAATTTGGCTCATCAGCATTTGAGTCCTTTTAATGTCGAGATTTTTAACCAAAGTTACTGTACCCTAACTAAGGTGTGTGGATTTATTCCACCGTTTGTCTATCCACCTAATATTATTCCTCTTATCTGGTTTCTCGATTATTTTTCGATCAATACTGCATTTACAATCTGGGTTGTAATGCATATATTAGCAATCGCTTTGGTTTTATGGGGAGCGAATATTCTCTTGGAGTCGAGATCACTAGCTCTAAGAACTATTTGCACAATCTCAACTGCCTTGATTTATGGCTTAGTTTACGATCTTCAAGTTGGTAATGTTGCCATTTTCATTGCAGCTTTAATCTTATGGATGTTTATCTTCGCTAGAAAACATCAGGATATTCTAGCAGGAGTTTGCTTAGGACTTGCTCTTTGTAAACCAACATTAGCTGCATTATTCGTTCTATATTTTCTACTAAAAAGACGGTTTTCTCTAGTTTTTGTATCTGTTGTCACAGTTACTTCTCTAGCATTTTTAGGTCTAGCCTTGACGGGCAATTCTTTGACACAATTCATGTCAGATGCAGCTCAGGGATTTTCACTGTGGCTAAATGATCCATCAGTTAGCCCCTATATTTCGATTAGTCGCCTCGATTTGATGGTCGTCGGTCCAAGATTATTTCCCAATAACCCATTCTTTGCCAAGCTTTTTTCAGACTTAATTGTTCTGATACTTCTTGGTTGGGCGGGTTGGTATTGGTATCTACAACAATCTCTCACAGCCTGGTCAAAAAAAATCTACTTAGCAGAAATGGTACTGATTTCTTGCTTAAGCATTGCCATCAACTATTCACAGGAAACTAGTTCTGTGATGTTAATACCTGCTGTTGTTTTTTTGCTAAATGATTTGCTCTATCAGATTAGGCATTGTACATTCTCTATGAAAAGAATGTCTGTTTGGTTAGCAGGAGTTTGCTCTCTTGCAGTGCAAACAGCAGTTATTCATGTCTGGCTCATCGGCTCTCTAGCAAAGCGTTGGAATGTGAAAGCAGGGGAATTGCCATACATCATGAAAGTAACTATCTTCGCCCTACCGAGCTATGCAATTTTAGCACTCACTTTAAGTATTTTAGTCTTAGCAATTAGTTCCCTACGTCAACAACAGGTGATGAAATGTGAACCTTTGAATCGCGTGTCAAATTAGAACATCAGAAGTCAAAAGTAAGTGGGTGTGAATAATTAAAGGTTTGTAGCTCGAAATCACGCCATAATAAAATCACACAAGCGCGTACATTTTATTGATATGACACAGGTATCGCACCCACGACGCAGCCGCATTGTACAAGCATCAACCTTAGTACCTAAAGAAGTACCCGACTGTCAGGAACAACGTGATGCTTTTGCTATAAAGTGTCGTGCTGTTTTCGAGCGCTTACGTCCAACTCTGATCGAAACGCATTACAACTGGCATATTGCCATCGATCCTGAAACAGAACAGTACCTGATTGACCCAACATTCTTAGGAATAACGCAAAAAATCTATGATGCTTATGGCAATACTAACGAAGTAAAACTTACCATATTCCGACTCAACGACACAGGAACCTGCGGCAGGTTATGATTGCAGGTTTGTTTGGGGATAATGGCGAGCTACTATTTGAAATTGAGCTTGTTGCTGCTAATGATCAGAAATTTTTTGTTGAAGCTTTATTCGATACCGGGTTTACAGATGGGTGGTTAGCCATCAATACTCAAGACTTGGAAGTATTGGAGTGGTCATTAATGAGCGCACAAATCGAGATGCAGACAGCACGGGGGGAAGCACGATTTGATCTCTATGAAGGCAAACTGATCATTGACGGAACTGAATTTGTAATTCCCGTTCATGTTGGAGATGACATCCCTGATACCATCATCGGTTCCTTGTGGCTGGACATCATGCAGTTGGTCGTTAACAAACCGAAAGGAATATTAACCCTTGAGATGGTGGTGAGCAGTTAAGTTCCCTAAAGCAATTGAGTCAAGACTTCGCAAGAATATTTTCCATTCTCCAAGTTCCGATCTCAGATGAGAATCTAATTTGAAAATAGGGGTTACTGATTCGTTTCGCCACTAACAATCCCTGACCACTGAACTTTTTTCTCTTGCTCCCGGCGGTAAGAAAAGAAATGCTCTGGAGTTTGGAAAGTACAATAAGGTGCGATCGCAATTTGTTCTCCACTAATCCCCATATTTTCCAGTTGTAAGGTATTCACTCGCCGGACATCCAGCCTTACCTTTCCAGGATTGGGATCTTCCAGCAAAGGTGAATTTGGTAACTCATGTAATCCAGTGATAATTTTTTGTTCGTCGTTATATGGTATAATACTAGCCCCGACTTCAGCCGCCACATGAATAGAGACTTGGTAAACCTCACCAGCGATCGCAGGTCCCATCGCAATTCGCAAATCATCGAGTTTGCTGCCTTGAGATTGTAACCGAGCGATCGCTAAGGGGACAATCTTTTTAGCAGTCCCGCGCCAACCTGCGTGTAATGCTGCCACCTGTCCAGTTTTTACATCCCCAATCAGCACGGGTGTACAATCTGCACTAGCTACCCAAACAGCTTGTAGAGGCTGTTCGGTAATTAAACCATCTGCCGATGCTAAATCATCCCCAAGAGTGCAAAAGATGCTATTAATTTCTTGGGGGGTGAGAATAGTATTGCCATGTACCTGCTTTAAGCGATAGACTGATGCCTCTGGTTGCAATACTTCTGTGATAACTTGTGGCGATCGCGGCCAAAACTGCTGGGTAAAGAAGCCGTGATGCCAACGTTCCAGAATACTACAAGTTAGATAAGGCAGTCCTTCCCAATTGCGCCAGTGCCAAGTGTGCATCTTCAACCAAACCTAAACACAAATCACTCATCAGCCAATCAATGCTAACTTGAACAACGGAATTTGGGTTAACTGCTGTGGGATTTAATCTGCAAAACTTAGAAGCAGCCTTGAAAGCAGGGCGTAAGTATACACATATACCATTTTCCCTCCACTTTTTTGAAAGCGTCTCCTCAACTAACCAAACCCTCTGGGACTTACTCAAGCAAGGGGCTATTTCAGGAACAGTAGTAATTGCAACTCAGCAATCTGCTGGACGGGGACAATGGGGACGCCAATGGATTTCACCTGTTGGAGGATTATATGTTTCTGTGGCGATTTCTTTCGACCACAAAATAGAGGCTATTGACAGCTACCAGCTAACTTTTGCTACTGCTTGGGGAATTGCGTCTCAATTGCGCCAATGCGGTGTAGATGTTGGGATAAAATGGCCCAATGATTTAGTTTTAAATGGTCGCAAACTAGGCGGCATTTTGACAGAAACCAAAGTAAACAAAGGACAAATCACCCAAGCAGTAATTGGTATTGGGATTAACTGGCTAAACCCAGTACCGGAAACTGGAATCAATCTGGAATCGTGGCAAGCATCCCAAGATATCAGACCAATTTATTGTCTGGAAATGCTCACCTCTACAGTCTTACTGGGAATAGAATCCGGTATGGAGTGCCTTTGCCAAGAAGGAGTAAGCATACTCTTGTCTCGCTATTTAGACTTGCTTACAAACATGGGCGATAAGGTGTACGTCAATAATCTTTCAGGTACTGTAGTTGGGGTGACATCTCAAGGAAATTTACGAGTTTATTTGGAAACAGATGATACAAAGGAACTAATTACACCGGAAATTTATATTGAACCCGGTACAATCAGTTTGGGATACCATAAATCTTCCGTTTAAATTTGAGGTTTGTTCAAAATATAGCTCTTTGGGCAAGCACAAACTACTAGCATCATCTCTTTAGGCTAATTACACACAACTGAGAGAACAAATGACGCAGCGCAATAATTCTGCCCATCATCGTTTGCATTACTTATGGCAGCAAGGTCTGACAAAAAAACGTTTTGCCTCGACACTACCAGCTCAGAGCCTCTGTTGGCTGAGTAGCGTTAGCCTCCTTAGCGGCGGCTTTGTGTTTGCCCAAACGGAAACACAAATAGACAACATCGTTCCCACTGTTGAAAGTTCCCAGCCAACAGCAGTTAAAAAACAGGCTGTTGTGCCGGAAGCAGCTCAAGCGCCACCGGAATTTTCCCAACGGCGAGCCAGACTCAGACAGAGACTACACAAGCCAGAGGTTGCTCAATCAAAAGAGCCAGTTAGGCAGTCTACACCCAAAATTGAAGCTGCTAAACCTGTTGTGATTATCCAGTCAAAGCCCAAGGTAGAAACCTCCCAAGTTACTCCTGCAAGGGTGAGACAGGAAAAACCCAATACCCCAGCCCGCTCTTTACCTGAAAAACTAAGAGAAGTTGCTCAACCATTAAATAACTCGAACAGTAGTGTCAGTGCAACGGCGGAGAAAACCAAGGATTATAATAACGCCTATATTGATCCTAATAGTTATGACAGTGGTGCCACAGCTAGTTATCAAGCACCAAATTCTGTAATTCTCACAGACCGTTCCAGTGGTTGTCGAGCCATCTTACCGTCAGGGCAAAGCGTATTAGGCGGCGTTTGCGCCAAAGTACCCCAAAAGAGTCTAGCTGATTCTAATGGTAAACCAGCACCTAATTGGCTTAGAAGAAGTCAAAATGCACAATTAGCAGTAGTTCCACCCGTGCGGCAGATTGCAACTACTGGTAGCCCCAGCAGATGGCGTCCTACTCAAAGTGCTTCTAGTGGTGACACCAAGACCGCATTTCGCCGGAATCGGTTTATCCCGAGTCCTGGCGAGTTCAGCCCTACAACAGTGAGTGCAACTCCCATCACGCCCAGTGGCGGTACTTTACCTCCACCAATGGCAGATGGCAACATTGCACCCCGCCCCAGCAGCGTAACTTACGACTTCTCGCTGGCATCAGTATTGCCGCAAATCCCCTACACTGGGGCAGTCGCCTACAGTGGTACAGGAATGATGTATCCACTGTCTATTCCCGCTCCCATTACCTCGTTGTTTGGTTGGCGAGTTCATCCCATCACAGGGAACCAACGCTTCCATGCTGGTACAGACTTGGGTGCGCCTACGGGAACACCAGTTTTGGCCGCTGCTGCTGGTCAAGTGGAAACTGCTAACTGGATGGGTGGTTATGGTTTAACCGTTATCCTAAATCACAAATCTGCTGAACAAACTCTCTACGGTCATATGTCAGAAATCCTTGTGCAACCCGGTCAATGGGTACAACCTGGAACTGTCATCGGGCGAGTTGGCAGCACCGGGGCTTCCACAGGACCTCATCTGCACTTTGAAGTTCGCCACCTAACACAGGACGGGTGGGTTGCTGTTGACCCAGGTGTGCAATTACAAGGCGCCCTCAGCCAGTTAGTGCGAGGCTTACAAACTGCTCAGGTAAGCCAGCAACCAGGCAGCTAAATTGGAAATTTTGGATTTTGGATTTTAGATTAATTTAAAATCCAAAATCCAAAATCTAAAATTCAGAGATACCCGTGTTCTGCTAAGAATGTGGGTGTAATGCCATCTATACTATTGTCATCAGGGGCTGTGGTGTGTGGGTTGCCAGAGTAAAGGAATTTTTCCACGTATTTGCCGAGAATATCTCCTTCTAGATTGACCAAACTCCCAGCAACCAAATAGCAAAGATTTGTCTCGCTGTATGTGAGGGGAATTACTGCCACCTTGAATTGGGAGAGTTCTGGCTCGTATGCGGCTACTGTGAGACTGATGCCATTGACAGCAATGCTACCTTTAGGGACAATGTAGCGGGCGATCGCAACGGAAGCAATAAAGGTGATTTCCCAAGAACTAGCCGTTTGTTCTGCCGCTAGCAATCGACCGATGCCGTCTACATGACCCATCACAAAATGACCGCCAACTTTGCTGCCCACCCTGAGCGACGTTTCTAAATTGACATATCTCTGTGGCGTTTGTTCACCTCCCAAAGTTGTGCGGCGTAGCGTTTCTGGTGAAGCCGTGGCAATAAACCCGTCTTTTAAAACTTTTTCTACTGTCAGGCAAACGCCATCTACTGCAACACTGTCGCCATAAGCCAAATCTTGCATAATTACTTCACCCGACTGGCTTAAAGAAGTAATTTGCCAAGAATCGCCCCCTAAGGGTTCCATTGTTCCTAATGCCTGGATTAATCCTGTAAACACGGCTTTTTTGTCAAACTAACTCTATTTATTGCCTAATTTTGCCTGAAATCAATTGGTAATTCTCACAGAAATCTAGAATATCCAAGTATATTTTTTGACTTTTTTTCGGATAGGGATATTAACACATTAGCATCGTTCACAAGGCATACTTGGGTAATAAGGTTATTGTCTAAGAAGACCAATTTGACTTACTCTGGTTTTCACCACAAGTTCGGAGTTTAATAGAAGCAATTATAGAGAACAAATGCTTATGTTTATTACTGTCGGCAAATCTCCAAATAAGGGGTACTATTTGTTACACAGCATTCAAGACTCTCAAAGGATTGTAGAGGCTTAGCCAATGATTGAAATGAAAGTCGCTGGCATAGCATTAGATGCCATAACTCGCAGCCCGATCGTACTTTTGAAAGATTCTTCAGATCGGCGGGCTTTGCCAATTTACATTGGTCAGGAACAGGCTAGGGCAATTATGGGCGCACTGGACAATCAGAAGCCTCCCAGACCCTTAACCCACGACCTGATTGTGAATCTTCTAGAGACTTGGAACATGACTCTAGAAAAGGTGATCATTCATTCCCTACAAAAGGATACATTTTATGCAGCTTTAATCGTCCAGCAAGGCGATGTTAAAAAAGAAATTGACGCGCGTCCTAGCGATGCGATCGCCATTGCCCTCCGTACAAATACTCCCATTTGGGTAATGGAGGAAGTGATTGCCGATGCTTCTATCCCTGTTGATCGCGATGCAGATGAAGCCGAACAGCAAGCCTTCCGTGAATTTATTTCCAATCTCCGTCCTGAAGATTTGATTAAGCGCTTTGGTAATGGCGACAGTTAAAAGAGTGCTGAGTGCTGAGTGGGGAGTGCTGAGTACTAAGTGGGGAGTGCTGAGAAAGAATAGAGAATCTAAAAAATAAGTTCTTTATTCTTTCTTTTTCACCTTTCATTTTGTACAAACAATATTAATTGTGTTTCTACTCAGCACTCAGCACTCCCCACTCAGCACTGAAATTTATGCAATACCGACGCTTTGGGAAAACTAATCTGCACCTCTCGGCTTTTTCTCTGGGAACAATGCGGTACTTGGCTTGTTTTGAAAATGCTCACCAAACCATCGAACAAGCCTTAGCGCTAGGAATTAATCATCTAGAAACCGCCAGAGGTTACGGCAAAAGTGAGGAGTATCTTGGTAGGGCGCTAAAGGCTGGGTTGTCAGTACCCCGAACGAGACTTTATGTCACTACTAAAATCTCACCCACAGCAGACGCTGATACCATGCGTCGGTGCATCGACGAATCCCTAGAACGATTACAGCTAGATTATTTAGATTGCTTAGGCGTTCATGGTTTGAACACTTGGCAACATTTGGAGTGGGTGCAAGCCAAAAATGGCTGTATGCAAGCTGTAAAAGAAGCTGTTGCTGATGGTCGAGTGCGACACGTCGGTTTTTCCACGCACGGCCCATTAGAACTAATTCAGGCAGCAATCAATACAGATATTTTTGAATTTGTCAATCTGCATTATTACTATTTCTTCCAAAGAAATGCACCAGCGATTCAGCTAGCAGCTGAGAAAGATATGGGCGTTTTTATAATTTCCCCAGCTGATAAGGGAGGACGCCTCTACACGCCACCTCAAACCCTAAAAGACCTGTGTCAGCCGTATTCACCCTTAGAATTAAGTTATCGATTTTTACTTGCTGACAACCGGATTACTACTTTGAGTATAGGGCCAGCAACCCCCGATGAATTAATGGAATCTTTGCGAATCGCTGACGATGATGGAGAGTTAACATCAGCAGAAATTTCTGCTTTCGAGCAATTAGAAAATCACCAAAAAGTTGCTTTGGGAACCGACAAATGTAGCCAGTGTTATGCTTGTTTGCCCTGTCCAGAAAATATCAATATTCCAGAGGTATTGCGGTTACGTAATCTTGCAGTCGCATACGACATGAAAGACTATGGACAATATCGTTATGGAATGTTTGAAAATGCCGGTCACTGGTTCCCTGGAATGAAAGGCAACCGATGTACAGAATGCGGTGACTGTTTGCCTCGTTGTCCAGAAAAGTTAGATATTCCAGCTTTGTTGGAAGATGCTCACGAAAGATTAAATGGGAAAGTAGGTAGGAGGTTGTGGGATTGACGACTCTGTACGGTCGGTGTACAACGGGATTGTTAGAGCGTACCTCAGCGATCGCTGAGGTACGCTCCTGTCTTCATTTTATCCAACTTGTTTAGGACGAACTTCAAATTCAGAACGCGCACGGAAGAAACAGACATCAAACTCAAAGAAGAAATTAGCTTGCCCCAAGATTAAAGGCAGATTGGATGCTTGTGTCCAAGCAAATGCAAGATTAATGGTGGGGAATGAACTGACTTGAGCATCAACAACGACTGCACGAGCTTCAAATCGAGCCAAGTTCCCTGCCAATAGAACTGAGAGAGTTTCATCCTCCCAAATTAAGCCCAGTTGTAAACCCAACTCATAGGACAAAACATTAACGCTTGCACCTGTATCCAATAAACCTTCAGTGTTCAGAGATTGACCATCAAGACTGAGCGTCAAAGGTAGGTATGGCATTCGATCAACCATGCCAAGGTTGCTATCAATGATTTTGTAGGGAAATTTTTGAGTGTCAACCATTCTTCTCTTGCTGCTTTGTCGCCAGAAGATTCATCAAGACATTGGCAGCCTCAGAACAATTGTACGGCGACCAGACTGGATACTCCCCGTTCGCAACAAAGAAGTTTGCATCTTCTTCCTTGACCAGTTCTGTGGCAAGGAACTGCATTAGCCGAAGCTTGTCAATTTTTGGAAGTTCCTGGATTTGTGACATGAGTTCAGCTAATGGCATTTGAGAATCTCCTCGTCTGAGGGCTGGTGAAAGGAAGCGATCGCTCTCTCATTTTAGCCTCGCGATCGCATCCACGGTTGCAGCTTAAAGTGCAATCTGGCTTCTGGTTAGTACTGCCAGAGAAAAGTGATGCTGGGTTTCCTGTTGTCAACCCAGCCTACGGCGATAGGCGATCGCCCTACTTTGACCTGTGTAATTGCACCCTCTGGAGCTATATGTATAACGACGTATAACGTTCCCCTTCATCGGCGGCAGATCAGTGATAAACAAAGCCAATATCTTCTCGTCCGTCCGCTGCAAGGGGGTTGTTAGGCTGTGATTGCTGGAAGGGTGTAAGTGATCCAGACTGTGAGGGGAAGATGTTGGGTTGACGCTAGGAACCCAACATACAAGGTTAGCGATCACACTACAGAGGACTCCAATCAAGTGTGATGTGAGGTGACTAAACTAACGACCTGAGGTGCATCAGAGGACAGTTCCACAATCATCACTTCCGAGTGCATTCGAACTGAAGCGTCAAGGTTCTCGGAAAAATTACGCTGGTCGCCTGCGAAGAAGCGGACTTGAAACGGTGGAGTAGATGAGGGAACCTCAACAGCGAATAAATCGCCCCTTAACACGCAGACGGAATCCGCTTGATTAAAACTAGTGGATATATATTACATGAATTTTGAACACCTAAAATGGTACAAAGTTAACACCCTAGTGCGTTAGCCTACGGCATAACACACCCGACAAAACTAGTTTTTAGGTTTCAACTTCGGGGTTTTCAGCCAACATTCTGATAAAAATGTAAAATTTATAAAGATTAATATAGACTTAGGTAGATCCGCCCAAGCTGGGGGATCTCGCCCAAAAAAAGATGAAAATTAAAAAAAAAGAAATATCCTACGCCAATCACTGACGGTTTTCCGCTACAGTGGACGGGCTGTAAACTTAGTATGGACTACTAGCCGATCGCTGACTATTCTTCTGGCTAGTTTAACTTTAGTCGCTGGTCTTTTACCGGCGGCGATATCCTACATCACTAAATTAATTGTTGATGCAGTGGTATTTGCATCTCAAGTTAACTCACACAGCAATGGTTCTGTGAATATTTCTCACCCTTTGTTGTATGTTGGATTTGAAGCGATCGCTGTAATTTTACTAGCAGGCAGTCAACGTGGACTGATCATTTGTCAGTCGTTATTGCGGGCGCTAATGGGTCAGAGGGTGAATGTACTGATCTTAGAAAAAGCGCTGAAACTGGATCTTAGGCAGTTTGAAGATTCAGAATTCTATGACAAATTGACCAATGCACGACGAGAAGCATCAGTTCGTCCTCTTTCCCTAGTAAGTCGCACCTTTGGGTTGGTGCAAAGTGCCCTTTCCCTTGTCACCTACGGTATTTTACTAGTAAATTTCTCAGTTTGGGCGGTGGTGGTACTGATTTTGGCAGCTATGCCTGTATTTATTGCCGAAACGAAATTTGCTGGAGAAGGTTTTCGCTTGTTTAGTTGGCGTGCGCCAGAAACCCGCCAACAGAACTACTTAGAAAATCTGCTAGCGAGAGAAGATTTTGTCACAGAAGTCAAACTCTACCAGCTGGGAGAGATGCTGCTAGAACGTTACCGCAACCTGTTCGATCAACTCTATGCCGAAGACCGCGATTTGACTCTGCGGCGAGGATTGTGGGGGTATCTCCTGAGTTTAGTTAGTACTGGTGCTTTTTACGTAGCTTATGCTTGGATTGTGCTAGAAACAGTGCTAGGTAAGATTTCCTTGGGAGATATGACACTGTATCTGACGGTTTTTCGCCAAGGACAGTCTACTTTTTCCAATGCCCTCACTTCTATTGGAGGAATGTATGAGGACAACCTATATCTATCAAATCTCTATGATTTCCTGGAAGAGGAAGTACCAAAGTCTTGGGGGAAGGCAACCACTGGTTTAAATCCGGAAGATGGTATCCGTTTTGAGAACGTATCATTTACTTATCCGGGAAGTTCCAAGCCAGCGTTGAAAAACATTTCGCTGCATTTGAAACCCAGAGAAAAACTGGCAATTGTGGGTGAAAACGGTTCTGGCAAGACTACCTTAATCAAACTACTTACCCGACTCTATACCCCGGACTCTGGGCGAATTTTCTTAGATGGCTTGGATTTGCAGGAATGGGATGTGGATGTGCTGCAGCGGCGCATTGGTGTAATTTTTCAGAACTTTGTCCGCTACCAGTTTACAGTAGGTGAGAATATTGGCGTGGGTGATGTAGAACATCTCGAAAACAAAACCCGTTGGCAAACTGCTGCCCAAAAAGGCATGGCCCAATCTTTTATTGACCAATTACCCCACAACTTCCAGACTCAACTTGGTCGTTGGTTTAAGGGAGGACAGGAACTTTCTGGGGGACAGTGGCAGAAAATTGCTTTGTCTCGTGCTTTCATGCGATCGCAAGCAGATATCTTGGTGTTAGATGAACCAACATCAGCAATAGATGCCCAAGCTGAGTTTGAGATTTTCAATCATTTTCGCGCTATTACTCAAAATCAGATGGTACTTTTGATTTCCCATCGCTTCTCGACGGTACGAATGGCTGACAAAATCGTAGTAATAGAAAACGGCGAAGTTATAGAACAGGGAACTCACGAAGAGTTGTTACAGCTAGGAGGACGTTATGCCAAGTTGTTTCTGTTACAAGCAGCCGGTTATCAATAGGAAAAGAGGCTAGTAGTTACTTTTCAATTTAGATAGCGATGCCTAGGTTGGGCTGCGCCTACGCTCACTTTGTACAAAGCACATAACATCTCTATCTAACCACGTTAAACTGTTTAGTAAATATGGGTCACTAGATAGACACTCCGTATCGTTAAACATTGCTACCTGATAAAATTATGCAAATAACAAAACAGCGATACTATACCCCAGAGGAATATTTAGAGCTAGAAGAAGCTGCTGATTACAAAAGTGAATACATTGATGGGCAAATAATTCCTATGGCGGGTGGAACAGTAAATCATAATCAAATAGCACTCAACTTAAGTAGTGAGTTGAATTTCGCTTTTAAAAAGCAGAACTACCGGGTTTTTATGGGTGATGTTCGTCTATGGATACTCCAAAAGCGTACCTACACTTATCCAGATGTGATGATTCTGGCGGGTGAACCAGAGTTTTTTAACAACCCAAAGGATATAATTCTGAATCCCCAGATTATTGTTGAGGTTTTATCAAAATCTACCAAAGGCTACGATAGTGAAGATAAATTTCAGGCTTACCGAACTATTTCTACTTTCCAAGAATATCTATTAATTGATCAAACAAGGATTCATGTAGATCAATTTTCCAAAACCGGAAAAAAGCAATGGGCGCTTCGTGAATATGATGAAGAAGATGAAGCGATCGCACTTACAACTGTACCATTTGAGATTTCATTGCAGGATTTATATAACAAAGTGAAGTTTGAGCTTGTGGAGTCAGAAGGCGAAAGTGCTGATGTTGATGGATTGGGGTAAGGGGGCGTTAAATAACTTTTTGTTCTGTAAGTAGGTCGGCGCTAAAAAAAACAACTAGATTAATAAATGTAAATTGCTTAAAAGCTTATTTTCAAAGAGTTTCTGGTACTTTACATAAGTTTATGTAGTTCGGTTTAATTGTGCGTACCTACTTAAGCTTTTTAGAAGCTATATTTAAGTCATACAGGTTCTAAAATGAATGATACCTGTACTCAAAAGATTTCAGAAGTATCAAAAGCAAAATAAAATGGTTCACAAGATTGCCTTGTTCAATCACAAAGGTGGTGTCAGTAAGACCACAACGACTTTTAACTTAGGTTGGATGCTTGCTTCAAAGGGTAAGAGAGTTATCCTTGTAGATACTGATCCTCAATGTAATCTAACAGGAATAGCTCTAAAAGAAGAAACTGAAGATGACGAAGCAAGGATAGAAAACATCTACAACACACATTCAAATATAAAAACTGGTTTGGCTCCTGCTTTTGAATCACAGCCACGGGCTATTGAAGCTGTAGATTGTATTCCGATAGAAGGACAAGAAGGTTTATTTTTATTACCTGGTCATGTTGGCTTTGCTGAATACGAAGTAACATTAGGTATCGCGCAGGAACTCAGTGGAGCAATTCAGACACTCAAAAACTTGCCAGGTGCTATTTCTGATCTTTTAGAAAAAACTGCTAATAAATTTAATGCTGACTATATTCTGATTGATATGAGTCCAAGTTTAGGAGCAATCAATCAGAACTTACTGATGACAAGTGACTTTTTCTTAGTGCCTACAACGGCTGATTTTTTCTCTGTAATGGCAATTGATTCTCTGTCTAGAATTTTATCAAAGTGGTGTAGTTGGGCAAGGATGGCAAGCGTAAACCCTATATTAAAGGAAGCTACTTATCCATTTCCAGAATTTAACTTAAAATTTTTAGGAATTATAGTTCAAAACTATAGAATTATTAGGGGTAAAGAAACAGCAGCATTTCAAACATGGATAGAAAAAATTGAGGATGCAGTAATTGATAAACTAGAACCAATTCTAGATAAAAATAATCTGTTATTACCTAAAGCAGTCTATACTGAACAGGGTATGAATGGTAGTTGTACTCTGACAAAAATTTCTAATTTTAACAGTTTAATTGCTCTATCACAGGAACACAGTACACCTGTTTATGCGCTGACAACGGAACAATTAAGACAAACTGGTATAGTGCGCGAGAATAATCAAAGAAAGCAAGAGGAATTTAAAACAACTTTTTCTGACTTAGCAGATAAAATTATTGCACTCTCATCCAGTTATGCAGTCAGCGCTTGACCAATTTCGCATTAGTATCCAGCGTGTTCGGGATCTGATTGCTCTTCATACTTCCGTTAAGGCTCAAGCTACTGCTGCTCTGGATCTTTCAGACATTTTACGAGCTGCCCTAGTTCTAACTGTTAGTGCCTTGGATTATTATATCCATGAGGTTGTCACGTTGGGTATGCTGGAAATTCATCGAGGACAACGTGCCGAACCAGCATCTTCAGCCTTTTCCCGTTTTCAAGTTTCCTTGGGAAGCGCCCGTGAAGATAGAAGAATAGCCATAGATATCACCTCTTGGATAGAGAGTGACATTCAGCAGGTTTATGGAGCTAACTTTTTACAGCAGTCTTATACTATTTCTAATTTAATTCCAGCTATATCAAATAGTATTTTGAACAGATTAAATAATACTTCATGGTTAGAAGACGAGATTAGAAAAGGTTTAAGTTATAAAAGCTTTCAGCAGCCTGATAAAATAGCTGATGCAATTAGGCAAATTTCGGATAAACAATTGTGGGATGAGGTTGCTAGTAAAATGAGTAAACCTCCTAAAGATATTAAGCAACAACTTACTTTAATTGTGGATCGCAGAAATAAAATTGCTCATGAAGCAGATATAGATCCTACCCTCAACATAGGTAATCGCTGGTATATCGACGAATCAATGGTTGGTGATACGGTTGATTTTATTGAGCAGCTTGTTGAGAGTATTCACCAAATTTTGTAGCTTTGGGTAGTTCAAGGGTTTGGGGTAAAAAGACTTATTATCCCTAATACCAATTCTTTATGAAGCTGCGCTAAATAAAGCTTCAAGAATAAAGTCGTAAGAAGTGAGAGAAGCAATCACCTCAGGCGTAATTGTTTTTATTACATCAGTTAACTTCTGCTGTAGTTGCACGAGGGTTTTACAACTTTCCCATTGCAGTTTCGATTTGAGAAATTCCCAAAAGCCTTCAATTGGATTGAGTTCGGGAGAGTGAGGAGGTTGAAAAATAGGGATAATATTATCTGGATAATCGAGAGCTTTAGCTTTGTGAAATGACCCTTGGTCGAACTGGATAACTGCGATATCATCACCAAGGTCAGCAGATAGCAACTCTAAAAAACGCTGGAAACAATCCCCATTCAGGTAGGGAAACTCATAGAAAAAGCTGTATCCACTCAGAGGTTCGACAACCCCGTATAAATAAAAATTCTGGCGTTGCCACTGGCTTAAACCTACAGGTTTAACTCCAGGAAGTGTAATTAAACCTCCTGCGATTGTCTTTAATCCTAAACGTGTTTCGTCTTGACACAAGTACCTTAACCTCAACATTCTCCAAATTCATCTTGCAAGAATTTTAGTGCTAGGGGAAGTTTTTTTTAAAGTGAGATTGACTTAGAGGATGTTGTTTAAGGCTTTGGGGACGAGGGACTTTCAACTTGGCACGCATTCGATAACGAACAAGTTCATAGACCGTTTTATAGGCGATATCCAGTCCAAACTCGACAACGAGCCATCGTTGAATTTGACCAGAGCTATTAAATCCTTGCGGCTCCTCCAGCCTTTGTTTGAGCCTTTCTAAGGTTTCACCACTGACGATCGGAACTTTACCAGGTGCATGTTTAACTTCGAGCAAGCGATCGCGTCCTCCATCTTTATACTTTCTCACCCAACGAGTTATTGTTGCTTGATCGCGCCCTAAACGTTCTGCCAACGCTTGCCTACTTTGTAATTGACCGCTTTTAAGCCAAAAGAGCATTTGCAGTCGCTCTTTGCTACTTGCTGTTGTGGCATGTTTAACAGCCTTTTCCAATTCTTCTTGGCTCTCTTTTATCTCAACTTGGAATCGAAGACCCATAACCGTTAAACCTAATGTACCCACCTTTTTTCTTATTTTGGCGCATCTTCATACAGAATTGGTATTAGACTAAAAATCAGTTTTACGCCACAATAGGTTTAAGGGAAGTCTCTAACTTAAACTCTGCTTGTATAAGATGTGAAATATTATTAACTCTTTCAGGTAGAGCAAAAGCCATAAGAGTATTAAGTGTAGTTTTTTCAATTCCCCCAGTCTGAGGTTCTGGATGACCTATATTTCGCACAATATCAGAAAGTTTTATTGAGGGATGAGAGTGAACGTTGAAAGTTAATCTATCTTGATTTGCAAAACGTATGTACCAATCATAATCTGCCAGAGTATTTAGCTTAATATCTTGGTTTCAACCCAAAAATTCAGTATGTTCAATGTTAGGTTTAAATAATTCTCTTAATTCTTGCATTCCATCATCCCACTTCCTTCTCTAGCTGCCGAATTTGTTGACTTAGGGGAGGTTGGGCAATGTGCAATCGTTCCGCCGCTCGTCGAAAGTGCAGTTCTTCTGCCAAAGTGACAAAGTAGCGCAAGTGTCGTAGTTCCATCTGTTATCTGAATTAATATCTTTAAAATATTAGTTAAGCTAAAAGTATATATTGGACATAATTAAAAATATTTTCTACTGTGATCAATAGGCGGTGATCAACCCAAGGCACATGGTTGATTTTCCGATAATCAACACTCTGTAATTTCACCACTTATGAACAATCTTTCAATACCTAATAATGATTGGGATGCTGCCCTTTACGAAGATAAACACGCCTTTGTCTGGCAGTATGGTGACGACTTACTAAAATTCCTCAACCCTAAACCAGGAGAATCGATTTTGGATCTTGGTTGTGGTACTGGACAACTCACAGAAAAAATTGCCCAAGCTGGGGTTCAAGTCATAGGAGTTGATCATGCACCCACGATGATCGAAAAAGCCAGAGAAAACTATCCCCATATCCACTTTGATATTGCTGATGCTACAAACTTTCAAGTAGATAAGCGATTGGATGCTGTGTTTTCCAACGCTGTATTACATTGGGTGAAAGAAGCAGATAGTGCGATCGCTTCCATACACCAATCCCTAAAACCTGGGGGACGTTTTGTGGCAGAATTTGGTGGTAAGGGAAATGTGCAGGCGATCGCCACAGCTTTAGAAACTGCCTTAGAAGCATTTAATATCTCTACACAAGCCCGAAATCCTTGGTATTTTCCTAGCATTGGTGAATACGCCACTCTGCTAGAACAGCAAGGCTTTGATGTCATTCATGCCATGCTTTTTGCTCGTCCAACTCCTTTAGCAGAGGGAGAAGCAGGTATGGCAAACTGGATTCAGATGTTCGCCAGCACTTTTTTAGCAGGGCTTTCTAGTAAGCAACAAATACAAGTAATTCGCGCCGTCGAGGAATATCTGAAGCCAACGCTGTATCAACAAGGAACTTGGACAGCAGACTATCGAAGAATTCGTATAGTTGCCATAAAACTTTAAATTGTGCGAATTTTTACTTATACCTTAATTAGGAATAGTATCAGTTATGTATATACTGGAATTGTGCCAACGCCAGACATTATTTTTATTACTACTAACCATTAGCCTCACCACTTTAGTAGTCCCGCCTTCACTAGCGCAAACGCCCTCAATACCATCGCCTTCTAGTGCGCCTCTGGAACTAGAGTTATTGACCAAGCCAAAAGACTATGTAATCACAGCTAACACCATAAACCCAGAACGATTAACCGTTCCCAGTTTATGGTGGGCACAACAAAACTCTGAGAAAAAGCTATTGGATAATTGGATAGCATATCCAGCTTCTGAAAAAGAACCTGCACGGGTAGACTTGATCGTGAATCAGCAATTTTGGAGCTTACTAGAGTATGTAGAGCGCTACGACTTCATAAATCGCTTGGGTAGCGCTGCACGGAATTTTGGTTACAATGTCCGGGTATTTAATTATCAAAAAGAACCCTTGGCAACCTACACTTGCAACTTTAGTACAAGTCCAGCTTCATGCAGTATCCAAACGACTGTTAAGAACAAGATAGGGTTACAGCGCTCTTTGTAGAAAAGGAAGTGGGGAGTGGGGGGAGATCAGGGAGATGAACCAACGAATGCCTAATGCCGAATCAAGAGGAAGTTAGGGCATATTTTTTCAATTCGTCTAGGGAAACCACTTCTAAAGCTCTAGCATGGGTTGCTGAAAGGATGACGGGTGGAGCAACGCCAGCATCAAGAGCTTCTTGCCAGCGAGAAGCACACAAACACCAGCGATCGCCAGGCTTCAGTCCAGGAAAATTAAAATCAGGAACAGGTGTGCTGAGGTCGTTCCCCCGCGATTTGGTGAACTCTAGGAATTCTGATGTCACTTCGGCACAGATGACGTGCGCTCCGAAATCCTGACCACCTGTGCGACAAAAACCGTCGCGGTAAAACCCACTCATCGGAGAAGTACAGCAAACCTCTAGGTTTCCGTCGATTACGTTTTTAGCGTCTGTCATTGTTAATTCGTTGTACTTGATTTTTCCACTTCGATATAAGCCTATATTGACACTTTCCTAGTTAAAGCAGAATTCAAGTATTTGAACCATATCTGTCGTAGGGGCACAGAAAAAGCTCATTGGTGTCAACTTAACGTAGAAGTTAGGCTTGGCAAGCTTTCGAGGTTTGACCCTTACCCCCAGCCCCTCGACCAATTTTGGGAGAGGGGAGCAAATTATCTAGTTCCCCGAATCCTAAGTTGGGATTCGGGGTTAGGGGATGAGGGCAAAACGTCTTCTCAAAGCAGATTTTTTCTGAAGTTGACACGTATGAGTAATGCTGTGCCCCTGTTCCTCCGGGGCTTTCAAACTCTCGTCTGTTTCTTGTAAAGTAGTAAACCTGCTGTTTCAGGAATTATGTAAAATAATTTTCTTCCGCTGACATGAACTTTCAGTTACCCTGAATAGGGTGTATTTAAATCTGTAACAAATATTTATGCCTCCTCGTTGGCCTCGCAAACCCGATCGCAAAGACCCAGATTACCGCAAGATCGATGACCGGATGAATTTTGCTATGCATGTGGCGATCGCTGCTACTATTAATTCTGGCTTGTGGTTTTTTCACATCCTAAAAAGCACTACCTGGGAGTGGCTGCCTTTGGTGACTCTAAGTTGGACAGGAATATTGTTGGTGCATCTGATTTATATTAGTGCGATCGCTAATTATAGCGATTCATCTAAATCCACCTGAAGACGGACTGCTGATGCTGGGGCGATTGTAACCTGTGGTAGTAGAATCAGCCTGTTAAGTGAGCAATAATGTAAAAAAGCCTGGATTTCTCGCTCTTTCTGAATGTAGGGTTACTTTTATGGCTAAGACTAACACCACAGAACTACTGGAAGCCCTAGCAGCTGAAATTGGCGAAAATGTCTACATGGACATTGCCAAATGGCATCTTTATTTATCTAATGCCAAACTGCATACCCTTGTTGCTGAACAGTTGTATCCCTTAATTACTTCCAACACTGTAAATGAAGACCAAGTTAGAAAAGTCTTGGAATCAATTCCAATAAAAATTGGTGGCGGTAGAAGGGAAGTTCCTTTAATCGATTTACTACCACTGCAATGCCAGGTCAACTTAGTAGATATTTTGGAAAAATATCAACGCGAAATCTAATCGCTAAAACTAAGATTATTTATTTTAGTTGGACAATGTTTTAGTTAGTATTCCCTGATTAGATTTGAGATACTGAATTGGGGATTTATTTGCTACTTCAATTTTATAAAAACGAAACCCACAGTTACACATAGATGAATATCGTACAATTTATGTGTAGATAGGCGGTAAAAATTTCCTTTAACAATTAAGGAATCTCGGCCTTCTAAATCGGTTGAGATGTGAGCGAGTTTATTTTGAGACTTGCTTTAAACTTTCATGCAAACTTATTGAGGCAATTTACATGCTTTTACAAATCAAAGATACTGGCGCATTGGTCAAAATTGTTGAAATTCAGGAATTACTTGACCCAAATAGTGATGTTGTTCAAGCAAAAGATCAAGAAGGTCAAGAAGAACAGGAACCTGAAACGTTTAAAAAAGAAAATCTCATTTTTCCTTCAGGTGAACTTCTACCACGCTGTTGGTTAGATGCCGAGTATAGACACGATAACGCTTAATCATTTTGAAATCAGGTAATTGGTAATGTTGGTAAACTGATTATCCATTATTGATTTACGCAAAACTACACGCCCTCCGGGGCAATTCATGAATTGCCCCTACCTAAAAATCAGGGTTTTAGCTATTGTTTGCGTAAGCCCTGTATTATGTTCCAGATGATGCAGGTTTTTCTGCTACCATCGTCGTTTCATTCTGCTGAAACTTCGGGAGAAATGTCTTAGCAATCCAGTCAGTCAAAATGTGACACAGTAATCCTAAAGGCCCAGCAAACAAAGACAAAACTAGAGAGTGAATTGTCCAAATACCTGTTTTTTGCCCTTCCCAATAAATCCAGCGACCGACGAATAAATCCATCACTAAAAAATGAATCCAACCTGTTGCAGCAGCTGTTTCATCTGCAAAAAATCGCGCAATATCAGCTAATTTGGGATTCGATAAAGCTTGAGCATTTTCTGGGGTAATGCTGTTGATAAACAAATACAAATACGCCCCTGCTAACAGCACAAAAGGCAAATATGATTCCATGATTCGCCGTGTCACTTTCCAGTTTGGCAATAAAATCATCAATGCCCAAAATGGCAATACGAAAAGATTGGCAACGTTAAATAATTGGGATATTGTCATGTTTTTGTCAAGTGAAAGATTCTCAGTTATTATGTTTTTCTTCTTTTGAATTAACTAGTTATTTATAACTCGTAACTCTCAAGAGATAGATCCCCCACTTCTCAAAGAAGTCGGGGATGTGCGTATACTTATAAAGCTACAAGTTGTGATTCAATTTCAGAAGACTTCAAATCACGGCCGATGAAAACTAAGCGGGTTTGCCGGGTCTCTTCTGGTTTCCAGGGGCGATCGTAAAATTTATCAAATCGGGTTCCCACGCCTTGCATCACTAAGCGCATGGATTTATTTGGCACCGCCACAAAGCCTTTAATCCGGTAAATTTCTTGTTCTTGTGCTAATTTCTCCAACTGCTGTTGCAGCTTTTCTGGGTCAAAGGTTCGATCCAAAATTAAATTAGCTGAGGTAATTTCTTCGTCGTGATTGTGGTCTTCTTCGGTATCGTGATGAGTAGGACGGCTATCTAAGTTGTCTTCGACTGCGGCTTGGAATCCTAATAATATAGATGCATCGAGTTTAGAACCATCACTCTCGACAATCTTCACCACTCTGGGCAACTCTTGCTTAATCAATTCCTCAACTCTGGCTTTTGTCTCGGCATCCACCAAGTCAATTTTATTCAACACCACCAAGTCTGCACAAGCAAGTTGGTCTTCAAACAGTTCTTGCAAAGGTGTTTCATGTTCTAGACTATCATCTGCTTGGCGCTGGGCTGCGATCGCCTCTAGATCACTAGCAAATGTTCCCGCCGCTACCGCCGCACAATCTACGACAGTAATCACTGCATCCACAGTGGCGGCGTTGCGAATTTCCTGCCAGCGAAAAGCCTTCACTAACGGTTTTGGTAAGGCTAAACCAGAGGTTTCAATCAAAATGCAGTCGATGCTATCTCGCCGCTTGATTAACTCTTGCATCATCGGATAAAATTCTTCTTGCACGGTGCAGCATAAGCAGCCGTTAGTTAATTCAAAGATATTACTGTCAACCTCACCATCTTCGGGGCAAACTTGACAAGATTTTAATAACTCGCCATCAATACCGAGTTCGCCAAATTCGTTGACTATAACAGCAATGCGGCGTCCTTGGTTGTTTTGTAGCAGGTGGCGAATTAGGCTGGTTTTTCCACTACCTAAGAAGCCTGTAATCACTGTGACAGGAATTTTTGCAGCCATATTTTTGCCTGATTTACTCAGTATTAGAAGTTTCAAAAGTCACAAAACTCAATACTGAGATTAAGCTTGGTTTGAAGATTGACTTAGTTATTTTACAGCTATTTTCAGGTAAATAGACTCGCTATTTAGGGGCACAGCAATAGCCTATTTAGTCAGAACTTGCTTGACCGAGGTTAGTGAAGGGCGACTCTGGAGGAGAGAAGACGGGCAAAATTTAACCCATCTCTGATCAGATAGGTTAGGAAGATAGGTAATGCTGAATTATGCCTACATTGCATCCACCAATTCCAAACGTATCCGTTTACCAACCACTCTGGCAGCACGAGCAATGGTGTCTAAGGATACAGATGAGTTATTCGGGTCTAACAACCGGTCAAGAGATGATCTGCTAGTTTTCATCTCTTTTGCCATTGCTGCCTTATTCAACTTTTTTTCTTCCATTGCTTTGCTAATCTGCCATGCAATAACACGTTTAGCAGCAATCAGGTTAATTTCTTCAAGTGTGCCTTCTTCTTCAAGAAGGTCATCAAGAGACGAACCAATATATGGATTTTTGCTCATCTTTGCACTTCCAGTTTTTGCTTGCGTTCTAAGGCTAACTCCAATTCTTTTTGTGGAGTTTTCTGAGTTTTTTTGATAAACCCATTGAGAAGAATCATTTTTTCGTCATAAATGCAAAACAACACACGAGCTTTTCGACCTTGAGGTAAATTTGTACGTACCTCAAATAGCCCTTTACCCATTGGACGGCAAGTTGGCATCCCAATTGGCCATCCAATCTCTACTGTTTTAATATCAGCACCAATTAATTTTCGATCTTCTTTGTCTAAGTCCTTTAACCAATCACGAACAGGTTCTGTACCATTTTCGTTTTGATAGAACTGTGCAGGAATTCGTTTTTCTTCCATCTATATCAAATTTCTCTAAAAATACATAAACCTGCAAAAGCACATATTGTAGCTTTACAGAGCTATGTTTAATTAGATAAATTTGACATCACATTACTCTTGTACCTTTTTTGGTACTAGTAGTCAACAGTAGACATAAGTTACTTTTCACCCATTTACTCTAAGGGTGATCGCCCCAATCCTTCAATCCCCCAATTCCCAACACCCAATGCGGTCAAGTCAGGGTCGATGCAGTCAGCAGTGGCACTCATTGGACTACCTCAGATAAACCCATAAGTGCGATCGCGTGCATTCGCCCTCTTCAACTCTGCTATAAGTTGAAAATTTATGCAAAACCCCAAAATATTGGTGTTAAGTACCTACGCAAAAATATTTATATAATTACGAAAAGCCCAAACCCTTGCGATTGCTTCGTTCCTCGCAATGACAAATGTATATTTAATTTTGCATAACTACTTAAGAACTGCTAACTCTTAAACATAATTGAGGGGCAATCTCCCCATGCTTGCTTTCACAAATCAAAAGCAGTCACAAGGCTATTGCCCCTAAGTATTTTATTTTGAGCGTTTTTAACGTAGACATCGCCCAATCTAGGCATCGCTCTTTCTCCAGAAACACCTATGAATTATCCTTCATCAGGCTGTCTGGATTTATGACTCCACACACCATACTCCGCAATCTCAACACAGTTACTCAGCAGTTGCCAGTTCAGTACTACCGCGTGTACGACGCCGTGTGAGGCTGTTGTAAAGCATTACACCGATCGCCTTAATTAAATTGCCTTCTAATTCTTGGAACATCTTCATGTTCGTACCAAAGGCGGCGTTAGCTTCATCAACGATGCGATCGCACGTAGCGTCATCAAGGGGTAATTCATCCAAAACTTGACGATATTTGGCTTTGAATGCCTTCTCATCAGAAATCTCTGGAAACTCATAAAAGGCTGTTCCTTGCCCATCAGACAAATTCATCGCTGTTACAGCAATATTTTTGAGAATTTGTCCCCCGGATAAGTCACCCAGGTAACGAGTATATGAATGGGCGATTAACAGTTCTGGTTCTGTTTCAGATATTTCTCGGATGCGCTGTACATAAGCTTCACCTGCGGGAGATAGTTTGATTTGCTCTCTCCAGTTGGTACCAAAGTAATAACTCAGGTCTTGCTCTAAGGTATACTTGCGGTTTAACTGGGGAAAGTTAATTTGAGAAACTATTGGGTGCTGGCGATGCTTTTCCATTTCCTCTTCCATCGCTGAGTAGACGAAGTAGAAGTTAGCAACTAGTTTCCGGTAAGAGTTTTTCTCGACTACTCCTCTTAAAAAGCACTTGACAAAACCTACATTCTCTGCCATTGTGTGGGCTTTTTTAGTGCCTACACGTAATTTGGTTGCTAAATTGCTGCTCATGCTAAAATTCTCAACTTTAAAAAGTTAACTGCCGAAGTTTGGATTCACTAACGGCTAAAAAAGCCATTAAAACGTTACCTTAAAACTATTTGATGAGAATTTATATTAAAATTTTTTAAGCTGCAATGATTTTGTAGGTTTTTACACACCAACAAGCCTAAGGGAATAGAATTTTACATTTCGCTGTTTTGATTTTTTGTTGTTATTAGCTGAATTTTGCTTTCATCCTCAGCTTTCCTGAAAAACACCTGTGATGAAACAAGTGTAATATTTATTACAATTTATTCTTTATTATTAGCATTGCAAAATGTGAACTAATACAGATAATCAAGAGTAAAGTTGAGGGCATAAAAGGAATAATCCGCTAAAATGTGGAAACTTTACTAATAATCTAAAAAGCAAGACTGACTTTATAAAATATTTACAATTCCATTGGAGTGAATTCAGTATTATTACGTAATCTTCGCCTAATCTGGAATGAATTTCTAAAGAGAAAAAGCATCTCAAAATTGCTGAATAAAGTCTTAAGTGTTATTTTTCAGTGTGATTGTGTGGAGTGTTTAAACAATATGGTTTCATCTATAACTCGGACATCGGGCATTGCTGGGGGTTCTGCTTCCGAAGTTGAGGGATTGGGCAAAGGGATTGAGAGCAGTTTTGCACTGAATTTAATCCCACTACCAGTAAATCCCTTATTTGGCACAGATGGGATTCGCGGACGAGTGGGAGAATTACTGAGTGCGCCCCTAGCATTACAAGTTGGTTTTTGGACAGGGATTGTTTTACGTAACCATGCTACTGAACTAGGGCCAGTCATTCTTGGACAGGACTCTAGAAACTCCAGCGATATGCTGGCAATGGCGTTAAGTGCAGGGTTAACAGCAGCAGGATTAGAGGTGTGGTATTTGGGATTATGTCCCACTCCTGGCGTTGCCTATCTCACCAGCATCAGTGAAGCCATCGGCGGAGTGATGATTTCTGCCAGCCACAATCCCCCAGAAGACAATGGGATTAAGATTTTTAGTGCCGATGGTGGGAAGTTACCGCAAATATTGCAGGCAGAAATAGAAGCCGGACTGCGTGGTAAAATATCACCTATTGCTAGAGTCAGTAATTGCGGCCGGCATTACTCACGTTTGGAGTTAGTGGGGGATTATAGCTCGGCGTTGAAAAAACCCTTGAACAGTAGCCTAAATCTTCAAGGAATGAAGATTGTTTTAGACTTGGCGTGGGGTGCAGCAGTCGGGTTAGCACCATCAGTATTTAGAGAAATGGGGGCAGAGGTAATCTGCTTGCATAACGAACCAGATGGCGATCGCATTAATGTTAATTGCGGTTCCACTTATTTAGATATTCTGGCAGCAACAGTACAAGAACACAACGCCGACATCGGCTTTGCCTTCGATGGCGATGCCGATCGCGTCTTAGGAGTAGACAATACCGGACGGCAAGTTAACGGCGATTACATTCTCTATCTCTGGGGATGCCACTTAGAACAAAAGGAACAACTGCCAGACAACCTGATTGTATCTACTGTCATGGCCAACTTAGGCTTTGAGAAAGCTTGGCAGCGACAGGGTGGTAACTTCATTCGTACCGCAGTCGGCGACCAATACGTGCAAGCCGAAATGTTGCGGACTGGGGCAATGCTAGGCGGCGAACAATCAGGTCATATTCTTTGCCGTCATTATGCTGTGACTGGAGATGGCTTGTTAACAGCATTACATATAGCAGCTTTGGTGAAAGAGGCGGGTGTTTCCTTTAGCGAATTAGTAGATCAAAGCTTCCAGACCTATCCGCAATTGTTGCGAAATGTGCGAGTTATCGATCGCGATCGCCGTTTGGGATGGCAAGATTGCCAACCTCTGCAACAAGCGATCGCTCTTGCTGAAGTTGCAATGGGTGATTCCGGCAGAATTTTGGTTCGCGCCTCTGGCACAGAACCAGTGATCAGAGTCATGGTGGAAGCAGCCAATGCCGACCTTGCGAACCACTGGACAAATGAATTAGTTTCGCAAGTCCAGCAACATCTGATGGACTAAATTAGCTATTATCTCAGCTTTTAACAAGCACCAATTTTTCGTCATAGCTTCTGCAAATTAACCAGCCTTGGTTATCTATAGAAGCTGTGACATTTGTATTTGTATTCAGGACTTACGCAAACAATAGCCGAAAAGAATGATTTTTAGGTAGGGACAATACCCTGCGGCAACCTAAAGCTACATGAATTGCCCCTACCGTGTGTAGCTTTGCGTAAGTCCTAGTATTGTTAGATCATACCTGGCTAATTTATATTTTGGAAAAAGGAGAGAATTTTTTTTGATAATTCAAAAAGATTAAGATTTAGCATTTTTAATTACAAATTATTAAATCAATCAATTAGAGATGAATTCGGATTGTACGAGTTACAGCAATCCAAATAAATTTGTCAACTATAATAGATTCTCTGAGGCTGATAGGCTACAGCACCACCATGCCAAAATTCAAGTCAAAATCTCAGCAATCTAAAAAATCGAAAAAGCAGGCTAAAAAGGAAACTTCTACCCTTAACCTCAAAGAACAGTTAGCCCAAAAGCGCAAAGCAGCCCAAGCACGTAAAGAACTCATTAGCTTACTCACCACCGCCACCTTTGGCGGTATATTCGTTGGCATTCTGCTCTTTTTCATAGCTGGAATTAAAGCAGCAGTCCCTGGTGTCTTGGCGATAATCATCATGTCCCTTTCCTACAAATATCCGCGCCAAGCGCTATATGCCTTCATCATTTACGTACCTATTGGGGGTACTATCACCTACTACTTAGGCAATAGTCCCATACTGCAATTAGCTAAAGATGCTTTTTACGTTCCAGCGCTAATTGGAATTTGGCAGACTTGCCGGAAACAGGGGCTACCCCTAATTATTCCCCAAAAGATTAAAATCCCACTTTATATTGTTTTGGGTTGCAGTCTGCTAACGCTGTTGTTTATCAATGGTGGACAGCAGTTTAACCCGCCTATTTCGGGACTATTAGAAAAAGCACCCCCAGAAATACCATTAGGTATGGGAATTCTAGGACTAAAAGTATTTTTAGGCTATGTCCCCCTGATTGGTTGTGCTTACTATTTAATTCGGGATAAACGGGATTTTTTATTTTTATCACGCCTCCAGATTGCTCTTATACTAATTTGCTGTGTGCTGGGATTTATTCAATACTTCTTACTAATAACGGGTGTATGTCAAGGCACCAGAGGTCTTGAAGGAGATGCCTTATTTAGAGCAACACTCGAAGCCAGATGTTATTTTGGTGGAGCGCTAGTATATAGTCCCGAAGAAGGGGTTATTCGCCTACCAGGGACATTTGTAGCTCCTTGGCAGTGGGCATGGTTCTTAATTTCTGGCACCTTTTTTACCTTTGCCACGGGCTTCACCGATCCCTCCCCAATATGGCGGCTAGTTGGTTTAGGTTCTTTAGTGACAGTATTTCTTAATGCTGTCATCTCTGGACAGAGAATCGCCTTAGCTTTAGTACCAATCTGCTTCGGGATTTTGCTATTGATCACTGGACAAATTGGCAACCTGAAACGATTTATCCCCATAGGCGTGGGACTTGCCTTGATTGTGGGAATTGCGATCGTGACTAACCCTACTCTGGTGCAAGAGAGAACCGAGAGTTTTACCGGTCGCTGGGAGGCTTCACCACCTCAAGATTTTATCATCCAGCAATTTGAAGAGAATTGGAAAAACGTAGACGGTCCACTGGGAAGTGGCTTAGGTCGAGCAACTAATTCTACCCGTGCATTGGGTAAAACTAAGCTTGTGGAAACCTACTACCCCAAAGTACTTTATGAAGTTGGAATTATTGGAGTACTAGCGTTTCTGGGTTTGGTAACAAGTTTAACAATTATTGGCTTTAAAACCTATCGCTCGATAAAGAACCGTAATTTCCGCAGTTATGGAGCAGCTTTGTGGGTGTTTATATTGTTTATTAGCTACAACACTTACTACTATCCTCTAGATGTTGATCCAGTTGCTGTCTATTATTGGTTTTTTGCGGGAGTTCTTTTTAAATTGCCAGAGCTAGATAAACAAGAGATAAAAGATGCTGAATCTCAACCACAAATTCCAAATAAACGATTCAAAACAGAATTTTAATTAGGATAAAAATGGTGAAAGTTATTATAGGTGGTCAACAACATCTCAGCGTTCCTAATCTTCCTCGTAATTCTGAACATACTCTCATTCGTTCTAAAACTTTTCTCGCAGGCAAATATCCTATAGATAAAGTTTGGTATCCTTTAGGAAGCTTTATGCCTTGGCGACCTGTATGGGGCGGATACCAGGTAATTCATACTTTTAATAGAATTATCTATACTAATAAACCTTGGTTTGTGACTTTTGAAGATCATCGATTTTTGTATAGAGATCCGCAAAGCAAACTAGAAGAATTAACTTATAAATTTCTCAATAATCGTTTGGCATTAGAAAACTGCAAAAAAATTATTGCCATATCTGATTATGCTAGATTGCGATTCTTGAACTGGGTACAAGAATGGGATGTAGCATCAAAAATAATCGGTAAAGTAGATGTTATACATCCAAATTTTCCTGTCAGGGTTAACCAGCATAAGTCTTATCAAAATCAGCAAAATCTTCAACTTATTTTTATCGGTAACCACATTGCCAGAAAAGGCGGAGTTGTAGCTTTAAGACTAGCCAAGAAAGCAGCAAAGTTAGGTTTGCCTATTACTATACATATAGTATCTGAACTATGGTGTGGTTTCGGCGTACCTACTGATTTTCCTGATGCTAATAGATATACAGAAGATTTAAAGTTACTCGATTTAAATAATGTCGTTTTCCATAACATAATTCCTAATGCAAAAGTTATCGAATTACTATCGCAAAGTCATTTTCAACTGATGCCATCATTAATGGATACCTATGGTTATAGCATTATTGAAGGTTTCTCTGTTGCGACTCCGGCAATTACAACCAATGTATGTGCTTTGCCAGAAATTGTTCGTCATAATGAAAATGGGTATGTTTTAGAATTACCACTGGACAAACTCAGACATTGGGGTAATTGGCTAAATGGTGAAAAAACTAAAACTGAAGAATATTGGGAAATTGTCAATCATACCTACGATGATTTAGCAGAGCAGGCATTACAACAAGTACAAGAATTTTTAGATAGAAGTGATAAACAAGAACATTACGAGTCTCTCAGTGCTGGAGCTTTAGCACAAGTGATTAATGTCCATGACGCTGAAAAACAAAATGAGTTATTCGATAATCTCTACGCAGCAGCGGCAAGGTTATACTGAAGGTTAGAACGTATTAGTAGATATTGGACATAGTGAAAATACTCCAGTACGCTGTCGGTGGACAGAACCTTGCTTGTGTATTAAGCTTAACCAAGGGTTACTAAATCCTCCTAGTGGCTAAGTCTGGTATCTTTCTAGCTATCAGCAGATATTAGCGAATAACCAGCTCCTAAAGGTCGAATTGCTAGATATCAAGCTGAACATAAACTCCGAGATATCAGATATATGAATACTCACAATCAAGCACGCCAAACTAGATTTAATTGGATTGATCAGACAAAAGGATTAGCAATTTTAGCAATTGTCATATTTCATTTTTTTCAAAATTATCCGGCGCGAGCGCAACTAATTTTAGTTTTAGATAGCAATGGAGCAAAGCTCGGATATGCTGCTGTAGATATCTTCTTTTTAATGGCTGGTTTCAACACAAGTTATGCTCTCATCTCTAAGTTACAAAAGAACCAGATAGAGGAGATTAAAGTTAACTGGAAATCATGGCTATTTAAACGTTTATATAGAATATATCCTGCTTATATACTAGCTGTTATATTAACTTGCTTACTTTATTTACTTGTTAATATTAAGATTAATTTAAACCTAAATTTTCTCTTGTCATTTATAGGTATAGCCGGGATAAGATTTCAATCAATCAACCCTGGGTTTTGGTTTTTTACAGTAATTTTAGAGGCTTATTTACTTACACCATTGATATTTATATTTTGCAAAGAACAGCCGAATAAAATATTAGTTTTAGGACTTATAGGAGCAATAATAACGAAGTTAGGAGCTTTCTATTTTTTAATAAATCATGATACGAATAATTATTTATTTTTCTTACAAGATAATTTTATAGGAAGTTATTTATTTCAGTTGTGTCTAGGACTTTATTGGGGAATTATCTATGCCAAGCATCAAATTTTTAGAAAAACAGATTTTATTGTTGCAAGCATTCTTTTTAGTCTGGGATTTATTATTTATGCTATCTTAACTATTTTTAAAATCAAATATATATATATGTTAGGTATAGATATGCTATTTACTCCTTTATTTTTTTTGGGTATTCAAGCATTATTATCACGTCTCGATAAAATAGCTAAAATTCGACCTATATTAAGCTTTATTAGTATATTAGGAATTTATTCTTATCAAATTTATCTAATTCATCAACCTTTGTATTTTGTTTTATTACCTAAATTAAATTATTTAATTCAGATAAATAACTATTTGAAGATAGGAGTTTCTTTAATGATAGTGAGTATTTTACTAGGAATTTATGTATTCTCATTTATTAAAATAGAGCGATTCGTGATGAAAATACTTGGAACAGTAATGAAGAAGCAAAATTAGTGTTTCAGATGATTAACGAAAATTCCAATTACCTTTAGATAAAATAGTAGAAAAAATTATGACTAATTACCCTTTAATTTCTGTAGTTATACCAACCTATGGTCGAGAAGAAGCGCTACGCGATAGCATTGTGGATGTCCTAAAACAGGACTATCAAAATTTTGAAGTTTTAGTTGTAGACCAAACCCCAAAACACCAACCAGAAATTCAAGCCTACCTGGAAGAGATGGTGGAGGCAGGTAAAATTAAATGGTTGCGCTTAGATTGGGCAAGTTTGCCAGGGGCGCGGAATTATGCTGTCCGGCGGTCATCTGGTGAAATAATATTATTTATTGATGATGATGTTCAGTTAACCCCAGGATTGTTAGCAGCCCATGCGAAAAATTATTTACAAAATCCAGAGGTGGGGGCTGTCGCCGGACGGGTATTTGACAGAATGAAATTGGGTGATTCTGGAGGAGATTTAGAGATTGAATATCTACCTCCCCAGGCTATGGACCCAGGAATTGCTTGGTATCATATTGATTTAGTACATACGATTAAACCCCAGCAAGTGCTGACAGCAAGGGGTTGCAATATGTCTTTTCGGCGCGAAATTTTTACTAAGTACGGACTCAGGTTTGATGAAAGGTTTGGCGGTAGTGCGGTGCGGGAAGAGTCAGACTTTTGTTTGCGGGTGCGCCAGACGGGGTATAAGATTTGGTACGACCCAGAAGCCCATTTGGTGCATTTAGGCGAAGAAACAGGGGGTTGTCATGATATTAGTATGCGATCGCTCAAATATCAACTCACCTTCTACCACAACCATTTCTTGCTGGGACTGAAAAACCTCACTCCTACTCAAGCTTTACGCCTATTCGGCCGTTTATTTGACTGTCACGTTCTGGGACGCCCACCTTGCCATAAAAGCGGTTCGCCCATCAAAATTGCCACTCGCGCTATTTTCTACATTTTGGGTTTTTTCAAAGCCTTGGGTACTATGATTCAATCAATATGGAACGATGGTCAAATTTACAGTCGATTAGATCAAAAAGTTTAGTTAGGAGTTAGGAGTTAGGAGTTAGGAGTTAGTGAATAACAAAGGATAACTAACAATGAAAATTTTAGTTGCTAGTCACACTTATATCGTAGACCTGAACTGTGAAAAATTACGGGCTTTATCTCAACTAGAACCCAACATTGAAGTGACAGTAGTAGTCCCAAAGCGCTGGAAACCAGGTGGTGTGCAAAACCGAATTATTGAAACTGAATACCGCGATGAAGGCACATTTAGAATAGTTCCTATTTCTAATTTTAGTCAAAATCATCAGGGACTCCTTACCTTTGGTGCTGATTTGATATCTTTGTTAAAACAGTTTCGTCCCCAAATTATTCAGGTAGAACAAGGGTCTAGAGCATTGGCTTATACTCAAATGATTGTCTTAAATAAACTCTTAGGACTCAAGGCAAAAAATGTATTTTTTACTTGGTGGAATCTTCCATACCAACTGAAACCACCAGTTTCTTTGTTAGAAAAATATAACCTCAACCATAGCCACGGGATCATTTGTGGCAATCAGGATGGAGCAGAAGTTTTGCGACAACGGGGATATCAAGGGTCAATTAAAGTCATGCCACAACTGGGCATAGATGAAAGTCTATTTACTCCCAAAGCCCAACCCGAATTAGCAGCTAAGTTGGGTATTGAAAAAGGCGATTTTGTGGTAGGCTTTGTAGGGCGTTTTGTGCAAGAGAAGGGTTTATTAACACTTTTACAAGCCTTAATCACTTTGAAAAACAAACCTTGGAAATTACTCCTGCTGGGACGGGGAGAGTTGCAAAGTGAATTAATCAAAATAGCGACGGAAAACAATATTAAAGAACGGTTAATTTTGGTAGAAAGTGTCCCTCATGATCATGTGACAAACTATATCAATTTAATGAGTACTTTAGTATTGCCTTCAGAAACAACTTACAAGTTTAAAACTTTAACTTCTGTTGGCTGGAAAGAACAGTTTGGTCATGTGCTAATTGAGGCGATGGCTTGCCAAGTACCTGTAATTGGTTCTGATTCTGGGGAAATTCCCTATGTAATTGGCGATGCTGGTTTAGTATTTCCCGAAGGTGATGCTCAAGCTCTAGCTAATTGCTTAGTTCAGTTAATGGATAAACCCTATTTTGCTCACAGTCTGGGTGAAATGGGTTATCAAAAAGCAATGATAAAATATACAAATAAAGCTTTAGCTAAACAGCAATTAGAGTTTTATCAAGATTTAGTTAGTAGTCATTAGTCATTGGTCATTAGTAGACTTCTTGCATAAATCACAAATAAGAACCCCACCCCGCCAAAGCTACGCTTTTACGCTTTGTCTACCGGAGGGGATTAGGGGGAGCCAGTATGGGGTGTTAGGGGCTTTTGCAAGATATCTAGTGAATAAAAAATGACAAAGAACAAATGATAAAAAAAATGAAAATATTACAAATTGTCCCCTCAATTTCTCTGATTTACGGCGGTCCCAGTCAAATGATACTAGGGCTAGCTCCAGCATTGGTTAAAGAGGGAGTAGAAGTTACAATTATCACAACTGATAGTAATGGCGATAATGGTCAAACACCTCTCGATGTTCCTTTAAATCGCCCAATTAAACAAGATGGCTATGAAATAATTTACTTTCGTTGCGCCCCGTTTCGTCGCTACAAATTTTCCCTAGATTTATTAAACTGGCTAAAACGTCATGCTCACGAGTTTGACATAGCACATATTCATGCTCTATTCTCCCCAATAATTAGTGCTGCTGCTATTGTGTGTCGTCAGCAAAAGCTACCTTATATTTTCCGTCCTTTAGGTACTCTCGATCCGGCTGATCTACGCAAGAAAAAGCAATTAAAACAGCTTTATGTCGCAATGATAGAACGTCAAAATTTAGCTAGTGCGGCAGCAATTCATTTTACCAGTGATCAAGAAGCTAAAATATCAGAACGATTTGGAGTATCTACGCCAGATTTGGTGATTCCCTTGGGTGTAATCCCCCCTCAATCCCCCCTTAAAAATGTATCTGATCAGTTGCAAATACCAAAGGATGTACCATTAGTGCTGTTTATGTCACGAATTGACCCAAAAAAGGGGTTGAATTTGTTGATTCCAGCGCTAGAGAAGCTGTTAGCGCTTGGTTATAAGTTTCATTTTGTCTTAGCTGGAACAAATCCCCAAGATCCAGATTACGAACAAAAGATAATATCCCAAATTCAAAATTCCCCACTGCGATCGCACACTACAATTACTGGTTTTGTAACTGGTGAACTAAAAGTTAGTTTACTACAAGCTGCTGATTTATTTGTCTTGCCTTCCTACTACGAAAATTTTGGGATTGCTGTCGCTGAAGCGATGGTAGCAGGAACACCCGTAGTCATTTCTGACCAAGTGCATATTTGTCAACAGATACGTGATAGTGAATCGGGTTGGGTAGGCGCAACAGATGTCGAAGCACTGGTAGGGTTACTACAAGAAGCTTTGCAAAATCCCGTAGAACGCCAACGACGCGGATTAAACGCCCAAAAATATGCATTGGAAAATTTTAGCTGGGATGCGATCGCAAGGCAAACAATCCAAGCCTACCAGGAAATTCTGACGAACAAATTAATTTAATTCAATGCAGACAACAGCAGTTTTTGCCAAATAGGGGCTAGAACTGCTTTGACAATATAATCCCAATACAGGCTTATCCAGTCTCACACCAGGAGGAAGTAATTAATGAGTATCAATCTGACTGAAAAAGAAGCTTATACTGCAATGTACGCCTTCTTAGTTCAAGTGTATGAAAGAACCCAATCAAATGAGTTGGGAGGATTACTTGGAGACATGAGTACTATAGAAGATGGTGAAACTGGTGATCCTGCTGTTTGGCATGAGTGGTTACGATGCGTTGCTCAAGTCAAACAAGGTAAAGTTGATATAGACTTACGCATTCACAGCTAAGATAAGTAAGTCGGCGTGGAAATTTATAACTATAGGATTCCTATTTGATTTTTGAAATGTAAAGAAAAACCTGTAGGGAAAAAATACTAATTTAGCGCATATATGTGTACTTTAGTCAATAATTTTTACCTTCCTCTCATTTCATATTCGAGAGTGCTGACAACCTAAAATTTTGTTTCAAACCGCTAAAGTCCGATGGGAAAATAGGGGTTTTATGTCATGATGGCATACTAGAATATATATGCTTTTCTAACTACAGGGAATATCAATATGGCTCTCCGTCTAGGTGACACAGTACCCAACTTTACGCAAGCCTCAACACACGGCGACATCAATTTTTACGAATGGGCAGGTGACAGCTGGGTTGTGCTGTTCTCTCACCCTGCTGATTTTACACCTGTTTGTACAACAGAACTCGGCACAGTTGCCAAGCTCAAACCAGAATTTAACAAGCGGAATGTCAAAGCGATCGCACTTAGCGTTGATAACGTTGAATCTCACAACGGCTGGGTGGGAGACATTGAAGAAACTCAAAGCACCACCCTTAACTACCCAATTTTGGCAGATGCCGATCGCAAGGTTTCTGATCTTTACGACATGATCCACCCGAATGCTAATGCGGCTGTGACAGTGCGATCGGTTTTCGTGATTGACCCCAATAAGAAACTCCGTCTCACTTTCACCTACCCTCCCAGCACGGGACGCAACTTTGATGAACTTTTGCGGGTGATTGATTCTCTGCAATTGACTGATAACTACAGTGTGGCCACACCAGCTGACTGGAAAGATGGCGAGGATGTTGTAATTGTCCCCTCACTCAAAGATCCAGAAGTACTCAAAGAGAAATTCCCCAAAGGCTACAAGGAAGTTAAACCCTATCTGCGGCTAACTCCTCAGCCTAATAAGTAAATCTGAAAATGATTTCGGATAAAAAAGCAAAGGCGCAAAGTTATAATTTTGCGTCTTTGTCTTCTCTTTGTCTTTTTGCCTGAGAATATAGTCAGTGAGCTAGGCATCTGAAGCTGGAGGAAATCCCTATGTTCTCATCTCCTTTGGTTTTGCAAATTCCGTCATCAATGCAAATGACAGACGAACAATTTTTTGAGTTCTGTCAGGTGAATCGTGACTTACGCATTGAGCGCAATAAATTTGGAGAATTGGTAATTATGCCTCCTACTGGTTCAGAGACAGGAAACCGAGAAGGTAATATATTTGGGCAATTATGGGTGTGGTCGGAACAAGATAGTACTGGTATAACTTTTAGCTCTAGTACCGAATTTAAGCTATCAACAGGTGCAGAACGCTCTCCAGATGCTTCCTGGATTAAACTAGAACGGTGGAATGCTCTCTCAGCAGAACAACAGCGAAAGTTTGCACCCATTTGTCCAGATTTTGTAGTCCAACTTAAATCTCCTAGCGACAACCTCCAGACTTTGAAGGAAAAAATGGAGGAATATATGAATGAGCCAGGAATATATTTAGGCTGGTTGATTGACCGTAAGCAGCGTAAAGTTTATATTTATCGTCCTGGATTACCAGAGGAATGTTTAGATAATCCTGCAACAGTTAGCGGCGAGTTGGTATTGCCTGGGTTTATTCTGAATATGAGTAAAGTTTGGTAGAGAAAGTTTTACTTAAATTTAGGTTTGAGGTAATACAGCAATTTAAATTGGGAAATTGGGGTGATATCGAAAGGTAATTGAATAGTAAAAGTGCTATTTTTACCTAATTCACTTTGCACGTTTAAACTACCTTGGTGTGCCTGAATAATTGCTTTAGCGATGTCTGACGACAAGCCGCTTTGCGTCTACGCTAATCCTAATCCAGAACCGCCAGTTTTACGAGAGCGTAGGCGCAGCCCGCCGTAGGCATCGCTATTCACCCGGTAAAAGCGATCAAAAATTCGAGTCAGTTCCTGGTGTGGAATGCCAATACCTGTATCTTGAACCTGAATCACAGCATAATTTTCACTGCGCTCTAAGATAACAGTCACCTTTCCCAATTGTGGCGTGTATTGAATTGCATTGATAATTAAATTAGAAACCAGACGATAAAGCTGCTCAGAATCACCTACGATATTTAGAGGTTGTTCTACTCTGATTGCAGATGTTAGCGTTACTTTGGCAGAAAATGCGATCGCTGCAAATTCCTCTATTAAGTCGCCCTTACTCAAAAACCCTACTTGTCTAGAGCCGTTGGGAGGAGCCTTGCAAACAAAGAACTGATAAGTTATCAAAAATAATCCAAGTTCATCCTGTACCAATGGCAGATGGTAAAAAGTTTAAACCTGTAGAAAATAATAGGTAAACGTGCAAATAAACTTAGTGGCAGTCGTAAATTTTTATTAATTGGTTCCTTGGAATTGCAACTTCTCGATTCTAAATTTAAGCACCAATATTTTTGTGCCTACTAGAAAAATATTTTAAATCCTAAAAAAATTAATGAAGGCTAAAACAATGACAAATTTTACTGTAGGCGATTACCTAGTGCTTCGTCTGGTGCAGATCGGTGTCAAGCATATTTTCGGTGTTGCTGGGGACTACAATATGGAGTTTCTCGACTCTATTGTTAACCAGGATGGAATTGAGTTGATTTCAACCTGTAACGAACTTAATGCATCCTATGCTGCCGATGGCTATGGTCGGATCAATGGTGTTGCAGCGTTAGTAACTACGTTTGGTGTTGGTGAACTCAGTGCTATTAATGGTGTTGCAGGCGCTTACGCCGAACACGTTCCTGTTGTCACGATTACTGGATCTCCTGCTACTAAAATTCAAGCATCTGGTTCGCTTGTCCATCATACGCTTGGTACTGGTGATTTCTCTATGTTTGCGCGAATGTATGAAAAGGTAACGGTGGCTCAAGCATATTTGACAGTAGAGAATGCAACAGCAGAAATTGACAGAGTTTTAGGTATCTGTCTTCTCCAGAAATTACCTGTTTACATCTCCATACCGATGGATGTTGCTCTCCATGAAGTGGCTATACCGTCTGATTCATTGATACCCCCTGTCTTCCAAAGCGCTAGCGCTACTTTAGCTGAGGCAGTTGATGCCTGTGTAACTATACTGGAGAAAGCCCAAAAACCAGTGATTCTTGCTGATGTTGGTGTGGATCGCTATAGCCTGCATATGGAATTACGAGAGTTGCTAGCAGCTACCGGATACCCTTATGCCACCATGAACATGGGAAAAGGGCTATTGGAGGAAACGCACCCACAATTCATCGGCATATATAATGGTGCTGCCAGTGAGGAATATGTCAGAAAACGTATTGAAGAGGCAGATTGTGTCTTGAGTATTGGTGCTTTGATGACTGATTTCAACACAGGAAAGTTTTCTGCCAAACTTGATCCAGGTCGAACTATTGAAGTGCATGGGCAGTATCTAAAGATTAAACGTGCGCTGTACAACAATGTAGCAATGCGGGATGTCTTATCTGGTTTAAGCAAATGCTTGCAGCGCCGCGACGCTCAAACCTTAGACTTCAAGCCTGCGATGGAGAATTTGGATGCTGGCTTCACAACTCCCTTCCAACCCAACACGGATGCGGTTATTACACAACGGCGTTTTTGGTATAGGCTAGCTCATTTCCTCAAAGAAGATGACATTATCGTTGCTGAGACTGGAACTTGTCTATTTGGAGCCTCAGTAATTCCTTTGCCAAAGAGAAGTACCTTCATTGGGCAAGTCCTTTGGGGTTCGATTGGCTATTCAGTTGGCTCATTACTTGGTTGTTGTGTCGCAGCGCCACAACGACGAGCTATTCTACTAGTGGGTGACGGTTCTTTTCAAATGACAGCACAAGAACTCTCAACAATATTACGCTATGACTTGAAGCCAATTATTTTTCTGATTAACAACGATGGATATACCATAGAGCGTGATATACACGGTGCAACGATGCCATATAACGACATTCAACGGTGGAATTATCACAAGCTCCATGAAATTTTTGCTAGTAATGGCTGGGGCATTAAAGTAAGCACCGAGTCTGAGCTAGAGTCGGCATTGCAAAAAGCCGAGCAAAATCGCCACCAACTTGCTTTCATTGAGGTCGTGATGGACAAAATGGACAGCCCAGAAGTTCTTTTGAAGATGTTGCAAAATTAGGGTATTTAGCAGTAATAAAATGCACCCCCGTCGTTCAATGGAGAAGCTACACTGCAGTAAGCAGACATTTCTCTAATCGGATTCTGCGCCCAATGAACCCAAATCTGGTTCATCTTCGACTAGCAGGACTCTCATATCATTTATCCACCAACGATTCGCACTGTATCTCCTAAATTGATAAGTAAGTAGGCACGATAAAATCAAGGTATGTTGAGTTTTGTAAAAACCCTGGAACGATTCATTTATAAGCTCTTTGTTAACTTTACACTTCGTTACTAAGTTGATTTTTTAACGCCGACTTACTTACTTGTAGATTATTAGTAAACTAAAGCAACTTACCCAAGTAAGTTACTCTCGCCTAAACCCAGACACAGAGCGCGTGTTATCTCATAGATGGTTGGTGGTAGCGAAACAGGCGCATCGAGCAGAGCGATCGCCGTCACTACCACCCAAGAAAGCTCCCGCCGCAGTAAGTTGCGCCTTGTATACAGAAATGGTTGATATTATTAATGCAGTAATTTAAGACATAAATTATGTCGTCAGTCACGATTAACCTGCCAGAATCCGTATTTAGCGCCCGTCGCCTGAGTCCAGAAGAGTTTGTGCGTGATATGCGCCTTGCTGCTGCTATCTACTGGTATCAGAAGCAGGAAATCTCAATGGAGAAAGCAGCCAATGTTGCTGGGTTAAACCGCCGAGACTTTCTAGCCGTCCTAGCCCGTGAACAACTGGATGTCTTTGCTGTTGACAACACTCAGTTCTAAGTGCTGAGTGTTGAGTAAGTAAAAAAATTACTCACTACTCGGAACTCAGCACTCTTCATTCCCAAGCCTTGGGCGGACTATACCTGCAATTGGTCAGAGTGCTGCCTATATAAGCAGGTTTTATCAGCCAACGAAATCATAGGAGTTGTAGCGATTGCGATTGATAAGTTGGAATTGATGGGGAGCGATCGCTTTTGTGACACCAACGGAGTTACAATACTTTCGGTTATCAATTACACGTAATACAGAAGTCAGCACCCATTCGTTTCGGCGAACTGCCCTTACCCAGATGTCCAGCGTGGGAATACCTTTGAGAACTATTCAAGAAATCTCTGGCCACAGCAACCTGGGGACATTGCAGCGTTATCTAGAAGTAACGCCAGAACAAAAGAGAAAAGCTGTTTCTGTCATTGGCTTTTGATTCAGAGAGAATGCAGTAATTTAGCTGGCAATTAGAGATTAATTACGGTCGATGCACAGCAGGGGTTTTAAATAAACAACTTTTGCTTTCTCGTGTCGCTATCGCCCCAACTGGTTGAGTCGATGGCGGGTACGCCATCGCATCACACAGCATTATCTCCAGTTTTGTCAGAACAAATAGCACAAGAGTGTGAGATGATCACCATTTATGAGAACCCTATTTGCCTTTATGCTGAAGCGGAAGGTAGAAAAAATATTTATGAGACAAAATCCCACCCGCAGCCAAGGCTTGCTAAAAGCCCTAACTCTGGCTTTTTTCTTGTTGGCATCCGTAATGCCCACTGTTCTAGCTAACCAGAGCGAAGAACCCAAAGCTTTTGACCACACAACCACGCTTCAAACTGTACTCACCAGCAGTCATCGCTCTCTTGCAAATCGTGACCGAGACAAGTACCGCCACCCAGCCCAGACTCTTGAATTCTTTGGTTTACGCCCCAACATGACCGTAGTTGAATTATGGCCAGGGGCTGGGTGGTATACCGAGATATTAGCCCCATTTCTAGCATCCAAGGGACAACTCATAGTTACCAACTTTGCTCCTAGCACGAGTAAACCTGCCTTGGCTTTCCAACAGAAGCTAGCAGCTAATCCAGAGGTTTTTGGTAAGGTCAAAGTAGCCCAAATTAATCCCCCAAATGAACTCACTTTAGCTCCAGACAACTCTGTAGACCTAGTTCTTACCTTCCGTAATATTCATAACTGGGTTAAGGCTGGATATGCCGATCAGGTTTACGCGGCGGCTTACAAAGCACTCAAGCCAGGGGGCATTCTGGGAGTGGAAGAACACCGTGCCAAAGCAGGCGTTTCTTTACAAGAGAGTATCAAAACTGGCTATATGTCTGAATTGGGCATAATTGCTGCTGTGGAGAAAGCTGGCTTCAAGTTGGTGGGCAAATCAGAGATTAATGCCAACCCAAAGGATACTAAAGACTATCCAGGTGGAGTCTGGACACTACCTCCAACCTTGAGCCAAGGACAAAAAGATAGGCAACGCTTCCTTGCCATTGGAGAGAGCGACCGTATGACCCTCAAGTTTGTCAAACCCAAAGCCCCCTAATTGCCAAAACGAGAGCTAGATGGCAGCTTGAGAGGATGTTTGAACTTTGGACAAAGGCGAGGCGATCTGACGACGGCATTCAAGCGATCACGTTGAGCGTCTCGTAGAGAGGAAACCAAGCGATCGCCTTCATTCGATTCAAGCGTTCACGTAGCGTCTCGCAGAGAGGAAAAGTTAAGGATGCGTAGTTTACCAATCGTGTTCAAGCCTAAAAATAAGCAATTTAACCAAGATAAGGGTATTGTAGCGGTTTGATTTTCAATAATTCAGCCCAGTATCGTATAGCATTATATTTGGTGGTTTCTATGTCACGCGATTTGTGAACTCTGCCTATTTCCATCAAAAAGTATGTCAGTTTAATAGCAGTAAGTAAGTTAATTAATCCCACTGCTTTAAAATGTTGTAAAAATAAGTGAATAATAACTTTTAGTTTTTGTTTATGACGAAAATACAACCACCATTTCAATAGAAGGTTGCAGAGTTTCGATTTCCCCTAGTTCGATCCGAAAGCCCCGCACCTTAACTTGATTGTCAATTCGACCCAAAAACTCAATATTACCGTCGGGTAAATAACGAGCCAAGTCTCCTGTTTTATAGAGACGTTCTAATTTATTCAAGGGGTGAGTAATAAATTTCTCGGCTGTTAAATCTGGGCGGTTGAGATAACCTCTGGCTAAACCGACACCTCCAATATGCAATTCACCTGATACACCAATCGGGACGGGTTGCAATACGCGATCGAGAATGTATGTTTGCACATTACCAAAAGCTTTGCCAATCAGTTGCTGTGGTAGTGTATCCTCTAGTACCAACTGCGATAAGTCGTACATGGTTGCCAATACCGTTGCTTCGGTAGGGCCATATCCGTTAATTAGTAGTGGAGGTTGTTTTAAATCATGGAGACGCGATCGCTCGTCCATACACGAGTGCCACAGCTTCAATTTTTCTGGCAGCCATTTTTCTCCGCCAGTAGACAATAGTCGTACTGATGGGGGTAGTGTCTGATTTGTGGTTGCCAATTCTGACGTTAACTGATTCCAGTAGGCTGTTCCCAACATTAATATGGTCAGTTTCCAGTCCCAGCATTTCTGCACAAATGTGGAGACAGAACTCAACATTTCGGCAGTACGCAACACTAAGGTTGCACTAGAGATCAGACAGGGATAGATTTCTTCGGCTGCGGCATCAAAACTGATAGATGCAGCTTGGAGAACGCGATCGCCTACGGCGGGCGTTTCGCCATCGCGATCGTTTATCCCATACTCATCTCTTACCGATTGGGTGAAATTTACTAAAGACCGATGTTCAATCATTACTCCTTTCGGTTTTTCCGTAGACCCAGAGGTATAAATTACATAAGCCAAATTATTAACTTTTACCTCAGTTTGTGGGTTTTTCTCGCTGTGAGTGTCGATCAACTCCCAATCGGTATCTAAGCAGATCACCTGTAAGGCAGTATTTGGTAATGAGTCTACTAATTGCCTTTGAGTTAGCAATACCTGCGCTTGAGAATCATTCAACATATAAGCCAAGCGATCACTTGGGGAAGCCAGTCGGTTCGCGGAAGTGCGCCAATAAAGGTGAAAACGGCATTGACATCGAGCGATCGCGTCTCACCCGTTTTGTGGTTGCTAACCTTGATGAAACGGAGACAATCATCCCCCCTGAACTGGCTAATTTCGGTGTCACAGAGTAATTCAATGTTGTCGATCTGCTTGATGCGACGAATTAGATAACGGGACATACTCTTTTCTAAGTCATCCCCACGAATCAGCAGCCAGACCTTCTCTACTTGTTCAGCCAGAAAGACAGCTGCTTGTCCGGCAGAATTTGCCGCACCGACCACAGCCACCTGCGAACCACTGCACATTTGCACTTCAGTTGTGGTGGCGGCATAGTAGATGCCTGCACCGTCAAAGCGATCGCGTCCTTCAACGTTCAGCTTGTGGTACTCAACTCCTATAGCAATCAACACACTTTTCGCTGCAACTTGCTCACCACTACCCAGATGCAGCACGGCAATGCCATCCTCAAACGCCAGTTTAACAACCTCGCAAGGTATCGCAAGTCGCGCCCCAAACTTGTTTGCCTGCAACACAGCACTGTTTGCCAAATCGCTGCCAGAGATGCCCGTGGGAAAGCCGAGGTAGTTCTAAAATTGAGAACTAGTACCCGCCTGTCCCCCGGGGGATGTTCTAAGACAATGGTGTTTAGTCCCTCTGAGGCTCCATAGACCGCCGCTGCTAATCCGGCAGGCCCCGCACCCACAACAGCTAAGTCGTAAAGCGTCTCCTGAATTGGTTTTTTGATGCCCAGCCGTTCGACTAATTCGGTTGTGGTTGGGTTTTCTTAAGATCCACTGGGTTCCGTAAGCGACAACGGGCGTATCGGCTTCGCTAATCTGAAGCTGCCTGAGCAACACCCAGCCAAACACTAAGGTTGAAGCAACGTGAGTTATTAGCGGCAATTCGGGCCGTACACGCTGGATAAAAGTATATTCCGGTGATTGTAGGTGTAAAATTGGTTGATCGCATGAGTAGACCGCAACTGAGCGATCGTGAAAATGATGTCCTCAAGCTGTTAGCCAAAGGTAAAAACACTCAAGCGATCGGTTTAACGTTAAGCGTTACCGAGGGAACCGTTAAGTTTCACATCACTAACATTTTACAAAAACTCGGCGTGAGCGATCGCACTCAAGCAGTCGTTACAGCCTTCCAACGGGGAATCGCCAATCTCAATCTATAGTTGGAAATGAAATACAAATGCTACAGCTTTGTAGCCAGGATTTGAGGACTTTTTTGCACCACAACTCTTCAAGCAGTAGTCATCGCTTTCCAACAGTAAGTCAAAGGCATCAAAAAATTGCTTGAGCGTATGACGATCGACACCGACTTCACGCCCAACAATCTTGGAAACGGTGCGCGGACTCAGAAGCGTGCGATCGCCTTATCGTTAGGGTCAACCTCATAGTTAAGAATTTGATAGGAGATGCCTAGTTTATTAAGGTTTTCATTCAAGTCCACAAAAGATATTATTTATTGCTCAAGCTCCCAATCTTCAATCACCAGTCCACTGACACGACTAAATTCCCCCACATGGCTGACGATGCCCCAGCACCCACCTTTTCCTCGTAAATCAGGGTTATCTTTGACAATAATCTGGCACACTTCCCTGATGTAGTAAGGATTTGGAGCTTTAGTGCGTTCCATGATCCTCTGCACAACATCTTTGACAATAGGAACTTTCCCACCGGCTTGTTTCACCGCAGTTTACCACACCTCGCATTGTTGCTGCGGCTCTAATACCAAGTTGCCAAAGTTAGTCTTGTTTGGAATCAAGGCCGCTACTGGACTAACTTTTGAGCAAATAATGCGATCGCATCCTTAGTTGCTGCTTTCATAACTTAACGACAGCCAGCCATGTAGTCCTATGTGTCCATTAGCTGCACCGTTGAATGCTGTTTCTAAAAGTTGTGGGTTTATCACCTAAAAACCCCTTTCTAACCTTAAGCGTCATCTGGCGACGGATAGTCAAGGCTATCCCCATTTCTAGACACTATGCCTGCATCTACTGTTCCATTTTCAAGTTTTAATATGAATAATACTTACCCAGTCGCCTCCTTCAGAACATTAAACTCAACGAGGTTGTCACCAACCCCGTTGGTCTTCAAAACCGTGCATGAAAGTTTCCCTTCACACGGCTCCTCAGTAATTTGGTGCTTG
>NZ_JBALCE010000008.1:0-39240 GCF_036919815.1 Nostoc sp.
CTTTGGGGTGGATAATCTGGTTTTATTCCAAGCCAAATTAACCACCCTGAAGGATTATTTGAAAAACTTATTATGGATTAAAAACCATATGGATTCAAGTCCATTTTTTTTTAAATTTTATAGGCTAATTTTTTATAAGAAATTGGGCAAACTAAGAATGGATAAGCGATCGCTAAAATTGGTATCTCAAGCATATTTGAATTAGGAGACCAACCACCCCCAGAAGCATCTGGATACCAGTTAGAATCGGTTGAAGTGAAAGAAACGGCGTTTCGGATTGCCCGAGTGTGGAAGAAGGAGCGCGATCGCTCGTCTTCCGACTGTTAAAACGACTATTTGGTAAAATTGCTAAGGAAGTTTTAGCCAAAATTGAGGCATTATCGCTGGAAGAGTTGGAAGCGTTAGCCTTGGCGTTGTTGGAATTTTGTGCGATCGCGGACTGGGAAGGGTGGTTACAAGGTCAAGCAAGAAGGGAAATCTCACGCGCAGAGAAAGTTTATAACGCAAGAGCATGATTTATTCAAATACAAGCCGAAGTAAAATTTAAAGTTTTAATAAGCAAGGCTATTTTAGCTTGCACTTAATTTTAAATGGCATTATGCTTTATTTATTGGGCAACGCCCCGGGGTTTTCGTATGAAAGCCGAAATTTTAAAGACTCGGAATTTATCCGAGTCTTTAGTTTTATCCGTCGTCAAAACAGCTATATTTGATACCCATCTGAGGTATTTTATCCCGTTCTAGAACGCAATCAACAAGTTTTAACTTGCTTTTAAGGGACTCATAAGTTCGGTAGCTTGGGTCATAACGTCCCTTTATTATTGGATACAAGACTAGATCAGCAAGCTGTATCATTGGTGATTTTTTAGTTTGACGCTGTGGTTCTCCTAACCAATTTATTCTAAATTCCTCTGCTGTTAGTCCCATATAAGCTGCTGAACTATGTGGGTCAAAATACATTCCTTGAGTTTTAAGTTCTTTCGCATATTCTAGAATTGCTCTATCAGCATCTTTCCCACTTTCCTCAAAAAAAATGCGTAGCTTGCGTTCTTTGTAAATCGCATATTTTACTGAACGTTCAGCTAAAATGGTGAACGCAGTTTTACACATCATCCAAATATCGTTATTGTACTTGCTTTTATAACGAGCATTGTAACCTGGTCGGTGGATAGCACATGCAATGATAGTAAACGGTAAATCGAGCATCAGCATTTCTAAGTCGCTTAAAAAATCCTGAGATTTCTGTTTATTCTCTTCCTTACCTAACCAAGCAAAAGCTTTCTGTCGAGAACGAATTTTAGTAGAATGCAATGGTTCAGTAATATTCCATTTATTACAGAATTCTCGATGCGTTATTATAATATTTTGTATATTCTCTTCCTGGACTAAAATCCACCCAAAGCAAAGCAATCTATACCATCACGTCGCGGTACTGTTTCTGAATCTGGATTACGGCTACCAGAGTCATCAAAATAAAGATGAAGTTCATTTGTCATATTTTAAACGATTCTGTGAATGCGCACTATTTTAATGTACTACATGGAGTAATAAAACAAATATTCTACTTAATCACTATATTTAATCGCGCGAGTAAAAAGCACCTAACGGATTAGCTAAATTGCAATATCTGCGGCAAATTTCCTTAAATTATCCTGTCGCCATTTGGCATCTAATTTCCGATTTGTCTGTAACTCTAAAACCCGCATCCCTGTGGTTGGAAGTAGGTTTAATCTTTCCTGTAACTGCTGCCAAGAAGTAATCAATTCATGCTGCACATTATAAGTAGCGCACAACTGAGCAAAATCAATATCCTGGGGAGTGCCAAAAAACTCTTCAAATGGTGGGTCAAACTTCGCAATGGGTAACATTTGAAAAATCCCACCGCCATTGTTGTTGATTAACACAATCGTCAGATGTCCGACAAACTTATTGCGGATTAAAAAACCATTGGTGTCATGCAACAGCGCTAAATCTCCCGTTAACATCACACTACTTTGCTGGCGATGTGCCATTCCTAAAGCTGTGGATAATGTGCCATCAATGCCATTTGCACCCCGGTTAAAGTGCGATCGCACTCCTAAATTATTCGGTTTCCAGAAATATTCCACGTCCCGTACAGGCATACTATTGGAAATAAACAGAGGCGTTCCGGGCGGTAAAATCTGAGAAATTAACCAAGCTGCTTTACTCTCAATGATTTCATCTATTTTCCCCATCGTCTGCTCAACAACTAACCTAACCTGAGCTTCTGCATTACACCATTTCTTTCCATAGTCTGAGGAGAAAGATAAATTTCTCTCCTCTGCCTTTATGTCTTCTACAGATATCCGTAAATGCGTCGTCCTCCCGTGCAAAGGGTCGAGGTTTTGGTCGCTGTTGTCAATTACCCAGCGTCGGGGTTGGGTTGCATCTATCCAATTACGCAGTTCTTTACTCGTAGGCATTTCACCTACCTGAATCACCATTTCGGCCGCTAGCTGCTTTGCTAGTTGCTGATTTCGCAAAATCAGGTCATAAGTGGAAATTAAATAGGGGTTGAGTTGAGCATAATTTCTCACTGGGGAGAGTCCCTCAGCTAAAACAGGCCATTTGAGAGTTTGGGAAAGTTGCGCGATCGCTCTACAATATTCTTCTGGTTGCTGTGGTTGGGCAACACCTGCAATAATAATGCCGCGATCGCATTCTTTCCATTCTTTGGGCATTGGGAATGGGGCATGGGGGAGCCACTGCGTTGGGCGGCTTTGCCGACTTGAAGCAAGTGGCGTCATGGGGCATGGGTTTGCTATTCCTGCGAAGAAGTCTTCAGGTTGAAACTGGGACTGTAAATAACTCAAGTCAGTTCCATCAGGAAGAGGCGCTAAGGGATCGCGAAAGGGAATATTCAAATGTACTGGTCCCTTTGTAGGAGTTTGCGCCCTTTCCCAGCTATGAATTACCATTTGTCGCAGGTAAGCTAGCATTCCTATGTCCGCGGAGGGTAAAGCTAACTCTGTTTGCCAATTTGGGTAGTTTCCATATAATCTCAATTGATCTATAGTTTGCCCAGAGTGACAATCTCGCAATTCTGGCGGTCTATCGGTAGTTAATATCAACAGTGGTACGCGACTATATGAGGCTTCAATGACTGCTGAATAAAAATTTGCTCCTGCTGTACCAGAGGTGCAAACAAGTACCACAGGGCGTCCCGTTGCTTGAGCTTGTCCCAAAGCAAAAAAGGCGGCGGAACGTTCATCAAGAATGGAAATCGCTTCAATTTCAGGTACTTGTTGAGCAAAGGCGATCGCTAAGGGTGTAGAACGTGATCCAGGACAAATGATCGCACAAGTCAATCCCAACCGCTTTAGCGTCTCTGTTAAGATATAAGCCCAAACTTGATTAACATTTTGAAAGGCGATCGGCATTAAATCAAACATTTTTATAAAACAATCTGAAATTTTAAATTTTGTCTAGGGAAATTCAATTTAAAATCCATCTGGGAAAGTTGGGTGAAGAGAAGTCCCAGGCGGGGAAGCCGAACCTCGGAACTTCAAAAGCAGCTTGACTTAAAGGTGGGTTGCAAGTCAACCCTGATAAATGCGGTGATGGAACCCAACACCGCCACACAAGTTTGTGGGAAAGAAAATCTCTAAACAAACTTGCTCCACTTTCTACAAAATCCACAATTTGCTCTCAAACTTTTATGGACTGCATTCATTTAACGGGAATTCGCTGCTATGGCTACACTGGGTATCTGCCAGAAGAACAGGTGCTAGGACAATGGTTTGAGGTGGATGTAAAGTTATGGTTGGATATCTCCACAGCAGCTAAGACTGACGCGATCGAAGACACTATAGATTATCGCAGCGTCATTAGCTTGATACAACATCTGGTCAAAACATCTAAATTTGCTTTGGTGGAGAAATTGGTAGCAACGATCGCAGATTCTATTCTCCAAGAATGCGATCGTGTAACACAAGTTCAAGTCACTCTCAGTAAACCTGCCGCACCTATTCCAGACTTTGGTGGCAAAATTAGCATTGAACTAACTAAAAGTAAGTCCAACCTCTAAACCACAAAACGCGGTTTTTCGCAATATCTATAAGCCAGCAAATAAAGGGGTTTTACGTGGAGGGGAAGGATCTCACAAAGAGATTCTTTCCTGCCATTGCCCCCATCACCCACTCTTTCTCAAAAAGCGAAAAAATCACCTGAGCTGGTGATGAACATTTAAAAGGATCTTTGTAAATAAGTATCAAGTTGTATAAATATCCCCCCTAACCCACGCCACATACTTTATACTTTTCCTCAGAAAAATTCTTGTATATTATATTTATGAAAATCAGTTTTTAATTTTTGGTAATTACATGGGAATTTATATGTAATGTTGATGACATGATATTAACTGCCTGGACTAATCATAATTAGCTTTGGCAAGCCCAGAAATTATCGGAGCTTAATAACACCTTATTTGATCATTAGTTAATACTTGTATTAAACAAGAACACAGGGTAGTTTGAGATTGTTTATGATTGAGATATTAATCACTTTGAGATTGAGTTGACACTGACAACAAAAATCTGAACTTTAGTAAAGAAACATCTGATTATAACATGTTCGTCCGCAAAATACTACTGGTTGAAGATCAAAAAATCCCAGCCTCAAATATTAGAAAAAGTTTACAAAAGCTAGGTTATTCTGTTTCAGAAATAACTAAGTGTAGTAATGAGACAATAAAAAAAGTAGCAGAAACTCATCCAAATGTAGTATTAATTGATATCTGCCTAGCTGAGGAAATTGACTGTATGCAGGTAGCAAACATTATCGAGAATGAGTTACATGTACCTGTAGTATATCTAACAGAGGATTCGGAATATAAAACATTGGATAAAAATCATCTAAGTAGTGATTTACATTTTGCGATTGAAATGGCTCTGTACAACCATCAGAGCAAAAAGATATTAGAGGAAGAAAAACACAGGCTGGGGGCAATTATTAACAGTATGGGCTGTGCAGTGATTGTGACATATACAAATGGTTGTATTCAAATGATGAATCCCAGAGCAGAATTAATCACTGGTTGGAAGCAAAGTGAAGCGTCTGGTAAAGATTTAGTAGAAGTCGTTAACTTAGTTGACAAAGATGGAGGAGAAACAATTGAAAATTTAGCCATACATGTAATCGAAGCAGGTGAAGTTTTAAATTTACCAGAAAACTCTACACTGATTACCAAAGATGGCAAAGAAATCACGATTGGGGATAATGTTGCACCCATTCGTGATCAAAATGGCAATATTACTGGCGCGGTTTTAGTTTTTCAAGACATCACCAAACGCAAGCAGACAGAAGCGGAACTAATCCGCAATGCGTTTTATGATGGGCTGACAGCATTACCGAATCGTGTTTTATTTTTAGATCGGCTTACACAAGCAATTGAACGTAGCAGACGCAGAAGCGATTATTATTTTGCAGTTTTATTTTTGGATTTAGATGGCTTCAAGGAGATTAACGATCGCTATGGGCATGAAACAGGGGATGGTTTTTTAGTTGCGATCGCTAGACGTTTAGAGTTGTGTTTACGCAGTGCGGATACTCTAGCACGATTTGGTGGTGATGAGTTTACTGTTCTTTTGGAGGATATTAAAGACATTACCGACGCTACCAATGCTGCAAAACGTATTCAAGACTCCTTAGGATTGCCACTTAACCTGAATGGACATGAATTATCTACTACAGCCAGCATTGGTATTACTTGGAATTTTAGAAATTATGAGGAGCCTGCAACTTTGCTGCGAGATGCTGATATTGCTATGTACCGAGCTAAACAGCAGGGAAAAGCTACTTATGCCATATTTTAGTTAATAATCTGCAAAAATTCCTGTAAGTAAGTCGGCGAGAATAAATCAAACTATGTGTTTTGCAATGTAAAAATTATTGTTTGCGTAAGTCCTGGTTGATTTATAGCGGTTCTAAACTGGATGGAATATGCTATAGCCACTACTAATGTGTATCCTACACAACTGAGAAGCCCGATAAGTCTGTCATGGAAAAAACCGAAAAACAGAAAATGCTTGCAGGCGAATTATATCTGGCGGAAGATCCAGAATTGGCTGCCGAAAATAAGCGAGCTAGTCGTCTGTTGCGAAGGTACAATTTGACAACAGAAGAACAGCAAGAGCAACGGCAGCAAATTTTACAAGAATTATTTGGAAACATAGGTAACAAAGTATTAATTGTGCCACCCTTTCACTGCGACTATGGCAGTAATATTTTCGCTGGCGACAAATTGTATATGAACTATGGCTGTGTAATTTTAGACTGTAATACAGTTAATATTGGTGAAAATGTCTTATGCGCTCCTTATGTACAAATTTATACTGCTTATCACCCTATAGAGCCGAAAATTCGTCTTTCTGGTAGAGAATTAGCTGCCCCAATTAACATTGGTAATAATGTCTGGATTGGTGGCAGTGCAATTATTTGTCCAGGTGTAACTATTGGTGATAACACAACCATTGGTGCTGGTAGTGTAGTTGTTAAAGATATACCTGAGAATGTTGTCGCTGCTGGCAATCCCTGCCGCGTTATTCGGTATTTGTCCTAGAATTAAAACTTATAGGAATAGCCAGTCTCCAATCGCTTCTCTAACTTTTCACGTTGTATGGAAAAGCCCACGAAAAACCTAACCCCCTAGCCCCCTTCCTGACGCTCTAAGGGGGAAAATTCAAAGTCTCTCTCCTTTTAGGAGAGAGGTTTTCCAGATACGCTTCTTGGGTTTGGCTGTCATCCAAAAAACCGCTTGCCAATGACAAGCGGTTTTCTAGTAGTTGCCCTCAAAGGGGAACTTATTTGTTGCCCCAAGATGCCAAGTTTTTCTTAGCGCTAAAGCGCGAAATTTTCTAGAGATTAAACAAGTCTCAAATCAGGATAATTTGCCAACACATCATCAGATGTCAGGGTATCATTTTCAGCTTGAGGAGTCCAAAGAACTTCAATTGCCAAAAGATTGTCGCTAGGGATACTACCAATTTGCCGTAAAGCTTGACGCAAATCATCAGCACTGTTAATTGCTGTAGGGATTTGAAACTTACCTAGTGTCGCTGCCAATAAGGTGACAATAATGTATTCACCAGGACCTTCGGTAAATAGGCGGGTGGGGTTGTCGAGTTCACCAGCCGGGGGTAAAGCATCTTTGGCAAGGGCTTCTCTTAGCTGGTTGTTGACATTAGAAAGAGTTTCTTCGCTGAACTTGCTGCGTTCTGCCAGTGACAGCCGATTAAACTGACCTTCAGCTGAATTTAAACTGGCTTGTTGAGTGCCACCACCTGCATATACAAAGTATTCAGGATGGCGCAGTAAAGCTAAGCTAGCTTCTTGTAAAACTTCTGCTCTCCCCTCTGGGGTGTTAGTATCAGCAGTTTCAGCAATCTGGTTGAGTTCGTTTTGCAATTGACGGGCTTGAGCTAACAAACCTACTTGCAAACGAGTTACAGAAACAGCAGAGTTACTGCTGTAATCTGCTTCTCCAGTTTCACCGCCAGAGACGCGGCGGAAAGTTTGCAATAAGAAATTAGCGATCGCCAAGAAGATTAAGATGGTAAATATACCACCAAATCCTCCCCCAATACCCCAGAAGGGAATTAGGAAGGGAAAACCAAAGCCACCACCAAAACCACCACCAGGATAGTATCCGCCCCCGCCAGGAGGTGCATAGGTGCGTGGTGTATAGGTGCGGCTGGAAGGCATTCTAAAGGAGCCACCACCGATGCGACCCCCAGTGCGGGCTGCTAATGCTCCATCGGCATGACCAAAAGCCAAAGCTAACACCAAGCTTAAGGCTAAGAAGGTTTTTAACAGAGGTTTGATGGTTTGTTCTAGTTTTTTACGCATAATACAATCACTTGAAAAACGGAATTATTTATGACTTCTCCCGATGCTCTTAGGAGTGTTGCGGTATGTCGCCAACGCCAACCCGTAACAAGCAAGCGAGTTTGTAGCATTTATGTAGCCTTCACTTTTGTCGGCTACATATTCAATTTACCGCGTCTTCTCTTTGCTAGGGTGCGATCGCAGGGGGGATTTCTCGACTGGGGAACCGTACCTGAAGATATCTTCATCATCACACAAATTAGCGATGTCTACGATGGTCACTGAGCAGTTCGACAGGCTCACTGTGTCACTTTGTCGTAGGCGTAGCCTCTCGCAGAGAAGTGCGGGCTACGCCTACGAGCAATTGTTGCTATGTCTTGGACTAGCACTTTCAGAGTACAGTTTTGAATTATACAGATGATTTTAATTTTTAGGAATTTTTTTAACTTATTTTTATAATCCTTATCCTACTTGTTTTGTGCAAACCTGGGAGACAGAAGCAAGGATACTTTTAAATTCTGAACAACATTTACTATAACTAGCAGCTTGGGGTTTGCCACGCAGAAACATTGTAGCATATATGCGTGTTTTTTATAAGTAGGTCAAGCCATACACAGAATATATTATCCAATACTTACCAAAATTTGGGGAATTTTGACGTAACATTCCATACTATTTAGGATATTCTATTAAGCGTAGCTAAATTTCATAATTTCCGCAAAGGTTGCTCATCAAGCAATTTGGCTATCAGTGCTAACTTTAATTTATTGTCCATTATGCACATAAATTCTTAAATAGTGAGAAATCTGTCGCAAAAATCAAATCAATACAATAAAAAAATAATCTTCCTGGCTAATCTTCTAAAATAGCCTTCAAATTTCTCTACCACATTCGTTTTAAAAGAAATAAAATAATAATTATGGCTTTGAAAGTAATCTTAATTGTAAATAAATTAAAAATTATTTGAAATGTAGTCCTCAAATTGATTATGGAACATATTTCTCAACTAACAGCCGAAATCAGAGACAAAGCAGCATACCCAGATATCCTAGTCATATCCCGAACTTTCCTGCCAAAAGAAGCTGTAATTGGGGAATATATCTACGATCGCTGTCTCCAAGATCCAGAAAGAGTTATTGTGCTAGCGGCTAGTTGCTTAGGAGATAAAGTATTTGATCAAAGTCAACAGTTTCCGGTGTATCGCTGGTCTTATCCTAAATACTGGCGTAGTGGCTGTGTGGGAAGTATTCTGAAGCCTTTGGTGAATATCGTCTGCTCATTTGTATTAGCAATCAAACTTTATTTTCGCTATCACTACCGTTATATAGAGTGGGGTCATGGATATGACTTTCCTTCGCTGTTGCTATTGAGCTATTTCCTACCTATTCGCTTTTTTATCTATCTGCACGGTAATGATCTTCTTGGTATTTTACACAATCCCGTGCTGCGATCGCTATTTAAATTAACACTCAAACGAGCCGAAGGGATTGTTTGTAACAGTTCTTATACACAAGACTATCTCAGAACTGCTTTCCGATTAGATACGCCTACCCACGTCATTAACCCAGTAATTAGACCAGAAAAATTTGGTAATAATGTAGCGAGTCCCAGTAGCCTTGATGATTTACGTGTTCGCGTGCGTCAGACGTACAACATTCCCGAAACAGCAATAGTTATTCTCTCGGTAGGAAGGCTAGTCAAACATAAAGGTTTCGACCGAGTGATTGATAACATCCCACTATTACTAACTTTTGGGGTCGATGTTCACTATATACTTTGCGGTCAAGGATCATGTGAGTCGGAACTTAAATCTCTGGTGCATCGTTTGCGGGTAGATAAGCGGGTACACTTTGCCGGATATGTGCCAGAACGGGAATTAGCCGGTTATTATGCAGCTTGTGACATATTTGCGATGCTGACTTTATCAGATACTAAAGCTAATAATATAGAAGGTTTTGGTATGGTTTATTTAGAAGCAAGTTACTTCGGTAAGCCTGTAATTGCCTCTCGCTTAGGCGGTATTCTAGACATAGTTCAGCATGAGGAAAATGGGATACTAGTTAATCCCAATTCTGGTTATGAAGTGTTTCAAGCTTTCAATCGGTTGTGCAAAGATCAGCAATTACGTGAGCAGCTTGGCCGCAAAGGTAAAGAACTAGCCAAGCGCAAAACACTTCATCGGTCGCTTTACAAATCAGAGGGAAGAAACCCGATTTTGTGAGATGGCTTCATCTCACAAATAGCTCGGCAAATCAGCAAGATTGCGGTGTATGATCTGGTTTGTAATTCTATTAAATGTGCAATGAAAACTATCTTGTTTCGTGTATGGCAATCCCTTCAGCGTTACGCGGAGCGCCGAATGCAATCTCTTGTGTTTATAGTGATTGGATGTGTGGCTGTATTGAGTGTGATTACCTTTGAGGCAATGTATGTTCTGGCTCAATCTGCTTCCACCTCATCTGAATATCCAGCAATGCTCGCTGTTAAAGCGCCAAATTTGGGGCGACACTTTCAAGAAATCGGGCGTGAAGGCTCTATCTTGATTTACGACTCAAAAAACAATCGCATCTATGAACACAATCCTCAACGTAATGCAACTGCGATCGTTCCAGCTTCGACATTCAAAATTTTTAACGCGTTGGTGGCTTTAGAAATAGGTGTAGTTCCTGATGATGTGGCGGTTCTTACTTGGGATGGAATTCACCGAGAAATTGATGCCTGGAATCATGATACAAATTTGCGTCAAGCCTTTAAAGATTCAACTGTTTGGTTTTATCAAGTACTAGCACGTAGGGCTGGATATGAACGGATGCAGCAATTTATTAATAAAGTAGATTACGGGAACCGTCAAATTGGCACTGCCGCAGACATTGATCGTTTTTGGCTACAACAGCAGCTATTACAAATTACACCCCAAGAGCAAATTAAGTTTTTGCACAGGTTGTATCAAGGCGATTTACCTTTCTCCCAACGGACAATAAATCTTGTCAAAGACATTATGGTACGCGAACAAACTCCAGACTACATATTGCGGGGAAAAACGGGATGGTTAACGAGTAGCAAACCAAACGTTGGTTGGTTTGTGGGTTATTTAGAGCAAAACAAAAACGTCTACTTTTTCGCAACAACCCTTGATATGGATAAAGCAGAGGATGCACCCGCCCGCATCGAAATTACACGACGCAGCCTCAAGGATTTGGGCTTGCTGGCTCAGATAAACTAACCACCACCAACAATAGTTACCACTTCTAAGCGATCGCCTAGCTGCACTTTTGTTTGCGTCCAAAACTGGCGGTGTAAAATTTCGCCATTATATTCTACAACCACCAAGCGGGGATTAAAACCCAATTGTTGGAGCAAATCGGGTAAATAAGTTGGAAACGAACAGCTATGGGTTTCCCCATTTACCTGAATCGTAATCTCATTAGACATAAATGTGGGGAATGGGGAATTGGTTATTTACTTTGGGCAAATGACAAATGACTTTTTTAAAGTTCTGGTTTAATGCGATTGAGTTGAGAGAGCAAATATTGTGTCACCAGAGTAGGCTGTTCGGCTTGGATGAGCGATCGCACCACCGCTACACGTTCGGCTCCCGCATCAATCACATCATTGATATTATTGGCATCTATTCCCCCAATGGCAAACCAGGGAATTGAGCAATTTTTGGCAGCATAGCTGACATATTCTAAACCTGTGGCTGCCTTACCTACTTTTGTAGGAGTTTCATAAACTGGCCCCACGCCAATATAATCTACACCTTCAGCAATTGCGGCTTGCATTTCTTCTTTATTTGTGGTAGAAAGACCGATCAAACGCTGCGAACCGAGTAATTGTCGAGCAACGACAATGGGCATATCTTGTTGTCCCAGATGCACCCCATCTGCATTGACTGCTAAAGCCAGATCCACGCGATCGTTAACAATAAACAAAGTGCCGTAGATGTGGCATAACTGCCGGAGTTTTCTCGCTTGTTCCAAACGCAAAGAATCATCGGCGGTTTTGTCGCGGTATTGTAAAAGCGTTAATCCTCCTTTGAGTGCAGCTTCCACAGTGTTCAATAAAGTTTCACTAGGGGAAGTCACAAGATACAGACGCGATCGCCACAACAATTGATGACGCTGATGACCCATTAAACTACTTTCTAGAGTATAAACCTGATAGCGCATCTGCTTACAAGCTTTAGCCATAGTTGGCAGGGTTAGCTTGCTGTATTCTTCCAACACCCGTAATGCTTCTTCTATACGGCAAAAGTTAGCTTGCAACACCGATTTTATACTAGCTCGTTCTTCTTCCTGAGGATGGGTTAACTCAGTTCCAGGATCGCCTGGCGTATCTCGCGCCGCCCGCAATTCCGAAGTATGCCACTTGGCTAACTCTTGTCGCAAGCGCTTGCATTCCAAAGCCAACTGAGCATTATTCAATCCAAACCGACACCATTCCTCAATAATTCGCAAGCCCTCACGAGCACGGTCTAAATTGGCATCTAAAATGCGGTAGACAACCTGCTGTATTTGCTCTTTTTGGCTGTATGGCTCGACCATTACAACAACCCCGTTAATGCTTTCATCGAAATGTGAATTATCATAAGTCTTAGTAACCATAAGTTAATTAATTTGCTTTTTTTTACTTAATTTTTGCCGAATCTACGCAAAACAACGTAGTGGTGAGGGTTACAGTCAATTATCCCATGTTCTTATAGGTAGTGATCGGGGTAGTTTGAGGCTACAGTTTCGCACTAAGATTAGTCAAGTATTTTACGGTAAACGACGAGCTTACAAAGGACTGGGAAGAGGGGATACACTAGAAAGTTGGGTTTCCCTTAAATCTTGCACTAGTTCCAACAACCGCTTAGTAATGAATTACTAGGCTAATAGCGAAAGTCATCTAAAGATGACTGAGAAAAGATTTCAGTCTATTTCAATAGGATTCGCCATATAGCCTCACTCTTTTAGAGTGCGGCTATTTTAGCGTTCGCGTAGCGTGTCCTTTAGGACAAGGTATTGTTGAACAGATACAAAATCATTTATTACTCTCAATTAAATATCGCCAATCGGTCAATATGTGAGTAATATTATCGACATAATACTTTCTAAGAGTATAAGAATTTATTGTTACTTTTAAGGAGTTGTGTTAAATATGATTCCCGATTGTGTGTTTCCTAAGTACCGTAGAGTAAATATTCTGCTTGCAAGGCTGAAGTTTCTGAAATCAGCAAGGCTTTTATTTTTTCGTTTTTCAGTATTATCACTTACCGTAGGCATGGGAGCGGCAAGTATGGCGTTCCTGGGTACTAGCTTTGGCAGCGCGCTCGCTCAGATTCCATTGACACCAGATTCAGCACCTGTGGGTGAGAAAACAATTTCTCAGGTTAAATCCCTGTTTGTCAACCCAAATGTCGGAGATGACAGCACAGGCAATGGCAGCGAATCCGCTCCGGTGAGAACGATTACCCAAGCGTTGCGATTAGCTAATGCCAATACTGTAATTATCCTCTCTACTGGCACTTATAGCGCCGAGACAGGAGAGATATTCCCTTTAATGCTGAAACCGGGTATTTCAATTCAAGGCAACCCTAGCAATCAAGGTAAGGATATGATCATCCAGGGAGGTGGTGATTATCTGAGCCGGAGCTTTGCCGGTCAAAACGTCACAATTGTTGGAGCAAACCAAGCCCTACTCACTGGGGTTACAGTGAGAAACTCAAACCCCCGTGGTTACGGTTTATGGATTGAATCTAGCAATCCGGTAGTCGCAGGAAATACATTCGCTGGTAGTACCCAAGATGGGATTTCCGTCAGTGGTAATGCTGCACCCACCATTAGCAAGAATTACTTCGATCGCAATGGAGCCAATGGGATCACAATTGCTGGTAACTCCCATCCTCAAGTCAAGGAAAATGTCTTTCACCAAACGGGTTTTGGCATCAATATTGCCCAAGATGCCGCTCCTGTAATCATCGGCAATCAAATTCAGAACAATAGAACCGGAATTGTCGTGCAAGCAAATGCTCGCCCGATTTTGCGGAATAATTCTATTCAAGATAATAAAGAAGATGGTTTAGTTGCGATCGCTCAAGCAATGCCAGATTTGGGTAGTGCATCCGAACCTGGGGGTAATCAATTTCAAAATAATGCTCGCTACGACATTAACGCCAGCGCTGCTAAACAGGTGATTTCTGCTGCTGGTAATAATCTTGTAAGTAGTCGGATCACCGGCAAGGTAGATATCGACGGTACAACACCATTAGTAGCCCAAACTTCTCAACCCGCCCCTATCCCCAACAATGTTTTACGAGAAATACCACCAACTGGGGAAATCACCTTCTCGGCTCCCGAAATCTCTAAAACTACCAATGGGCAAACCAGCAACAGCATTTCACCAAATAATCGTGTGACTGGACAATTAAACAGTCAACTGCTGCCATTGTTGCCAGCAAGTATACCACTTTCCCTGCCCATATCTAATCAACAGCAAGCTACCTCTAAAGTTGCCGGTTTTCCTACTCCTAGCAGCTTGTCAGGTAGACAAATACCAACTGACACTTCAAGAGTTGCAACTTCCAGTCCAGCAGAGCCACCTGATCCGCCACAGTTGAATTATGTACGGATCGATCCCAATCCGATTCAGGTTACTCCGCCTGAATATCCACCCAATTCAGTAGCACAGCCACAAGTCCCAAAGATGAGGGATCAAACACAGCAGTCATTACCAATATTAGAAGCTGCTGCCCCAAATGCTGAAGCACTTTTGCCAGTTCCTGATAGCAATATCTCCATCGCTAATACTCGTAAGATGCGAACAAGTTCTGCAAATATTCCCGATCGCGGGAACTCTGCGACACAGATCGGTATACGTTATCGCGTGGTAGTTCCACTCGCAACTGATAAAGATAAAGATTTAGTACGAATCCTTGCTCCTGGTGCGTTTCCCACAGTTTGGCAAGGTGAAAGAGTTATGCAAGCAGGAGTATTTAGCAATGAATATAACGCTAAAGAAATGCTCAAAACACTCTCTAAAAACGGTTTAAGAGCGATTATGGAGCCGTTGAATTGAGTAGGGCATTGGACATAGGGCAAAAGGGGTGGAGGAGAAAGACTTATACCGTTTCACTTTAAGATTGATACAAATAGGCAGTAGGGGGCAGGGGGAAAGAATTAGGGATCAATCTATTTGTATCAGGTATTTCCTGAAATGGTATTACATCCCCTCCAGTCTTTTTCCTCAATTTTGAATTTTGATGTAAGGGCGATCGCTCTTTAATGAGTAAAGTAAACTGAAGACAGAAATACCACAAATCCAAGAATTGCCCCCATGAGCGTTCAAATCGAATTTCAGGTTACCGCTCCACCGTTTCGTTGGGATGAAGCTGGAGGTATTCGCATCGGTCAAAGCCGCGTTACTCTGGATAGCTTGCTAGCAACATACCATAACGGCTCTACACCTGAAGAAATTGCTGTTCAGTATCCCGTTCTCTGTTTAGGGGAGATATACGCAGCGATCGCATACTATCTCACCTATCGCCAAGAAATCGACAATTACTTAGAGCAGCGTCGCAAAAAAGCTCAACAACAGCGAAATCAATTTGTCCAGCAGTATAATTTCGCTAATCTTAGGCAGCGCTTGCGCGATCGCTATCAGCCCCAAGGAGAATTATAGCCAGTGCGTCTATTGACTGATGAGAACTTCAATGGCTCGATATTGCGGGGCTTGATCAGACGTTTACCTAGATTGGATATTGTTCGTGTCAAAGATGTAGGTCTAATCCATACTGATGATTCCACTATCTTAGAGTGGGCAGCCAATGAAGAACGCATCTTGCTTACCCATGATATAGCAACGATTACTGTCCATGCTTATGAGCGAATCAACAAAGGTTTGTCTATGCCTGGAGTTGTTGAAGTTATTGCAACGGCTCTGATCGGATAGGTCATTGACGACTTATATTTATTCGTTCGTTGCAGTAAGTTTGGTGAATATGAAGGTCAGATCCTTTTCATTCCCTTTTCTTGATTGTAATGGGCGATCGCGGGTCAAAATGAAATCAATTGACTTGAGAGAGCGATCGCTTTTCTAATGTGGAGGAGGCAATCGCGGTTTCATCAAAGGAGCGATCGCACACCCTTATATCTGCGCTGATTTGGCGACTTGCGTCTGGATAGAGCAGGCTGAGTTTTTTTCGTTTTACCAACTTCCGGTGATTGGGGATCGGCTAAGATATCCAGGGCAGACAAATGACGAAACTCGACCGAACAAGGGGTAGCGTTACCGTCAGTATGCCAGATTTTTATCGTTTTACCAACATTCGGTTATTTGTTGGGATTTAAGTTCTATCTTGATCAATAAGCATCACTGTAACTACAGTTACAATGATGCTCACTATGAAACGTAATTATAAAGGTTTCAGTCGGCAAATTTGAGATCTTCTTAATTGGGATAATTGTTTTGAGTTAGAGATGATTCACTCTTGAAAAGCATGCTTCAATGTAGCATAAATCATATGAATCTATTAGACATCTCCGGAAAAGATTTAGAAATCTTAAATTTACGCGCAGACCTAACCCCCCTACCCCCCTTCCCTACATTCGCGCAGCGTCTCGTTGGCGTTCGCGTTAGCGTCTCTGAAAGAGAAGCCTCTCGTAGAGAAGAGAGGGAATGGGGAATTAAAGCCTCTCTCCGTTTCGGGGAGAGGTTTGGAGAGGAGTCATGCATTAATTTTCGGAGATGTCTATTACGCTCCCATGAATGACGTGCCCTCTGCCACTCATTGCTAGCTTACCGCGCTGCTTACAGCACCCTTAAGGGCTGCAATTCCCTGTTCAATGCTAGCCCACAGACCCATGTCAGGTTCTTTACCGGCTATCTCTCGCGTTCCGACGAAGTAAAGAACGCCTTTAAGAATCTCTTGGTGAGCGCGATTTTCAAAATTAACTCGGTTGAGCGGTTCCATCACATCTTGAAGCTCATCACTCAAGGACTGGGCAACCTTGTGTAGAACCAGCCCAGTCATTGTCTGTTGATGCTTTAGCAACTCAAGCTGTAAGTACTTGTCATATAGAGTTACCTCGGAGCCGCTCATCATTTGGCTTACCTTCTGGGCATGTTGTTGAGTAATGTCGCGAGGTTCTGCTGCGTTGCCGTATCTAGAAATAGCTGCTTCGATGATGCCGAGATTTTCGCGATCACTCTTAATCATTCCTTCGAGCCGCTCGCAAATCGTATTGTCTTCCGTCTGTGCGATTAACTTTTGCTCAGTTTCCAACAGAACATTCTGAAAAAGCTTTAGATCAGCAAGCTTAGTCGCTATATTTGTCACATCGGTCATTATTATTAACTCCAGACTACAGGTTTTATCGGTTATGACAAGCTCTCCTCACTTTTTCCATATTCTCGTAAGGTTTAAGTAAGTCCGTCCCTCTTCAGAAAGATTTATATCAAGTTCGTCATAGCCGGCTATCAACGCTGAATGGCACGAATAAAAGCGGAAATCCTTACCAGATGGAGATTACAGCTTTTCATGAATGAATAGTCATGCGATAGCCCTTGGTGGGCACTCCGTGCCATCGCGCATCCCCATACCTGCGTTGAAGAGGAGACTTGCGCCTGGAAACAGCAGGTTCACTTTTTTCCGTTTTCCCAACAATGGGTCATAAGTTGGTATTTGAGTTCTGACTGAATTAATTAGTAATTATGTACTAAAAAAGGTCTAGTGAGTTTTTTTCACGCAATCAAATAGGACTCCTATATTGCTTTTCTAATGTGGAAGAGGCAATCGCGGTTTCATCAAAGGAGCGATCGCACAGTTAGCAAAGACTTGTAGTTGAATTATATTTATGATATTTTTCAGCGCGATCGCCTTCGCCGTAAGTCGGGTTAAGCCGAAGAAAACCATTCTCTAATACTCCAACACGATTTCAAAGTACCTCAACATGACTTTGAAGTACTCCAACACAAGTTTCAAGTACTCCAACACGACTTTTAAGTACTTCGACATGACTTTGAAGTACTCCAACACGACTTTCAAGTACCTCGACATGACTTTGAAGCACTCCAACACGACTTTCAAGTACCTCGACATGACTTTAAAGTACTCCAACATGACTTTGAAGTACTCCAACACGACTTTGAGGTATTTATTGCTGATATTAAGTAGTTTTTTTGACAAATAAAATAAAAGTTTCAGTATAATTCACTAAAAATAATCAAGCCGATGTCAATTTGCTTTAATTTTTCCGAATAATTTCTCAGAGAAGTTTATGGTTGCATTGGCTAGAGTATATGCAGTAACCACTAAACCTCCTTCAGGAGCGCATTTTATGGCACGACTAAAACGCAGTTCACCTTCTCTCGAAAAAGCTCTACGTCGAATTGCAGGAATGCGATCAATTAGCTCTACGCTAGAATTTGGCAACGGATTAAATTTGACAGACTACGACAGCCGCATCCAAACTTTGCAAACCGAGCTATCTACCTACAACACTTCACTCTCTAGCCTAGATGAAATGGCAGGTCGCCTCTCTCTAATTGAAGAAGAATTGCGCGGCTACTCTGAAAAGATGTTAATGAGTGTGGCAACCCATTATGGCAAAGACAGTTTGCAATATATCCAGGCGGGAGGCAAGCCACGCAAGAAATTATCACACCGTTCGAGCAACACCCAATCCCTATCTGAGAGTACAGCTACAATCTTGAATGGTGCAAACAACAATGGTAAAGAAACCTCTGTTGTTTTACCTTAATCGTTTAACTGCATCATGCTAACCGATTCAGTTATCAGTTATCAATTCACTGTTCACTCATAAGTAATCTCTCCACTCCCTATCCTGGCTTATGATCCAAACGGGTGGCTTGCTCTAGGGCGGCTTTTTCTCTGGCTCGGCGGGCATAGGGTTGTAATTGGGCGCGATCGCAACTTGTTAAAATAGTCAAGTTTTCTAAGCTGATTCCCCGCATTAACATTTCTACGCGCCAAGTTTGTTGTGCCTGGGCTACAACTGGGGTTTGTCCTTGGGGAGTTAACAATCCTTGACTCCATATTTCCCAACGTATCTGAAGCTCTGATTCTGAAAGCGGTTTGCCTGTTTCATTCAAAAACATCGCTGTTTGAGCATCTTTACGGCTTTTCAGCCATTTGATTAAGGGATTATTCGTAAAAGAGCCATAGCGTTTGCTCAAAATCCACTGATTCACAGGTACTTGACGGACAAATCCTGGGATGATGATTTGCAAAAAGTACCCTTGAGTATCATAAATTTGGTGCGATCGCTCCAAGCTAATTATTTCTGTGGCAGATAACCCAGCCCCAAACAACACATAAGCCAAAGCATAATCTCGCATTCCCAATTTCCGAGCTTGTTGCAGAATTTCGTGAACTAAACTAGCTGGTAAATCAGCTACTTCTGTGGTAGGAAACCCTCCTTGTAAGGAGTTTGTTGCTGATTCTGCTGAAGATGACATAGCTCCATGTAAAAACAACTCCACCAAATTTTCCAGAAAATCATTCCGATCCTCCCAAAGTTCGTTAAATTCGCTGGTGAACTCAATTACGGCATATCCCAAGATCATCCCATTCAGCAAACTGGCTAATTTTTCTGCGGGTAAATAGGTTTTTAAGTGTCCCTGCTGGATTACAGTAGCTAAATACTGAGCTACATAACGGTTTGCCTCTGTTACTCCCCTGCCTAGTGCGCGGCGATTTTCTGCCGGAAATTGGTCGGCTTCACCTACCACAGATCGGACAAACTCTGGCACTCGTTCTAATGCATGCAAGCTGTCACTTGCATAATCTTTAAGAGCTTGGTAGACATTGCCGGGAGGTGTTGCCCGTCGCACCAGCGACTCACCTAAATTCTTAAAGGCTGCGGACTCTTCCAGCACAGCTAAAAGCAGCCCATGCTTATTGCCAAAATTCCGAAATAGAGTCACTTCGTTGACTTCGGCTTTTTCAGCAATTTGACGGGTTGTGGTGGCGCTGACTCCCTGAGCAGAAAACAACTCAAGTGCAGCTTCAATCAAGCGTTGACGAGTGGAAAGGAGTTGAGACGACATAGAAAAATGCAAGTGGCACTTGCATAAAAATTAGAGTTTTGCTAGCATAACAAATGTAAGTGATACTTGCTTTACTTTACCCTACGGGTGAGGCTACGCACAGTCGCTAATGCGGTAAACCCCAGACGCTCTCTTACGAGACGCTAAAAGCGTAGCTTGCAACTCTTACAGAGTACGCGGACTCGCGATCGCCCTTAACGTCTCCCCTTCAAAGGGAAAGGCTAGCGCCAAGGGAGAAAACCGCAGTGGCTCACCTTCTCCCCCTCGTGAGAGGCTAGCACTCAGGGAGAAGACCGCGCTAGCTCACTGTAACCAACTGGTGTATAAGGCGGGTAAATCCTTGTGGGATTACGCCCGATAAAAAGTAAATCGGAAATCGCTTCATCATCCATCAACAGGAATTTTTATGACCGCAAATTTTGGGGCGATCGCCCCTGAGAGAGGCAACTCACCTCAACTCAGTTGGACAAATGTAGTATTTTTTGCTGCATTTCATGCCTTAGCACTTCTGGCCCCTTGGTTTTTCTCCTGGTCAGCATTAGGTTTGCTAGTGTTTCTGCACTGGTTATTCGGAAGTATTGGTATTTGTCTGGGATATCATCGACTACTGAGCCATCGGAGTTTCCAAGTTCCCAAGTGGTTAGAGTATGCGATCGCCCTGATCGGAGCGCTGGCTTTGCAAGGGGGGCCAATTTTTTGGGTAGGTGGACACCGCCAGCATCACGCCCACACCGAAGATATCAATTTAGATCCCTACTCTGCCCAAAGAGGATTTTGGTGGAGCCATATACTGTGGATTTTCTACCCGCGTCCAGAATTTTTTGACTATGAAACCTATAAAAAATATGCCCCTGATCTTGCAAGACAGCCCTTTTATTGCTGGCTGGATCGCTACTTCTTGCTGTTGCAAATACCCTTTGGGCTGCTGCTTTATGCATTAGGAGGATGGTCTTTTGTGTTCTACGGAGTATTTCTCAGGTGTGTCTTGCTTTGGCACTCAACCTGGTTTGTAAACTCAGCATCACACCTGTGGGGTTATCGCACCTTTGATGCCAATGATGGTGCTCGTAATCTGTGGTGGGTATCCATCGTCACCTATGGAGAAGGATGGCACAACAACCATCATACTTATCCCCACATGGCCAAATCTGGGTTGTCTTGGTGGGAAATTGATGTTACTTGGTGGAGCATCCTAGTTTTGCAGACTTTGGGTTTAGCCAAAAAGGTTGTCTCGCGTCCTCCTCAAGGTGCAACTCACGGCTAAATTGCAACTAAACCATCATGAATTTGCCAGGCCGACTGCTGATTTGCCGTCGGCTTACTAATTTTTCTCAGTAGTATTACACGGTAAAATCACAACAGGGCAATCTCAGCAATACATCAAGCGTGAAAACTGACAGCATTTTTTATCGCCTTTTTCAAGAATTTCCTAGCATCTTTTTTGAATTAATAGGCAACTCACCGCAAACAGCAGAGGCTTATAAATTTTCCTCAATTGAAATCAAGCAAACTGCATTTCGTATAGATGGCGTTTTTCTCCCAACACAAGGGGAAGAAAATCCGATTTACTTTGTTGAAGTCCAGTTTCAGACCGATACAGAAATTTATTCACGCCTATTTTCGGAAATTTGTTTATACTTACGTCAAAATAAACCTAAAAATGCTTGGCGAGGAGCAGTTATTTATCCCAATCGCAGTCTAGATACAGCAGACATCAAGAATTACAGTGAATTTTTCGACAGCCAGCGTGTAAGTCGCATTTATCTAAATGAATTAGGTGAAACAGCATCACTGCCAGTTGGAATTGCTACTATGAATCCCCAGAGGACTAAAATTTGTCGTCTCGAATCTGAAATCCAGTTTTGCTATGCAAGTAACTGGCTACCTGGGTTATCCAGTTAGCGAGGCGGGTAAATTTATGCTCAATAGCCTTCTCTGTAGAATTTAATCGATACAGGTAGATATATTCCTTGTCGCTCTTGTATTCGATTATGTGTATTTCTAGTTTGTTATTGATAGTGTTTATTCGAGCAATCAAATCATCTTTTGAGCTATCAATAATTACTAGCGTGCTTGCCTCAATGCGAGAAATTCTTGCATTGATATTAGCCTCTACCTGAGCTATTTTGTAGATTGAGCCAATCAAAGCAATCAATCCAAGAATGATCGTCAGAGAACTGCTAACATCAATTTTCATTATTTAAAAAGCATCATTGCCCGGAACTACTGCGGACTTGATAATATCTAATTCCTGCTGAATAAGGGTCTGGTCACTTCCCTCATATTGATAGACAGCTAAATTGCATGAAATAAACCATTGAGGAATATTGATTTCTATCTGATAATTATTCAATAAATTATCAGAAATCACCAAATTAAATCGGCTTAAAAATAATGGTTTTCGGTCTTCAATGTATATTTCTCCTAAAGACGAATTAGCAAAACGGGAAAGATTACCAGCATAAAACCATACCTTACCAGCAGGAATAGTGGTATTTATGCTAATTGCTAATATTGGCTTATCTAAAATTACGTCAGGACGAATTGGTGTAATCTTCGCATAATAAACCTTCTCTCTAATAATTCCTATTACCGTAGGAGGGATAGATACCGAATGCATCAATTGCCAGTTGGATTCAATAGATAAATCCAGGTTTCTAGTCATTACCTCATTAATAAAACCATATGTTCTTCCACCTCACCAACAAAGCGCAGTGGGTCGATGCCGTAATGGTTTAGTAGTTCAAAGTAGGTGTAATCATCAATTGTGCCAGCTAGCCACTGACTAGCGGCAGCGTTGATAATAAGCATTCCTTGGGCAGTAGAATCATCAGCCTGCCCATCAACAGATACAGTAAGTAAATCGCTAATATTTGGTGGAAGCCACAGCAAATTATTATTAGATGCAATGGACATTAAACATCCTCTGGAACAAAGCGGTATTTGCTAGCCAAGGCATTAGCGCTACCAGTAAACAATGCTATGAATGGAGTTTTTTCTTTAATAGCTTGCATAACACTATCATAAGTATCAGCAGCAATTTTCTTGCCAAAATGACCAGTAACAGAATCATTCTCGTGGCGATAATAAAGCCTTCCAGTAATCCGAGAAGCTTCCTTAGTGGTTGCAGTTTGTACGCGTTGAATCACAGTTACTGTCGCCGGTTTAAACTTAACGCCTTCGATGATGTTAGGAGTGGTTAAAGCCAATAAATTTGTAGGTGTGAATGTGAAATCATCAAGAATATTGGCTAATGCTGTAGCCAAAACAGCACCTCTACCGGTTTGTTCTACGGCAATTATTCTACTAGGAAGGTATATAAGATTTGTACCACTTGAACTAAAAGGAATGACAGCCCCAAGAATTCTATCGGTTTTAACCTTATTAGCAGCAGTGGTTACGGCTGCATATGCTACTTGCCTGGCTGCTGTATCCTTTTCTAGCCACGTAATATATTTAGCGTGATCTGCGGCTAATCTAACACCACGACTAATGTCTTTATAAGCCATTTTATTTTTTACTAAAACTTCTTTGTGATTCAACCATAGCAGCCGTTTTAGCGTGGTTCATCTCCCGGAGATATGTATATCTCCAGGCAATTTTAGCGTGGTTTAGATTTTAACTAAAGGCTTGTATCTGTGAGTCGTATCTATTAAAAATGTTGGACTGGGATTTCCAGGAATAATTGCATAAGCATACCTAAATCTCACGTTTACTACAGGACGATAAGCCCGTAATTTCCGAGTTTTACCCATAATTATTTGAGTAGCTGTGGGTATTCCTACGGTGCTAAGTTTTTTTGGATCATGGACAGTAATTTTTGTTTCATCAAAAACTATATCGATACAATCACATATAAGTTGATAAATATTTGTTGCAGAAGTTTCGGAATTGGCTAATATTTTAGAGCCTTTTGGAAAGCCATTTATCGTGTCATGATAGCTAATGCAAAGATTTCCTTTAGCATGAATAATTCCAGATGCTTCATGAACAAATTTGGTTTTAATCTCGCCAGCTATCTCTTTTAAAGTTGCAAGCAAATTTTCTGAAGTATTTTGCAACTTCATTAATCTAACGCTACATTCTGCATCATAAACAGTTCCTCCGACTGGCACAGAGGCAATATCTTGTGAGAAATAGAAAACTATTTTGGGATGCCCGACCACTGGAGGATCGTAATTTTCTTTACTTCCATAAAAAATTGATAGTCCGCTCCGACCATATCCAAGCAAATCAAACAGCAAATGGTGGCGTAGATTCATCATGAGTTGATTGTCAGAATCTAACATCGTACAAGCTACGCATAAGCTGCTTCTAGCGGTTGCAATGTTTGGCTTCCAGTCAGTTGGTAAGTCTTTAAAATATAATTTTACTATTGCATTATGCTGAGGAATATAGACTTGTTGCAAATGCTCAAAAGGATCGAAACCATCGGGCAGCGAATCTATACTTGGGGTTGCAGCCGTTACAACAGGTTTTGTTGGCGTGGTTGTGGCTCCCGTAGCGATAACTGATGGCGGATTTACCGGCGTCCACTGGCTATTCGGTACATAAACTTTGTCGTCTTCACTCATAGCTGTTTACTCGTTAAACCCAAAAATGTCATCAATTGTCGCTTCAATAATATTGGTGCTATCAGCTTTAGTTTGCGCTGCAACCGTATCAGAGACAGTCGGGACTGGGACAGTTAGCCCGGGTTGATATTTAACAGGTAGCCCAGTTTTGGGATTGACTATTGGATTACCATCCTTATCCACAGGATCTTTTTGATCGAGGGATTTAATTAGTTCCGAAACACTATCATTAATACCCACAGCGGCCGCAGTGATACCAATCGGTATTGCGACCATAGCCATGATGGTGTTTGCTTTTTCGCTGGCACTATTTAAAAATGTAAAAAAGCCTCCCTTGAGATTTGGTTGTGGATTCATGAAAGCATAAGCTTTTTCCCCGACTACACCCCATACTTTGAGGGCATTGCCAACTTTGGCAACATTGCCACCAATCAACTCCATACCAGCGCTCATAATGCCTGCCATATTACTGAGTTGGTTATGGACATTAATACCAGCTTGGTAAATTCTGTTGGCCTTTGCCCAATCTTCAGTGATGGTCGTGTAGTTTGCTTTGCCGATGGTGTCGGCGATGATTTCATGTGCAGCCTTGCCTAATACGCTACTTATGCTAAGAGGTGTACCATCTAATCCTTTTGGCAGAATAAACGCTAGCACTTGATCAATGATTGTTCCTAGCGTTTGAGCAAGGTTGTTAGACAACATTAATCCATTGTGTACCGTCACGGCAAAGGTGAGAACGGATAGCGCTTTTTCAATATACGTATTTTTAGCGATCGCGGTAATCAGTGCTGTCACTGCGGCAATTTGCGTGGTGAAAAATGATTTTACGCCGCTAACGAGTCCGGCAGTCGCAGCATTTACGTTGGCACGAGTACCAGCGTGTTGCTGAATAATTAAAGCTCTCAGTCCTGCAACATCTGCTGGATTCACATCAATACCATTCCTTCCGGGTAATCCATTCAGTCCATTTCTTCCAGGTAATCCACTCCTTCCGGGTAATCCACTGATGCCGGGTAATCCTCTGTCGCCTTGTGGACCTGGTGTCCCAGGAATTTGAACTACTGTTGTTATTCCCGGCGCTCCATCGATCCCATTCCTGCCATTTATTCCGTTAATACCATTTCTACCCGGCGGTCCTGGGATACCTTGTAATCCGCGTATTCCTTTGAAAGCTTGGTAAAGGGATAATGCCGTAAGCGCCACACCAAGCGCTTCTAAAGCTTTGGCAAATGCTTCACCAGCGTGATTATCGGCTTTAGTAGCTTCTCTGGTAGCGTTATTAGCCGTCGTAGTGGCATTATTTGCGATCGCAGTGGCGTTATTGGCTGTGGCAGTAGCTTCCACAGCTTTTTGGTATGCAGTTGTAGCATTGTCATTTGCCTGTTTTGCATTTCGCACAGCACCGTCAGCAGTTGTTTGCGCCCCTGCTGCTTTACTAATAGCGCTATCTGCTGTACTTTGTGCCCTAGCAGATGATACTTGAGCATCAAGAGCAAGCCGTGCAGCACCCTCTCCAATCCCTTTAGCTTCAAGAGCAATACCCCTTACTTGTCCGATTGTCGCCTCGTTATTGGCAATGCGGTTTTGCAAACCCAGTAACTTACCCAAGATACCGGAGATGCTAGCGCCAAGTGCCTCTAATCCGCGCTCTACAGCATCGATGCGTTCCCCAAGAACTTCAAGGGTTTTAATTTGCGCGATTATTTCCTGAATTGCCGCGATAATTACAAAAATTTCGGCAATTTTAGAAGCAAGCCCAAACACTTTTGCTAGTGCCTCCCCTGCTACAGTTTGTGCAGATCGACTAATGCCTATTGCCTCCAGTCCCTTAGCCAGCGCTTCCCCTGCTGTGCCAGCCACCTTAGCAATAGCACCTTCCACAGCACTAAACCTACTGCCTACGGACTCGCCTAATGCTGTAATGTCTTTTTTAACATTGTCAACTAAACCGCGAACGCCTTGTACCTCTTCTTTTGTGGCTTTAGCAGCTGCCTCGACTCTCGCTGCATTAGCTTCTGCCATGATTGGCTGTAGCTCGCGCTTATAGGCTACATCGGATACTGCGTTTTTAAGTTCTGCTGATAACTTGGCATCAGAAGTATCTATTTTTGAACCAAGCATATTGTCGCCATAATGCCGTTCTCTAACTTCTTTTTCTAATTCACTTAAATTGTTGTAAGCATCTCTAGCAGCTTTATCAGCAGCAGCTTTCGCTTCAGCAGAAAGTCTTTCCACAGGCGGTAATTTTACTGCTGTATCGCTAGCAATATTTTTGGCTTGAATAGCAAGACCTTTTGCAAGGTCGATATCTATTTTTAATCCCGAAGTTTGTTGTATTACTATTCCACCTACGAGTGGGATAATTGCTATTTTAGCTTGCTCGATTATTGCGTTTACATCTACACGCGGAATCCGGGCGATCTCTGCTCTCAGCGCTGCAATTTCCCCAGCTAAACTAGCGCAACTATCTGCCATTTTTCTCCTTCAATTCATTAGTAATAGTGCGAATATTTGATGCAACAGCACCGCAATCCAAACAGCAATATCCTGGGTATGAATCGCTGTGACATTCACATTGTCCTTCTGGACAGTTCCCACACGATACCGTGAAACTTACAGGGCATTTGCCCTTAGCTTGAAATAATTGTTGTCCACCATTAGAAATGATAATTTGACATTTATCGCCCAAGGCTGCAACCGGACAATGAATATTATTGTCAATTGTTATTTGTCCACTACAAGTAATTTCAATAGTTCCAAATGTTGTCGCATCACAAGCAATGAATTTTACGAATAATCCTGTCTGTGGTTCAAAAAAAGTACCAATATTCCCAACACGAGTTTTGTAATCCAAAACAATTTGTGTGAATCTTCCAGAAAATGATTGCGGACTAAGAAAACTAATTTGATATCCTTGGGGATTGTAATTTGTAGTAGTACCCTCTGGAGGTGCTGTACCAGTAAATACCTCAATTGGAGCAACATTTGATTGATAAATAATTGGTTCACGGTCAGAAAATTGATAGGTGACTTTTGGGCTATCACCTATCTTGCAATAATTCACTGTTTAATGCCCCATAACTTTGTTAGTATTATATAAAAACCAGATGAGGAGGCATTTTTACCTATAGTAGTTATCTTGAAAGTCTGTATTCCAGGTGTGGCTATATTAATAGTCGTATGGAGGGTAATGCCAGTAAAATTATTCCCGTAAAAATCCAAATCACCTACTACCTCTGTTCCATTTACATTTAATCTAATTGTTCCACGATTGCTACCTTGTGCCCCCAATAAATAAAAAGTATAATTTCCGGCATCCAGTAACTTATTAAATTGAAAACTATCGTTAATCGCAGGCGGATTTTGATAGGCTAAAGTGCTGTAAGCATAATTAGAATAAATATCCGTCATCAGCCCATTCCCAGTTAAAATAACACTTTCATCGTGCCAATGAGAAAAGCTATTAGGGAAGATTTGACTATTCCTTGATCCACCACCAAGTTGAGATATTGGTATGTTTTTGTAAGCATTATCATTTGCAGTTTCGACAAGTAATAAATCACCTGCTGAAACAGATGTAATACTAGGGTATTCAGATATTTTCATAAGGTTTTACTTGGCTGAATAGAAAGCATGAATTTAATTTACCTTTCGGAAATAGATATCCCCAAAATTGCACCCATGTACTACTGTAAAAAAGATGATTGTCGTAAGTGACTGGTATATTATTCTGGTCAGTCACTGTCAAACCATTTTCATCTGTAAGCTGACCCTCATACTGTTGATGCACAGTATTGATAATTCCCGCAAATAAGCTATCAGCAGTATTATTTAGAAGTGGCGTTAATCCTAATAAATTTGCTTTGTAAATGGTAATAGTGGTAGATGTTTCTACCACGTTCGCTCCAAACAATTCTTGTATAGTAAGCAGTGCCATTTAGTAGTTGTCTGGGTCAAAAGTACTGTTGAAAATAGAATAGAAATTGATGGTTTTAGGTAGTACTAAAAGCTGACTTGTGCCGACGGTTACGATAGTTTGATAACCGTCTAAAATTCCGACTGTTCTAGTCGTATCGCCACCAGTGACAGCACTATCAGGAATATTAGTTTCTGCCTGGGCGATAATTCCCCCAAGAATGCTATCCGCAGTGTTAGTGGCGGATGGTGTCAATCCAGTTAGATCCGCCTTGTGAATAGTCACCGTTGTTGCGTCTTGGGTCGCGTTGGCTCCGAATACTTGTTGTAGGGTTGCAATTGCCATTTCAAAAAACGGATTAATGAAGTGAATAACTCCGTTGTATGAGCAATTAAAAATTGTGTAAATGTTCCAGTTTTATGTAAAAGCAGAAGAATTACCGATGACGTGTAAGCATTACTGACAATAGGATTGAGGCGAATGATCCTATTATTTAGAGTTATGAATATTCCGGTTTGACCAGTGCTAATGGTCAAACCGGAATAGGCAGAAGTTGAAAAATTGTGAAAAACAATCGAAATGGACAAGCCGCAGTTTTGACCGACGCGGATTATTCCAAAATTCGTAAGCAGATCCGCAATCAAAAATATAAATTACTTTTGGATCTTGCTTCGTACACCGGGGAACGCTGGGGGGCGTTAGTAAAGTTGCAACTTCGTGATGTGTATAACCTTGACGGTTCACCTTGCGAGTATATCAATTTTCAGGCCAGGACTCGCAAGGCAACACCCAACGGGAAGCGACAGACGCGCCAAGTGCCAGTTCATGATACTTTGGCTGAATTGCTAGCAGCATATAAACCAGTAGCGGGTTCAATTTGGTTATTCCCATCTAGAGAGGGAGATAAGCCAATGTGCTTGCGGGGAGCTGACCAAATTTTACGCACAGCTGTAGAGAGAGCTGGACTTGCAGCTAAGGGTATATCGACTCATTCCACCCGCCGGACATTTATTACCAAGCTGGCAAGTCGGGGGGTGAGTTTAGCAACTATCAAAAAAGCCACTGGTCACACTGACTTGAAGGTGCTTTCGCGGTACATCGAGGTAACTGATGACGATGTTAAACAGGCGATCGCAACTCTATGAACGCCAAACTCCTATTCCTCCAAATTGAAATATTCTTTGGCCGCCTGCAAGAGGGGAAATACGACCATCCAGTTGCTTTAGCTATGGCACTGGAGAGCTTGGCAAATATGGCATGGGACGAGGTAGACACGGTTTACCCAAATCTGTGACAAATTGCACGCTTGGGGATAGGCTAGAAATCAGTTTGTAAAGATTGCGATCGCACTCTCATGCATTATCAGCGCGATCGCATTTTTCATTTAAGCAGCCGTAGGTGCAACAGGGTAGGCAGCCAACGCTTCATCTATTAAGGCTTGAATGTGTGGGTTGTCTGCCAAGATAGCTGATGCTGTTGTGTCATCAGCTCCTAACATGACACCAATTTGAGCTACAGCTTTCTCTTTATCAGCTCTTTCAGTAGAAACTTGTTGAATCAAGTTTCTGATAATTTCTGCAAATTTGTTCAACAGGGCGGACTGGGTTACAAGAGCGTCGTCTGTCTTACTCATAAATTTTGGTTTGGTGTTACAACACAACAGTCATAACTCCTAACTCCCTAGATTGCATAACCACTCCCTAGATTGCATAACCACTCCCTAGATTGCATTTGCCACAAAAAGGCTGTATCCTGCCATGACACAGGCATTTCAGGCTACAAACAATGTCAGACCCGGACAAAACAGCACCAGCTTCAGACCCGCTTGGAACCACGGGAAAACCCAAACTATCCGCGTACCGATCGCACTCGCGGAACAAATTTTAGAATACGCTTATGGGGTTGATTCTGGTCATCAGATGGATCAACAGATGATTTTACGAGTCATTGACTCTTTTGTAGAACAAAGAATTTCACAGTTCCACCCCAATCAGCACAGTAGTACTGGCTCGACCACTAGCCGCCGATGGGATGAACTGCGACGGTTTAGAGCTGCGATGGCAAATGGTACGATTCACCCCAAGACTGAATTAACTTTTGAATCTCCGAGGGCGACTGCCCATCACTAATCCAAACTTCTACGTCTGCCTTTTTACGTTTAGCAAGGATGCTATCCACACTACCCAGGTAGATCCGGTTTTTCTTCCTGCCTACCATCCAGCAGTACCGAAAATACCAATACTTATTACCAGACCGCTCAACCCAGTATTTCTCTACCCAGTGGGTATCGTGTTGGGGCGCAGTTTTTTTAGTATTTAATGCTACCTGTCCAGCAACACGAGTTTTTACTGTGGTGTCAATAGTGCTTGAGGTAACTTGCGCCCCAACAAGTGTTTGCCACTCTGCCCAGGCTTGCTCATAATCATCCAGGTTCTTATAATCGCTTGGGTCTGGTGGCTCCTCGCTATCGTCGTAAAAAATTGTCAGTTGCCCGTCAGAATCAGACTTGTGGGGAACTTGTCCAAAGTGACTGGGATTCCACCTCTGTTCTTGCTTGACTTGTTGGGGCGCAGTTATCTCATCCCAAAACCGATCGGGAGTGCTTTCAAACTTCGTGAAAGCTTCTAAATCGAATAGTGTAGGTTGCTTCATAATCAGAATGGTTTAAATGTCGCTGCTTCCGTTTTCAAAGGAAGCAGTTTTTCTATGTATCTATTCCCTAGTAATCACTTGGAAGCTTGTCAGGAAACCAAGATTTTAAAGTTTCGATAAATCCAGATAACGAAAGGGTATTATCCTGCCAATAACATTCACGTAAACAGCCAATCAGCCATGCTTGAGGATCACGAATTTCTTGATGTCCACCACGAAGAAGAAAATGCTTTAAAGCTAATTGAACATCTTGAATATCAAACTCAAGTAGATGTCTGGTTGTTCGTTTATTTGGGTCAAAGTATATTTGGTACTCAGCACAAGCCGTCAGTATGTCGTGTTGCCTTTCTAACTCCTCAAATTCGGCTGTTGTGGGAGTAAGATCATTGCTGCTGCTGTTAAACTCCTCTTCGGCATTAGTATCATCTGAGGGGTCTGTTTTGTAACTAGAGTTATGATTTTGTAAGTTTTTTTCTCGCGGCTTTTTGGGTGGATTTAACCATGACAATGGTCTTAAAAGTATCCTTGATGTGTTCCAGGCAAAGCGTTTAATTGTAAAACACGGCATGATACCAGTGTTTCAAACATCTTTTTGACGTAGTTGTGACCGTATGGTTTACCCCTGATCTTGGCTACCCAGGCATTAAATTCTGATAAATCCGGCTCTATCTCGCTGGCAATTTGCCCTTGTCTCATTAGCCATTGCCAAAGGATTTTTGCGGCGGGTGGAATATGGTGTTGATAACAGAATGCGTCGTGTTCTTCCGTCCAGGCAGGATTGATTTTAATTGAGTTTTCTGGCATAATTCGTATTAGTTACTTTCAGGAAGCCACCACGATCGCAAAATCTTTCGGTGGCTTTTTGGTTTTCTTAGTTGGCTTGAGGATTGCGTGATTTGCGGCGCTTGATGGCTGTCGCTACCTCTTTGATCTGATTCAGTAGCTGGAGGTTTTCTGCCAGAAGTTCTGGCAGAAGTTCTGGCAGAAGACCTACCACATATCCTGCTAGTGCTGTAGCTTCGTCAGGTTTAAGTTCTGGGTCGAGGCTGCTGATATAGGCGATTAGTTGATCTAACTCGTAGATGGCTAGAGTTCTGGCATTGAGTGATTTTGATGAGATTTTATATTTAGTCATTGGTTAATTCCCATCGTTGCCTTGCCACTCAACCTCAATGGGTGTATCTGGGAACCGATAGTAATTAACCGAGTGGTAAATCCCTTGATTTCCTTTGATGCTCCTCAGAATACAAATCCATCCGTCTAGGTACACCGCCGCCGGAAACTGAACTACAGCCACAAATTCCTTTTCTGCAATTTTGTCTCCGAGCTCTGTCAAGAAAACTGCTTTTAGTGCCATCTGTCATAAGTCATTTGTCATAAGTCACCCCGATCGCACCCCAACAGAAGCGCGATCGCAAAACAAAACCGCCCTAGCCACAGTGGGCAGGACGGTTTTATTCAGGTTCTTCAGTGTCATCTGATTCGTCTTCAGTTCGCTGGATTACAAGTGCTTTTCTAAGCCTTAGCTCCAGCCCTTCAGCATTAGCTAAAAATTTCTGTTCTTGTTTCTTACTTTCGTCGAGCCTTGCCTCTAGCCTGCCTTGATGTGATTTCACGTAGTCAAGAAACTGCTGCTTTAGAAGCAAAACCTCTTCTAAAATTTTCCCAGCATCGCCGTGTCCATCCCAGGCGATGGCTGTCCTAGTGATATTTTCTCCTGAGCTATGAGCCGAAGCATCTCCGATCTGTTTAGTCCCATCGACTGAGCTATCTTGTCCATATTCTCCCAGTCGTACTGACTCATCCTTACGTTTACTGTTTTTGCGTCGTCCGCCAACGTTTTGGGTCGTGCCATTGCTTGTTTTCATAGAGTTATCTCCATTTTATCTTTACAAAACTTTTTTGCAAAGACATAATGTTGACAGATTACGTCTTTGCGTAATAATATAGTAATGCAAAGACAAAACTTTAGCAACACAAATCGCTCCCCAACGCCTAACCCTTTGCGTTGCTTCCTGGAGCAAATCACCCGCGCATTGCTTTTATGCCCCGCCGCGGACACACCCTGTAATCACCTGGTAGCGATCGCGGTAACGAGTTTGCCGCGCGGCAATGTTTGATGTCTGCACACTTAGTAATGGAGAAAAAACATAACTTCAATTCAAGAACTGCCTCAAAAGCTCCAAACCCTTCTTGATGAAGGGCGAGTAGTCATAACAGATGTAAATGGTCAAGATTTTGTCATTTACGGTTCTGGCTTTGACATAAATCAGAGAACAATTACCTTAGCTCAGAGGGGAGAGGGGGGGCTAATAGCAATTTGCTGGATGGCCACATTCCAAATAGACACACCAACCAACCCAGGAAACCAGATGACAACCACAGTTAGAGAATTGCTTGAAGTCCTGAAAGACTACCGTGAGGAGATGGTGGTAGTCATCAAAGATGTCAATGATCAAAAGTTCCCGATCATTGATTTCCAGTCGCAAGCCAACACCCTGAACATCATCATTGGCGAAAAACAAGGGGAGGAAGAGGAGGAACAACCACAGATAAACAGCTAATTGAAAAGGCGATCTTCTACCAAGGGAGCGATCGCCAAAGGCATCGTATTTAATATCAAGGAGATTATAGTAATGTCGAAGCCAGTGGGACACTTTACGAGTTACACCCTGAATGATGGCTCCTTACTGGACTCTCTTCAGGAGGAGTATGGTAGCACATTTGAACTAATGACCAAGCGCGAGAAGCTGTATTTGATTAGTGCGATCTCTATTCAGCTGTGTGACCAAGCTCCCGGTCGCTGCCGTGATGAGATTTACGTAGTTGGGCATCAAATTAATAGCTCGCTACCAAAAGCAGATAAAGAGGGATTACTCGAAGCGCTAATCAATCAGGTGCGCTGGGGTCGCAGTCTTTCAGATACGGAGGCAAGTATGCCTATGAAATAATCGGATCATTCAAATGTCTATGCATTTAATAGGGAACCGCCAGCGTCGGCTGGAAACCTCGCGCTGATGTTACACAGTAAACAAATTTAGGATTTAAGACTATGACTTACTACGATCAACTTAGACCGTGGGCAATTTTTCAACGGCTGCCCTCTGGTCAAAATTGCTGCATTGCCCGATTACGGACTCGAACTGATGCGGATGCTTACGCCAGCCTTTTGCGCCAGGGGGGCGGAAAATTTGAGGTAGCTTTCGATCAAGTCAAGCACGAAGTTAATCAAGAATAGCTCAAAAATTCATTTGCGATCGCACTCCTGCGCGATCGCGATCGCCTTTGAGATTGATTCAAACAGTTCAAACTTGTACAAGTCAAAATTAGCACATAACCATGAAAATCAAAACCATCTCTTACCAACGGGTAGTAAATCTCGGAAATTACGAAAGTAAGCGATTAGAACTATTTGCAGAAGTTCAGGAGGGAGAAGACGAGGAAGTTGCTATTTCTGCTCTTATGGAAAAGGTAGAGCGAAAAGTCAGCGAGTATTATGACTTAGTAAATGAGTCGAAAGACCTGCGAACGGGAATCAGAGAACTTAAAAGGGAACTAGTAGAACTCAAAAGTAAAAAGGATGAGTTGACCACAGTCCAGGAACCTGAACCAGACAATATCCCTTTTGAATCTGGGGATACATCCAAGAGTAGTGGTGATATCCCCGATGGATTTTAACGAGGATAAAATTTATGAATAATGAAGAAAATTTAAATATCCCACAACCAGATCCAGCATGGGATTATTACATAATTTGGCATTCGTGCCAACATATCAAAGCCAAAATTGACGCAGCTTTAAAAATCATGCATGACAGCGAAAATGCAAATAAGGAAATAGATAAAGAACTCTATGATTTGCTCGATCCAGCTTCGGAGAATCTAATAGAAGTTATTCAACACTTAAAGCATGACGACCATTAACCGCCTGATGAATCGTAATTTAAATTGCGATCGCGCAGACAACAGCGTGGGCTACCTGACCCAGTAGCCGAAACGGTGACATCGTTGCCACCGTCGCGGGTTGTGTCCAAAGCACCCGTACAGCACATATACACAGCAGTTTAGGGCTTTTACTATGAAACAAGCTTTTGGCTTTCCTAATTTCATAAGCTCGGCTGCTTTTCGTGTGCTGTTTCCTCCAGATGTTGCCGCAGTTAGCGCTGCGGCATTGCCTTGAGAGTGAATTAGGCTCAACGGCCTTCGGGTGATTCATAGGCATGGCATTTGGATACAAACAGAACCACCCAGAGGAGAACTGAATGATTAGAATTTTGGGACTTGATGTCAGCAAGTCCTCGGTTTCTGCTTGCCTACTTACTGAAAAGCCAGAAGTTCCACGTCAATTTTATTATGAATGTCCGTTCAATTTCTTTAGCGCCAATGCCCAAGGAATTAAACAGTTGCTGGAGCTAAAGCCGGACATTGCAATTATGGAGCCAACCGGAGTTAACTACAGCAAACTTTGGGGTACACATTTAGCCCGTGCTGGTGTGGAAGTGCGGCTTGTAGGACACAAGGAATTAAAAAATTACCGAGCCAATCACCTTGCACTACCTGATAAAGATGATGATGCAGATGCTTTAGCACTTGCTTGCTACTATTTTGATTATCAGCTAGACCAACGCCGATTTATTCAAATTCGCGATCGCTATATTGTCAGAATCCGCGAACTAGTGCTGAGACTTGCTCACCTAAACCGGGTACAGTCACCGATCATAAACCGAGCGCGGCAGGATTTAGCCTGGCAGTTTCCAGAGGTGGCACAGGTAAAATCGCGGCGAGGTGAGGCTGGCTTGGCTCCCTTGCTGTGGGGTTGGCTTGCAGAAATTCGCAAAAGTACCCGCTACGATCGGCTTTATAGTGAAACTGTCGGATTGGGAATCACTGACACCGTTCGAGAACATGCAAAACGCATTTGCAACCTACAACGCGAGGAACACGGCATTGAAGGAGAATTGCGAGAACTACTTGCTGATTCTAGATTTGATGCTTACCGCGTAGTTTTTAAAAAGTTTGGGTTTGGAGAGCGTGTTCAAGCGGTTTTGATTTCCCAAATTTATCCCATTGAGGGATTCTTGGATGCTAACGGAAAGCCAGAAGTGCGGATACTCAAGGGGCGAAACTCTAAAAAGCCTACCAAACGGCATCTTTCGCTGAGAAGATTCCAAAAAGCATTGGGCGAGGCTCCCTCGATGGAGCAATCTGGCGATAAGAAAAAAACTAAAGTTGTTGGCGGGTCTGACTTGTGCCGTAAATCTCTCTGGCAATGGGTTTACACCCGTATTGAACCGAAGCGAGTGCGTCTCAAAAATGAGATTGGTAAAAGTCTAGGAGAACAGTTAGATGCTGAAAAAACAGCAGGTCGTCCCATGAGGCTGGTTAGAAATCGGATTGCAGCCAAAGCAGCGCGGCTATTATTTAGAGAATTGGTAAAAGCGCTCACCAATTGTCTAGAGTGAAATTAGTGGTCGAAAATGAAGACACAGCAATAGTAGCTGCCAGAGAATTAATAGACAGAACCCAGCAAGAAATTAACATCGAACCCCAACGGCGGCAGTTATTAGAATTGATAGAGACAATATTAGTTTATAAGTTTCCGACGATGAGTCGAAAGGAGATTGAAAGTATGTTTGGATTAAGCGATTTGCAGCAAACACGAGTTTATCAAGAAGCCAAGGAAGAAGGCAAGGAAGAAGGCAAGGAAGAAGGCAAGGAAGAAGGTAAGCAAGAAGGAGCGCGTCAAGAAAAATTTAGAATGATACCTTTGTTATTCAAATTGGGATTGAGTTTTGAAGAAACAGCGAAAGAGTTAGGTTTGAGTCTAGAAGAGATTCAGCAAGAAATGCAAAAACAGCCTCCAAGTCAGGATATGTAACCTACAATTAGCACTGAATCAGAGATACCCCTAAATATTTCTGCCATTTTTCATTCCCGCAATTTTTAATTTTTTGTATGATTTCCCTGTCTCCCATTCTCCAAGCTAGACTCTCCCAACCCCTGAAAATTGGCTCCTTCGAGGTAAAAAGTCGGGTTCTCCAGTCGCCTCTATCTGGGGTGACGGATCTGGTGTTTCGCCGTCTCGTGCGTCGCTATGCGCCAGATTCGATGATGTATACCGAAATGGTGAATGCTACGGGGTTGCATTATGTCAAGCAGTTACCCAAAATCATGGAAGTAGATCGTAATGAACGCCCAATTAGCGTTCAACTATTTGATTGTCGTCCAGATTTCCTGGCAGAAGCGGCAATAAAGGCAGTTGCAGAAGGTGCTGATACTGTTGATATTAATATGGGTTGTCCGGTAAATAAAATCACTAAAAATGGTGGCGGTTCTTCGTTGTTGCGGCAACCAGAAGTAGCAGAAGCAATTGTGCGGGAAGTGGTAAAAGCTGTTGATGTCCCTGTAACCGTAAAAACCCGTATTGGCTGGAATGACAACGAAATTACTATTCTCGACTTTGCCAAGCGGATGGAAGATGCCGGGGCAAAAATGATTACAGTACATGGACGCACCCGCGCCCAAGGATACAATGGCAATGCCCGTTGGGAATGGATTACCCGTGTCAAAGAAGTGCTTTCTATCCCAGTGATTGGGAATGGAGATATTTTCTCTGTTGAAGCGGCGGTGAAATGTTTAGAGCAAACTGGCGCTGATGGTGTAATGTGTTCCCGTGGGACTTTGGGTTATCCCTTTTTGGTGGGAGAAATTGATCACTTCCTAAAAACTGGGGAAATATTACCGCCACCAACCCCAATTGGGCGTTTGGAATGTGCAAGAGATCATTTACAAGGCTTGTGGGAATATAAAGGCGATCGCGGTGTACGTCAAGCGCGTAAGCACATGACTTGGTATGCTAAAGGTTTCGTTGGTGCTGCCGAACTCCGAGGACAGTTAAGTGTAGTTGAAAAGGTAGATCAAGGTTTGGCAATGATTAATAAAGCAATTGAAAAACTAGCTAATGGTTATGAACTAGAAGAAGAAGCGCAAGGTAGTTTGGTGATGCTTTAAAAAGACGAATTGTTGGGTTGACTGATGCGATCGCTCTACTTAATCATGATCTAAAAACTTGATCGCCTCCCGCACGGCGCTGCCTTACGAATAGGTTCTAAAGATAATTCTTTTGGACTTAGTTCTGTTAAGGTAATGGGTTCACCTCATAACCAAGTGGCGAAATCACTGGAGAACTTTTCAGCTAAAAATTTGCAGATATTGTCAAAATTCACAGGTATTTTTCCATGACATAGTTTTTCAACCAAACTCTCAGCCGTTCTACTTGCTGTTCCCTGACTATGCTAAATCCCTTGTTTTCAAAAAATGGCTTTGCAGTAATACTCGCTTCTGTATATAGCCGTTTAATTCCTCGGAATTTGGCAGTATTTTCTATATGACTTAAGAGTTTTGAGCCAATACCCTTTCTTTGGTATTTGCTATGACAATAAAAACAATCAATGTGACCATCGGGTTCTAATTCTCCAAATCCAACTATCTCACCATTATTTTCTGTGATGTAGGGAAGCTTGGCTTGTAATCTTTTCTGCCAAACATCATAATCCATACTTTCCGGTGCCCAAGCATTGACTTGTTCCTGAGTATAATCGCAAATATTGATTTCATGAATTGTATCGTAAAACAATTTCATGATTGCCTTAGTATCAGATAGTTTATATTCTCTAATGATCATATTTAAGTCGAATATTCATAAATCTCTAACGGCAAATTATCAGGGTCTTTAAAGAAAGTAAATTTCTTCCCTGTAATCTGATCAATTCTGATATTTTCTACTTCTAACCCTTTCGATTTTAAATAAAAAATGGTTTGCTCAACATCCTCAACTTTAAAAGCAATATGCCTTAAACCACAAGCTTCTGGTTTACTAGCCCGTTCTGGAGAATTCGGGAAAGAGAATAGCTCTATTTGATCATTTTCTCCAACTCGCAAATCTAATTTATAAGAATTTCTTTCGGCGCGAAAAGTCTCTTGAATAATTGAAAAGCCTAAAACTTCTAGATAAAATCTTTTTGAGCGATCGTAGTCAGAACAAATAATGGCTATATGATGGATGCCAGTGGTTTTCATTGATGGTTATGAAGCTATTGATAATTGACCTATAGTAGTTTTATCAGAGTTTCGCCAGTTTTTTCAAATAATCCTTCAGGGTGATTAATTTGGCTTGGAAAAAAACCAGATTATCCACCCCAAAC
>NZ_JBALCE010000009.1:0-47942 GCF_036919815.1 Nostoc sp.
AAGCTAAGAACATCGGAAGCTGGGTGCGGTGAAAGTCGCACGCCCAGATTTAACTGAGAGGTGCGGGGAATAATATCCCCCATCGACTCAACCAGGACAGTATCCCTATACGGGAGAAGGGCTGGGAACTTGGACAACAGTCTTGGACAAGAAGCCCGTGAGCGATCGCAAAATTAGAGCGTTGCTGACCCAGCCAAAGTTGGATATAGCAGCTATTTTTAACTACCGAACTTATGCCCCTCAACGGTCTCCACTCAATGAAGTTCTCGAAGCGAACGCCAAGGCAAATTTTGCGATCGCTAGTTTATCAACCCAACTGCCCGAAGGGTTAATTCAGCAAACGATCGCCTACGATGGTCTTTTAGTCTATGTACCTGCCTATAAAAGTCAAAATCTCCCAAGTGCATTGCAAGGCAAGATCACTCTTGCCCAATTGCAGCAAATTTTTACAGGGCAACTTACCAACTGGAAACAGCTAGGTTCAAATTTTCCTGATTTGCCGATCAAACCCTATCGACCGATGGAACCTGAAGCATTACGCCTGTTCCAACAAAAAGTTTTAGGCAACGATCAGAGTCTGATTGCCCAATTTAACAAGATTGAGCAACGTTCAACCTTTGATACCTTGCGCTCCATCGCAGTTGGAGAAAAGCAGGCGCAAAAAACTGAAGCTGGCTCAATTAGTTTCGGACTATTGACCCAAACCTGGGATCAATGCAAGATTTACCCCCTAGCTATTGCCCAAGAAAATGTAGACCCAGTACAGCCCCTGCTAAAAGAGACCACCAACGGCACAATGCAACCTATTTCTCCATCAGACAATCTCTGTCTAGAGAAAAAGCCCTTACTTAATATATCGGCTTTTCATACAGCAACCTATCCACTCAGCGCCCCGTTGATTATTGCCTATCCTAGAGATAATAATTTGCCTGGGAATGTATCAGGGCCACTCTTCGCTAATTTTCTCAAAACTCAAGATGGGCAGTATCTCCTTCAGCAAGCGGGTCTTGTGCCTCTGCAAAATCCACCTAAAAACTACACATTATCGTCATCTATTCTGAATCGTTAGGGAGCGCAATTACTATGGCAATCCAAACTCATCGTTGTCCAGAGCCAAGCTGCTCTTTCTTTAATCAGGTACTACCTCACAACGCTAATATCTGCCCAATGTGCGGTACTTCTTTAGCACAGGCAGTACAACCCCCTGTTATGGTAGCTTCGGCAGCCCGCTATGCTCAAACCTCGACTCCTTCGCCCCAGCTCTCATCAAAAATCAATAGTCAGGAGCGTCCTCAGTTGAAGTTGCTTCATCCTAGCGAACAAAGTTTTCTATTACTTAAGGAGTCTGGCGTCATCGGTCGTCAAAATCTCTCTAACGGGATGCGGCCTGAAATCGATTTAACAGGACTGCCCCATGCAGGTATCGTCTCTCGCACCCATGCTCATCTCTACTGGGATCTTGCTCGACAAGCTTACATGATTGTTGATGATAGCCTAAACGGTAGCTACCTCAATGATAAATTATTACCTCGTGGAGCACCCCATCCATTGAGTCATGGAGATAAATTACAGCTAGGTCAAGAGCGGTTGATTTGCTTACAAGTTGAATTGAACCATACTTCAATTTAAATCGCAACGCATGAAACTCATCTTTGTTTAGTTAGCAAGTGAATCTAGAGGTAGAACATTAGTTTTGTAACTTTATTTTTAGATAAAACAGAAACCAGGGTGCTTAAAATATTATTAGACAGCAAAGAACAGAGCGATCGCTCTGTTCTTTGCTGACATATTTTTAATTAAGATTTTGTGTTTCTATCTGGATGTTCGGTTGTTGTTTGCTGGCTGGTTGTTGCACTTTGATTAAATGGTTTCTCAACCGTTTCTCTGATTTTAGATTCAGCAATATCGGTTATCTTGTATCTCATTTGATCAGATATCCTATCAATAAATCCGCCGAAAACTCTCCTAAAAAAGTATCCAATTGATTCCATGATTTTCACCTCATAGTTGAAACGACATTAGAAAGTGGCTTTAATTAAATTCATGCTAGTTCAGCAAACTATGAAATATCAGTAGACTTAGGTCTGATTTCAAATATATTCATACTTGTCAGAATATAGTTGCTAGCTAATCCTATATTTCCAAATCATTATGACTTATTCTCAACAGACACCTGAAGAAAGAGGTTTAAAGCGCGGTAGGGACAGTTCTGAGCGCTCGCCAACGCCCGGTTCCCAGAAGAAAACGCCCAAAACGGATGGGAGCAAGGCATTCTCTTCATCTAAGCTGCTACGCAGCAACTTACTGGAAAGACTCAGCCCTGCTCCATCTGCTAATCCTATACAAGGAGAAGTCCCCAAGTATAAAGATGCTGAAGTTGGCATCAATCCACCAAGTACAGACGTTCAAATGGGAGAATCCACGGATTCCCATCGAGATCCTTCTACTCGAATGTTAGATAGGGTCGGTCGACTGCTTCATGCTAAAATACCTCAGCGGAAGTCGGATAAAACCCCACACCTTGCTTCAGTTAAGCTAGGTAAAGATATATACATAGCAGGTAACTCAGGAAAGAAAAACGTGAGTTTGGCGAATTCCACGACAGCCGAAGAAAAAATGTTAGAGATTACCGCACCAGAAGCAAAACAGAAATCACAGAAAGGTAATCAGTGGATTAGACAAGATATTTCAAAATTATCAGCCTTAAGAGAAGGCAGGTACCACTCGGAAGAAGATCAAAGTGGTGATTTAAGTGAAATCAAGCAAGCGATAGAAAATAATTCAATGATTTGGTCTCAATTGAATCAGCCTGAATCAAGTAATGGAAGCAAGCACGGCGAGATGGCTTTACATGAGCCAATATTGAAATATGCAAACGAAAATCGACAGAGTGGGGACAAAAAGAAAGATATATATGTTGGAGGAGTACAAAAAGACTGTTTATTCTGTCACTGGTCCCATGCCATTCTGAATAAATATGTATATGCAGACCTTGGACATGAGGTTATGACATCAGGGACTCATGGTAATGTATTTCCTGGCTGGATAGCCCCGCAAGAACTCCTTCAAAATCAAGAGGCACTGGCGGCTTTTAACGAAAAGTTGAAAACACTCGATAATACCGATAAGGGTGTATACTGGTCAATGGATAATGACGGAAAAGTAAACTGTAATGGCGATTATCAGAAGGTAGAAGGAAATTTGCAGTACCCTTACGGGTCTGATTCGGAATGAAATTATTTAGCTATTGATTGATTCTGGTCAAACTCGAATGCCACTAAGAAAAGCTGTAAGGTTTGTGGTTTCAGTAGTTTGCAATTGCTTGCGTGATTCATGCCGAGGCTTTGTCATCAAAGGGTAAGCTTGTTTCTTGACTCGTGCTTCACTCCTAGCAGGGCGATGTCTGACGACAAGCCGCTTCTCGTAGAGAAACTGCGCCAATGCGTCTACGCTAACTGCTTTGTGAACAATAATTTTAAGTAAAGTGCGATAAATTCGCTGGTGTTTTGTGTCATGAACAGCTTTGGGCAACCCTTTCACTGTTTCTGCATCCATTCCACAGCAGTGGACAAGGGAGCGATCTCTCCCTTGTCCACTGCTAAATGGTATTAATGCTTGTAGTGCTTATCTAGAGTTGCTTTCAGCTTTTCTGAGTGCCATTCATATTAGATACAGTAATTTAGAGCGTATCTCTTTACCAAATAATTTCCTTGCGACTTTAAGATAGTTCCTTCTAATTCGTATTCTTTTTTAGCTTGAGCATTTCGATTTTAGTTTTAGAGTGTATTTATAGTCTACTTTCAGCCCTTTTCTAAGCATATAGACCTTAGGCTGATATAATTTCTGCGATCGCCAGATACTCTAAGTGTTATAACCGAAGCTTAGGGTCGATGAAATGGCAAACCTAATAAATGAGTCGTTATATAAATATTTAGGTACAGGCTTATCTTTCCCCTTGCAAAGCAATGTACAGGGAGGACTCAAGCTGAGTGCTGAAGCTCAGAAGGTTAAAGAGGCAATCTGGTTAATTTTGCGTACTGATTTAGGCGAACGTGTCTACCGCCCTGATTTTGGCTGTCGCTTATCAGAACTAGCTTTTGCCCCCTTAAATAACGATACTTTACTAAGAATTCGGATCTACGTACTGGAAGCATTAAAAAAATGGGAGCCTCGAATTGACGTTGATGAAGTTCGCGCCGATCCCGACACGATCGCTGGGCGCGTCAATATTGTCATTGACTATCGCCTCAAATCTCATCCCGACCTTTACAGTTTTGTCTACCCGTTCTATTTAGGTTCAGAGGTGGAGTAATCGTGAACTTTGACTTTTTACCTCAGCTTCCCAGTTCTCGTCTGGACGATCGCACCTTTGACGATTTAGTAGAAGAATGCCTGCTGCGTATTCCCCGTTATTGTCCAGAGTGGACCGATCATAATCTCAGCGATCCTGGCATTACCCTAGTCGAGCTATTTGCTTGGCTCACCGACCAGATGCTGATGCGATTTAATCAGGTTCCCCGTAAAAACTATGTAGCTTTTCTAGAACTATTGGGAATCCGTCTACAGCCGCCAGCCCCAGCTCAAGTTAGGCTGACTTTCTACCTCAGCACTCATTTACTAGAAAACTACACCATTCCACGCGGAACAGAAGTTGCAACAGAGCGCACTGAAACTCAGGAAGCCATTGTTTTTACTAGTGATCGAGACCTGTTAATCGCTCAACCGACCTTAAAACATATTTTGTCCGCACCAGAGGCGGGTAATACTCCTCAATCGCTCCAAGATCGCACCGGGGAATGGCATCGTCAACATGACGGTCTTGCAGTGACTCACGAATTCAAACTATTTCCGCAAAAGCCGCAGTCTGGCAATAGCTTTTATCTCGTGATTGAGCCTGATACCCCCTTGGAAGGAAATGTTTTGGCAATCGCCTTCACAGGGGCGCAAGGTACGCCTACAGGCATCGATCCGAACCATCCTCCCCGCAGTTGGGAAGCCTGGGACGGCGAGTCATGGATAAAGGTGCTTTTGCAGGAAGCAGACGACACCACCAATGGCTTTAGCTTTAACGAGAATACAAGAAATGGCGATCGCTCACAGCAGGGCGGTGATGTGATTCTACATCTGCCCGAACGCTGGCCTACATCTAGTTTTGATGCCTACCGAGGTCGTTGGATTCGCTGCATCCTCATCGAATCTGGCGCACGCCAGCCGGGATATTCAAATTCTCCTCGAATTAAAACAATTGCGATGCGTGCTATTGGCGGATCGGTGCAGGCTAGTCAATGCGTTCTGGTACAGGAGGAAATATTAGGTATCAGCGACGGGAAGCCGGGGCAGAGCTTTGAAGTTGAGACTGCGCCTATTCTGGAACGCCAGGGAGAGGAGCAACTGCTTGTTCTTCCTCTTGGGAAGCCCCCCGAAATCTGGCAGGAGGTTGAAGACTTTGCTGAATCAAAATCCCAGGATCGGCATTACGTCGTTGATGCATTAGCAGGTAGTATTCAGTTTGGGCCATTGATTCGAGAACCTCAAACGCTTAAGAAGCAAACGCAAACTCGCGCCTATCTACAGCAAGTGCTGCCAGTAGATCGATCGCCTAGTCGAGACCTTCACGAGCAAATGATTGAGCAACAGTATGGTGCAATTCCTCCTCGTGGTGCTGAAATTATGTTTACCTATCGTACCGGGGGCGGTAAACAGGGAAACGTGCAGGCGAAGACGCTGAATTTTATGAAGACGGCAATTCCTTATGTAGACCGCGTGACCAATTATCATGCTGCTGTCAACGGTGCTAATGCCGAGTCTCTTGAGCGGGCTGTCTTGAGAGCGCCTCAAATGCTGCGATCGCACGATCGAGCTGTCACTGCTTCAGATTTTGAAGCCTTAACTCTTAAAGGCAGTGGCGGTGCGATCGCCCGCGCATTGTGCTTACCGATGTCTGCCAGCCAAACTGCCGGGAGCGTGTGCGTGTGCGTCGTCCCTCAAGCCAATACCGATTTGATTGAACTAGGACACGGGATTGCTCCAGACAACTTCAATTTAAATTCGGCTCTGCGCGATCGGGTCTTGCAGTATCTAGATGAAAGACGTTTGCTAGGCATTCAGTTGCAGCTACAGCAGCCCAACTATCTTGGCGTATCGGTTCAAGCCGAAGTCACCCTAGAGCCTGCTTATAAGAACCCAAGCGCTCAAGCCGAGATTATCCACAAAATCAAAGTCGCCCTCTATCGCTACCTCAATCCTTTAACTGGCGGCGTAGAGATGACAGGCTGGCCTTTTGGTCGCCCTCTGTACCCGTCAGACATAATGGCTCTGCTTCAGCAAATAGCAGGGATTCAATATTTGGGCGCTATCTTGCTGTTTCCTATTCAAAAAAATGGGGAATCTTGGCAGAGGCAAACAACGCCTGTAAACTACATAGATCCAGGCTCTTTGGGTTTACTCTGCTCCTGGGCAGATCCGCAGGCACGCACAGGACATAGTGTGAATGTTCTGACAGACCAATCTGCAGTGAGGATTTAGGGTATGGTGCCAGTACTTACCTCCAAATCAGCTAGTCTTCAGATATCTCCCATGCAGATTTCTGCGACCGCCTCCCAAGGAGGCAGTCGGATGCTTGGATCTGAAGCCATAGAAGGCTCGCAAGCGCAATCTGAAATTGTGGTTCATCCGGGAGAACTCTGTCGGGTTGCCCTTGAGATTAAAAACTGGGAGTCTCAACCTCAACAACTCACCTTAAAGCTAGATGGGACGTTCCCTTTGGAATGGTGTCAGGTGCAGACGGATGCTGATAGCGCCCCTGAATTCGGGACAGCCCCAGAGCAGAACTCAGTGGCCCAACTGTCAGGCACTGCAATGGAGGCTGCGATCAACCTTGTAACGCTAGAAGTAGCTGCCAAGAAAAGCAGACATGCTGACTTATGGTTTCTGATTCCTAACGATTTTTTTGAGGGTCAAAATGCGCTTCAGGGAAGTAAGGGAAACCAACTCAACTTTCGAGGTTGTCTGTCGATTTATGCTAGCCAAAGCCTGAGTCAAGGGTCAAGTTCAGATCCGATTCAAGAATCCAATTTTGAGCTAAATGTTCGACCGCGGAGTAGCTATACTGCTTTTTTGCCAATAGTCTATCAAGAAGTTGACTACATTCATCGCTTCATCAAAATCTTTGAGCAAGCGTTCGATCCGGTAGTAAATAGCTTCAGTTCAATGTGGGCGCATCTAGACCCGTTAACTGCACCTCAGGCGCTCCTGCCGTTTCTAGCTCACTGGGTAGACTGGCCAATTGATGCACAGCTAGATTTAACCCATCAAAGGCGGCTGATTCGACGTGCCGTAGAAATTTATCGCTGTCGTGGAACCCGTAAGGGACTTCGATTTTATTTACATTTATATACGGGTTTATCGCTCGATGAACAAATTGACCGGGAAGAAGATAAATCAATCAGCATTACCGAACCCTTTGGTCAAGGATGTGTATTTGGACTAGCCTACGTGGGAGAAGATGCGGTTATAGGCGGTGGCAAGCCCTATCATTTTGATGTCCGCTTGCGTGCCCAGCCAAATAGCCCAATCGATGAGCAGCTAGTCCGGCGAATAATCGATCAGGAGAAACCTGCATTCTGCTCCTACAGCCTGCGGATAGAAACAGACCAGATAAAAACAGAAAATTACTGAGCATTCACCTGAAACTTATTCAATCGAATTGGAGAAATTTTTGTGGGTCATCCTTTTCCAAACCCTACTATCGCCCCCATGCAGCGCCAACAAGTTAGAGATGGCTTGCTCCTAACTGCCGAGCGTTGGCAACGCGCCCATGACTATCAGCGCAAACGCCAAAATCTTCACTATCAGTCAATCAATCAGCCAGGGATTGTTTGCGGGTTAGGAGTACGGGTAATTCCAGCCCCAGAAGAAGTTGCCGCTCAATATCGAGACAATCGCTGGGTGCAAATTCAGCCGGGAATTGCCATTGATTTAGAAGGAAATCCAATTGTCGTGCCTCATCAAATCAATTTTCGGATCGCAACCGAGTTAAAGGAGTCGGAACCTGTCACTGTTTATTTGGTTGCTCAGTATCGAGATCCCGATCGCCTGGGGGGAAACCCCGATCAGGAAGTTGTACAGGAAACCTTCAGAATTGACGAGAGAAGCCGTCCCCCTGAACGTTCAGATGTGGAGCTTTGTCGGATTCTGCTGCGACGATCGCAGCAGGAAATGCTCCGCACACCTGCCGATATCTTTTTTCCGGGATACGGCGATTTAGACTTGCGTTATCGCCGTCAAGCCCAGGCAAGACCCCAAGGCTTGGTTCAAATTGCTCAAATTAACTCTGATGATGAAGATTGTAGCCGAAATTTTTTCAATCTCACTTACTTACTACGTGCTGTTGAAGATATTTATCCATCCTTAAAAGGTGCAGAAACTGTCAATCCTGTCACTTGGGATGGAGATTTGCATCCCTACGAGCTGCTATATCTGACTGGGCATCAGGGTTTATCGCTAAACAACCATCAATTCTCGAAGCTTTCAAGCTACCTGAAGTCGGGGGGCACTTTGCTGGTCGATGCCCCCGCCCAGAGTACAGAACTGATTCAATCAGTCCAGGCACTAGCTCAACATTTGCAGACACCACTAAAGTCTTTACAAGAAGCCCGTCGTGACCATCCCTTGCGGATAAAGCCGTTTCTATTTTCTGCGTTGCCAATAATGGATGGAACTAGAATTCAACTTTTGTCTGGCGGAGGAATTATTCTGGTGATCGGTAATCTGGGCGGATTATGGGGTTTAGATGAAGAATTGCAGCGATCGCGAACTGACATCAGAACTGCTCAAGAGTTAGGCATAAATATCCTACATTTTGCTTGGAAACGCAAACAGATGATCGATTTACAGTCTGAAGGGGGCGCTATTGCATAAATAAACCCAGTAAGATTAAGGGTTTCAAGTGAAGAAGTATATAAAAATAAACCTGATGCAGCTCTTCTGGGAGCTGACTTTTCATGGGATGTGGAAAGGGAAAAGCAATTCCTGCACCAATATAATTAGGTTTTTATAGTAGGTAATCAGTCGTATCCAGCATACTAGTGCATCGCGGCAGAAATAACTAACCAGTCGAAGCAGTATTGGGGTAGCCTAAAAACTTCCAAACAAATGGCTTTGCAAATGTCCGATTAAAGTAATCAATGAAACTCAAAATTTGGCATTTAAGATCCAATGTTGAAGTAAAATTGCCACGTCGAAGTAAACGACGTACCAGTATACTAAACCAACACCGGAGGCGGAGCGTCTCCGGCTCCGCTCAATTTGATTAAGCCATGAGCTATGTTTTGGAGTATAAACAAAGCGAATACGGTGGCTTGTATCAGTCAAAAAAGCTGCACGAGACTCCATTGAATGTAAAATGCCAGATTTACCTTTAATGCCCAAATCGACATTTAAACCACAACTTGTTGCTACAAGTCGGACTAATGACTCAGACTTATGAGTATTGAGTTGGTCGGTGACAAAAATCCATCCATCAGATGGTTTGGTAGCTATAATTGAAGCGATATGGCAGTTAAAATCATCTTCATTGCGTGTTGGAGCAACAGTAGAATGATATATCCCTCCATTCGCTACATCCCATGATGCGATCAGAGAAAGTGTTCCATGTCGAATATATTCAAATTCTTGAAGTTCGATTTTACCCGGTTTCATTATATCTGTTGGATAGGCTCTTTCAATAGCCTGAATACCTGTCATCTCATCAGTACTTATAATATTTATGTTCTGGCTCTTTAATTCTTGTGCCTGTTGGTATAGCTGACAAATTTGATTAAACTCTTGTTTAAATGTTTCTGGGTTTTTCGGATTTGCGTTTAGCCAGTAACGATTTAGATGTGCTTTTAACATCACTTGATTTTAAAAAACGACCCACACTGCGTGGTGAAATTTCTGTAAGTATTCCACGTTTGACTGCAATACGAGCTAGTTCAGTTGGTGTCCAATGCGTTACTGGAAGTTCTGAAGTTGCTGGGAGTTCACAGGCAAGCGCAACAATTTGTACTATTTCTTCGAGACTAAATTTCCCTGGATTACCCCGTCGCTGTTCGTCCGTAAGAACCAAAATAATTTTTCTGCATAACGCTTCATCATCTATACCCTCAGACTCTGCTTGGTTCAATGATGTAACTGCATCTAAAAACCGATTTCGCCATAGTCTGACGCGGTTTCGTGTTAGTCGTAACGACAACGAAATCTCTGTATTTTTCATACTTGAAGCAGCGTCTAATATCAATTGTGCCCGTTGCACCAATCGATAAGGATTTGTGTGGGCACGAATTATCTGTTCTAGAAGCTGCCTTTGTTTCTCTGATAATGCGATTACCCTTGCTATTGGTTGGGGCATTGCTCGCCTCCCCTCGATAACTAACTTGTCATATTAAGTTTATCAGTATTTTACACGTCCTCAAATACTGGTCACTTATTTTTGCCGTGCTGCACTAGTTAATTTTCCATCGGAAGATGTTGCTCTATTTTCAGTCAAGCTATATTGTCAAGTTATCGTCACACGAATTCACCTTGTAACGATAGCTTGAGAATATATCTTTCTAGTTTTTTAATAGCTGTGACGGAAATTAACTTATGCGCTTGTAAAAAAGGATTCAGCAGTCTAGATTGTGATTTTCTTCAATACCTAAATAGGTACGCCCTGTACAGTGACTGCGGGAGCATTCAGCAAAATAGCACTAGCAGTCATAGTAATTGCACCAACTGCATTCATAGTAATTGCACCAGCTGCATCAATAGCAATTGCACCACCTGCATTAATAGTAATTATACCACCTGCATCAATAGTAATTATACCACCTGCGACAACACCAATTTCACCACCTGCGACATTACTAATTCCACCACCTGCGATATTAGTAATTTCTCCACCTGCGTTATTAGTAATTGCATCAGATTCCAAATCTATAGAAAGAGGAGCAATATTATTAATCATTGTATTAGCTTTGACGTTTATGCTGCCATCAATGTCATTCAAAGTGACGGTTTGCCCCTGAGCAGTCTCTATTTCGATAAATTTTTCTGTATCATTAAAGCTGAGGCGATGGCCAGAACCAGTTGCAGTTTGGACATAATATCCTCGATTTTCAGTACCTTTATCATCATCAACAAATTTTACTATGTGACCAGCACGGGTTTTGATGGTACGTAGTCTCACTTGACCGTTTTGAATTGTGTCATCCACAGTTTCAACTGTTTTATCCTTACCATTCCAAACTCCACCAATAATATAGGGTCGATGAATATCTCCATGCTCAAAGGCAACCAGAACTTCATCGTCGATCTCAGGCAAGCAATAAAATCCTCTTTCATTGCCTGCTCCTAGCCCTACCACCCTAGCCCAATGGCTTTCATCCTTCATGGTTAAAGTAGGGAATTTTACTTTAACGCGCCCCCAACCTTTTGGATCATTATTATTAGTCACCAAACCGACTAAATTCGTTTGACCAGGCTGAAGATGGGTTTTGGGCGGTAGTGTAGAAAGTAAGCTACCTTCTCTCAGCCCTCGAACTGTAAAATCAGTTTTGTAAACTCTACGACTGTAGCGGTGACAGGTTCCAGTAATATAGTAATCACCGCTATAGCGAGTTCCCATATCGGCAAGTGCAACGACTCGTCCAGGTCGAATTTTTGGATTTCCCTCAGCTTTAGCATCTGCCGTCACAAATTCTCCGCTCAGCTCGTTGCAGAGAGCTTGAGCCATTTGCTTTGCTTCTTCGGGGCTGTTAACGGGTTGGTCTACTACAATCATCTTCGTCGGTTGCTTCATTCTAAAATCTTGACTGATGCTGCTCCCGTCTCCATTTCCCGTCACCGTGACTAACTGTTCCTTTGAGGCGGTTTCTGAGATTAAATTTTTCTGACTATAATCCCAGCTATTAACCTCGACCGAACTGACTTGTTCAGTACTGGTAACTCTTACGTCGAAGCTAGTAATATCTTTAATCCACTCTAGCTTGAGAGAGGCTTCACTTTTGGGCTTGCGAAAGTAAAGCTTATTGTTCTGCACAAAGAGTTCAAACCCTATTCTTGCGGCGCGCTCCCGGAGAAACTCCATATTGGTTTGATTTTCTTGGAAAACATATTCATGGACGACACCACTCATATCCACTTGACCAATTTTAATCCGCGCCTCGGTAGCAACACGCCGCACAATATCGCTATCTGTACAGTTTAAGAAAGATCGGTTGTAGCGACCCCGATGCAGTCGATGGGAAACGTCATAGCCGCGCACAATAATATGGGCTTGAGATCCATGGGAAAATTTGATTTCAATACCTGTAATTTCGCCCTCAATTAACCGCTGCTCTTTTTCACCCACTCGAAATTCAGGATCTTCTGTCGTACTAGCCTCAAATCCAATCGCGATCGGATCGCCAATTTTAAAGTACTTTTCGTTTGTCCATGTCTCGCTTTTCTCGCTGGCGGCGACATAGACATTATGGATTTTGAGAATAAACATACTTGGCATATGTAAACTTTCATCCACAATGATTTCCAGAATGTCCTTCATTAGTTCATCTGGTGCATTGGCTCCACCCAGTCTGAGTATAGGCTTGGATAAATAAAGGGTTTCACTATTTTTGGTAGACATTGGAAGATACTCTCAGTATTGTTAGGCAAAAATTTAGAGATTGTTCCCTTGACATGTGGGATAAGTAAATTCTTGGATTGAGATAACCTTTAGCAGGTTTTAGAATTTAGTGAAATCTTTTATCAATGGCTCCTGTTATAGGTGTCTTTCCCCCCGGTATATTTTCAGGATCGACTTCTTCGAGCGCAATATTAACGATCGCTTTAACTGGAGTGCCATCAGCCAGAAATAGAGTGAGTCGATAGTTCAAACTCGTCATAACACAGTGAAAATAGCTATCGTGCCAGGTCAAGATATAGACTGGCGGACGAGCATGAGCATTGGTACGAGTCGTTGCACCCTTTTTAATATTGTTAATATAGTCTTTAAGAACAGATGTCTTTTTTTCATAAGTATCAAATAACAAATTCTGTAATGTAAACGAATAGGGTTCTACCCCAGAAAAATTCACCTTTGGCAATAAAGTGCTTCCCCGATTGCCTACATCACTATCCCAAATTATTCGCCGAGTAAAATCAAGTTCTGACGGATTAAACATGAACTCAATATCTTTGGCTTGTCCGCTGGGGTCACTATGAACTATCAGCTTTGCTTTTTCAAGTTTCATTGCGTTTTCCTCAACCTTTTGAATGCATTAAAATTACCAGGGTAAACAGCCTACAAATCGTCCCCGTCGCTCGCGCTCGTGGATTAGACGATAGTGCAAAAGCTGCTCGATTTCCTGGGTCAGCTGTTCTAGTACATCTGTTGACTGTTCAGATTTGGAGGAAGATAAAGCGCTCTTTGCAGAGTCTATCTGATCGTTTGTAATCGTTTGGTGCGAAAAGATTCGGTTGCTTTGATGGAAGCCTCTACGTTCCATCTCAGGGTTTAGATGCGGACTGATGCGATCGCAAACCATCTGTGCAAGCAACTCTAAATCTTCTGCTGCTTGCTGAACAGTATTGACGGCTGGAGTTAGGACTTCCTGAAGTATGGGGTTTTGGGGCGCAAAAGTACCTGGTGGAAGCTCACCCTCCTGCTGGGTCAAGAGCAACAGGGCTTTAGCAGGTTGGTCATGGCGATCGTTGTCATAAGCCAGTAAGTCTCGGATACTAGAGTGTTGTGTCAATTGATCGGTTGATGTCTTGGCAGCATTACTCCGATTGAACTGCCGCAATAGGTCATGAACTGTCTTATCTGCTTCGTTGTCTACATCATCGTCAGAAGCGCCGTTAGAGCGCTCTGACGATTTGGACTCAATAGGGCGGTTAAACTCACTCATGATTAAACTTCCAACTTACGTTCATTTCCAGGTGCTTTCACCAAAATATCCCTTCGCATCCCTAGAGACTGCATCACCACCAGCAGACTGCTTCCCAATTTTCAAACCCTCAAAGGCTAAAGTTAATTCTTCAACTGCAACCATATTGCCATCAGCCTCTAAACTAGGGAGTTTCCACCCCACTGGAATGGCACCAATCAGGCACCAGCTCTTCATGATTTCCCCAGCTTGGTTGTATGTCAAAATAGTAACGTTGCGTCGCTGCGTTTTTTGCTCAAATAATTCGCTTAACCACTGCGAAAACGTATGGTCGTCAGTTGTCCCCCGCTTTAGTGTGATATCTGAAAAACGAGTTTGTCCTAAACTAATTCTTTGCTGCTCGTTTACGCCACCCTCGTGATATACCTCCTTTTCCACCTCAATACTGATGCCTGAACATTCTGAAAATGAGGCAACTATATTTTTCCCAATTTCTATATAGAATCGGTTAGTTGTGACGTAGTTCTCAACGTGAGAATTGGATTGTTGTGTAGCCATTTTATTGTCTTCCTGTACTAGAGTTACCAATTCTTTCTCTTTGAATTTTGATATCTGCGTGGAGTCGTTCGTAAACGCGATCGCATAATTGATGCATTAGCATCGGATTGTTGAGATATTGCCCTGCTAACTGTGCCAAACGGTTATGCTCAAAATCTGTGTAGGTTAAGTTTGTATGACGAGAGTTTTGGGACATGAACATCACCGAATCATTGATGGGCGTTAACTTCCCAAGGACAGGCTCAGATGACCGCTATATAATGTGCGTATTTCCGTGGGTAAGCTTATATTAGAGTGGTTAATGAAGCATGAGAATAGACAAACGTCGGATTTCAAATCCCAAAAGGCAATTCTTTAAAATTACTTCCAACTTTGAATCAGCATCTGGGCATCCTTGAAGAAGTGGCTCGTCTCAGAAATTTGTTCAGCCATCGCGATCGCATTGCGAAATTTACCATTTCTAGCTAACTCTTTGGCATAAGAAAGTCGACAAAGATCCAACTCCCGCAGTTTTTTGTGATACTGCTCCGAGCTAGGCGGCTCTTCTGAAACCATTACGTTATAAGTAGAACGATTGATGCGGCTTGAAGATGGCTGTTCTAAAGTCTTTACTAGAGCTAACTGCCTGCCTAGATGAAAACGAGATTGTAGTTGCTTTAGGTCAATCTTTCTCCAGATTGAATCAAAAAATTGCCCTGTGATACTTATAAAGCGAGAGGTAAACGAGCCTGATGTCCGAAACATATCTCGAAAAATACTTGGATGGAATAGTTGAACATGTGCCCAATTTTTTGGCACAATCGTCAGTGTTGATGACTGCGGAGATTGTGGCATCCCCAATTGGAGAACCGTTTGATCCCGCTCAGTAGACAATGGCAGCATTGCTTGATAAACCGTTCGATCCGCTGGATTATGAATGGCTGAGTCCGAGTATTGGACAATAGTCCGATCTGTTAGGTTTTGAATGACCGAATCTGAGTATTGGACAATGGTGTTGTCATGGTTTTGAATTACAGCAATCCTAGCAGCATTAAGATTTTTAGAATCATCCTGTAAGGAAAATTCAGCAATGGGATTTGGCGTAAGGCTTACTGCCTCAACGGTTCGGGTAGGTTGGGATGAAGAGCCGATCCGTTCTATCACTCCAGGTTTTTGCGGCGAGAGAGATACATGATTGACCAATACTACCGAAAAAGGAGAGTCTTGGGGACTTGGGTTCGGTAGTCTTTGCAAAACGGTCTTGTCATTTCCTGCTTCTGCTTCTGGAAAAGGACTTGCGACTTGCATGATGGTCACATCTTCAGAGATTTTTGCTGACAATGGTTCTGCCTTGATGTCGGTGTTTATTGGGATCTGAGAAGGTCTGACCGATGGAGTTTTGACTGAGTGACTCCTAGTCCATTCAGGCTGGGGCGATATGCGTAGGCGTAGCTCGCCGGAGGCATCGCTTACTTTTACCTGTTCGAGTGCCTCCGGTAACTTTTGCTCTGAGGGGTCAAGATCGTTGGATAGATTCTGCATAGAGGACTGTCTCATAATCATTGAGGTATAGATAAAGACATCAATAAACATTTATTTTTTAGACGACAAGTCTAAAAAATATTGGTTGTTTTCGCACCCTTCTGAGTGCCTATCCAATTAGCACAATGTTGAAAGAAGATAATCTCAAATTGGGGCAGAGGAGAAACGCACAAAACAGCCATACTTTTAAGCAACTACTTATATCTAGACTATATAACTCTATATAAGGGAAGTTTAAAGCAGAAGAGATCAGACTTCTGTCTGATTCTGATTTCCTCACATAAACAGAACCTTACTTTTCCCGTTAAGTCTCAGAAAGGATTGTAAAAAAAGCACAGCATACACGGTACACTAATTGAAATTCGGTGCTAAAGGTGACAAGCAATGTTGGATTGGTGGGAGAAAAATTTTGCGACCTGTGAGTTAGGCGATCGGCGATTAAATGAGCGTGCAATATCGATAGGCTATGTTCTAACTCTTGTATTTGGCAAAGTGCTGTCGGAAATCTTCAACAGTGGAACCATACTCAAGAGAGCCTATGAATTTTTGCCAACCCAAAAGTGGAATTTTCAAAGCTATTAAGTAAGTGGCACTTTTTTACAGCTATTCGGCTTCCACCCCTAACCTGAGTGCCAAATACTGGTTGTACCGCCTCATAGCTTCCATGCGAAGCGCACCTCCTATAGCCAGTTCCAATCCTGCTTCTGGTTCCACTTCAACGATCGGAGCGATCGCATTGTTCAGCCAGCCTGCACCATGTACCTCATCGACTTCTATATGGTCGTAAAAATATTCGCATTTTACCCGCGCATCGGGATAGAGGCGCTCCAAACCAGCAACAACTGCACGATTGCGATTTTGGTCGAAAATTTCGGGCATCCCTAAACTTCCAATTCCTTTAAAATAGTGCTTCCGGTTCAAACCCAAGCAAAAGTACAGGTTATGACCTGCGTAGGGACGCCAGTCTTCCCAAATGGGGAGTATTGGTTGCTCTAGACCAAGGGAAGCAAGCATCCGCGTAAACTGCCTAGCGTGTGACTTCTCTGCTACTCCATTACCACACTCATCCCACATATTATTAACGATTTCAGCTTTCACTGTCTCTGAAAAGTGGAGTTGTGCTAAAGCTAAGGCATCGCAAAAACGATAGTTTAAAGTCGCATCTGAGAGTATAAATATATTGAATTGCTCAATAGAGGCTTGGTTTTGGAAAAAGTTTAATAAGCATTTATCAAGATTCGACTCTGTGTGTGCCTGTTCAATAAACCAATCACAAAGTAATTTTGGATGTTTTGCTTCAGAGGGGGATGGTAATTGCTTTTGAATGCGTGGCAGTTCATAATTAAGCCATGCCTTTTCAATTTTATTACGAATTGTTAATAACCAGGGGCTATGTTCGTGTATGCAAATTGGTGATAGCGGGTGGCTAAGACTTACTTCGTAGATACTATAAAGAGTTTTATGAACTTCCAAAAGTGCTATAGATTCTTCATCAGTAAATGCTGAATGCAGGATTATTGGCAAATCTCGGTATAAGATATTAAGGATTGTCTCAGCTTCTGGAAGCATCTGGTGAGCATTAGAAAGAAGATAGACAATTTGTTGTGATAATGTACGTGCCTTTTCTGGAGATTGAGGAGTTGTCAAAGAAGGTTTTAAGTTAATTGCTCGGTCACTTGATGAATTTAATAGCATTTAGGTTAAATAAATTTCTTCAGTTTAATATCAATTAAGATTTTTTGAATCAACTGAATATCTAAAAAATAATTCAGTCCATCAAAAAAATAGACTAATCTCAGAGAAATTTTGGCAAGAATAATGTTTCCAAAATCTCATCACGGACTTGAACACTAACAAGGCAATCTGTTTGAAGCAAACAGTCTATTAAAAGGTTGTTTGCATAATAATAATCTTTAAGCTTTTCTTGCTCTTCTTCGTTAAAATCTTTAAAACTAACTCCTAACAGTTTCTCACCTAATAGTTTTTTACTTGCAACTTCTCTGACTTTATCTGCACCGTGCTTTAATTTCTCTTCATTTTCTTGCATAGGATTATTTACATCAAAAAAATCACTCATTATATTCTCTAGTTCTTCTCGATTATCTTGCCGTAATTTTTTGGATTGGATACCATAATTAGCAGCAATTCTCATAATTTCATCAGCAGAAGTTGCATTAATTACTTTTAGGCTCGCTTCATCAGTCATATCATCATATTTTTTGGCATGAATAATCCCTTCTTCCAAACTATCAATATCCTGAAGTATACGAGTAAAACAATTACCGCAAGTCAAGTATTTTGTTCGTGGTTCCAACAAAAAACAAAGCTGTCTATCTGGGTCGATATCATAATCAATATCAAAATAAAATGCCCGAATAGCAGCATAAAATTTCTTTGCTTCTAGATTATCTTTTATCTGAAATGGGTGCAGTAGCGATTGAGACTTTTTGTTTACATGCTTCAGATATTTCTGGAGATTATCTTTACCTTCTAAAATTTGATCAGCTTTATCCTTCATCAATCTAAAAAGTTTGCTAGCATCTAGTAATATCTCTGCTACTAGGAGGAAAATCTCCCTCCATTTGCGATTTATTAGATGTTTAACTAGCTTTTGCAATTCTTCTTGATCATTTTGTAATTTATGATAATTTTTAAAGTCCTCATCCTGATCTGATTCTTCATCTAATGGTTGGGGGATTAAGCTCACAATTCTTTTAGCAACAAAATACTCATGAAAAGTAAGATGAGAAAATGAATAAATTCCTTTAGCTCGCTCAATGATCACCCCATGTTGAGCTTCCATAGATTTCAAAAGGTCTTCAATATCTCCCTGTGAGATATTTGACTCACTATCATGATTTGATATTTTCTCGATATATTTTTTCAGAATGAGCTTGACTTCTAACGGGGTAAAAAAATACTTCTCCTTTTCAAAAGTACTGTAAGCAATTTGACGGAGTAAATCTTTTTTGCGTGGAAGCGATAATTTTTCATAAATTTGGTCACGATGAATTCCACGTTTAGCATCCCATTTTTTCAATAAAACATCTAATCCTTCATGGTAACTTTCCGAACGATTATTTGGTAAACTTTCAGATTCTTCAAATACTAAGCATAGAAGAGTTAGTAAAAGAGGAGTAACAGCTAATTGATAGACACGATTATTCTTCTTTAGGGACTTAATAAACTTCTCTGATTTGACTAATTTATTCTTGAACCAATTGCTGGCGAATTCACTTATTTGTTTATCATCAAAATCAGCTATCTCTACTTCTGTGAATTTATCAAAGGTATATTCCCATGCCGCAATTCGACAAGCGATGACAAAATGATTGTCAAAATATATCCTAGAAAAACTTCTAACTTCTTTTAAAGTATGCTCTTGATATTCGGCGCTAACTTCATCTAATCCATCTAGTAAAATCAGAGCAGAACCCTGCTTAAATAATTCGCTAAGTTCTTCTTCTGTTACGTCACACCCAGAGTACTGCTGCCTAATATATTCAAATAAACTAGGTTGACTTGGATCTTCAGCAAAATATTTTAGAGGAATAAAAATAGGCACAAGGTTAGGTTGAAAAATACCCTGATTGCACTGAATTGCTAGATATCTTAAGAAGGTAGTTTTACCTGATCCCGGCTTTCCTAGTACAATTAATTTCTTATATTTTTCAACTGCTTTTACGCCAATAACTCGCTTTTCTAGAACTTTACCCAAGCCAAATCTGTCAAAATCATCATATCCACATTCTTTAAGTAATTCATCAATTGTTTTACGTCGGAGTGCTGTTAGCTTCTCCAAAATATTCACATCGGTATAGATTTGACTCAACTCAATCGGTTGTGTCATATCTAATATACGCATCGTTCCGCACAACTCTTGGGTTAGTTCTTTTACCTGAGTCCGCACCTTTTCAACTAAATCTTGAACTGAAGGTGGTAAATATCCATACACAATCTCTTGGTAATCAATTTCTAAGGCTTCACAAATAGTTGTAAAGTACTTTTCCCAAACGTTCTCGCCGTTAAAAAACTTACTGATAACAGAACGGTTGCAACCCAATTGAGCAGCTAGAGACTCTTGGGTGAATTCTCGCTTGCTAAAAGCCTCATGTGCTTGCTGGAGTCCTTTTGGAGATGCTTTCAAAGAGGGTTTTGCCATTGCTGTTACAGTTAGGGCGATACATTCTAGCAATTATAGCCAAAATAAAACCACATAGTAGGTTTATTCAGCAGCTTTGAATATAAATAAATAGACAAAAACTTAAAATAAGTAAACATACTTGCCAAATAAATAATAGCCAGTTATTATACGGATAAGCCAAAAGGGCGAATCATAGTCGCTCTGGCAGGAGTAGACCTATGACTCACAATGACTTTATGCAACTCTCACTAAGGGAGTGTCTAGACACTCTGCCCAGGTTTATTGGGACAGAAAGCCCCTATTATGCTTCTCTCAAAAGAGTTGGGAAAGATAACCAAAAAATTACTTTTCCGAATAGACACTCAATCACCTGTCCTTATAAGGAGCTAATTGATGTAGCTAAGGAGTACGGTCTTACCCCATCACTTTTGGGCATGACCACTTTGTTGTCGGAGCAACCTCCTAATAGCCCGATTGATTTTTTTCGTTCCAGGGTTATTGTTGTGGCAATAATCAGTGGTTTCGGGATCGTTAAAGTCGAATTCCCTGACTCTAGGTCATTTATTGGCAAAGTGGAAATATTTTATCGAGGGCAGCGAATAAAGACTAGCTAATAGTTTTTGAGTGGTGAAGGAAAAATAAATTCTGTCCTCTCAGTCTTTACACACTTCAGTTGGAGCAGCTGGTACAGCTGACACTTACTAACAATTAAATATCTACTCGTTAATTATTCAACTAGCCTTGAGGATTAGATACTAATCACATGCTGGTTCAAGTGGGTTTCCACTTGACCAGCTTTTTTGTTGGAAGTTACATATAACATGCTCCCTCTGTTGCATCTGTTAAGAGCTTGTTGTAACCGAAAGTCTATTTATCCCAAAATTTAAGTCTTCAAAAAGGGCAAAACCATGAAAAATCATCTAACTGACGACGGTAATTTCTTGTTCAAGTTGGCTTGTAAGGGGTTGAGATTTTTTCTGCTGAGTCTGTTTGGTTTCGTGATTGCGTATGTCATATCTCAAGTTTTTGGAGCTGACACAATTGTTCAGATGCTATTATCTCCAAGCGTATGGGAGTGGCTTGGACGCATCGCAGTGTTTATCTTCTGCTTTTTTGCAGTTGCCATCATCTATGAGTCTTCTCGTTAATTGTCTATCGACATTATTTTGTAATCCTTGCGGTATCGGATTAGATGATCGTCATGAATAAAGTTTTTTTGAATATTTCTTTGGTAGCCATTGCATTGCTACCCCTTGGTTTAGCAGCTAAAAACTCTAGTTATATCCCTTTAGCTGCTGCGATTATTCCTACATCCATAACTTGTTTGTTGGAGCTAAATCGGAAAATTGAAGAGAGTGAAGATTCAGACTGACTTAATAATTTAACTCTAATTGGGGTAGATTATATATTCATGCTGATGATATTCCGCCACGGGCTGAGGCTGGGGGAATTAGCACCCCTACTAAGGGCGATCGCTATCAAACCTCACGCAGCCCAATCTCTACACAGTAATTCTGCTACCACATAAAATAATTCTAATTCTTCATAAAAAAGATATTTTACTGCGAGATTATACTGAATGTCCTATGCAAAGTAGACTATTTATCTGAAATTATCTGCCTTAAGTTAAAAGGCTGGATAAATCAAAAGCTTTAGTTTTAGTCTTGATCCCTAATATTTTTTAGCCAAAATATATAAGTAACGACTCTAACGATTATTTAAATATATGACAAGATTATAAAAACATCCTAAAGTTTAGTTTTTCCTTGGGATCGCTGAAACCTATACAAAATAATGGCTTCTTACCTTTTATCCGTATTTATATATAGAAGCAAAATATAAGGATGAAATTCAGCCGGAAACGACACTAAAGATAAATCCAAATGAAACCCATTAAATTTTTAGCATCTGCCTGTAGATATTGCCGTCATTACCAGCCAGAGGGTCGCCGTGGCGGAATGTGCCAGCAGTTGGGAGCGCCAGTTAAAGCAAGTTGGAAAGCTTGCTCTTTGGCACTCCCACCTTTTGCACCTTCTTGGGAAACCTTGGAAGATGCCTGGATTTTGCCAGACGCAGCCCCAGTTTTAACATCTTCTCAATCTCTAGCCTCAAATTTAGACAATGCTGCTCTTGCCCCTGTAGAGGAAACAATTCCCTCTATCTTTGAAGAGGTAAAGACTAAAGCAGGGGTTATTTAGTCATCCATTATTACTGGACTGAGTTTGTAGTCTGCTTAAAATAAGATTTTTTTTAAGATTTTTCCTGCTGTAAAAGTTGACATTTATAGGACTTACGCAAAATTCTCTCAAAAACCTGATTTGTCGTAGCGGTAATTCATGTAGCTTTAGCTTTCCTACGGAACGCTACGCGAACCCGCAGGGTATTACCGCTACTTCGGAACTTTTTTGCGTAAGTCCTGAATTACAAAAATCGCACCCTTTAGTAAGGTGCGATTTTTGTAATTTTAAGGCAACCAAGGAAAAGAGCGAAAATCTGGTGGACGCTTTTCGAGAAAGGCTTGTTTGCCTTCAGACCCCTCTTCTGTCATGTAATAAAGTAGGGTGGCATTGCCAGCGAGTTCTTGTAAACCAGCTTGTCCGTCACAATCAGCATTGAAGGCGGCTTTGAGACACCGAATTGCGATCGGACTTTTTTCTAAAATCTCCTGCGCCCATTGAATACCTTCGGCTTCTAGTTGTTCCACTGGGACGACGCAATTAATTAAGCCCATTTCTAGAGCTTGTTGTGCATCATATTGGCGGCAGAGAAACCAAATTTCTCTGGCTTTTTTTTGTCCGACGATGCGGGCGAGATAGCTGGCTCCAAAACCACCGTCGAAACTGCCGACTTTCGGGCCAGTCTGTCCGAAAATAGCGTTATCAGCAGCGATGGTAAGGTCGCAAATCAAGTGTAGGACATGTCCACCACCGATCGCATATCCAGCCACTAAGGCAATCACTACTTTCGGCATGGAACGAATCAGGCGTTGTAAGTCTAGGACATTCAAGCGGGGGATGCCAGTATCATCCACATAACCCCCATGTCCCCGCACACTTTGATCGCCACCAGAACAGAAAGCATATTTGCCATCAGTGTGTGGGCCATAACCCGTAAATAAAACAACACCAATAGTAGTATCTTGACGAGCATCACAGAAAGCATCGTAGAGTTCAAAGACTGTTTTGGGACGAAAGGCATTGCGTTTGTGGGGGCGGTTGATGGTGATTTTCGCAATGCCATCGTTTTTTTGATACAGAATATCTTCGTAGGTTTTGGCAGTTTGCCAGTTAATTTGCATTGGTATGGAGTGCGGTGTTGTGCTTGAGAATTTTATCGCGGTATTAGGGACAAGCGATACCTGCGGTGGGCTACGTCGGAGCAAAAATTGGTGACTCAAGCCTTTATAATCTGGTAATTGTCTGGGTGTTGAAGAATAAAAATGCGATGTGACACCATTTTTTACAAATTATCGCCCAATCAGTCATTATTACAATCACCAGCTTTGTTCTGCGAATGGAAATTTGAGTTATATATCTGGGCATTCTAAATTTAAGAAACTTAGTAGAGAGTCATTCTTATGTCTACAGCCCAAATTAGTGCAACACTGACACAAACAGAGAGAGATGCTGTGTTGCATGCAATTAGCACGATTAAAGAAAAGCTACCATTTTTGGTTGATTTGAGTTCCGACGATCGCAAGGCTTTACCGAAGATGGGAGATAAGAGTCGGGCGTTTGTAAGCAAAGCATTAGAGGTGGCGGCGCAGAATCCAGAGTTTTTGCCGCGATCGTTTGACTTGGAGGAGATGCGGAAGGATGTGCAGTTATTTGAAGCGTTGTATCCGGTGTTGTTGTCACTGACTCAGTTACAAGAGTTGGTGGATGATACAACTATGGCCGTGGGTAGTGAAGCTTATGCAGCCGCGTTGCAGGTATATAACTATGCCAAAGCCAGTGGACAGGGCGCGGGTTTAGATGCAGTGGTTGTGGAAATGGGGCGACGATTTGCCCGTAAAGCTGGAAAAGCCAAGTCTGAAAAGGCAGCGTTGTAGAAAATAGCTCGGTAGTTGCACTTAAAAGGTGCAAGGTTGAAGCTCAGAACTTGGATGTTGGAGTTAAAAGCTCGGCGTTCCGAGTTCTGAGCTTCATTTTTTGAGCAAAAAGGTCGAAGTTCCGAGTTCAAAGCTTGAACGTTCGAGCAAAAAGGTCGAAGTTCCGAGTTCAGAACAGCAAGCTTTGGGTTCTGAAGTCAAAATGCCGAGTTCAAAGGTTGGGAGTTGGTATTTTGAGAGCGATCGCCCCGTGGTCGATTACAAAAATTTTTTGTGCAAAGGCTTCAAGACGGCGTAAATATAAGCAACAAAAGGATCTTAAGTAAAGAAAATGCTGATAAAACATAAAAAGATAAAGTTTTTATAATTTAGTAAGAATGCCTAAGCTGCTAGCGACGCTCCCAGATGGGAAGATTTGTGATTTCATTGACCAAAAAATCCGTAACGATACACCCGAAGAGTATGTTCGTCAAAACATTGAGCGTCGCTTAGTCTTAGAATTGAGTTACTTGCCAGAACAAATTGAGGTTGAGTATCCAATTAAACAAGGTAGTAAGACAGTCCGGGCGGATATCGTCATCTTTCGTGAAGGAGAACCACACAATCAGGAGAACGTCCGAATTATTATTGAGTGCAAGAAAGACTCGATACAGCCCTCAGCTAGTAAGGATGGAGTTGATCAACTCAAGTCTTACATGGCAGCTTGCGATAATTCGGAATGGGGAATGTGGACAAATGGCAAGAAAAAGACGGTCTTTCGTCGAGTTAAGACAGAGGAAGGCGTTGTTTATGAAGAACCAAATGATATTCCTTCAAAAGATGGTGGTCTTGAAGAAGTTGATCGCCCAACTCGTGAATCTCTAAAGAATGCAGTTGGAGACAATATGCTGTTTTCTTTCAAGATTTGTCATGACCATATTTATGTCACTGATGGACTACAAAAACAACCCGCGTTTTTTGAGCTTTTGAAAGTTATTTTTTGCAAGATTCATGATGAGCGGAATTTTCCAAACCCTTTAGAGTTTTATGCAACTGCCCGTGAAAAAGCAAGTAATGATGGAAGGCTAACTGTTGTAAATAGAATTAGTAAAATTTTTGATGCTGTCAAAAAACAGTATCCTGCTATTTTTGATACTAACGACCAGCTAAAACTTCAGCCGCGTTCCTTAGCTTATGTGGTTGGTGAACTCCAGCGATATAGTTTTCTCAGTACGAATATTGATGTGAAGGGGAAAGCCTATGAGGAACTTGTTGGAGCTAACTTGAGGGGCGATCGCGGTGAATTTTTCACACCTCGAAATATTCAAAGAATGACTGTTAGGATGCTTGATATAAAAGTAACTGACAGAATTCTCGATCCTGCTTGTGGCACAGGTGGCTTTTTGGTCATTGCAATGAATGAAGTCATCCAAAAGCTAAAGCAACAAGCGGGAGTCACTGAGCAATCTGATGTCTGGATGCGAGATGCCTTAAATTCTAAAATAAGAGAAACTGCTCAAGCAAACTTCTTCGGAGTTGATATTAATCCAGACTTGGTAAAAGCTACCAAGATGAATAATGATGGGGCTGGCAATATTTTCCGGCATGATTCATTATTACATCCGCATCAGTGGGAAGAGAATTTTCGCAAACAGTTTGCAAAAGCCCTTGATATTGATCCTAAAAGTTTACGTGGCCCAAAGGATCTAGCTTATTTTGATATCATTGCTACAAATCCGCCTTTCGGCTCGAAGTTACCTATTAAAGATCGTGAAACTTTGATTCAATATCAGCTTGGTCATATTTGGCGGGAAACTGAAACAGGTTGGGAAGCAACCGATCAACTTCAAGGCTCTGCACCCCCAGAAATTCTGTTCATTGAGCGATGCTGGCAATTTTTAAAACCCGGTGGACGCATGGGAATTGTGCTACCAGATGCGATTCTGGGTGCGCCTGGATTACTCTACGTGCGATACTGGATGATCAAGCATTGCCGCATTGTCGCCTCTATTGATCTGCATTCCGACACCTTTCAGCCTCGTAATGGTACTCAAACCTCAGTTCTCATTCTTCAAAAAAAGACAGAAGAAGAAATTAATCGAGGAACCATGCCAGACTACGAAATCTTTATGGCAGAGGTAAAGGCGATCGGGCATGATAAACGGGGTAATACTATCTACAGACGAAATGAGGACGGTGAAGAAATACTAATGCCAGCCGATTCAGAATCAATTCCACTAATAGAACGAACGGCAAGCGGCGAAGGCACAGCTAGACCTTTACCTCGTCAAAAAGTTGAAGATGATGATACCCCATTTGTAGCAGATGAGTTTCTTGTGTGGAAAAAGCAGGTGGTTCTGGGATGGTAAAATACGATTTTCAACCGGAATATACGCCGATATCTTCGCCTGATGAGTCTGAGAAACTGTCAACTACTATCAGACTTAGCGAGATATTTGATGCAGGCGTTCGCTTAGAGGCATCTGCTTTTAGCATTGAAGCTCATAATGCGGTTACAGCTTTGGAAAACAGTGGTTTACAACTCATGCCGCTCTATGGCGAAGCTGGCCTTTGTCAGGAAGCTCATAATGCTTTCCGATTCAAACGAATTTATGTAAGCTCTAAGCAAGGCGTACCGTTCCTTTCTAGTTCAGAAATCATTAGTTTACGACCCAGAATTGATAATTATTTGAGTTGTAAGTACACCAAAAATTTAAACAAACTGTTGATTCAAAAATGGGATGTATTAATTTCATGTTCTGGGACTATAGGCAATATTAGTTTAGCAAGTGACACATTTGCAGGAAAAGCACTTTCCCAACACGCTATCCGCCTTCGTGCTAATGATGCTGATACGGCAGGTTATATTACTGCTTTCCTGCGTAGTCGATATGGTCGTCCTCTGTTAACTCAATCAACCTATGGTTCAGTTATTGTACATATTGAACCAGAGCATCTGAAAAGAGTTTTGATTCCCGATCTACCATCAATTGGTCGGATTGCAATTGGTCGGTTAATGTGCAAAGCAGGTGAACTCCGCGATGAAGCAAATCGGCTATTGGACGAAGCAGATCGGTTGCTGCATGAGCGGCTGAACTTGCCTTATTTAAATTCTATTGCGCCAACAGGTAAAAGTTCATCAATTGCCAAAGTAAAAGCCTCTCAACTTTTAGGACGCTTAGAAGGTAGCTTTCACGATCCGATTGCTATTGCTGCTGAAAAGCAGTTGAGGGAATTGTCCGTTGAAGTTACCACTGTAGGCGATTCACGAGTTACTACAGAAATTAGACCTATTACTAAATTCCGTAAGCGAACATACGTTAAAAAGGGTGGAATTCCCTTACTTAGCAGTAAGCAAATTTTTCAAATTGATCCAGTTGATGTTAAAAGATTAGCCAAAGGCGCACACACCAAGGATTTACCTGAAATTCAACTACAAGAAAATATGATTGCCGTAACTCGCTCTGGGACAATTGGGCGAGTACAAATTTTTCCTGCGTACATGGCACAATGGACAGCAAGTGAAGATGCAACAAGAATTCTAGCTTCAGAAGGCATGCATCCAGGGTATCTTTATACTTGGTTAGCATCTGACTACGGTTACTGCTTGATTACTCGACATTCCTATGGTTCAGTAATTGTCCATATTGACCGTGAAATGCTTGCTTCTGTCTCAATTCCTTTACCTGAACCAAATATTAGAGATGAAATTGGCAACTTAGTTCTCAAAGCTAATCAACTACGGGACGAAGCTTGGCGCAATGAGCAGGAAGCCATCAGCAAGCTTGAGAACCTAATTGTCAAAAAACAAACTCCTCAAGTTCAAATTGATACTGTTCAACAAAGATCTGAATTAAGCGAACTTTCTTTTGACCCTGCTGCTGTGCCTATTTGGGAATTGGTAGCTGAAATCTCTGCCCAAGTCCCTGATGAAGAATGGCAAAAACTACCCACAGATTTAGCTAAGAGATTTGATTACTACCAGAAACAAGGCAAAGATTGATGCGGGTTGTGTTTGCAGATACAGGGTACTGGGTGGCATTGCTAAATCCTCGTGATGATTTACATAACAAAGCGATAAATCTCTCAAAAGCTTTACAGCCTGCTCATATTGTCACCAGTGAAATGGTCTTAACTGAAGTACTGAATGATTTTTCATCTAGGGGTGAGTACTTTCGACAAGCAGCCGCCAATCTTATTAGGAGCCTCTATCGCCACCCAAACACTACCGTCATTCCACAAACCAGTATTCAGTTTCAGGTGGCGTTGACGCTTTATGAGCAAAGGGCAGATAAGGAGTGGAGTCAAACTGATTGCGTGTCATTCAAAATTATGCAGGAGCAAATTATTGCCGAGGCGCTTGCCTATGACAGACATTTTGTGCAAGCAGGTTATACAGCTTTGATGCGAAATTGCCAAGTATGAGATGATTTAAGAGCGATCACGTTCTAATTTCCATCATTCAACCTAAAATCCTCAAGTTTCAGCCTCAGAACTCAAAACTTCCCCTTCTGAACTCGAACGTTGCACCTCGGAACTCGAACATCCGAGCAAAAAGCTTGAAACTTCCCCTTGTGAACTTGAACGTTGCACCTCAGAACTCGAAAATCCAAGCAAAAAGCCTGAAACTTCCCCTTCTGAACTCGAACGTTGCACCTTAGAACTGGAACATCCGAGCAAAAAGCCTGAAACTAAAGGAAATCCTTGAGCTAAAGTTGATAAATTAGATTCCGCAGACGCAGACAGTGTTTGCGAAATTTCAATATCTAAATTAGATTTGCCAGACGGTGCCTGGGCAATTTGCCATTCTAGATAAAAACGCCGCATCTGTTCTAGATTCGTTTTTGAAAAACCCTTATCAAATAACTATTCTCAAGATATTTTATGCAGAGACGCAATTTTACTCGCATCTCTACAGCGTCTTTCTATGACTTTTATTCAGCGTTTACAAATTCCAAATATCCATTGCTAAGTTCTTTCACCGCCAAATCATAAAATTGTTTACCGTGTTCAGGCGTTGCTAAAGCCGGATTTGATCCCATGCGTCCATCTGGATAACGCACTCGAAAGTCAGCCGCACTATAAATCCTGTGTCCGCTTGCAACTTCTGGTGAAAGGGGTGCTTGCTTAATCGCCTCTGGATAAACGTACTGCGTCAGGGCTATTTCACTTGGGGTTGCATGAGAACCTTCTTGATCCCCATATAATTCTTTAGCTAGCTTATATACAGAACCGCACATAAACCAGTTTGCCACTTGACATTGTACCTGTTGAGCATTGGCAATCTGCAAATCTTCTAAATGAGCATAAGTTTCTGAGAAAGCAGCTTTGAGAGTAGCGATATTTCCACCGTGTCCATTAATAAAGTAGAACTTGCTAAAACCAGCTTTGGCTAAACAAGTTACATAATCTCGCACTACTTGAATTAAAGTGCTGGGACGCAGACTGATTGTGCCAGGAAAGGAAGTATGATGCAGTGCCATCCCCACATTGATTGTAGGACCAACGATCGCTTGGGTTGCATCACCGACACCACGAGCGATCGCTTCTGCACAAATGGCATCAGTGCCAATTAACCCCGTTGGCCCATGTTGTTCTGTGGAACCAATAGGGAAAATAATCGCCTTTGACTGCTGTAAATAAGCTTCGACTTCTTGCCAAGTACTTAAATGCAGTAACATTTTTGATGATTTTCCTCAATAAAATTGCGGTGGAACAAAACTTTTTTCTGCTAAACAGTATTTTCTGTAATTAAACTCCCACTAATACGATTATCAACTCTATTGCTTTGAAGTGGCCGCGATCGCACAAGATCCCCGACAACTTTTATGAAGTCGGGGATCTATTTCTGCCATCACTTTTGGCTATTGACTATTCAAAGTAATAATGCTTCTTGACGTCCCTTGTAATTTCCCATGTGCAGGACATACCAGCGGGAAAAATCACTAAATCGCCTTTACCCATTTGCACTGGCTGTCCACTATCAGGAGTAACAACTACATCACCTTCCAAAAAGTAGCAAGTTTCTTGAGAATCATAAGCCCAAGGGAATTTTGAGACTTCCTTTTGCCAAATTTCCCATTTAGAGACACCTAATTCATTGAGACGTTCTTGACTGGGTTGATGCTCAATTTTAATTTCCATATTGTGTTTTCTCTAGTTATGTTCAGCAATAAGATTGGATATCCTCTCCACACTGATCTACTAAATAACACAAAGCGCGAAAACGCAAGTAGACAAGTTCATTATAAAGCGGATTCAGCTTACACATTGGCGGAATGTGGCCTATTTTGCGACCAAAAAACATAATATCACGCTCGAATGGACACTGAGCAGGAATCAGTTTAGCAATAAATTTGGCTAATTTACGATTCTGAATTTCAATTTGGTCGAGCCATTGACGTAATGGTTGCAGTAAATCTAATTTAGGTTGAGGAAATTGCTTTTTACTACCTGCTGGTTTTTTTGGTTCTAAAGGGTTAATAAAAGCAGGCAGAAAAATACGCTGATTCTTTGTTTTAAGCATAGTTGTAGGCAAGGTTTTCCTTGTGTAGATGAATTATTTGCCGATTAAGAATATTACCATGTAATCTGTCGGGTCAATTTGCATTGTGCTTGGAAATTCCGAAGTAAAGTAGCAGAGTGCAAATAATTTACATGGATCTTTGGGGGGAGAAATCGTTTAACTAATTGTTATTTAAACCCACCAAATCATCAAGAACTGTCCCGCTAAATACAAAATAACAAAGAAAATATAAAAATTGTATTTCTTTAACTTATGGATTTCTAATCTTGAAGATAGCAATCTTATATATTAGATATAAATGCCTAGTTCTGAAACTGTCTAGTATCTAAAGATATAGTTTATGGCAAACAAACATAGTTTTGTTCTCACCTCATATACATTTTGCTAGGATTAACCCCTAATATTTCTCGATTTTAGCGTATTGAATATCCATAAATTTGTCTTATATACTACACAAGCTAACCTAAATATTATCTAATAAGCGGCTTTGACCCCTCATTTACAGCGCTGGACTTATCGGAACTCACTGGCTTACCCCTTATACCATTTCACTAAAACCCTGATACATATAGATTTCGTGTAGGGGCACGGCATTGCCCATTGGTGTCAACTTCATCTGAAATCTTCTGACTGTATGAGTTTTGCCCTCACCCCCAGCCCCTCTCCCATATTGGGAGAGGGGAGAAAATTCTCCAGAACCCCGAATCCCATCTTGGGATTCGGGGTTAGGGGATGAGGGCAACCGTGGAACCCTTTTTTTGCCTGACTTCTACCTTAAGTTGATACGTATGGGCATTGCCGTGCCCCTACCAACGTATTTGTATCATAATTAAAGTCAAACAGTATTAGTTGTCGTAGTTTTCCGGGGTCAATCAGCTATGGTTGTTTTCTATAGGATATTTGTCTGATCAAGCAACACCCGCTCTATCTAATCATGAAAAACTTATTTTTCAAATATCTCAAGTCGTTACGGTCTGGATATTTGCTGATATATTCTAGATTCTGTTGCTCTAATTTTGACAGCAATTTAGGTGGAAATGCTTTTGATAAATGCTAAATATAAACGTTTTGTTCTTTTGCCAGAAGTGCTATATTGGCACTTGACCTCACCGAGTACAAACTATGCTTAAGCCCACAGGACAGCGAAGTAAAGGTGTTGTACTCAGTACTAGAGGACAGTCAGGGGAAGCAGGGGGAGTGGGCAGATGAACAAAAATACTGGGCAAGGTGGTGTTTTTTCCCTGTTTAAAGGCGTACCTCTAAGTTACATCCTGGTGGCGTTGTTTGTGCTGCAAATCTTCCTAGCTGTGGGATTGACTGCATATTTATCAATCAGCAACGGGCAAAAAGCAGTCTATGAGGTAGCTAGCGAATTGCGTCGTCAAGTTGCCAATGGAGTCGAGCAGAATTTACAAACTTATCTATCAACCCCGCGTCAGGTACTACGCAGTAATCAAAATATCATTGATATGGGGTTGCTGAAGATCGAGAATCTTGCAACCTGGGAGCCATATTTAATCGAGCAGTTAAAGATTTTTCCAGATGCGTTGGCGTTAACGGTAAGCAATGAACAGCAAGAATACTTAGCGGTAGAGAAGCTAAACGATCGCCAATTTTTGCTAAGATATGCCTCTAAGTCAACTGGGTACGATCTCTACAGCTACAAAATTGATTCTCAAGGTCAACGTACCCAACTACCAGAGGTGATCAAAAACTATGATGTGCGATCGCGTCCTGATTATCAAGCAGGAGTTACCGCCAGAAAATTCAGCTTTAGTCAGATTTTTGTACCCCTGACTGAACCAACACTCCTGATTAGTGCTTCTCTTCCTATCTATAACTCCCAAGGTGAGTTACTCGGAGTCAACAGCACTCTAACTCACTTATCAGAAATTGGGGATTTGCTGCAAAATATCAAAGTTGGCAAGTCTGGGCAGATTTTTATTATCGAGCGATCGGGGCTATTAGTCGCAAGTTCCACAACAGAACAACCATTTCGCTTACAAAATGGTAAACCGATTAGGTTGGTAGCTTCTCAGAGCGGGAATTCTTTGACTCAAGCAACTGCTAAATATTTAGCAACTAAATTTAGTAACTTTGACCAGATTCAAAGTTTACAGCAACTAGATTTTTCTTTTGAGGGCAAACGTCAATTTTTAGAAGTTAGACCGTTACAGGGCGAACCAAATGTCAACTGGTTGATTGTGGTAGCTGTCCCAGAAGCAGACTTTATAGGACAAATTGCTCGCAACATTCAAACGACAATTTTTGTCTGTCTGGGAGCATTGGGATTAGCTACTATATTAGGGATTCTCACCGCCCGTTGGATAACTCAGCCAATTTTGGACTTCAGCAGGGCGACAAAAGATTTAGCTGATTTTACCAATGGCGAAGATTCAGTAGTGAAAGTACAGGGTATTAAGGAACTAGATGTGCTGGGCGGATCTTTCAACGAGATGGCGCAGCAGTTACGCAAAACCTTTACTGCACTGACTACGAAAAATCAAGAGTTAGAACTGCAAGTTAAGCAGCAAACTCAAGAATTACAGCAAGAGATTCAAGAACGCATCAAGAGTGAGCAAAAACTAGGCCAGCATAGTCGAGTACTGGCGGAACTGGCAAATCACAAAGCGGTTTTTGAAGGAAATCTGGAAACAGCATTTAAAGTTATCACCGAAAAAGCAGCCAATGCTTTAGAAGTAGAGCGAGTGGGTGTGTGGTTATTTAATAGCGATGCCCTTCTCTACGAGAGGCTACGCCAACGACAGGCTCAGACCTACGGTGGGCTGCGCCAAGGCACCAAACTACAATGTATAAATCTCTATGAACGTAGCAAGCAGACACATTCGGCAGGTTTAGAACGCAACCTTGCAGATTATCCGATTTACTTTAAAGCTTTGGCGGCTTCTCATACCATCACCGTTACCGACACTCGCACCGATCCCAGAGTACAAGAATTATGGAGTGAACTGCTAGAACCAAATAATATTGTATCCCTAATTGATACTGACCTTTGGGTTGGGGGCGAAGTGGTGGGAACAGTATTGTATGAGCAGATTGGTATTAAGAGGACATGGGAACTGAGTGAGCAAAATTTCGTTAGCGCCATCGCGGAATTTGTCGCCCTGACTTTAGAAGTATGCGATCGCAAACGGGCAGAATCCGCTCTGCATGAGGCTAAAGAAGTGGCCGAAATGGCAAATAGTGCCAAAAGCATCTTTTTAAAAAACATCACCTATGAACTGAGGACTCCCTTAAACTCCATTCTTGAAATCACACAGTCACTCCAAGATGAAATATACGGACTTCTGAGTGAAGAACAGCGCCAGTCTCTAAATATCCTCGAATCTAGTGGTAAGAACCTACTAGAATTAATTAAGCAGATCCTTGACCTTACCGACATTGAATCCAGCAAAATAGAACTGCAACTAGCTGCTACTTCAATTCGGGGATTATGTGACTCCAGCCTAAGTTTTGTCAAACATCTGGCGTTCCAGAAAAATATCCACCTGAGTATACAAATACCGGAAGAACTCGAACCCATCCAAGTCGATGAACGCCGCATCCGCCAAGTATTTATCAACCTGTTGACTAACGCTATCAAGTTTACTAAAGAAGGAGGTAAAGTCTGGATTGAAGTTCAGCCAAATTCCACAAATAAATATATCTTTTTCAGCGTGGTAGATACGGGTATTGGTATGCTTTCCGATGACCTTTTCAAATTATTTCAACCTTTTATGCAGGTTGAAAATTCCTCTACCCAACGTTCAACAGGCACCGGTTTAGGATTAGTGATGGTACAAAAAATTGTCGAGTTGCACGGTGGGACTGTCCATGCTGAAAGTCAGTTAGGGAAAGGTAGTCGATTTACAGTCAAACTTCCTTGGAAAAAGGTGGGGGAGTGGGGAGTGGAGAATTAGAATTAATTATTAATTTCACATCAAAAAAATGGCAGCAGATGTTGTTTCTGTTGCCACTTTTTAAGCGCCCATAACTCAATACAGTTCAGTTAAGAAAAATTTTCCTTCTCTTTCTTCTCTCTGTGTTCTCCGCGCCTCTGCGGTTCGTTAAAAAAATTGAATTTCACAAAGAGTTAAGCCTTAACCCAAGTGTATTAGACTATAACTTTAAATTGTTGTCTGGTTTCACGCAAATCTACTTGCGGCTGCAAACCGCTTATTAATCTCATCCCAATTAACCACATTCCACCAAGCATCTAAATAATCGGCGCGGCGATTCTGGTAATTAAGATAATATGCATGTTCCCAGACGTCATTACCCAAGATGGGATATTTACCTTCACTTAAGGGACTATCTTGGTTAGCTGTAGTTGTCACTTCCAACTTGCCACCTTTGTTACGCACTAGCCAAACCCAACCACTACCAAAACGACCAGCACCAGCTTCGTTAAACTGTTTTTTGAAAGCTGCAAAAGAGCCAAAATTTTGATTAATCGCGGCGGCTATACTTCCTGTTGGCTCTCCCCCACCTTTCGGCTTCATAATTGTCCAAAACATTGAGTGGTTGACATGACCACCGCCATTATTGCGTACTACTTTGCGGATATCTTGGGGTACATTGTCAAGTTTTTGCAACAGTTGTTCAACAGTTTGGAGCTTGAGTTCTGGGTGTTTGTTTAAGGCTGCATTCAGGTTTTTCACATAAGTTGCATGGTGTTTATCATGGTGAAACCGCATCGTTTTAGCATCGATGTGTGGTTCCAGTGCTTCGTAGGCGTAAGCTAAAGGCGGTAATTGGATAGTCCCTGTTGTATTTGCTGTTGTGTCGGCAGTTGCAGTGTTTCCGTTAGGAGATTTCTCTGCTAATGCACAAGCATCTAATGCAAAAGTACCCGCACCTGCTGTAAGTAAGAACAAGAAATGGCGTCGATTAATAGTCATATAAGTTTTTGGAGCGAATCCATTAAATCTGTATTACAATTTTTATTTTCTTAGATTATGGGTATAAAAAATTGGGAATTGGCAATTATTTCTGGCAGTTTAAGAAACTTTTTTTAGACTTGTAATATTAAGTACTTATATTCTAAACGTTATGTATTTTTACTTAAACGATCTTTTTACAACTAATCATAGGTTCGCACCCAACCACCAAAAATAAACTCCGCCGCCACAAGAGACGCTACGGGGTGTTTAGGGAATTATCGGGTTATTGGGTCATTAATCGAGGTCCTCAGGCATTCCAGCCACCTTAAACTTTTTTCTTACTTTTTTCCTCGCTTAAAATCAAATATAGGCTGATCAACGCCTTGGGGTAAGTGTAAATGAAACACATACTTATTTATGTTAGTAGGATCAGACTGGTCAACAGTACGCTTAGTCCCGTATCCCCAAGTCTTTCTTACGTATTTACTGAAGAACGTTCGCGATCCTTCCCGTCCGGTTCCGATATTCCTTCCCTTATTCTCAAATTCATCAAGCATTGATCCTTTCATGAGTAGGGTGACAATTATATGTATTTGACTATTTTCTTTAGTAATAGGCTTAAGTTCCTCCTTAGATTTAGGAGCAATATCGCCGTATTTATCAACACTTTTAGTTGTCATTTTATTAATTCCTAGTTGTTTGGGGTTTCGTATTTTTGGTGAAATGTCGGGAAATAATTGTTTGACGACATACCCTCAAAAGTTAACTTTGCTGAAGAATAACCAAGCATAGCCAATTTAATAAACCTACCCTAAATTATTGCTAGAGGTCGGTTGTGAGGCTTTCAAACCTCTGACATTTATTTAAAACTACTCGCACTATTCTCTAGCAGCGATCGCAAATCATCCTCAGCATTCTTTTTGGCGATTATCAACGCCGCGAACAGGTTTTTTAAGCTGCTACCATTTTTGAGATTATGGGTAATTGCTAATGCTGCATTTCTGATTACTGGTATTAGTATTAGTAATCATATCTCTAATAATTTCTCCACTTGCAAGTCATATAATTTCTTGAGATAAGCATTTAATCCACTAATATACAAAAGGTCATATATAGTAAATTCTATTTTACCATTGTTCTTAATTAACTCTATTTTATGCTCTTTCTTAATTAAATCCATTGGCAGAAATCCTGCTGATGTAATTTTAAATCCTGCTGATGTATTTTTATATTCAGCTTCTTTATTTTCTGTTTGTTTATTTTCTGCTTCTTTATTTTTTACATTTTTCTCAATAAACATACAAACTAAAAAGGTATTTGCTTCAATCTCTTTTTCAGTTATTGACCACTTAACAGTATCATAAGTGCCTTTACGTGTTTTAACCTGAATTCCTCCTGGGCTTGAATCAAAAGCAAACGTAAAATCAACTTTACGTGTTTTAACTTGAATTCCTCCTGGGCTTGAATCAAAAGCAAACGTAAAATCAACTTTACCATCCCCCTCATTTTTGATTGTATAGTCAACTCCAGTAATAAAATTAGTTAAGCGGTTTTTGACAGCTTCTTCTCCCAACTTGCCTATAAAATTATTACGATAATTAAAATATTTTTCTTCTCGATCTTTAGACTGATATTTGTTACACATTGAATAAGAAAATTTACTTATTTGCTTTATTTTACTTTTTTCTGAAATAAAGGTTATTTCACTATTTTTACCTGGTATTTGACAATCCAATAGACAAGAATATTTAATCCTTTGTATAAAGTCTAATTGTTGTTCTCGTAGTAATTCAATCGCATTTATACCAGCCATGATTTCCATTTTTACAAAAATATTTATGAATATTCCAAGTGAAATTGAAAAGTTAATTGTAATCGCATTATTTTAGTTGCTACATAAGCTTTTAATTGTCGAATTATCATTTTGAATACACTCGTTTGTCATTGGTGTACTTCGACTAGAATGAAATAGGTTTGATATTGGTTGAAAAATTACAACTGAGCCAATAATAAATACAAATATTTTTAAACAACCCAAATAAGTACTGTATTGTGCTGCATTTTCACGAGCTATCTTTCCTGCTGTTAGTATATCTGAACGTATCTTTGTATAAGTAATATATGGATTTTCTGATGAGACTATTTCATTAGATATATAGTTTTGTGTTTCTAAATCTATTCCGGTTCCTGAAGAGAAAATTTCTTCAATAAGACTAGCGACTAATTCATCTGGGCTTAGGATTTTTAGCACATTAGTATTTGACATATCTGTATCAGGTAATTATTAAGTCCGACATAAAAACATCCACCAAATTAGGAATAGTAATTTTTGGAGTTGATTCTACTATTTTAACTTTCTATTAATAAAAAACACTCAGGAACTTTACGGTTTTGTTTCCCAGTGAAAGGATCTTGCAATAACCGTATATACCATGAAATCTTAACTATCATCTCAGGAGGACGTTGACGATACAGGCATCTGTTAAGAAAATGTCGGGAAATGAGTTTTTATGAATAACGCACTGAAAAAATTTGTTCAACAGTTAGATTTAAATCTGGAAATGTTGGCGACTCTATACGGTCGTCTCCTCTAAACTGTTTACTACGATATTCACCCTCATCACTTAAAGAGTAAATTGTGATTGTTGGTTGTTTGGGGTCGCCTATCAATTCCTTGCTACCCAAAGCAGCATAATCCACAATCCAATATTCTTGAATACCCATTTCTTCATAATCGGCAAACTTTTTATGATAATCATCTCTCCAGTTAGTACTGACCCTTACGGGTTCGTCAGTTGCTTCAACGCGGGGAACCCGCGCAACGCACTGACTCACCACTTCAATCACCAATGGAATTGAATCTGGTTTACTAAGGATAGATTGTTTCTCCCATAATGGTTCATTACCCAAATTAGAAAAATTCATTAATAAGACATCAGGATAGTAGCCTGACATTTTATTTTCTGGCTTCACTGTGGCGGTTTTAGGTATGCCGTAATAAAGTTTAAGACGAAGACACTCATACCCTAACATCATTGTTAAAAAAGCTACTATTTGCTCGTGTTTCCCTGATGGTGGCGGCATTTGAATAATATCTCCATCGTGTAATTCATAACGAATGTTTTCCGGTTGTGTTTCTAAAAACTCTAAATATTCATCAAATGTAAATAGTTTTTGTAGTGATTGAATCATTATTTCATCCTGATTATGGATATAAACACTTTCACTGCTGTAACCTGAAAATTAAGAGTTAACGGGGTGTAGCGGTGAAAGGTGAAAGTAAATCGGCATGGACGCGCCAAGGTTATTACTCAGCAAGAGATACAGCAAATTTTCGCTATTGGGTTAACAAATGACCGCGATGGCTACGCCCCCCGCAGGCATTGCACGAGGCAAGGGCAAGGTCAGAGTTACGGTCAAAAATTGGATTAACGGCGGTGTGGTGATGATTCTGGATGCGATCGCTAACCTATCCCTCGCCACGAATTACAGCGATTGCCCCTACACCCCGTCACAGCGATCGCACACAAAACAATTATATTTTATACTCCGAAGCGCTTATAATATTCTGTCCCCAGTTTTGGGATCAAACACAAATAAATGATTTAAATCGAGTTGTAAAGAAAGGCGATCGCCTGGACGCAAACGCACATTTCCACCTACCTGAATATTCAATACCACCGCCGAACTAAGTAAACCAGCCCGAATCAAAGTTTCCCTCCCCAAAGGTTCCACCAGTTTAACTTCAACCGATAACAGTCCTGAGTTTTGAGTACTCAGTTCTGAGTCAGTGTTGATTTTTATATGCTCTGGACGAATCCCCAAATCAAAACTGTCTCCCTGACGCAACTGTAATTTTTCTTTCACAGCTGCTGGAATTGCTAATAACTGTCCACTCACATTAAAACCGTTATTTTGATAGATTACAGGCAAAATATTCATTGGCGGACTGCCTAAAAAACTTGCCACCATCTGATTAATGGGACTTGCATAAATAGTTTGGGGATCGCCGATTTGTTGAATCCGGCCTCGATTTAGCACGACAATTTTATCAGCCAAAGTCATTGCTTCAACTTGATCGTGAGTGACGTAAATTGTTGTAATGCCTAATTCTTGATGTAGCTGTTTCAATTCTGCCCTTGTATCATCGCGCAATTGGGCATCTAAATTAGATAAAGGTTCATCAAGTAAAAATACTTGTGGTTCACGAGCGATCGCTCTTCCTAATGCTACCCGTTGTTGCTGTCCCCCAGAAAGTTGTTTGGGCTTACGATCCAGCAGGTGATCGAGAGAAAGCGATCGCGCCACATTCATCACCCGTTCTTGAATGATTTTTCGGTCAATCTTCCGCATTTGCAAGCCAAAGCCGATGTTTTGCGCCACGCTCATGTGAGGATAGAGAGCGTAGTTTTGGAACACCATCGCCACATCCCGTTGTCTGGCTGGGATATTATTCACCAAGCGATCGCCAATAAAGAGTTTACCTGATGTGGCAGTTTCTAAACCCGCGATCGTTCGCAAAATTGTAGATTTACCACAACCCGATGGCCCGACTAAAACCCAAAACTCGCCATCAGGAATTTCAAAGGTAATGTCTTCAATAGCGGTGACGTTATTAAATCGACGCTTAATGTCTTCTAAACGAACGTTTGCCATTATCTGATTTGATATTTTAGGTTTAGGTTCTGCGGCACTTCCAACTCACTATTAGGGGCTTTTATTTGTCCGATCCGAGGAACTGTGAGGCTGCTTTTTAAGTGCAGAAACTTGCCTTTCCTGCACAATTCTAATCAGAAATCTTAGAGCCTGATTGACGGCATCAGCATTAGGAAAAACCTCTGCAACATCAGGTTCTAAACGAATTGTTGTCTTACCAAAGCTCTTGCGTTCAGCGCCAAACTTTCTGACCTTTAGGCTCTTTAAGTCATACTATGAGCGTAGACTACAGCCGGAAACTTTTGACTTTTCAGACATACTCTAAACAAAGTTCAATTACTTCTTTCATGTTAATCATCAACTCATCAATTGTTTCTCCCTGACTGTAACAGGCTTGTAACTGAGGGACTTCTCCGACATAGTAGCCATCTTCATCCCGTTCAATGATCACGTAAAATTCTCGGTTGGTGGGATTGATCATAATCTATTTGTAGGTAGGCTAAAAATCATTTTTCTGGATTCTTCGACCAAGCTGGATGAGAGAGTAAAGAAGCAAAGACTCGTACCCCGCGAAGTTGATTAGAGAGGGGTAAGTGACCTCTAGGCGCACTCAAATTCCAGGTAAACTCGTTAGGGTATCGCGTCCAGATGTTACCTGCTTTCCAGCCAATTTTCGGCCAGAAATTCTCCCAATTTTTACCCAAACTTAACCAGATTTCTCGCTGCACTGAAAAGCCAAACTTACCTTCGGAGTGGACTAACCAGAGGTGATTAATGGTTTGCAAGTCAACAGCCGAGGTATTTTCTACCTCACTAAAATACAACCATTTTCGTTGTACAGCCGTTGTCCCTGATAGTTCACACATTTTTTCTATGGTGACGCGATCGGCTGCTTGGAAGTCTTGAGCCGCCAGTAGTTGTTGCAAAGAATTGTAGTTAATCCCGCACTCTGATTTTAGAGGTACAATTCCCTCAGGAAAACAAGAGCGTAAAAATTCTTGAGCTTGAGGTGCATCAGAGTTATAGAGAACTTGGTAAGCTTTGCCATCAACCCAAGTCGCTGGGTTCTCACGTCGTTTCAGTAAAAATTCCATCAACACGTCTAATCCTTCATTACCCAACTCAGCCAACTGTGGGATTATCTGTTGTTGGACTTTTTCAGACCCAGTGAGTAACGGTAGTCGCAAGGAGTCGATGTCATTAGCAGGGCTTGATAAAATCATTGGGTCTGTCATGCAATTCTGGTGTTAGCGGTCAGTGAAAGAGTGGTAAGCTATTGGGCTTCTCCAAGGTGAAGCACTGATAGCGAAAAGTAGTTTACTATTTTTGATCGTACAAAATTGCGATCGCTTCACTGAAATCCCGCACTTAATCCCCAAATAATGTACAAGGGAAATAAGGGGAAAATCTGCGCCTGATGACTTGGTAAACAAAAGACATAGTAAAATATGCAAGCCTTGCCACATAAGGATTTTTTGACTAGCAGCGTATCCATTAGGAGTGTGTGAACTATGTACGACAAGATTACCCCCCCCGCAACCGGAGCAAAAATCACCTTCAAAAATGGTGAACCAATCGTACCGGACAATCCAATTATCCCTTTTATTCGCGGTGATGGTACAGGTATAGACATCTGGCCTGCTACTCAAAAAGTGCTAGATGCTGCGGTAGCCAAAGCATATAAGGGTCAGCGTCAAATTAGTTGGTTCAAGGTTTACGCTGGGGATGAAGCCTGCGATTTATACGGTACTTATCAGTATTTACCTCAAGATACTCTCACGGCAATTGAAGAATATGGTATAGCGATTAAAGGGCCTTTGACTACTCCCGTTGGGGGGGGAATTCGTTCTTTAAATGTAGCGCTGCGGCAAATTTTTGACTTGTATACCTGCGTGCGTCCTTGCCGTTACTATGCAGGTACGCCTTCACCCCACAAAAATCCCGAAAAGCTGGATGTAATTGTTTATCGGGAGAATACGGAAGATATTTACTTAGGCATTGAATGGCGACAAGGTAGCGAAATCGGCGATCGCTTAATTAAAATTATCAATGAAGAACTGATCCCCGCCACCCCAGAACATGGGAAAAAACGAATTCCTCTTGATTCTGGTATTGGCATCAAACCGATCAGCAAAACTGGTTCCCAGCGCCTAGTCAGACGTGCGCTCAAACACGCTTTGCTATTGCCCAAACACAAGCAACAGGTGACTTTGGTGCATAAGGGCAACATTATGAAGTACACCGAAGGCGCTTTCCGCGATTGGGGTTATGAATTAGCAATTAGCGAATTTCGCCAAGAAACTGTCACTGAACGGGAATCTTGGATTTTGAGTAACAAGGAAAAAAATCCGAATATTTCCTTAGAAGAAAACGCCCGCCAGATTGATCCGGGGTTTGATTCTCTCACCGAAGAGAAGAAAGCGGAAATTGTCAAGGAAGTTGAAACTGTTCTTAACACAATTTGGGCAACCCACGGCGATGGCAAATGGAAAGAGAAAGTTTTGGTAAATGACCGGATTGCTGACAGTATTTTTCAACAAATCCAAACCAGACCGGATGAGTATTCGATTTTGGCGACGATGAACTTAAACGGCGATTACTTATCTGATGCCGCCGCCGCCATTGTTGGGGGATTGGGAATGGGACCAGGGGCAAATATTGGTGATTCTAGTGCTATATTTGAAGCTACCCACGGCACCGCACCCAAACACGCCGGTTTAGATCGGATTAATCCTGGTTCACTGATTTTGTCTGGGGTGATGATGTTAGAATTTCTGGGTTGGCAAGAAGCCGCAGACTTAGTTAAGAAAGGTTTAAGCGATGCGATCGCAAATAGTCAAGTCACCTACGATTTAGCCCGGTTGCTAGAACCACCAGTTGAACCCTTAAAATGTTCGGAATTTGCCGAGGCAATTATTCAGCATTTTGGTTAAGTCTCATAGCCTCTGAGAAACCTCACCCTGGTTTTGCTTCCGCAAAACCTGTCCCTCTCCTTAGTAAGGAGAGGGAGAAGTTTTGAACTTTTGTTTAACACAGGGAGAGGTTCATCGAACTCACGTTCAATTAACTCCTTAGCCCACTCAAACGAACTCAAAGTTTTGCTCAGTCTTCTTTATAAGACTTTAGCTATTAGCTTCAGAATTCATTTTGGGGCGGTTGTTAGGACTGGTGCAAGATTTTAGTTTCAATCATCGTGTAATATCATGTCCGCTTGATTGCTTATTAAACCCGAAGAACCCCACCCCGCCGGCGGGGAGCGGATTAAGGGGTGCGGTTCTTTTATTATGGGTAATCTGGCGGACATGATATAAATGGCTATTTTTAGATTTGGGCATTCAATAGTATATTTGTATTTGATAACCCGCAATTTGGGTTATTAATTGATGTTAAGCGACTTGCTGTGGCTGTGATTTCACCAATTCCCCAGGAGCAAATGCTCCATTTTCTGTAATGATGGCTGTAATCAATTCAGCCGGAGTCACATCAAAAGCTGGGTTGTAAAAATCTACACCCGCAGGTGTGAGAATTGTATCGCCAACTTGATAGATTTCTGTTGGATCACGTTCCTCAATGGGAATTTTGCTGCCATCGGCTAATTCAAAATCAACGGTAGAAAGGGGTGCAGCGACAAAGAAGGGTATATTATGTGCTCTAGCTGCGATCGCTACACTATATGTACCAATCTTATTAGCAGTGTCGCCATTAGCAGCAATTCGATCAGCACCCACAACGACAGCATGAATCAAACCCTGTTTCATGCAATGGGCTGCCATATTATCAGTAATCAATGTCACTGGAATACCTTCTTGCACACATTCCCAAGTCGTAAGTTTTGCGCCTTGTAAGCGGGGACGGGTTTCGTCGGCAAATAAACGCTCTAAACGTCCTTCTCTCCAAGCAGAACGCACAACACCCAAGGCTGTACCATAACCAGCAGTAGCTAGCGCCCCAGCATTACAGTGAGTAAGAATCGTCAGCTTTTCTGGGGTAGTGGGCAACACTGCCAAACCATTGTCACCGATCGCGCGACAGGTTTGCAAATCTTCAGCATTGATTGCTTGGGCTGTTTGTAAAAGGGTTTGCTTAATCTCTTCTACTGTTCCCAGCGTTTCGTAGGCGGCTGTCATCATCCGGCTAATTGCCCAAAATAAATTTACCGCCGTCGGACGAGTAGAACGCAACAACTGGGCTACTTTATCTAAGTGTTGCAAAAATTCGTGGCGATCGCTTGTTTCAATTTCCCTCGCACCAAGATACATTCCATAGGCCGCAGCCACACCGATTGCAGGCGCACCTCGCACAATCATCGTTTTAATCGCCCGCGCCATATCTTCGCTGCGGTGAATTTCCACAAATATATATTCGTTGGGTAAGCGAGTTTGATCAATTAATGACACCGAGTTGTTGTGCCAAATAACCGGATAAACCTGGTTTGGAGAATTTTGGCTCAGTTTCATCGTTGTAGGATTCTTGTTTCACAGGGATTATAATAAATTTACCCTCAGCAAGCAATACGGTTGGTGTTAGACAACCTTAGAGGTTGTTTGAAAAGTGTTTTGTTGTGCTTTTAATCGAATTATTACCCCCCTTAATCCCCCCTTATAAAGGGGGGAAACAATAAAAAAATCCGGTTCCCTCCCCTTTATAAGGGGAGGGCTAGGGTGGGGTAATAACATTTGATACATCAATCATGACTTTTCAAACATCCTCTTAGACTGTGTAGGTTGGGTTGAGGAACGTAACCCAACATTTTCGGCCATTGGTTGGGTTTCACTTCCCTACGGGACGCTGTTCGCGTTCCTTCAACCCAACCTACTATTATCGTTAACCCAAGCGTATTGCCTCAGCAAGTATCGTCAGTTTTTCTAAAATCAGTAGAGATAGCGCCATCAAGATACATTCTATATCCCGCAGCCACACCGATTGCAGGCGCACCTCATACAATCATAGTTTTAATCATATGACAATTTTTAATAAATCTTTAGGGAAAATCTCCGCTTTTCTGTTTGGAATGGTCTAGCATTCCATCGTCCTGTCGGTGCGATCAATCGGTTACGCAGCATAGTTTATCCAATTGTTACTGAGTACCGCCACAAAAAACGAGGAGTCAAATACCAGGAACCAACAGTCTGACTTTTCACAGGAGTTACAACAGAATAACTGTTGCAACTTGCAAATCCAATTTCAAGCTAGCCCAGAGATATCTATTGATGATTTTACTATTGTTTGGGATGAAGAGAAATCACCTTTACTTAAATGTTACTTGATAGGGCGTGTTTGAACTAACGGCAGCGATCGCTAATAGAGTAAAGGTGGTTTTATCTGGCTCATAATCCTGATAATTTATCAAATTTAGAGATATCACTGAGTAATAAAAAACATTACAAATAACTAGATTATCTCACTAAAAAGCAGTTTAATAGTAAATGAATGGTATAAGTTGAAAACCTATTATCTAAAATCCCTCAGTATTGATTAGGACTTACGCAATAACTCTGTAAAACTTTAGTCCTTTGCCGTAGCCAAGCCCTCCGGGTGACGCTCGTACCTCGCTCTCCGTGGCGCTAACAGCAGTCGCTCATGGAGTAAACCTACGCGAAGGCGCTAGCCTCTCCCTTTGGGAGAAGACGGCGCTGCTTCACCGCTTTGCGTGTACGTTTTTTCATTATTTTGCGTAAGTCCTATTTATATCGCAATACGCTTGGGTTAGCGTTGAAAACCTTAAACTGTGTAGTTTGGGTTGAGGAACGTAGCAAGATCCCTTTCGAGGGTTTGTTGGGTTTCACTTCGTTCAACCCAACCTACGATTATCCTTAACCCAAGCGTATTGATTTATATCTCAGATAACGACAGTTATTTTGGTATTGCGTGTAATCAAACACAATTGATGTTGCTACATGAATTAGAAATACTCACACTGTTTTATGCGCTTACATAATATATCTTGGAAACGAATCAGCAAGAGGTATTATTACCTTCTGCTATCTGTGACTCTAACGTTCCTGTTGCTGTTAACTTCAGCAGGGTTGGGTAAAGCACAGGAAACTAATAGTGTCAGCCAGCCAAACAATAGCAATTCTGGTCAGACAAGCCCGACAACATCCATTCAGCCAACTAAAACTCAAGCGGCAATCATAACCGAATTTACGTCTATAAAAAGCATCAGTCCTAGAGATTTTTACGTCAGTATCCCTCAATCGATTATACCAGAAGATGAGAGGAGGTATAGCAACGAACATATCAATGTAGTGGTGACAGGAGAAAACTTTCCCAAGCAAGACAATTCGCCTCAAAATAAAATTGAGATAAAAATTGGTAAGTTCTCTAATATTGCCACCGCTACTGCAAAAGTTGCAGAAAATCGGAAAGCGATTTATGCCAGCTTCAATAACGAGCAACTAGCGAAATTGAACACCGGAAAAAATCCTGTGATTGTTGAGGTGGGAGGTAATGCAACTAATATTGACCTTCAAGAGGCTGACGACAAACTTGAGGTAATGGTAGAGCGCCCTGTGAGCAGGACGACAACGCTGATCGTGTTTCTAATTACAGCATTTTGTGTATTCATACTTTTGGTAATAATCTATTGGCTGACAAGAGACGCCTATTCCCTAACGAGAGAGGCAAAAAAACCCAACTTGCCAAAATCTTTTTCAGAAAACAACACCAAAAAACTAAACTTATTAGAATGGTTCATCGTGGATGTCCAAACTAACACTTATAGTCTGGCGCGTGCCCAGTTTATCTGGTGGTTGACTATCATCGTTTTTGGCTATCTATTTCTTTTGATTGGACGCGGATTGTTTCGACGCACATGGGAGTTCATTCCGCTATCAGGATTTGGCTATACCTTCCTAATTAGTTTAGCAACACTGGTAACGGCGCAAGCAACCTCTGAAATTCGTGGTAATAAGGGTTCTGGGGAAGTTAATCCTGGGTGGTCAGATTTGGTTATGCATGGTGGCGTAGTAGCCCTAGAGCGCGTACAGCAAATAGTTTGGAACTTAATTATTGGCGTTGCTTTTATCGTTATCCTCTTGGTCACTTATCCAACTGCATCTTCTTTCCCAACTATCCCCTCTGAACTGTTAGCACTAATAGGAATTAGTGCCACTGGTTACATCGGGGGCAAAGCTATCCGCAAGCCTGGTCCTAATATTAATCAAGTAGTGCTTTACGGGCCGGCTAAAGAATCCAATTTGCCTCCCGATTACATTACCATCGCTGGCGCTAACTTCTCGCTAGGAGGGAAAATATTAAACTCAGAGGAAAAGGAGGAAGTTAATACACAGATAAAAGGTGCTGGCGTAATAGTTCAAATGGTGTACTTAGACAGCACTAATAACGAAATTCCAAAAACACTGATTGAGATAAAAAAGACGACATCGTTACAATAAAAACTGATCCTGATGCTCCTATGGAGTTTTGCAGAAGATTTAAAATCCCTCTCAAAGACCTTAAAAGGCTTCCAGTTAACTGGCTAAAAGAATTTTCTGAGCATTATGATCAAGGAGAAGTAAAAATAACTATTATCAATGCTGATGGGCAGAAGGCTGTCTGGAATGGTTCGATTATCACACCTGAACGGGAAATACCTCCGCCAGCTACAGAACCAGAAGAATCAAAATCTGATGCTTAATTTCTAGGGCGTGTCATCAATTAAGCCAGATAACAGTAGCAGCAAGATAAATTGCACCAAGAAAGTTTATTGCTCGCTTATCATAACGTGTAGCGA